>JAQBPB010000032.1 GCA_028287745.1 Chloroflexota bacterium
CGTAAAATTGACCTCCAAGAAGACTCTCGCGAAGTTCGCCGGGCCCGTGAAGCAATTGAGGCCATCCGAGAGCATTCCTCGCAGGGTCTGGAAGTAACCAGGTTGCGCGAAGACCTGGATAAAGTCCTGACCGAAAACCGGGAATTGCGCGACCGGCTGGAAAGCCTGGAACAGCGGATTAAAGGACAGTAGCAGAATTTGGCGGGTTTTGTTCGCCGGTAAAAAAGCCAGGAAATTACAACCTGGCTTTTTCTAACCACTTTGGCCCGGAGTGTGCTACAATTTTGGGTAGATTAAAAGAAAATGAGTTTGTTAGAGGGGAACTCTAATAGTTCAGGTTGTATGTGATAAGTGGGTATGAGGTTGCTTTGGTTTTACCAACGGGTTATTTAACATTGAGGCTGAGGAGAAAACTGAATGTTTGGGATCAAATTAAATCCCCGGAATGATGTATTTTTTAGTATTCTCGAACAGGCGGCCGCGCAGACGGTCGAGGCCGCCCGGTTGCTCTGCGACCTGGTTAACGATTTTACAGATGTAGAAGTCAAGCTGCAACGCTTGGTTGATGCCGAAAAAAAGGCTGATACGATCAACCACCAGATGGTCCAGCAGCTCAGCAAAACCTTTATCACTCCGATTGATCGCGAAGACCTCCACACCCTGGCTTTTGCAATTGATGACATTGTAGATAATATCGAAGCCGCCGGGACGACTATGGTGTTGTGTAAAGTCAAGCACACTACCCCTTACGCCATAAAAATGGCTAATGTAGTGCTGGACGCGGCTGCCAAGCTAAATACGCTGGTGCCAAACCTGCGGACCATGCGGGATGTCCGGCAGCAGTATATCGCCATTCACGACCTCGAAAACCAGGGTGACGCGCTCTGGCAGCAAGCCTTCGCCAGCCTGTTCGAGGATGGCAGCAACCCGCTTGAAGTAATCAAGTGGAAAGAAATCTACGAGATGATGGAAGAGTCGATTGACTCAATCGAACGCGTGGCCGAGATTATCGAGGAGGTTATTCAGAAGAATGGATAGCGGCCTGGTACTCTTGATCGTCATCATTGTTACCGCCGTTGTTTTTGATTATATCAACGGCTTTCATGACACGGCTAATGCGATTGCAACCGTTGTTTCAACCAGGGTTCTTTCACCGCTGGTTGCTGTATTAATGGCCGCTTTCTTTAACTTTGTGGGCGCTTTCACCGGTACCCAGGTGGCTAAAACCGTCGGGGCCGATATCGTAGACCCCACCAACAGCAGCCAGATAATCGTGCTTTCCGCCCTGTTAGCCGCCATTATCTGGAACCTGATAACCTGGTACCTGGGGTTGCCCAGCAGCAGCAGTCACGCTTTGATAGGCGGGCTTATTGGGGCCGCTTTCGCCGGTAATGCCTTTAACCTGGCAGTTATCAAGGGCAACGGGTTTGGCAAAGTCCTTACAGGTCTGATTGCCTCACCCATAATCGGGTTCTTGTTGGGTTACTTTGTAATGGTCGGCTTAAGTTGGCTGCTAATAAAAGCCACGCCCCATTTTGTCAACAAGTGGTTTAAAAGGTTGCAGTTGTTTTCAGCGGCTTTTATGGCCTTCAGTCACGGCAGCAACGATGCTCAAAAGACTATGGGTATTATCACCCTGGCAATTCTAACCTACGAAGGCCGTCCCAGTAGCACCTTCCAGGTGCCGGTCTGGGTTATTTTGCTGGCGGCAACGGCTATGGCGGCCGGTACGGCTTCTGGAGGCTGGCGAATTATCAAGACTATGGGCAGCAAAATTGTTGACCTGAAACCGATCCATGGTTTCGCGGCCGAAACCAGCGCCGCGACGGTTATTGAAGCCGCTTCTCGGCTGGGTTTCCCGGTCAGCACCACCCACGTAATAAGTTCCTCCATTATGGGGGTCGGTTCAAGCAACCGGTTTAGCGCCGTGCGGTGGTCGACTGTAGGCGGCATCCTTAAAGCCTGGGTTCTTACTATCCCGGTTTGTTTCATCCTGGGAGTTGTTATTGAAACGTTTATAAGGTTTGCTTTCTAGGCTTGTCATAGGTAAAGTCGCTCAACAGGGAATGTCGAAAGCAAACGCGGGTCAATGGTCAAGGTCCCGGTAGAACTGCCAGATTTCTTATTTAATACCGACACCACGTTCAACGTTTGACGTTCTACGTTCCACGAAAAGAGCCATGACGATCAATGTTTTAATGACCGGCGATGTGGTGGGTGCCAGTGGCCGCCAGGCGGTCAAAAGGTTACTTCCACAGTTACGCCAGGAATATCAACTTGACCTGGTTATCGTCAACGCTGAAAACGCGGACGGGCTGGGCCTTTACATTTCTTCGGCGGTCGACCTATTAGAAAACGGAGCCGATATTTTGACTCTGGGCGACCATATCTACGATAAGGCCGAGATTTACGAATACCTGGCTCAGAGCGACCGGATTGTCCGGCCGCTCAATTTTAATCCGGACACGCCCGGCCCTGACCGGCTAATGGTCACTATCGGCAAAACCCGGGTAATGGTTGTATCCGTGTTGGGCTTGCTTAAGATTAATGTCTACAGCGCCGTATCACCTTTTACGGCCCTGGACCACCTGTTAAGTGAGCTGGAAACTTTTGCTGATGAAAAGCAGCCCCATATTATCCTGGTTGACTTTCACGCCGAAGATATAAGGGAGAAACATGCCCTGGCCTGGCACCTGGACGGCCGGGTAAGCGCCGTAGTCGGCACCCACACCCATGTCCCGACCCTGGACGCCCGGATTCTGCCGCACGGCACAGGTAAGGTGACCGATATCGGGATGTGTGGCCCGCGTGACGGCAGCCTGGGTATGAAGTTAGAGGCGGCCCTGACCCGCTTTGTAACCGGTATGCCTTCGATGTATGAGGTAGCAGGCGGGCCGGTCCAGTTCAACAGTATTTTCTTACAGATTGATGAAACGACCGGGCGCTGTGAGTATATAGAACGTGTTGACCGCCTGGTGGACTTTTCAACTGATTACAGTCCTCCCGAAACATCTTCCGGCCCGCCGACCTCCAGCCTTAATTCTAAAGATTTAACCTGAGTCTTTTATTATGGTTTCAGCCTGGCTTAAACCCGCCGTAGTGTGGTCACGGCAGCCAGCCCGCGGTCAGGGGAACCGGTGTTCCTGGGTTTCCACCATCTTAAACACAAGTAATCTTGCCAGGACTTTTGGCCAGTTTGCAATCGGCCTGATGTTTATTATAATTACTATTGATAAATACTACTCCAGCTATTACAATAACTTATACTTGTATGGCATCTTGCTATTAGCACCTAGGGTTAAAAAGTTGGGTCATTAGGGAGAAAAAAACTAATATGGAAATCGGCCAGTTACGAGCCTTTGTTGTCGCAGCGCGGGAAAAGAGTTTTACCAGGGCAGCGGAAGCACTCTATGTCACCCAGCCATCGGTGACAGCCCGGATTCAGACTCTTGAAATTGAAATGAAAACCCCCCTTTTCTTGCGCAAAGGCCGGACAATAGAATTGACCGAGAGCGGCAAAGTCTTTTTGCCGTATGCTGAAAGAGCCCTTTCGGTGCTGGATGAGGGCGAACAGGCCGTCCGAAATGTACGGGATGGCACGGCCGGGCGCCTGTCTATCGCGGCAATTCAAACGATCTGTCTCTTTTTGATCGCACCTGTCTTGGACCAATTTCACCGCATCAACCCGACGGTTGAAATTTTTCTTCAGCAGGGTGCCTCTACCCGGATTATTGAAATGTTGTTGGATGACGTGGTGCAACTTGGGGTGGTCATAGGGCCGGTAATTCATCCCCAGATTAAAACAATTGCCAGCTTTCACGATGAAATGATTGTAGTGGCTTCACCGGAACACCGCCTGGCCCGCAGCAACAATGGCGGCCCGGAGCCTATTTCGCCAGACGAACTGGCTTCTGAACAGTTTATTATGGCGCGCTGGGGTAGTTCTTTTGACACCTTTATGAGCCGGATTAGCGACGTGGCCCGCCAGCCGCGCATTTCAATGGCAATCGAGATAACCGAAACTACCAAGGCTCTGGTAAAAATGAACGACGGCATGGCGGCTTTGCCCCGGTTTGCGGTTCAAAACGATTTGCACAGCGGCGCGCTGGTCGAAATCCCAATCGAAAACTGGGAGCCGGTCAGCATCCAGATTGTGATGGTCCACCGCCGGGACCGTGAAATGGGGCTAGCGGCCCAGAAGTTTGCCGATTTGTGGCAAATATCCAATCCGTTGTTCGGACCAAATAGGCCGAATCTATTATCTTAATCAGGCACGGCAATTTGAATCTCTGCGGTTTGAGTGCTATGCTTAGGGTGAGTAAGACCGGGCTTTTTAGAATTAAGATAAGGCTGTCCCGGAATTGATAAATGAGATGAATTTGTAACCTCTCAAGGATGAGGAAAGGAGCCGCTTCAATGGCTTATGATGTAACTCTGATTCCCGGTGATGGTACCGGCCCGGAAATCGCCGAGGCAACCCGCCGGGTGTTAGATGCTACTGGTGTTCAGTTTAACTGGGATGTTCAACACGCCGGTATTGATGAAATGGAACGCAGCGGCGAGGTCCTGCCCAAGGCTACTCTCGACTCGGTCCGCCGGACCAAACTTGGCATCAAAGGCCCCATCACTACACCAATCGGAAAAGGTTTCCGCAGCGTTAACGTTGCGCTCCGCAAGGAACTGGAACTTTTCGCCTGCTTGCGCCCCTGCAAAAAATTCCAGGGTGTTCGCTCCCGCTTCGATAAAGTGGACCTGGTAATCGTCCGCGAAAATATGGAAGACCTTTACGCCGGTATCGAATTCAAACGCGGCACTCCCGAGCAAGCCGAACTGATTGCCGAAATCGAAAGACTGAATGGCGCGAAAATCCGCTCCGACAGCGGTATCACCATTAAGCCGATCAGCGAGTTTGGCAGCCGCCGGATTGTAAAATTTGCTTTTGAATATGCCAGGAACAACAACCGCCACAAGGTTAGCGCGGTACACAAGGCCAATATTCAGAAGTTCTCCGATGGACTGTTCCTGGAAGTCGCCCAGGATGTCGCTAAAGAATATCCTGAAATCGAGTTCAATGACGTAATCGTGGACAACATGTGCATGCAGCTTGTCCAGAAGCCGGAAGATTACGACGTGCTGGTTCTGCCGAACCTCTACGGCGATATTCTGAGCGACCTGGGCGCCGGTCTGATTGGCGGTCTGGGTATGGCTCCCGGTGGTAACATCGGCGATGGCATCGCGGTATTCGAACCGACCCACGGTTCCGCTCCCAAGTACGCCGGTAAGAACCGCATCAATCCGCTGGGTATGATTCTGTCGGGCGTTATGATGCTGCGCTACCTGAACGAATTTGACGCGGCTGACCGCCTGGAGAAAGCTATCCAGGACGTTATCATCGAAGGTAAGTACGTTACCTACGACATGAAGCCGGATCGCAATGACCCGACCGCCGTTGGTACTCAGGAAGAAGCCGACGCCATTATTCGCAAGATGCAGGGCAAAGAATAAAGGTACCGGTTGGACTTTTTACCAGGAGCAAGCAGTTGCTCCTGGTATTTTTATGCCTTTAAGGGTCAGTGAGTTAAGAATTATCGCAAAAAGGGCATTTTCAGGCTAGAAAAGCCTGGTATAAAGATTGCAACACAAGTTATTATGTTAAGGAAACCGGCCTTAACTATTGCAATGCTTGAACTGAAATGGTATACTGGGAACAGGTAAACTTGTCATAACATGGGAGAATACCTTTGAATTATACCCTGATTGGCCGGGGAGGATTGTTGGAATGACCCTCACCCTGCTAACACCCATACCAGAACAGACTGCCCTGCTTGCGGAGGGTAAACTTACCGCCCGGATAACTAAATTCCGGCCGATAAGCGGTCTAACCCGGACACGGGGATTGCGCAAAAAGAAATGGCGTAGTAACCCTTACCAGTTTGTCCGTTTTGCTCACCCGGTTGAAGCCGAATTTGCTAAAGTTCTAACTTACTACCGCGTTCGCTGGCTCTATGAACCTCACCAATTCCCACTCGACTGGCATCCTGATGGCACTGTCGCCCGAATGTTCGCCCCGGATTTTTATCTACCTGAATTCGACCTCTACGCCGAATTAACTACCCAGAAGCAAAATTTGGTCACCCGCAAGAATGCCAAGCTGCGCCGTCTTCGCGAATTGTACCCCGAAATTAACATCCGGCTCTTTTATCGCAAAGATTTACAACGCCTGCTGGCCCGTTTTGGGATTGCGGTTTCGTCGCAAATTGTAACCCCGCCGGGCGGTCTGGCGTTATGAGTAATGTTCTGCCGCCGCCGCCGGGCGACTTGAGTTATTCAGCCCTTTCCCCTTTAATTTCAAAAGTACTTTATTCCAAAGAAAATATTGCCAGCAGAGTCAGCGAGTTAGGCCGCCAGATTACGGCTGATTATGCCGGGGTGGGCCGCGACCTGGTGGTCTTTGGTATTCTCAAAGGAGTTTTGCCCTTCCAGGCTGACCTCACAAGGGCGATTGATTTACCCCTGCAAACCGATGTTATGACTATCAGCGGCTACAGACCGGAAAACGGCCAGGCTCCCGAACGGCGCCCGCCTGGTGTAGTCCGTATCACCAAAGACCTGGATATACCGGTCTCCGGCCGCCATGTCTTGATTGTCGAAGATATGGTAGATACCGGCCTGACCCTTAACTTTATCGCCAGGATGATTCGCCAGCGCCAACCGGCCTCACTGGCAATCGCTACTCTTTTCAACCGCGAAGCCAACCGCCTGGCCCTGAACCTCCCCATCCGCTACAGCGGGTTTGATGCCCCCGATGATTTCCTGGTCGGGTATGGCCTGGACTACCGTGAGCTGTTCCGGAACTTACCGTATGTTGGCATCCTAAAAAAGGAAATTTATTCCCTCTAAATCCCTGCTTAATTTTGTGTTACAATCCTGGTCGAAATGGTGTGCGGTTAACGTAGAGCCTTAAACGTAGAGGCTTTAATGAAAATGGTGTGCCGGCCTCATAAACCGGGTAAAGTTTCCGATGCTATCACTTATCCGCTGGCCCGCTCGCCCATAATGTTCTACTTCCTGATAATATTGACTTTAATTAGAAAGCTTAGTTGTGACTAAATTAGATTATAAATTGCTGGCGCTGGACCTTGATGGCACTTTAATTGACGACTCCCTGGTTATAACGGAACCGACTAAAAAGGCAATTGCCCAGGCCATTGAGCGCGGCGTGGTTGTGACGCTGGCAACCGGCCGGATGTTCCGTTCGGCCCTTATTTTTGCACGTGAGTTGAACCTGGCCGCGCCATTAATTTGTTACCAGGGCGCGATGGTCCGCCATTCGACTACCGGTGAAACAGTTTTTCACCAGTCGCTGCCGTTTGACCAGGCCCGCGCCTTTATCGAGCTGGCCCAGAAGCGCAACCTGCACGTTAACGCCTACGTGGACGACCATATTTACGTGGCCGAAATGAACGAAGCGGCCAGTTATTATGCCAACCTGGCACGTGTCCCGGCTGAAGTAGTCGGCAATTTGCTTAACTTTATTGACCGGCCGGAAAAAGCCCCGACCAAGCTGGTTATTGTGACTAAAGAAGAGCAGACCCTGGCAGTGGTGGAGGAGTTCCAGGCAACTTTCGCCAATTCGTTGTATGTGACCCGGTCGCATGCCCGCTTCACCGAAGCGGTCCACCCGGAGTGCAGTAAAGGGATTGCCCTTAAAGCCCTGGCCCAATCGCTCAATATACCGATTGAACAGGTTATGGCTATCGGTGACAACTTGAACGACCTGCCCATGCTTGAAACCGCCGGGCTGAGTATCGCGGTCGCCAACGCCGGGCCGGTGGTGAAAGCTACGGCCGGGTATGTGACCCAGGGTGAGGTTTCCGAAGGGGTTATCGAGGCGATCAACCGCTTTATCCTGGGAAATAATTAGCTGGTAGGCAAACCATTGCCGGATAGAAAGCGGTCCGGGCGAAGATTACGGCCCTGTAATAAGCAACTTTGCCCCGGATACAACTTATTTCGCATAGTTGATATAAATAAAAGCCCGGACGGCATAAGCGGTCCGGGCTAATTTTTAGCCTGCCGGGTGGGCCGGTCCGGAAGTTCTATCCTACCGGGCCCGGCTCACCCAGGCTATTTTATCCGTATCGCGGCAATTCTGAGAGCGCCGCTTACATCGGTAGCTACTTCAAACTCCAGGAGTCTTTGTTCCCCATCAATGAAGTACAATGTTGCCTGGTAGCTGCTGGTCGTACCGGTTACTTTGGCTACTTCTACTTTTATCGGGGTTTTTAGTTGGCCCAGCAAGTCGGGAACGCTGGTTTTGCCACGGGCAATCTGGGCGCGTAAGTTTGTATTCAGGTAAATTTCGGCGGATTGGGTATCCCGCTTGAAGGTAGCAAAGAATTCGTGGACCAGGTTTTTGCCCGCTTCGTCAGGCCCGGTATTTAGCGCAGGCTGGAGGGCCAGTGGGGCACTGGCCCCTATCCGGCTATCCAGGGTCGTTACGGCGACCTCTATTCTCCCTGGGGTCAGCACATTGGCTTTAGTGGCGCTGCCCAGTTTAAGAGTAGTCTTAAACCGGCCAATTTCACCGGTCAGCACATTAGCATAGATCCCTTCCGTCCTCAAATCGGCGGTGGAAAGTTTGATGTGGAGCCGGGTGTTGGCCGGGTAGCCGCTGCCGCTAATCTCAATACTGTCGCCCAGCCGGGCCACTTCCGGCGAAAAGTGGATTACCGGCCTGTAGGTAGCCTGGTTTGCCAGGTTCTGGTCCTGGGTAGCCGGGTTGCTCTGGGCAACCGGTGTGGTTACCTGGGCGGCGGCGACAGCCGGGCCGTTTTCAGCCTGTATTTTATAATCGGTTTTGGCCGGAGAATTATTGTCCGGAGCCTGCCTGGTAGGCAGGGTAGTGGTTGGGATTGCGGTGTAAGCGGCTTTACGCTCGCTGCAGGCACTTAAAAGAATAAAGAGAGAAACAACCGCTACAGATAGTAAAATATAAGTCAGGACCGGTTTTTGGAGATCATTTAAATTTAATTTTTTAATTTTTAAAAATACTTTCATTTACCCCGCCAAAAATTCCTCAAACTGCTCTTCCTGATAAGGTTTTCTTGTGATTTTATTCAAGCAGCTAATTGTGATTTATTTTACTTAAATTATATAACCCTTTTTGTGCTACGAAAACGTACAAGCGTCTATAAAGTAAGTAAGTCTTTAGACCTATCAGGTGGTAAAAATCGCATAAGAAAGGGCTATTTTCAAGATTTGACACCTCCGGACAAAAAGATTAAAATATAACCAACTGAATAAGCTATTAAAGGCTATGACGGAAAGAGTAAGCAGGTTTCCAGGTTCAAAAGCGAGTCCGGTTTGGTGAAAGCGGACACTATGGCCCGGCTGAAAATCGTTCCTGAGCTGCCATCAGAAAGAGTAAGACTAATTTAGGCTTTCTCAAGTAAGTCTGGCCGGGGTCGCTTCTCGTTAAGAAGGGCGAAGATGTGAACACGCATCTTACTGAGTGGGTTGGTTTCCCGGCAGCGGGTAACGGCCAAGCAGGGTGGTATCGCGGGCTTTTGTCTCGTCCCTATTATTTGTTGGAATAGGCGGCGGGATTTTTGTTTTTATAGACGTTTTCCAGCCTATTCGAATGCAAACCTGAAGTTTTTAAGCTTAAACCGGTAATTATAAATAATCAGCGGTAAGTAAGTGAGGCAATAAAGTGGCGCAAGGAAAATTTAAGGAAGTAGATAATAAAGTAAACTTCCCCCGGCTCGAAGAAAATGTGCTGGACTTCTGGAAAAAAGAAAAAATCTTTGAAAAAAGCCTGGAAGCACGCAAAGATAACGAACGCTATGTCTTTTACGAAGGGCCGCCTACGGCAAACGGCAAGCCGGGTATTCACCACGTGCTGGCCCGTGTCTTTAAAGACCTTTTCCCGCGTTATAAGACCATGCGGGGCTATTATGTCCCTCGCAAGGCCGGTTGGGATACCCACGGGCTGCCGGTAGAGGTCGAAGTCGAAAAGAAACTGGGCTTCAAGGGCAAAGAAGACATCGAAAAATTCGGCGTAGCCGAGTTCAACAAGCTCTGCAAGCAGTCGGTCTGGGAATACGTCCAGGAATGGGAGCGCATGACCGAACGCATCGGTTACTGGGCCGACCTGGAAAATGCTTATGTCACTTACGATAACAAATATATCGAAAGCGGCTGGTGGATATTAAAGACCCTCTGGGACCAGAACCGCCTGTTTAAAGATTACAAAGTGACGATGCACTGCCCGCGCTGTAACACCAGCCTTTCGGATGCGGAAGTTTCCCAGGGCTACAAAGACAATGTTGATGACCCGTCGGTCTACATCCGGCTGCGCCTGCCGGAAAGCGAAGCCGTCCGGCTGCCGTTTGGCCCGGCTGCCGCGCAGGGATTGCCGGTGTCGTTTTTGGTCTGGACGACTACTCCCTGGACCCTGCCCGCCAATACGGCGGCGGCCCTTAAAGCCGATGCGCCCTACATCCTTGCCCGGCCTAACGAGGAACAGGAAACCTACATCCTGGCGAAAGACCTGGCTCCCAAACTCTTTGGTGAGGACGGTTTTGAAACACTGGGCGAAGCCCAGGGGTCTGACCTGGTGGGCTTTGAGTACCAGCCGCTTTTTAAGGGAGTGGACCTGTACAGCCAGCCGGTGGACGTTTCCGCGGCTTACCGCACTATCACCGATGAAATAGTCGAACTGGGCGAAGGCACCGGTATCGTCCATATCGCCCCGGCCTATGGTGACCTGGATGTCGGCCGCCGGGCCGGTTTGCCGACCCTTTTCTCGGTTGATTTGTCAGGTAAGGTTTTAGAGGCGTTCCCCCAGTTCAACCGGGAGTTCTTCAAAAAAGCCGACCCGCATATCTCTAGAGATTTGAAAGAGCGCGGCTTTATGTGGCGTATGGGCCGGGTGTCGCACACCTACCCGTTCTGCTGGCGCTGTGATACGCCGCTGCTCTTCTTCGCCAAGGACAGCTGGTATATCCGCACCACCAGCGTCAAGAGCGAACTTATCGCCAACAATAATAAGATCAACTGGTACCCGGGCCACATCAAGCAGGGCCGGTTTGGTAACTGGTTGGACAATAATGTGGACTGGGCCATCAGCCGGGAACGCTACTGGGGTTCGCCCCTGCCTATCTGGCAGTGCGATAAAACATTCAAGTACGAATGTATCGGAAGCGTGGCCGAACTGGAGCAAAAAGTTGGCCGCTCGCTTCAGGAACTGGACCTGCACCGGCCTTACGTGGACGAATTGACCTATCCTTCGCCATTCGCCGAAGGTGGGACGATGCGGCGGCTGCCGCTGGTGCTGGACTGCTGGTTCGACAGCGGCGCGATGCCCTTTGCCCAGGTCCATTATCCTTTCGAACACAAAGAAGATTTTGAGCCGGTCCATTTCCCGGCCGATTACATTTGTGAAGCGGTCGACCAGACCCGCGGCTGGTTCTACACCCTGCATGCCCTGGGTACGCTGGTAAAACAGCAGCCTACTTTCAAGAACGTCATCTGCCTGGGCCACATCCTGGACGGTGAAGGTCTTAAGATGAGTAAATCCCGGGGAAATATTGTCAATCCCTGGGACGTGTTGAATAACCAGGGCGCTGACGCTTTGCGCTGGTATCTCTATACGGCCAACCCGCCGGGAGAACCGCGCCGCTTCTCGCAGGACCTTGTCAGCGAAAGTGTCCGCCGCTTCTTGCTGACGCTCTGGAATACCTACAGCTTCTTTGTGACTTATGCAAACCTGGACCAGCCGGACCTGACGACCAAAGTGCCGGTGGACCAGCGGCCGGTAATTGACCGCTGGTTGGTTTCCCGGTTGAACGCGCTGATCCGCGATGTCACCGATATGCTGGACCGTTATGAAGTAACCGGCCCGGCGCGGGCTATCGAAGCATTCGTGGACGACCTTTCCAACTGGTACGTCCGGCGCAACCGCCGCCGCTTCTGGAAGAGCGAAAGCGATACCGATAAATTGGCGGCTTACCAGACGCTTTACGAAGCCCTGGTGACCGTTGCCAGGTTGAGCGCTCCTTTTATCCCGTTCGTTTCGGACGAGATGTACCGCAGCCTGGTCCAGGTTGTAGAGTCGGATGCGCCGGAAAGCGTCCACCTGTGTGATTGGCCGGTGGCCGATACCAGCCTGATCGACGAAGCTCTTATCAAGGATACCGCGACCGTCATCCGGGTGGTCAGCCTGGGCCGGGCGGCCCGGAGCGCGGCCAAGCTGAAAGTACGCCAGCCTTTGCTGGAAGTGCTGGTCAAGCCGCGTGAAGCTTCCGAAGGGGCCGGGTTAACCCGCTTCAAGCAGCAGGTAATGGAAGAACTGAACGTTAAAGACCTGGTGGTGGTCGAAGATGGGGCCGACATCATGAGCTATAACGTGAAAGCCAACTTCAAACTGCTCGGGCCGAAACTCGGCAAGCAACTTGGGGCGGTCCAGAAAGCCCTGGGCAACCTGGACGGCAGCTTGATTGCGGCTAACCTGCGCAACGGGCAGCCGGTGGAAGTCACTCTGGAAAGTGGCGAAACTCTCTCGTTGGCCCCGGAAGAAGTGCTGGTCGAAGCCAAGCAGCGCGAGGGCTATGCGGTGGTCGAGGATGGCGGGTACGCCGTAGCCCTCAACAAGACCATAACGCCTCAACTCAAACGCGAGGGCCTGTTGCGGGACGTGGTGCGCTTTATCCAGGCCGCCCGCAAAGAAGCCGACTACCAGATCTCGGATAAGATCACGGTTTTTTACAGGGTAACTAAAGATGCCAATAACCTGGCGTCCGACCTGGCCGAAGCCCTCAGCGAACCTGAGTCGGTCCGTTACCTGCAAACCGAGACTCTTTCGACCGCCGTAAGCGAAGGCAGCCAGGCTAACCCGGCCGCTTTCACCCAGGATGTTGAACTGGACGGGGCAACTTTGCAGTTAAGTTTGCTAAAGAACTAAGAGTCAGTCAAAAAGCCGCTGTTGCTCAAAAGGCAAACAGCGGCTTTTTATTTCCCAATTATTACCGGTAACTCCGGCCTGTCCCGGGTTTGCCTGGCAATACTACCGTCCACCGGAGGACCACAGGGTTATAAAATTACTTTGGGTTTGTTTAGAGGTATAACTGTTCGAAGGGGTTGCCTATCAGGGCTTCCCGGCCCTTCTTTTCGCCGTTAGCCACCGACTGGAGGGCCGACCTGAAATTATTGACCAGGAAGCCAATCATTGTCACAATCTCCCGGACCTGCTGGTAAGTGCTGGTGGGCTGCCCGTTCGTGACCATGGCGTTGTGCTTGAAGTAGATCACTTTACCCTGTTCCACGAAACCGAAGCCTACCAGCGGTAATTTGGTGTTAATGCAATTTATCAGCCAGTTCAGCTCGTTTTCCACCTCGTCCGCTGTGCCAACCGTCAGGGGAGCGAAAAATTGCAGAATGGAAACTTCTTCCAGTTGTTCGTCCATAAAAGGCAAAAAGGATAGCTCGATTTGCCAGGTGCTATCCGGCTCGCCCGGATTTTCCATCTGGACTACCAGGGCATCGTAAGGGGCGGCGGTCCCGCCCGGTACGACAGTAACACTATATCGTTCGGCGCTGAGCATATTGCGGAAATGGCCCAGGGCCCTTTTATGCGGTAAGCTGGTGACAGACATTATTTATAGACCCCTGTTAAGTGCTCAGGGCTTTGGCTATTTGTTCGGCCGTAGGCGTTTTTGCTTTCGCATTCACTTCAAAGCCCATGTTTTCTACAATCTGGCGCATTTGCTGATGTTCCGGTACTTCCGACCCGGCCGCTAATACGCCGTTTGCATAGAGCACCTGGGAGGTGTCGTGGATGTAATCGGCATAGAACTTGTCATAGGCGTTTTTGCCGTAGCCCATAGAGACCATCTTCTTATGCAGGGGATTATCCTTTTTAATTTCGGCCACGGCAGCCTTGCGGGCACTGTAACCAAAGCCCCAGCCTTTGTTGGCTTCTTTCTTCTTGGCCTCGTACTGCTTAAATTCTTCCTCGACCCCCAGTTCGCGGATGGCGACTTCTTTTTTGCGCTTGGTTTTCTTCCAGAAACGCCACAGGGCGGCAAGACCCCCGACTAAAGCGGCTCCACCTAAAAGCAGCCAGCCTACCGGGTTGGATGCCAGTACCAGTAACGTCACCCCACCGGCTACCAGTAAGGCGCCTTTCAAAACGGTTGCCCCGGCTACTTTCAGGCGCATATTCTGGGTACTGGCCGCCTGGGTCGCCGCGCTCTTGACGCTATCACTGGCGGGCGCGTTTGCCAGTTTCTTTAGCCGTTCTTCTCTCTGGTCGGCCTTGTAAGCACCGTAACCGCCCCGGACCATATCAACGGCGCCCATTGCGATAGCCCCGCCACCGGCCACAGTCGTGGCGGTCATCGCGGCGGCCGAGGAAGCCCCGCTGCTCAGGCTGGAAATATTGTAAGCCGCTGACCCACCCTGGTTGACCATGCTGGCGACACCACTGACTGTCCGGCCGCCGCCGCCTATTACACGGTCTCCCGTGGTCGCGCTGCTATTAGTCATGTCTTCGATGCCCCGGACGGTTTCCAATGCGCCACCGGCAACCCCGATGACCCCACCGGCGGCCCCGAAGCCGCTAATCGCTTCGGCGGTTTGTCCGAACTGGCTAAAGTTGGTAAAGCCGCCCTCACCCAGTTGCGCTGCCTTGGTGGCGACCCCGCCCAGGGCGGATGCAGCGCCTGCGCCTGCGGCGGTATATTCGGAGTAAGCCTGGGCGTCATCGGCAAGCAGGTCTTTTTTACGGTACTTGGGGCCGGCCTGCTGAGTTGAAAAGGCTTTTCCAGCGCTGGGCGGCGCGGCCTGTTCGGCCAACTGCGCATCCACCTCGGTGTTAAACTGGGCCCGCAGGTTGGCTTTTATTTGCCTGTTATCGCTAAGCGTTTCTTGAATCCGGTCCAGGTCCCCCTGGCCGGGCCCTTCCATATATGTCCGGGCGGTAGCGGTTACCTGGGCGCTGTAAAAGGCGGCTCTTTGTTTTTCGAGTTCAACGAGTTGAGTATTCAGTTCTGCCCAGTTTTTCTGGCCGTTGAGCTTGGTAACTAATTTCTCCTGCTTCGACAACTCGGACGAAGGGGAAATCCCCATAGTTTGGGTTTTAATAGCGCCTTTGATTTTAGCTATTTCCCCTTTTAGCAGGGCATCCTTGCCAAAAACAGCCGCGACCGCCTGTTGCAAGATGCCCTCCAGCTTTTTTTCCCTGGTGGCGTCGTCCACGCCTAATTTGGCGTAGAGAGCGGCATCGGATTTAATGCTGTCGGTCAGGTCTGCCCGGGTCTTTACCAGGATGCCTTTGGATAGTTCGGGTACGACAACTCCCTGGACGGCCCCATCCAGTAAAGACTCTACCAGGACCGTTTTAGCGGCAGCTCCCATCAATTTATCATATAAGACCTGGGCCGGATTGGCAGCGGGAGCCGCCGGGGCTGCTGCCGGGGCACTTGCGCCTGTGCGAGCTCTGTATTGGGCGGCTACGCCGGGCCGGGCGGATATAGGGGGATCGACCCTTTGAATCAGGCCGGTGGCAGAACTTGACGACAAGGTTTCGGAGCGCTGGCGCTCGATCATCCGCTGCACCGCTTTATTACCCACCGAATGTTGCAGGGACAGGATATTAGAAGACGTTACTGTGTTTGAAGTAGCATTGGTGAGGTTTTGAAATGAACCGGACGCATAAGCACTTGGCTCAATTGTCACTTCCTGGGTGGCTGCGGCTTTAGTACCACCGGCTTTTTCCTTTTTTGGCCTGGAAGCAATCTGGTTTTGGCTCATTATCTTATAAAACCTTCCTTCGGGATGCGTTAAACAAAACCTGTAATGTCCCTTAACCGTTAAAATAACATAAAGGCGAAAATAGCTTGCATACGATCTAAAAAACCTTTAATACTCAAAATTATAAAGCTCTTCGGAGAAAAGTCAATGAGCTGGAAGTTAATACAGTTATAGTACTTTTAGCGATTGTGCAATTGGCCGGGATTTAGTTTTTGTTTGGGCAATTTAACTAAACGCCAAAGCGGCCTATTTTGCTGAAACCGGCTATTTTTTGGTCAGTTTTGGGGTTAGAGGAGATTTTTCAAGGTATAATAGCGAAATTTATTAAAATTTGGACGGTTTTAGGCTGTCTTAATCTTACAGATATGCTATAATCGCCTGTAATTGCAATTGTCACCGGCAGCGTGGGCCGGTGGTGCACAACATTGAAGTCGTGAGAGTAATTTTGTTGTGCTTGCCAAACGTGGCTCATTAGTTGGTATGAGGTTAGGAATTTGGAAAAGCTTTTCAAAAGGATTCCCAAAGTAAATCTGGAATCAGAAAAAGAGCACTCGGAAGGTTCCCCAGATGGAACAGTTGCAGCCCAAAAAAACTCCGATCAGTCGGAAAAACAGCCTGAAATTACCCAAGAAAAAGCTAAAAAACATGAAGGGCATGCTCCAAAGTTCTCCTGGAGTATAAAGCCGCAGGGTGATCAAAAGCCCAAGCACGCCAAAGCGGACAAAGAGGATATCCCGGATGACCTCTGGATTAAATGCGCTCATTGTAAAGAGCTTATTTACAACAAAGAGTTTGAGAATAACAAGAAGGTCTGCCCTAAATGCGGCCATCATTTCCGGTTAGGAGCTTACGAAAGGGTAAGCGTATTACTGGATGAGGGCAGTTTTGAAGAAATTAATCCGGACCTGGTCACAGGTGACCCCTTAAAGTTCACCAACTCGACCGAAACCTACCGGGTGAAATCCGACCAGACCCGCACCAAAACCGGTCTTAAGGAATCGATTATCACCGGTTTTGGTACCCTGGAATCTATGCCGCTGGCTCTCGCGGTGTGTGACTTCAATTACCTGGGCGGCTCGATGGGCAGCGTTTTTGGTGAGAAGCTGGTCCGCCTGGTTGAAGAAGCATTAGAACGGCGCGTGCCTTTGCTGGCGGTTTCAGCCAGCGGCGGCGCCCGCATGCACGAAGGCATGTTTTCTTTGATGCAGATGGCGAAAACTACCGCTGCTTTTGCCCGGTTGGGCGAAGCCGGGTTACCCTTCTTTTCGCTCCTAGTAGACCCCTGTACGGGTGGTGTTATCGCCAGCTATGCCTCGGTCGCCGATATTATTATTGCCGAGCCGGGCGCCTTAATCGGGTTTGCCGGACCTCGCGTTATTGAACAAGTTACCAAACAAAAACTGCCGCCCGATTTCCAGACGGCTGAATTTTTCCTGGAACATGGTATGGTGGACCAGGTAGTGGCCCGCAAAGAACTGCGCCCGGTGCTTGCCAGGTTGCTGCGGTTTTACGGCCTGGCGGTGAGGCAGAACGCTGCCGTTGCTGCCTCAGCCAATCAGCGTGAGGTGAGCTATGCCCGATAAAGACCGCAAACCGTCCCATAAGGACTCTAAAGACCGCGACAAGAAAACGCCCCAATCTCCGGCCTGGGAGCGGGTCTTGCTGGCTCGCCATGTCGCCCGGCCCCATGCCCTGGATTTTATTAACGGTCTGACCAAAGATTTTATGGAACTGCGCGGCGACCGGCATTTCGGGGATGATGCGGCCTTGATTGGCGGCATTGCTCAGTTCGAGAACCGGGCCGTATTGGTCCTGGGCAATCAAAAGGGCCGCGACACCAAAGAGAACATTTATCGTAACTTTGGCAGCGCCCGTGCCGAGGGTTACCGCAAAGCCTTCCGGTTGATGCACCACGCGGCCAAATTCAAGCTGCCGATTCTAACTTTCGTTGATACCGGGGGCGCTTTTCCCGGTAAAGAAAGCGAAGAACGCGGTATCGCTATGGCAATCGCCGAAAACCTCTTGCTGATGAGCCGCTTGCCCGTGCCGATTATTTCCCTGGTTACAGGTGAAGGCGGTAGTGGTGGCGCACTGGCTATCAGTGTCGCCGACCGCCTGCTGATGCTGGAGAACGCGGTTTACTCGGTAGCCAGCCCTGAAGGCAGCGCGACCATCTTATGGCGCGATGTTTCCCAGGCCCCGGCGGCGGCTGAAGCCATGAAAATTACCGCGCCGGATCTGTTAGGCTTCGGCATCATTGATGAGATTGTGCCGGAACCGGCCGGTGGTGCGCATACCGACCCGAATGCGCTTATGGCGACGGCTAAAGCCCATTTACTGCGCCATCTGACTGACCTGGAAGAACGCTATACCCACCAGGGAGAAGCCGGTATCAAGGCCATGCTGGAAGCCCGCTACCAGAAATACCGCAAAATCGGTAGCTGGCAGGAGCTTTCCGAACAGCAATTGGAGCAGCAGTTGGAAGTAGCTGACTTATCGGTTGTCTCATAACTCGCTGATTTAGAAAATTAAAAGCCCGGTTACTTCTGGTTAAGGAGTAACCGGGCTTTTTTGCGGCCGTTTTTTAGCAAGTATTCTTACTGGCTCTGCATTACCAGCAATTTTAAAACTACTGGCGGGCAAGTCTCCGGGCTGCCCTTTCGAGCGGGTGTTGTTATTGCGGTCTAAAGTCCTGGCCAGGGCTTCCGGCCATGGTAATAAAATACCCGGTGCCTTTTTAGGACACCGGGTAAATTTTTCTCTTAAGGAATCACCAGGCCGTTAAATTTTGCCGGTGCTATTAAGCCCAGCGTACCAGGCCCAGCTCATACTTGCTTAGCAGGTAAGGATGGTTGGGTAGCACCCGCACCCCAAAGACCCGGCTGCCGCCTGAATGAGCGACATAGGTTCCCTGGTAATGCAGCTTGCCGCTGTTATCCGGGGTTGCGCCTTCCACCGGCTGCATGGTCGCTACAACCTGGTCATTCATTTTGCCGTTGTCGTCGCGGGCGGTAACCAGTTCAACGGTTACTTCCTGCTGCGAAAGGCGGCCCAACCGGACCCAGGCATCCACGGTTACACTGGCCCCAATCGGTAGTTTGCCATCGCGGGGTGCGCGGGCTTCCACCGTTACATCGCGCCAGGCATCCTGGACGTAGCGCTTCCAGACGGCCAGTTCTTTTGCCTTGCCGAAACCGCCTTCAATCACTTTCGCGGCGTGCTGCATTGCCGGGACATACAACAGGTTGGTGTAGTCCTTGACCATACGGCGGGTGCTGAAGACCGGTGCAACGGTTTTAATCGCTTCCTTCATCACGGATACCCACCCGGCGGGTACGCCATCCGGGCCGGTTTCGTAGAAGAGCGGAATAATATCCTGTTCCAGCTTTTCATAAAGGTCCAGGCTGTCCGCTTCATCGGCCGTATTCTGGTCCTGGTAGGTGCGTTCTTCTCCGATAGCCCAGCCGTTCTTGCCGTTGTAAGCTTCCGGCCACCAACCGTCCAAAATTGAAGCGTTCGGTACGCCGTTCAATGAGGCTTTCTGGCCGCTGGTGCCACTGGCTTCCAGCGGGCGAATCGGGTTATTTAACCAGACATCCACGCCTGAAACCAGATAACGGGCCATATTTATGTCGTAGTTTTCCAGAAAAAGGATTTTACCCTCAAAGCCTTCTTCTTTGCTCATCTTAAAGACTTGCTGGATAAAGGTCTTACCGGGCTCATCGGCCGGGTGGGCCTTACCTGCGAAGATAATCTGGACCGGCCGCTGGGGGTCGTTGAGCAATTTCTGAATCCGGGCTACGTGCCGGAAGACCAGGGTCGCCCGTTTGTAGGTTGCGAAACGGCGGGCGAAACCGAAGGTCAGCGCCTTCGGATCAAACAGATTGTCGGCCCGGGCGACTTCCAGGGTGCCTTCACCGATTTCAACCCGGTGCTGTTTTACACGTTCGTGGACGAAATCGAGCAACTTAACTTTTAAACTGCTGTGAATATCCCACAACTCTTTGTCCGGAATCCGGTCAATCGCTTCCCAGATTTCAGGGTCGTCCAGCTTTTCCAGCCAGCCTTCACCCAGATAACGGGTGTAAAGGTTCCAAAGTTCGGGAGCCAGCCAGGTCTGGGTATGCACCCCGTTGGTGATGTGCGTAATCGGAACTTCTTCCGAGTCGACGCCCGGCCACAGGAATTCCCACATCTTGCGGGAAACCGCGCCGTGGAGCTTGCTGACGCCGTTATGGCCGCCGGAAGTCTTGAGGGCCAGGACCGTCATACTGTACTGGCTGTCCTGGCGGGCAAATTCAATGAATTCGTCCCGGCTCTGGCCTAACTGGTACCAGTACTGGTTGAAGTATTTGTCGATCAGGTCGAAGCCAAAGGCGTCATTACCGGCCGGGACCGGGGTATGGGTCGTGAAGA
Organism: Chloroflexota bacterium; assembly: GCA_028287745.1. Taxonomy (GTDB): domain Bacteria; phylum Chloroflexota; class Chloroflexia; order Chloroheliales; family Chloroheliaceae; genus 54-19. The sequence continues at coordinate 20,233 of JAQBPB010000032.1, forward strand.
TACCGGCCGCCGCGACTACTTCGCGCGCTTCATTAAAGCTTAAGCCGTAGCCCTGGACCAGTTCCCGGATGCGTTCCAGGCCGAGGAAAGCGCTGTGGCCTTCGTTCATATGCCAGGCGGTCGGGTTATAGCCCAGTTCCCGGACGGCCCGGACGCCGCCAATACCCAGCACGATTTCCTGGGCAATTCGGATTTCGTGGTCGCCGCCGTACAACCGGGCCGACAGGTCGCGGTCGGAAGGCAGGTTAGGGTCAACGTCGGTATCCATTAAAAAGAGCGGGATGCGGCCAACCTGGATGCGCCAGACCTTGGCGTACACCCGGCGTCCGGGTAAGTCCACCGAGATAACTACTTCCTCACCTTTTTTATTGGTGGCGGGCGTAGCGGGCACTTCCGAGAAATGCAGTTTTTCGTAAATGGCTTCCTGGGCTCCTTCACGGTTAATCCGCTGGATAAAATAACCCTGGGGGTACAAAAAGCCGATGCCGATAAAGGGTAACCCTAAATCGCTGGCGGCTTTACAGTGGTCGCCGCTGAGAATACCCAGACCACCACTGTAGATCGGTAAGGCTTCGTGCAGCCCAAATTCGGCCGAGAAATAAGCTATAGTCGCGTCGTTCAGTTGCGGATAAGCTGTCCGGAACCAGTTTGGGGTCGAAGGGTTCATATAAGCATCGAAGTCGGCCAGTACCCGGTCATAATTTTCAAGGTACGGCTGGTTCTGGGCAATATCGTTCAATTTTTCAGGGGTTACCTGACTGAGAAAGCGCACCGGGTTGTGATTAACTTCGTCCCAGAGAGGACGGTCAATAACGGCATAAAGCTCCTGGGCTGGGCGGTTCCAGCTCCACCAGAGATTAAAGGCTAATTCGTACAGGCGGTTAATTCGTTCCGGCATGACCGGAAAAACAGCAACGCGACCGAGAACTTTCAATTTTCACCAGCTCCTATTCTTTTTGACTCAGCAATACCTGCCAGGAGGGCAGGTGTGAAATTAGAACTTCATCGTTCCGGTCTTTTCACGCGTATGATGCAATGAAGACTCTAGATTGTCCTTATAACAGTTGCGCGGGCATAATTAAAGAAGGCAAAAAGTCCTTCTTTATCGAATTTTATACCACAGCCCTGCTTCATGTGCAAACGGAACTTAAAAGGTAAAGCGTTTCCCCTCTGGCTGTTTCCAGTCTGGCTTCGTTTGACCCTTCGGGGGAATGGTGCTAGAATCCAAAAACTGTCCGGTTGAGACAGGCTATTTTCACCATGCCTTATAATTATAAGGTGGGTGTTTAACAACTAGAAGTATTCAAACAAAGAAATTGAAACTGTATTCTTTAGTTTTTACCTTTAATAAAAAAAACTGCCTCATTCTCGCGCTGCTGGCCTTACTCCTTCCGTTATTGCTAACGGCTTGCGGAGGCGAAGACCCTACGGCCACTCCTACGACTGCCGTATCTGATACCACCGCCAGCACCGCCCAGACAACCGCAGCTCAAACTACCACTGCAACCACATCATCGACGGCTTCCAGCGGTACAACCGCTGCCGCCCCAACTGCTGCCGTGTCGCCGGGTAGTACCACTTCCGCCGCTCAAACAGCTCCGGCGGCTACATCTACCCCGGCTGATCCCGCCGGAACGCCCTTCGCGGTTTCTACGGCCGGTGTGCCAGCCTCGCCGACACCGACCGGGGCGCTTAACCCCGACCAGCAAATCCTGAATATGGCCGGACCGGATGTCAATACCTTTGACCCGGCCCTGTCCAGCGATACGGGGACCAGCTTTGTCATGCGCCAGCTTTATTCCGGCCTGGTTACGCTGGATAAGAATTTGAATGTGGTGCCGGACCTGGCCGCTAAAATGCCGGACCTGAGCGCGGGCAGCACTCTTTACACTTTCAAGCTGCGCGAGGGCGCCAAATTCCAGAGTGGCAAAGAGATTACGGCTGAAGATTTCAAGTATTCTTTCGAAAGAGCCAGCGACCCGAAGCTTATCGCGCCGGACGGTGCTTCCGCCTTGCCCGCCGCCAACTACATGACCGATATTGTAGGAGTACGGGAAAAGCTGGATGGCAAGGCTAACGATATTTCCGGTGTCCAGGTTAAAGATAAATATACCCTTGAGATAAAATTGACCGCCGCCCGGCCCCAGTTCCTGGCGAAACTGACTTACAACGTGTTTTTTGTGGTTAACAAAGACGCGGTTTCCAAAGGTTTCGAGCAGGTTGACGGCAGCGGGCCATTCAAGCTATTAGAGTACAAGCGCGACCAGTTTCTCAAACTGGGCCGCAACGATAATTTCTATTTAGGAGCGCCCCGCCTTTCCCAGGTCAACCTGGCCCTGGGCGCGAACGCCGCCAACAGTACGGTCCTTTACGACCAGGGTAAACTGGATTTAGCCGGAGTTGGTGCTTCGGCTGAAGTTGAAAGAGCCCTCGACCCCGGCGGAACGCTTAATAAGGAACTGGTGGTGAAGCCGCAACTCAACCTGTTCTACCTGGCCTTTAATACGCATGCCCGGCCTTTTGACGATATCAAGGTCCGGCAGGCTTTTAGTCTGGTGGTGGACCGCCCCCGGATTGCCAGGGCCATGTTTGAGAACAAGGTAAAACCGGCCAGCGGTATCCTGCCGCCCGGCTTGCCCGGCTACACCGGCAATCCTGGCCCGCTTTCCTATGATATTGGTAAGGCGCGGGATTTGATTGCTCAATCCAGCTACCGCAGCCCGGCCAACTTGCCGCATATTACGCTCTACAGCACCGGCGACCCGCTGGCAGGAGTCTTGCAAGCGACCTATAAAGAGGCTTTTGGAATTAATCTGGAAGTCAGGAACTACGATTTAAGAGAGTTCCAGAGCGGCTTGAGCCAGAAACAATTCCAGATGTACCTATATGGCTGGACGGCCGATTATCCTGACCCGGAAAACTTCTTGCGGTCGTTGCTGGGAAATAGCAGCCCTTATAACGAAAGTGGCTACAACAGCAACCAGTTCGAGGATTTGATGAAGCAGGGCGACCAGCAGACCGATATGAACCGGCGGCTGGAATATTACGCCCAGGCCGAACGTCTGGCCCTGGGGGATGCGCCGCTGCTGCCGATTTACCATGAGGTCAGTTATACTCTGGTTAAACCCTATGTCAGGGGTCTAGAGATTACTCCGGCCGGTGTGTGGTCCCTGAAGGATGTTTATATTCTGAGATAATTTATGTTTGACCAATTACGCCAGCGCTTCTTTACCGAAGCCGGTAGAAATAAACCGGCGCGGGTTGAGCCGCTCCTGCCTTCCCAGGTCGGTGAACTCAACTTAAACTGGACCAGCCACTTTAATACTCCGGCTTTGCGGGAACATATCGAGGAGTTCAGCGGTCTTTCGCTGCGCGTAAGTGGGCACTCAGATTATATTATCGGCGATAACTGGCGCCGCCGCCGGGAAATCGGCCAGATAACCGAAACACGGACGCGCTACCAGCGGCTGCTACTGGTGGACCAACTGGTGGCCGAGTTTGCCCGGCGCAACTACAAGCTGGTTATCCTGGGTCACGATGAACAAAATGACCACCAGGAGTTTTATACTGACGCCGGGTTCGAACAACTGGAACGGATCGTATATTACGAGAAGTCGGATATGCGTATCCTGCCACTGGCGGAATTCCCGCCGGTTTCAATGGAAACCTACCGGCATACCCCGGCCCAGGTCAATGACCTGCTGGCAGTCGACAATGCGGCTTTTCCCTGGCTCTGGTGGAACAGCCAGGCCGAACTGAACTTCTACCAGGCCCAGGAGGGCGTAACTATCTACCTGGCTTACCGGAAGATGCCAGATGGCACCCGGCAGCCGGTTGGCTATTTTGGCTTTACGCTTTATGACCGGTGGGCCCACCTGGACCGGTTGGCGGTAGTGCCGGGCCTGCAGGGCCAGCGGGTGGGTGCCTACCAACTTGGTTATGCTATCGGTTTGATGGAGCGCCGGGGGGCGCAGCGAGTTACCCTTAGTACACAACTAAATAACACCAGGTCCCAGGCTCTTTACGAAGGCTTTGGATTTCACCGAGTTAAATCCCTCGAATACAGCCTGGTAGGCAAGTGGTTACATTCCCCAAGTGCGGGTTAAATAATCTTACTGCTACAAGATTTTCGCCCGGTCAGGCTGTGCGAATCAGGTCTTTAGTTTAATTGGAATGTTCACGCTCGAAAGCGTTATCCTGGGGCTATCGAGCAGGGAACTTTAAAAAGGTTTTTGATTTAAGTTTCCTGTAAGCTAAAAGTCATAGCTTTGTCACGAAACAGGAGTTGCAAAAGTAATGCGTGTTTTAATGCTGGCATGGGAATATCCTCCGCATAAGATTGGCGGATTGGGTAAACATGTCACCGAGTTAGTCCCCGCTCTGGCAGCAGAAGGGGTCGAAATTTTCCTGGTAACACCCCGCATCAAGGGCGGTGAGCCCTACAGTGAGGAACCGGTTGAAGGAGAAGGCAGTATCAAAGTTTACCGGGTAGACCCGGCCGAAGTTGATTCGAACGATTTCTTTTCTCTGGCATGGCGGACCAATTTGAAACTGCAAGAAAAGGCCATCGAAGTTATGGAGCAAAACGGGCCTTTTCACCTTATTCACGTCCACGACTGGCTGGTTGCTTTCGCCGGGGTTCAGATCAAGCAGCAGTTCCGGCTGCCGATGGTCGCGACCATTCACGCTACCGAACGCGGGCGCGGGCGCGGGCATTTGCCCGGTGAACTGCCCCGCGCCATCAATAATGTAGAATGGTGGCTGACCTATGAAGCGTGGCGGGTAATCTGCTGCAGCCAGTATATGTCCAGCGAGGTCCGGGAGTATTTTGAAACTCCCCTGGACAAGATTGACATAATTCCAAATGGGGTCAATACCAGCCGTTTTGAAGCCCTGGACAACCTGCAACTGGCCGAGTTCCGGTCCCGGTACGCCGCCCCCGGCGAGAAAATTATTTTTTACGTGGGCCGGGTAGTTGAAGAAAAAGGGGTCCGGGTGCTGGTTGAAAGCGCTCCCTCGGTTATCGAAAGCTGGCCCGCCTGTAAGTTTGTAGTCGCCGGGATGGGGCCGCAGTTGCAAGAGTTCCGCCAACTCGCCAAAGATAAAGGTTTAGCGGAACGATTTTACTTCACCGGCTTTATTACTGATGAAGAGCGTGATAAATTATATAAAGTGGCGGATGTAGCCGTATTCCCGTCACTTTATGAACCCTTTGGCATTGTCGCCCTGGAAGGGATGGCGGCTAAAGTTCCGGTCGTGGTGGCCGATACCGGCGGCCTGACCGAAGTAGTAACCAATCACCAGACCGGGATAATGGTTTATCCCAATAACCCGCAGTCATTGACCTGGGGAATTCTGCATACCTTGCAAAACGAAGGTTGGGCAAAATCCCGCGCCGAGAACGCTTACCAGACGGTTAAAGATGTGTTTAACTGGCGGCGCGTGGCCCTGGACACTATCGCGGTTTATCGCCAGGTCTACAATGAGTATCTTGCCAGCGATTGGAATAAAAAACGTCCCAGCCGGTTCAAGTTACCTGTTAACTCATTAGCGAAGTAATTTTTATTATCCAGGGAAGAAAATAGGAGTGGCTAAATGGCAAGTAGCTTTGGTAAAGTCTTTTCGATAACGAGCTGGGGCGAGTCACATGGTCCGGCGGTAGGTGTAGTCCTGGACGGTTGTCCGGCCGGGTTGGAACTTTCGGAGGCCGATATTCAAGCCGACCTGGACAAGCGGCGGGTCGGGCAGAGCGAAGTAACTTCGCCGCGCAACGAAAGCGACCGGGTACAGATTCTCTCCGGGGTGTTCAACGGGCTGACGATGGGCACGCCCATTTCGATGCTGGTCTGGAACCAGGACCAGGATAGTTCTAAGTATGAAGATATCAAGGACAAGTTCCGGCCCGGCCACGCCGACTACAGTTACCTGGCGAAATACGGCGTGCGCGACCACCGGGGCGGCGGCCGTTCCAGCGCCCGCGAAACCGTCGGCCGGGTGGCAGCCGGGGCGGTTGCCCGGAAACTGCTGGCCCGCGAAGGGGTGAAAATTGTCGGTTATACCGCCGAACTGGCCGGGTTAATCGCCCAGCGGGTTGACTTTGACGAAATCAACCGCAATATCGTGCGCTGCCCCGACCCGGAAGTCGCGCCCCTGATGGTAGCGGCGGTCCTTAAGGCTAAAGAGGAAAACGACTCGCTGGGCGGCATTGCCGAAATCCGGGCGGTGGGCGTTCCGCCTGGACTGGGCGAGCCGGTCTTTGATAAACTGGATGCGGATATTGCCAAGGCCATGATTTCGATTGGCGCGACAAAAGGTATCGAATTCGGTTCGGGCTTTGCAATGGCCCGGATGCAAGGCTCCCAGTCCAACGACCCCTTTGTCAATAAAGGCGGTAAAGTCGGGACGGTGGAAAACAAAGCGGGCGGCATCCTGGGCGGCATCAGCACCGGCGAGGATATTGTGGTGCGGCTGGCGGTTAAGCCTACCTCTAGCATTGCGCGTGAGCAAAACACAATCAACACCAGCGGCGAGGCGACCAAAATTGAAGTTAAAGGCCGTCACGACCCGACCATTATAGTCCGCCTGGTGCCGGTAGCCGAAGCAATGATGGCTCTGGTCCTGGCCGACCACCTGCTGCGCCAGCGCCTGGCGCGTGTAACCTTTGAATAAGGAGTTTCTTTCAATGGGATTGCGCTGCGAAAAGTCACCCGTGCCCTTTCTTTGCCGTGAACCGGTTGTCGAGCAATGCGCCTATTGCGGCAAGCATTTTTGTATGCAGCACGGACACTTTGACAAAGCCTGTTGCAAATCGCCTGCCTGTCTATCGGTGTACAAGCGCGACCGGGCCATCGCCGAACGCCGCCGCTGGGAAGACGAACGCCAGGCAATCGGCCAGGAACGCAACAATATTGGACTATGTTCGCAGCCCGAATGCCCTAACGGAATGTACGTTACCTGCGGTCATTGTGAACAACTTTATTGTTCGCTGCACCTCAAGCGCTACAATTTCTCGTTTGTGACCCATACGCGCCGCGGCAGCACGCGGGTTAAAGGCGATATTGTGCTGTGTGAGGTCTGCCTGCCTTACCTGGACGACTACAAGCGCGACCGCTACGAATAACCCGGTGGGTAACGTTTAACCCGACACGTTAAACGTTACCCGTAATTTATTTTCCGGACTTGTATTAAAGAAGTTTTGAATTAGCTGTCTTTTCTTACCTGAGGTGTTCTACGTTCAACAAAGGTATTAACATGAGCAATGAAAATAGCCCGGCCAGAGCTTCTTTCGACCCGGCCCGTTTTAAGGAACAGGAACGTTCCGGCTTTAACTTTGTAGCGGACCGCTACGAGGAAGCGACCCTGAACTTTGGTCCGGCCATTACCCGCATGCTTGACCTGGCCGCACTGCAGCCGGGCGAAAGCGTGCTTGATGTGGCGACCGGTCCGGGCATAGTAGCCCGTATCGCCGGGAGAGCGGTAGGCGCGACCGGCCGGGTGCTGGGGGTAGATATTGCCGAACAATCGCTGGAAGTGGCTCGCCGGAAAGCGGCCGCCGAAGGACTGGGACAGGTTACTTTCGAGCCACAGGATGCCGAGAACCTGGCTCTACCGGACAACTCTTTTGATAAAGTATTCTGCTCGATGGGCCTGATGCACTTCCCCTCACCGGAAAAAGCTCTGGCCGAAATGTACCGGGTGCTAAAGCCAGGCGGCAAGCTGGTTGCGGCGGTCTGGGGCGAGGCCCAAAAATCGCCTTTCATCCAGGTGGCCCTGACGACCCTGGCCCGTACCTTTCCGCCGCCTAAAGTCGAACGGCCTTCCATGTTCCGTTTCGGGCAACCGGCTGGCCTGGAACAACTGGTCGGCGGGGCCGGGTTTAGCCAGGCCAAAGCCGAAGAGGTCGCAGTGGAATTTACCGCAACCACTCCGGCCGGGTACTGGCAGCAGTTCCTGGATGCCGCCGGAATAACGGCGGTAGCCCTGGCTAAACAGCCGCTGGAAGTCCAGGAGGGCTTGAAGCAGGAAGTGGCGGTCGATTTGGCTCCTTATTTACAGGAGGGCGTTTACCGGCTGGATAGCAGCCTGGTGGTCGTCGCGGCGGTAAAAGCCTGAACCTGGCTGTCGCAGTCCTCGACAAACCGAAAGTTAACCAAATAAGGAGGCGCTGGGCCTCCTTTATTCCTGTAAGGGTATAGCTAGATAAAATGAGTTTTGAATATACACTGGTAAAAAAATCGGACCAGAGCGAGGCCCGGGCGGGCCTGTTGCAAACACCTCACGGCGTTATCGAAACCCCGGCTTTCATGCCGGTCGGTACACAGGCGACGGTCAAGACCCTCAGCCGGGACGAGCTGCTGGATATGGACGCCCAGGTTATCCTTTCCAACACTTACCACTTATACCTGCGGCCAGGGGCCGACCTGGTGGAGGAAATGGGCGGGCTGCACCGCTTTATGAACTGGCCCCGGCCCATCCTGACCGATAGCGGCGGCTTTCAGGTCTTTAGCCTGGGGCCTTTGCGCAAAATTGACGAGGAAGGGGTGACTTTCCGCTCTCATATTGACGGCAGTACCCACCGCTTTACCCCCGAAAGCGTCATTCGGACCGAGCAGCAACTGGGCGCCGATATTATTATGGCTTTCGATGAATGCGCTCCCTACCCGGCCGATTTTACTTACACCCGCGCCGCGATGGAACGGACCCACCGCTGGGCCGCTCGCTGCTACCAGGCCCACCGCGAGAGCAGCCTCTGGGATAAACAGGCTCTTTTTGGTATCGTGCAGGGCGGCTTCTACCGCGAGTTGCGCGAAGAAAGTTTGCGCTTTCTAACCCAGGGCGAGCTGGACTTCCCCGGCTATTCGCTGGGCGGTCTGAGTGTCGGTGAGCCGAAAGATATTTTCTACGAGGTTTTAAGTTACCTGGCCCCGCAGATGCCGGTGTCGAAGCCGCGCTACCTCATGGGTGTCGGTTCGCCGGAAGACCTGCTGGAAGGCGTCCAGCACGGTATAGATATGTTTGATTGCGTGCTGCCGACCCGGATTGCCCGTAACGGGGCCTGCATGGTCCCTGGCGGCCGCTTAAACCTGCGCAACGCCACGCTGGCCCGTGACGACCGGCCCATCCAGGAAGGCTGCCAGTGCTATACCTGCCGGACCTACAGCCGCTCTTACCTGCGGCACCTCTTCCGGACCGAAGAAATCCTGGGATTGCGGCTGGCAAGTATTCATAATGTCTTTTTCTTGCTGGACCTGATGCGCCAGGCCCGCCAGGCTATCCTGGCGGACCGTTTCGAGGAATTCCGGCTGGCCTTCCTGGAGAACTTCCGTATCATTCCGCACGAAGTCAGGCAGCACAACCGCGAAAAGCGCGAGGCCAGCCTGCGCGGCAAGAAGTAGCCGGTAGCCCGCCGGATTTTAAAAGTTTCTTCTGACTTACTGACTGCTAAACTTATAGACCGGCGGCATACCGGAAAGCCGCCGCGAACTCTCCTATGCTTCCAAATTGGGTAAAATATATTATGAAAATTATATATTAAAGGGCCTTTTCAGCAAAGCTTAATAATACCGTTTTGCCCGGTGGGTCGCAGAAAATTTTACGAACTGGACAAGAATGGTACAATTAGCAGGCTTCACTTAAAACCGGTGAAGAATAAACCCGATAAGCAATAAAGGGCTGGCGCACAAAGGTCGCCGGATAGAAAAGGCATAAGGAAAGTAAGGGATTTTATGAGTGTAACTGAACAACAGCCGGGTGCTTCTTCCTCCGGTGCTAATGAAAGTCAATCTCAGCTTAATACGATGGGTGGGGTGGTAACCCGGCCCCACTTCGAGCCGGGCGAGGTCCAGGCTTATGACAATATCCTGCAGTTAATCGGTAATACACCCCTGGTACGCATGCCCCGCCTGACTCGCGGTCTGAAACCGACCGTCCTGGCAAAACTGGAAATGCTCAACCCGGGCGGCAGCGTCAAGGACCGCATCGGCATCAAAATGGTTGAAGAAGCCGAACGGCGCGGTTTGCTGCGCAAGGGCGGCACGATTGTCGAACCGACCAGCGGTAACACCGGGGTGGGCCTGGCGATTGCGGCGGCCATCAAAGGCTACAAAGCCATCTTTGTAATGCCTGATAAGATGAGCCAGGAAAAAATCTCATTATTAAAAGCTTACGGCGCGGAAGTTGTTATTACCCCCACCGCCGTACCTCGCGAGTCGCCCGAAAGCTATTACAGTGTAGCCGAGCGTTTAGCCAAGGAAATCCCTGGCGGCTTCCAGCCGAACCAGTATTTCAACCCGGCCAACCCGCGCACTCACTATGAAAGCACCGGACCGGAAATCTGGGAGCAGACCGCCGGAAAGATTGATTATTTCGTGGCCGGGGTTGGCACCGGCGGCACCATCAGTGGGGTTGCCAAGTATCTTAAAGAAATGAACCCGAAGATTCGCATTGTCGGGGTTGACCCGGAAGGTTCCCTTTATACCGGCGATAAAGTCCGGCCCTACAAAATTGAGGGTATCGGCGAAGACTTTATCCCAGGCACGGTTGACCTGAGCCTGATTGACGAGTGGGTAACGGTCGGCGACCGCGACTCGTTCCTGATGGCCCGGCGGGCCGTCCGCGAGGAAGGTATGTTGATGGGCGGCTCCTGCGGTACGGCCCTGTACGGCGCCCTGGAAGTCGCCAAGAAACTGGAAGACAATAAGCTGATGGTTGTATTGCTGCCCGATAGCGGCCGCAGCTACCTGAGCAAGATTTACAACGATGCCTGGATGCGGGACCAGGGTTTTACCGAACGCTTCCCCAGCCACCCGCGCGTCCACGACCTGATTCACACGCATTCCGGCGATACGGCAAACAAACTGCCCACCTTTATTACCGTCCGGGCGGACCAGCCAATCAGCGAAGCGATTGCCCAATTGCACGCGCACGGTATTTCGCAGATGCCGGTAGTCGGTGAGAACGGCCTGGGTAATAAAATTTCAATTGTCGGCAGTATCCAGGAACGGTCTTTGTTGGACAAGATTTTCAAAAACCCGGAAATCGTCAACGCCACCGTCGAGCAGGTGATGGACCCGCCGCTGCCAAGCGTAGAATTTGATGAAGAAGTGGAAAATATCTTCCCCTTGTTCAACACCAATGCCCCGGCCCTGGTGGTAGAGGAAAACGGCGAACCGGTCGGCATTATCAGCCGGGCCGACTTGCTGGAATTCGTCTCTCAGCAGCGCAATCGCCGGTAGGGAGTAAAATAATGAAAGGTGATGTCAACCGGACCGGCTTTGCTACCCGCGCTATCCACGCCGGACAGGCACCCGACCCAACAACCGGGGCGGTTACAGTCCCGATTTACCAGACTTCGACTTATGCCCAGGAGAAAGTCGGGCAGCACAAGGGTTACGAGTATTCCCGGACCCATAACCCGACCCGCACCGCCCTGGAAGAGTGTATTGCTTCGCTGGAAGGCGGGCCGGACTCCTACGGCCTGGGTTTCGCCAGCGGTATGGCCGCCATCAATAACCTGATGTACCTGGCCCGGCCCGGTGACCACGTGGTTTTGAGCGATGATGTCTACGGCGGGACCTACCGGCTTTTTGCCAGGGTCCTGGCTAACTACGGCATCGAATACAGCCTGGCTGACCTGACCGACCTGGAAAGGTCTGCCGGGAAGTTCCGCACGACCACCCGCTTTGTCTGGCTGGAAACTCCGACTAATCCCTGGCTTAAAATTATTGATATTCGCCAGGTCGCCGAAATGGCCCATAACTATGGGGCGAAACTGGTGGTCGACAATACTTTCGCGTCACCCTATCTCCAGCGGCCGCTGGAACTGGGCGCGGATGTTGTCGTCCACAGCGCTACCAAGTACCTGGGCGGGCACAGTGACGTGGTTGGCGGCTTGCTGGTAACCAAAGACCGCGATTTGCGCGACCAGGTGGCTTTCCACCAGAATGCCACCGGGGCGGTGCCGGGCCCGTTCGATAGCTGGCTGGTACTGCGCGGTCTGAAAACCCTGCCGATCCGGATGCGGGCGCACGGTGAAAACGCCATGGCTATCGCCAAATTCCTGTCGGACCATCCAAAAGTTGAACAGGTAATTTATCCTGGCCTGTCCAGTCACCCTCAGCACGACCTGGCAAAGCAGCAGATGGACGGTTTTGGCGGGATGGTTTCTTTTATCGCTCGTGACGGGTATGAAGCGGCCCTGGAAATGGTTTCCCGGACCAGGATTTTTACCCTGGCCGAAAGCCTGGGCGGGGTCGAGTCGCTGATTGAGCATCCCGGCGCGATGACTCACGCCAGCCTGGCCGGTAGCCCCATCGAAATGCACCCGGCCCTGGTCCGTCTTTCAGTCGGTATTGAGACTAAAGAAGACCTGATTGAAGATTTAGAGCAGGCTTTAGCTTAACAAAAAAGGCCGGTCCCACGGGGCCGGTCTAACAAAAGCGTAAAAACGGCCCTGTTTTGCACGGGCCGTTTTTACGTTTGCAACATTAATTTTTCGGAAACTAGTTACCGGGTTTGAATTGAGGCTGGTTACTCAAATTTATCCAGGGCCGTTCAAATCGGCAGTATTCCGCCCGGTGACCATCGCACGAAGCCGGTAACGGACCATCTGCCTTGTGATGAATTATTTTAGTACTATCTACCTGACGGTAGTGTCCCGCTCTGGCCCACTGACCGGCCATGAATATTTCTTCACCGTCATCATTAAAAATTCGCGTGCTTTCCAGCACTTTTTCCCTGCTGATCATAGCCATAGCCTCCTCGCTATACTCTGTGATCACCAGTGCTACCGGGGATAACACTGACTACCAACAACCTTATTATTTAACTGCTTTTCCGCACCATACTTTGTGAGATGTAAGAGTAGATTTGAGGGTGCCTGGTGACTGAAGTTATTTACTAAGGTGTACCATTGTAATTATAAGAATTTCCGCGCATTACCATATTTTTACGTTGGGTAAAACCAACGGGCGATATTGAGAAAGATTTTATTATCAACTTTATTAAAATGTAGGGACTATAATGAAAGGATGCTCACCTCTCTCGATTTTTAATGTAGCATATTAAAACAGGTGAGTCAATAGTTCAAGGATTAGGTTTCCTAATAAAGCTGCCGGACTTACTGCGGAAAAGTTTTATAACCCGCGCTACTTTAGCCCGGTTTGTGATTAAGATTGAGTTCAAGTCGGGTTTGCAAAAGGAAACCTTAGCTTAACTAATTTTCGATTGACTTAGTCAAAGCGCAGGTTTAATATGCTAATTGATTGTAGTCTGGCCGTTGAAAATTTTATTGAGCAAGTATGACAACCGGCCTATTCATTTCAAAATTAAAGAACCGCTCACCCGGAAGCCGCCAGGTTCAAAATTAAAGGTCATTTTATTTTTAAGCTGGCCTGGCTACCAGGAACCAAGAGAACTTATATGAGGCTCTACAACACCCTGACCCGGCAAGTTGAAGAACTTGTGCCGCTCGAACCTGGCAAATATAAAATTTATAGCTGCGGCCCGACGGTTTACCGCTATATTCACATTGGCAACCTCCGCACCTTTACTATGGCCGACTGGTTGCGACGGACTTTGCAATACCGGGGAAACGAAGTCCTGCATATCAAAAACATTACCGATGTGGGCCACATGCGCATGGAAATGCTCGACCGGGGCGAAGATAAACTGATCGCCCAGGCCCGTAAAGAGGGCAAAACCAGTGCCGAGATAGCGGCTTTCTATACCGGGGCGTTCCTGGAAGATGAGGCGGCCCTCAATATTCTACCGGCCCACGTTTTCCCACGCGCAACCGAACACGTCCCCCGGATGCTCGAAATCATCCGGGACCTGCTCGCGAAAGATACCGCCTACGAAATAAATGGCAATGTTTATTTTGATATCAGCCGGTTTCCCGGCTACGGCAAGTTAAGCGGCAACCAGTTAGCCAACCTGCTGGAAGGCGTGCGCGAGGATACTGACAGCAATAAGCGCAACCCGGAAGATTTCGCCCTGTGGAAGCTGGCCGAGCCGGGCCGGGAGATGGCCTGGGATAGCCCCTGGGGCCGCGGTTTTCCCGGCTGGCACATCGAATGTAGCGCCATGTCGTTCCAGTATCTCGGTTCACACTTTGATATTCATACCGGCGGGGTTGATAATATCTTCCCGCATCACGAAGATGAAATTGCCCAGAGCGAAGGCTGGACCGGCCGCAAGTTCGTCAATTATTGGGTCCACGCCCAGCACTTGCTGGCCGATGGGCAGAAAATGGCAAAGTCCACCGGCAACGCCTACACCCGGGCCGACGTGGTCGCGCGCGGCTTTGACCCGCTGGCCTTGCGCTATTTCTACACAACAGCGCTGTACCGCAGCCGGATAAACTTTACTTTTGGCGCTTTGCAGGCAGCCCAGACCGGCCTGGACCGCCTGCGCTTCCAGGCCGCCCGTTTACAGGCTGAGGCCAGGACTCCTTCCCAGGCCGACCAATCTCTTAAAGAAAAATGGACTGGCCGGTTCCTGGCGGCGCTTGAGAACGATTTAAACTTGCCCCAGGCGATGGCCGTTGTCTGGCAGATGCTGCGCTCCCCTTCCAGGGAATTAAGCCCGGCGGCCCGCCTGGAACTTTTGCTTGATTGGGACCAGGTCCTGGGTTTCGGGCTGGAAGCTTTTCTGGAAAGTGACCAGGCTCATTTCTGGCAAGAACCCCGCCGCAGCCTGGAATACCTGCCACCAGACCTTGCTTCACTGGTCAGTGAGCGCAGCCTGGCCCGGCAGCAAGCTAACTACGCCCGGGCCGACCAATTGCGGCAAATGGTCCGGGAAGCCGGTTTTGTAATCAACGACAACCAGGCTGGCCCGCTGGTCCTGTCACGCGCCTTAAACCTGGATTTCAAACAGTTGTCGCGCTGGCAGGATGCGCCGGATAATGTAAAGAAGCCTGACCGCTACGAGTTTTCGATAAATCTATTGGCCCAGAACAGCCGGGCTGACCTCCACTGCTGCCTGGCGAGTTTGAGCCGCTATGCCGCCGGGCGCTCGTTGGAAATCGTAATTATTGATAACGGTTCGACCGATGATACCCTGCCCTATTTGCAGCAACTGCTAAAGGAAGGCTTAAAAGACGCGCAGACCGGGGCCGGACTTGGGCTGCAGGTGCTTTTCGCCGACCATAACATGGGGTTCGCGGCGGGCCGGAATGCCACTTTCCGGGCCAGCCAGGGCCGGTTTATAGTTATGCTGGATACTTCAATAGAGCTAAAAGCCGAAATCTGGTCCGCACTGGCCCAGGCTTTAACCAGGCCGGAAGTGGGCCTGGCCGGACCGTATGGCCTGGTGACCACCGACCTGAAGGAATACCAGGAAACGGCCGGGCCTACCGCTGACGCCATCGAAGGCTACCTGCTGGCTTTCCGGCGCGAGCTTTTAAGCCAGGTGTTTCCAATAGATGAGAAATTCCGCTTCTACCGCCTGATGGATGTTTATTTCAGCTTTTTCTTTAAGAGCGGCGGGTATGAGGTAATCGTTTTGCCGGAGGTCGCCCGGCGGCTGGAAAAACATCCCCACCGCGAATGGTTCAACCTGAGCGAGGAGGAACGCCAGACCAAAAGCAAAAAGAATTTCGATATTCTAAAGGCGCGCTGGCATCACGGTCAGAGCTTACTGGTGGCGAATTTTGAGCCGCAGAACCGCTGGGCCCACGATGCCCAGGGCCATGTGCAGGGGGTCCACAGCCATAGTACCGCCGAATTACCGCCGCCCGGCCAGCCTCACCGCCACAAGCACCAGCATTGGCCCGACCACGACCATGAACACGAACATTATCACGTGAGCTAGCGTCAAAACCAGGGCGTTTTATTCTTGTATTGACTTTTATGGCTGTTTTGCTATAACTTAATCAACCTGTATGTTTACTAAGTTAAACTAAGGAGGGTAAAATTATGGCAGACGCAGATGGCCGGGTAGATATTGTGCGCGCCTGGAATGATGACCAATACCGGGCCAGTTTGACCCCTGAACAGTTGGCGGGCCTTCCCCCTAAACCTGACGGTGACGGCGAACTGAGTGAAGAGGAATTGGAAAAGATCGATGGCGGTATTTACTACTACAATTATTCTACGTACTACAATAATTACTCCAATATTATAGGGGGCGGTTTTGGTGGCCCACCCCCACCCCCACCCCCTGGTGGAAGAGGGTAGGAAATAGCGAGAAAGGTTTAACCTGTTTCATTTCTACAAGAATTAAGCAAAACCGGGGTTTTTAATCGGTCAGGACTGTGTAATCCGCACCCGTTTCTTTTAAACGGTCCAGGAAAGCCGGTAAATCGCCCGGCGCGGCCTGGAATAGTACTTTAAAAGGCCCGGTCTGGCGGTTACGTGCGGCCCGGTAGAGTATTTCGACCAGTCCGCTAAAAACGCCCGGTACTTCATCACACAATATAAACGGCCCAAAACTTACCAGCAAAAGGGTTGGACCGGCAGGCAGCCAGCTTAAATCATTGAGACATTTTTCGAAATCTTCCCACACCTCTATAAAGTATTCGGGGAATTGCAAAACGGCCCCGGCCTCGTTAAAAAAGGTTTCTTCGTTGGTGCTTTTATCGCCCCGGATAACCCGTAAAGTCAGGCCGGGTTGCTGCCGGGCCAGTTCCAGGCGCAGCGGCATTAACTCGGCCGGTTCTAGCCCCACCGCGTAAAAGACTGCCCCATCGTTTTCAAATAACCGGTTATAGTTCATTTCAAGTTTCCCGCTAAATTATAACGCCACCGGCTGAATTCTACAGCCGGTCTGGATTCTTCGTCAATGGGAGTGGCTTTGCGGCCCGCAGAGGTCTGATTAAAGAAATGGGGCGGATGCTATTTTCCGAAGCAGCCGCCGGGGTTAGCGCGTGGCTGGGAACGCTGCCAGACCTCATAAATACCACCGGGCAGCTTTTCTTCTAGCGCCAGGGTATAGTTGGCCCGCATTTGGACCTGGATGAAGTCGGGCAAGAAATGACCGTGCAGAATCATGAGGCTAAAGCAGCGGTTCTTAACCATTTGCTCCAGTTCCTGGCCCTGCCAGAGTCCGGCCTGGTTGTAGACCAGGATATTGCTCGGGTTCGTTACTACCTCATAACCGTTGACCATCGCAAAACTGGCTTCTTCGGTCAGGACCGGGGGCGGCGCGGCTTTGACCATATCAGCGATACGCTGTCCGGCCTGCCGTTCCTGTTCGGTCGGAAAAGTCCCGAATAAGACAAAATTACCGCTGTGCCCTTTGATGTAATTCTTCCAGGGGTGGGGTGTTTCGGGTGTGTGATAAAAAATAACGTTCTGCAAGACCAGCAGCACAACCACCAGGCTGGTAATTGCGGTCCGGAAGTCAATTCTCCCGGTACCGGGTGCTTTTGGAAGGCCGGGTTCGGCGGTAGCCGGGGGGGCTATGGTCCCGGGTTTGATAAAGCGGGGAAAATTAAGGTCCGGTCTTATAAGTTTGCCCTTTAACACATCCCCGGTGAAAAGCCCGGCTGCGATGGCGACCGCCGCGATAGAAGAATAAAAGTAGGTTTCCGCCGCGCCGAATTTCCCGACCAGGACCGAGCCAAGAGTAGTCGTTATTAAATAAACCAGCCACAGGCTCAAGCGGGCTTTCTGGCGGGCGGTTTGCCAGGCGTACCCGCCCGCCAGCAGCAGCAGCGGGGCGTGGGTCATGCCGTAGGCCAGCCATTGGTCCAGCAGTTGCCGCTTGATAAAAGTATTGATATTGACTTCTATCAGGTTGATATAAAACTGATGGGCGGTAATCCAATCTATCAGCAGGAACAGCCCGCCGCCGGTTGCTCCGAAAATCAAGCCGCTGATAACGGCCAGTTTAGGCCGCCGCCAGAGCAGGAACAGGAACCCGGTCGCCACTGCGTCGATAGCCTGTTGCTTGGTGTATATCGCCGCCAGCAAAAAGACCAGCCCGGCGATAAAGTACCGCCTGTTTATTTGAGGAGCCGGGACAACCGTCCCGTCCGGTTCCACCCGGTCCAGGGCGCGGCCCAGGAAATAAAGTCCCCAGGTTCCCAGCATGACCTGGGACACGTTGACCGTCGCGATAACGCCAAAGATGTAAATGTAGGGATTTGCCAGGACCAGCAGGACTGCCAGACCGGTTGCCAGGCGGTTGCGCCCGCTGTAGCGCCATACAATCGCGCCAACCGCCGCAGCCAGCCCAAAGACACATAAATCGGCCAGCAACCGGCCTGCCAGCAAACTCGGCCCAAAGACCCCCAGGAGCGGTATCATCAGGACGAAGTGGAAGGGCGGATAATTTATATCGAAAAAGGGATAGTGATTAAGGTTCAGGTAAGGCCCCCGGCCCTGCATTAGCAGCCAGGCGCTCCAGACGTTATGTCCTTCGCCCTGGTCAAGTTCCCAGGGAAAAGCGGCCGTCGCGGCCATAATCCGCAACAACGAGAGAGTATAAAAAAGTAGCGGCAGCAGTATAACTGCCGCCACTACCATTATCAAAGGTTTTGGGTAAGGGAAACCCGGCTCTGCGTTATCAGCGCTGGTACGGGGTTCCCTCAGACCGGATTTCACCTTTAGCTACTATCCTTGCTTACTTGGCCTGTTTGGCAAGCTGCTGATAAGCAAAGTAGGCCGGGCGTTTGCTGCCGTCACGGTTCAAGATGCCGAAGCCGAGCTTCTCATCGTTTTTGCCGTTGGCAGTCGGTTTGGTGACGTTAGGTAACCCGAAGTTCAGGTTCCACAACGCCATTACGCCCATCCAGGGGTATCTTTCCTGGGCCAGTTGATAGGCACCACGGATGTAATCCGCCTGCTGCTGCTGGGAATTCAGCTTGGCATATTCATAGCCGTCCTGCGGGTTATTGTCGCTGGACCAGCCGAATTCGGTCAACCAGACCTGCTTGGCGCCGTCACCGCTATCTTCCATTACCTTCCGCAGAGTTTCAATCCGGCGGAAGTAGAATTCGGAGCTGTTGTTCCAGGCCGGTGAAGGACCGGTATTCTCCGGGTATAGGTACTGCGGGCCGTTAGCGTGGCCGCCCGGGTGCATACCCATCACGTCGAAGTACTTGCGGATTTCGCCGTTGTTATAGGCGTAAATATCCTTCAGGTACTGGGTGTCGGGTACCGCGTAGTTCGGGTCGTTGGTCTCGGTCGGGGAAAGCGCCCCGAACATTACGATCGCAGCCGGGTCGGCAGCCTTGACCGAGTTGTAAGCCTTCTGGAGCATCGGCACGTAGCGATTAACGTTGATGCCTGTGCCGGATTCGCGGCTCAGGTTCATTTCGTTCCAGATTTCATAGGCTTCCACTTTACCCTTGTAGCGGTTAGCCAGGGCATGCATGAAATCGCCAAACTTGTTCATCTTATCCTGGTCCGGCAGACCGCTGCCGCCCGAGCGATACTTCGCAGGCGTACCGATAGGGCTCAAGATAATATGAATGTTGTCGACATAGAGCGCGTCTACAATTTTGTCCAGTTCATTCCAGACAAAGCGGTCGGGATCGTCACGGGTAGGATCTTCAATGTCGGACCAGGTAATTTGCTGGCGGACCCAGCGAGCGCCAAGGTCTTTGACCCAACCGGTAACCTGGGTGCGGTCCTGGTAGAACAGGTGCGCATTGATACCATAGCTCAGGTTAGCAACCTTGAGCGGGGAAAGGATCGGGTCGTTGATCGGCTGAGAAACGGGCATTTTGCCGCCGCCGTAACGCCATACGAAATAGTGCTGGCCTACGTTGCCCATTTCAACCTTGTAACCGTTCGGGTTGCTGGGAGTGTAGGTCAGACAGCGGCGCTGGAAGCACTGCATCAGGACGTCTTGTTCGACGCCAGCGACTTTAACACGGGTCCAGTAAGCATCGGTGATCGGGAAACCCATCGCGTACAGCCAGTCGAAAACTTTCTGGCCGTTGACGGTGGTCCGGCTGCCGGTGTCGAATTTGGGTCCGGTCTGGTTCATGTAGTCCCACAGTACGGCGGGAATATTATGGCCGAGAGTGTTATCGTGGTAAACAATGTTGGTGCCCGGGTAGTTAGCCAGTCCGGCATTGTTGCCCACTACGCCGTTGCCTTCGCCATCTTTGGTCAGAGTTTCAGAGACCTTCTGGCCGATGCGGTTAGGTTTGCGGTTGGCCGCGACGCTGCCGTCATCATAGGAAGCGACCGAGCGCAGGGTCTTGTAGGTCGGCGCGTTAGCGTTGACCGCGATATTGTCGCCCGCGACCGGAACATTATTAGCCGGGGAACTAGTGTCTACGAAACGGGCGTCACCTTCCTGGCGGCGGCCGCTGACCAGCTCAACTACCAGCAAGCCGTTGGTTACATAGTACTGGGAATTCGGATCACCGAACGGATTGTTGAGTTCCATACGGGTCTTATCAAAGTACTGGACCCAGCGGCGCTGTCCGCCTACCGGAGCAGCATCGTCGTACCGTTCGAAGCCAGCATCAATAAAATTGGGGCCCCAGAGGTAGGAGCGTTGGACCTGGCCGTTATCGACCGGCAAGTCGGTGGTTAACCAGACGCGTTGGAAGCCGGGTTTGGTGAAGGGCGGCGTAGCAGCCTCGGCTACCGGGGTATTCCCCACCACAGGAAAAACAGCGCTCATCACTACTGCGACAACCATCGCAATCAGGGCAAGCTTTTTGTTCACTAAGTTCCTCCTTAGCTAAGAAGTTAATTCTACAAAATGGTTCCGCCAGACCCGCTAAACTTACCGGGTTGTCAGGCCAAACCAGTGTATTAAATAACTGTTCTTAAAATCTTCTTATCTGGAATAGACTCATGGGTACCTGCAAGCAAGGCTTGCCAGGCTGCCACAAGTTCTTGCTTTTACACCAGGTACAAATAGAAAGTATGATTTTTTCAGTGTACAAACGCCAACAGTCTAGCATGACCATTGATTATTGTCTACTTAATTAAGTTCCCCTAATTCCTGCCTACCCGGTTCTCCGGCTGTAACTGCTGCAGCTTCGGAGGCTCTTTTCCGGGAATAGACCTACCCTAATAACGAAGTTCCGGCCAAACGGTTACACCTTTATATTACAGTCCTTGAAACACTGGCCTTTAACCCGGCTCGGTAGTCCGGGAGCGTATTATTATTCGGTTTGTACCTATTGTTTTATCATTGGCATTTACTTGCTTTTTTAGCGCATTGTACAAAATCTCAACTTAAAAGCGCTTATCAATTTGAATAGATTTATGCCGCTTGTAAAAGAGATAGAAATACCCTATTGATTTCCCTAGTTTGGTTCCTACAGCTTAGAGGTTTAAAGTGCTATAATTTTTGGGTGTAAACTCCCGTTGAACCGCTCTATATTATTTAGGAGAAGCTATAAATTATGAATATTGTTCCTAATGCCAGCTATAGTTTTACTCTGCGCCTGGAAATCCCCAACCGGGTAGGTATGTTAAGCCGGGTAATGCAAGCTATCAGCGAGGCGGGCGGCGACCTGGGGGCAATTGATATTGTCCAGGCAACCCGCGATACAATGATCCGCGATATTACGGTGGCAGCCGGGGACGAGGCCCATGCCGAAGCGATTGCCGAAAAGGTCAAAGAAATAAGCGATGTCCACGTGGTTAACTTCAGCGACCGGACCTTCTTGCTTCACCTGGGCGGTAAAATCAGTGTCCATAGCAAAACACCCTTAAAGACGCGTGACCAACTTTCGATGGCCTATACTCCCGGAGTAGCCCGGGTGTGTCTGGCGATTGCCGAAGACAAGGCTAAAGCTTATTCCTTGACGATTAAAAGCAATACTGTGGCGGTAGTTTCCGATGGTACGGCCGTGCTTGGCCTGGGCGATATTGGCCCGGAAGCAGCTATGCCCGTAATGGAAGGCAAAGCCATGTTATTCAAAGAGTTCGGCCAGGTTGACGCCTTCCCGATCTGCCTCGATACCAAGGATACCGAAGAAATCATCCGGATTGTTAAAGCGATTGCGCCGGGCTTTGGCGGCATTAACCTGGAAGATATTTCCGCCCCTCGCTGCTTTGAGATTGAAGAGCGCCTGGTAAAAGAACTCGATATTCCGGTTATGCACGATGACCAGCACGGCACGGCTGTCGTGGTGCTGGCGGCCCTCCTGAACGCCCTCAAAGTGACCGGCAAGCAGCCTGAAGATATTAAGGTTGTGGTCAGCGGTGTCGGCGCCTCCGGGGTAGCTTGCTCCAAAATTATTATGGCAGCCGGGGTCAAGAATATCATCGGAGCCGACCGGAACGGCGCTATTTACAGGGGCCGGGTCGAGAACATGAACAATATGAAGGAATGGTATGCTGAAAATACCAATCCGCAAGGCTTAAAAGGTAGCCTGAGCGATGTAATCGAGGGTGCCGATGTATTCCTGGGCCTGTCCGGGCCGGGTACTTTCTCGGTTGAGATGCTCAAGAAGATGTCGAAAGACCCGATTGTTTTTGCCCTGGCTAACCCGACACCGGAAATTCTGCCGGAAGACGCCGCGCCGTATGTTAAAGTCATGGCGACCGGCCGCAGTGATTATCCGAACCAGATCAACAACGTTTTGTGTTTCCCTGGTATCTTCCGGGGAGCCCTGGACTGCCGGGCCAGCGTTATTAACGAAGAAATGAAACTGGCGGCGGCTCGCGCTATCCAGACGATTATCACAGACGAGGAACTCAGCCCGGACTACATTATTCCTTCGGTCTTCGACAAGCGGGTTGCCCCGGCGGTCGCTAAAGCCGTGGTCGAAGCGGCCTACGAAACCGGTGTTGCCAAGCGCGAACGCAAACCTTCCGCCGCCCAGGAAACCGCGGCCATGCATTAGGGTTTCAAGGCAAAATTTTGCAATAACAGTATCACGTAAAAGTGCGGCCCTGCTTTATCAAAACAGGCCCGCACTTTTTGTATTTTCAAAACTACAAACTCCTTCATTGACATCTTAAAAGCCAGGTGATATCCTACATACAGCTAACCGAATAAACAACTCAAGGAGTGATTTTTATGGAAGTACGGCCCCTTCGCGAGGAAGAAAAAGAACCTTTTGCCAGGATATTGCGGGACGCTTTTGTAACCGAGCCTGGTTTTGTAAACCAGTGGATGGAACGAGCTATCCTGGAAGATATGCGCGGCCTCTTTGATGATAATGGGCGACTGATTAGCGGCCTTCGCTTGCTCTGGCATGATGTCTGGTTGGGTCGCAAGAAAGTCCGGATGGCCGGGATTACCAATGTTGCCACCCCGCCCGAATACCGCCGCAAGGGCCTATTAAAGAACTTGCTTCGCGAGGTTATGCGCCAGGAACACGAAAAAGGAATTAACGTTTCCGGTCTTTATCCTTTTGAATTTTCTTTTTATCGAAAGTTTGGTTATGAATTAGCTGGAAGCGTTCAGCGTGTTACGGTAAAAATCCCCGCAATGGCCGATTTCAGGTCGCAAAGCAAGGGCCAGTGGACCCAATGCACCGAAGAGGATTGGCCGCGTTTCAAAGCGCTCTACGACCGCTACTGCGTGGGCCGTTTTGGTCGCATGGACCGGGCTATAGACACTATCTGGAAAAGGTCGGTCATGACCAGTTTCGATAATGGCAACTATATACCGCTGACTTCCTATATCTGGACTGACGAGTCCGGCCAGGACCGGGCCTATATTATCTACCGTATGAAGGCTAAAGCATCCAACGAGTGGGACCGTGATATGCGGGTGCGCGAGATGGTCTGGGTGGATGAAGCGGCCCGCCATGAAATTTACGCTTTTATCGCCAATCACGACTCACAGGCCGAAAGTGTTATCTGGAATACCGAACCGGGCGATGAAGTTTATTCTTTGCTCGCCAACCCACGGGCGGCCACCATCGAACATGAGGCCGGGTACATGCTGCGCCTGTTGGACGTGGAAAAGGGTCTGGCCGAGCGGGCCTGGCCGGTGCTGGAAGCGAATGAGTCCGCCGCGTTTAGCCTGGCGGTGCGCGATGATGTGCTGGACTGGAACGACCGGCGCACTTACCGGATGGCCGCCAGAGGGGAGCAGGTTGAGATAAGCAGCCAGGCCGGTACCGAGAAAGCCGGGCTTAGCTGCGATGTGCGCATCCTGGCCCAGCTTTACGCCGGGTATCTCAGCCCGGTTCACGCGGCCCGGTTGGGTAAACTGGAAGTGCGGTCCGGGGCCGACCTGGTGGCGGCCCAGCGTCTTTTCAGCCCGCCGGGCCAACCGGCCGCTTTCATGAATGACTGGTGGTAGCACCTAGGGGATAAGCAGAACCTTGCCGGTAGTCGCCCGGGCCTTCAAATCGCGGTGGGCCTGGGCGGCTTCCGACAGCGGGTAGGTGTGGTCGTACTTGAGTTTAAGCTTACCGGAGAGAACCCAGTTAAACACATCGCCGCTGCGCTGCAACAATTCTTCCCTGGTGGCGATATAGTGGCCCATGGTCGGCCTGGTCAGGTAGAGCGAGCCTTTCCGGTTCAAAATCTGGGGGTCAAAGGGCGGGACCGGGCCGCTGGAAGCTCCGTACAGGACCATGTAACCGCGCGGGCGCAGGCAGTTCAGGCTCTTTTCAAAGGTCGTATTGCCGACCGAATCGTAGACTACCGGCAGCTTTTCCCCGCCGGTCAGGCGGATAACTTCCTCTTCAAAATCGGTTTCAGCATAGTTAATTACATGGTCGGCTCCGGCCTGGCGGGCCAGGGCGGCTTTTTCTTCCGTGGATACGGTCGTTATTACGGTAGCCCCGCGCATTTTAGCCATCTGGATCAATAACTGCCCGACCCCACCGGCCCCGGCGTGTATCAGGATAGTTTCGCCTGACTGGATGGGGTAGGTGCTGTGGGACAGGTAATGGGCGGTAATCCCCTGGAGCATCCCGGCCGCCGCCTGTTTCAGGTCAATTCCTTCCGGTACGGGTACTAACTTGTTGGCCGGGACTACCTGGTATTCGGCATAACTGCCCATTTTATCGCAGTGGGCCACTTGGTCGCCCGGTTTGAACTCGGTCACGCCCTCCCCAACCGCTTCGACAATACCGGATGCTTCGTTACCGGGGGTATAGGGTAACTGGACCGGGTATTGGCCCAGCCGGTAGTATATGTCAATAAAGTTCACCCCGGTGGCCGCTATTTTTACCAGCACTTCTCCGGCCTGGGGCTGGGGAGTAGGTATTTCTTGATATTTCAGGACTTCCGGCCCGCCGTGTTCTTCTACCCGAATTGCGTGCATATTTCCTCTTTCTAGATGTTTTATCAAACTTTTTCATAAAACCATTGCTTAAGAAAAAACTTTGTTGGTCCAAGTTTAGCACGCCTTATAATTTGGAGCCAACCAAAAAGGGGTAAACCGGGGAAAACACCATAAAATCTTTGCCTCGCAACTTTAGGGACCCTGGCGGCATTCTAAATAGGAGATAAATTCACTTAGACAAAGCTCCGGCCTGATGTTATAATGCAGGCTCAAAAGTTGGGTTACGCTTTGAAAGGAGCCGGGAAATCCAGTTGTCACAAGCGTCGCAGGCAGACCGTCCATCTACCGGCGCTGGCGAGCCGAAAAAATTTCTTTCTATAGTTATACCTGTTTATAACGAAGAAAAGCGGATTTCGCCTACCCTGGATAAAATTATCGCTTATCTTGCCGGCCAGACCTGGAGCCGGGAAATTGTGCTGGTTGACGATGGCAGCAGCGATGGAGGAATTGCCCTGGCCCAGCAAAAGTTGGCCGGGCATGAAGTGTGCCGCGTTATAAACTACGGCACTAACCGGGGCAAAGGTTATGCCCTCAAACAGGGCATGTTAGCCAGCCAGGGCCGTTATGTACTCTTTACCGATGCGGACCTTTCGACCCCGATTGAAGAGTTGGATAAAATATTGCCCTGGTTCGAACAGGGTTTTGATATTGTCCAGGGGTCGCGCAAGATGCCGGGTGCAACCGTTGAACGCCACCAACCATGGCTGCGCGAGAACATGGGCAAAGTCTTTACGGCGCTCTCTAACCTGATTGCCCGGGTAGACGTCCGGGATGTCACCTGCGGTTTTAAGGCTTACAGGGGTGAAGTCGCCCACGACCTGTATGGCCGCCAGCATATTTATGATTGGAGCTTTGACGCCGAAATTATCTATATTGCCCGCCGCACCCACTACAAACTTAAAGAAGTGCCGGTGCGCTGGTTTGATGAGAGCGGCACCAAAGTCCACCTGGTTAAAGATAGCTTTCGCTCCTTCATGGGCCTCCTGACTATTCGCTTGAACGGTTTCCGAGGCCTGTATGACCGGGAAATAAGCGCTCAGGTTCACCAGGAACCCGGTACTAAAGAGGCCTGATTAAATTTTGAACTAAGTTGTAACGGTTTGAAAGGTCCCGTGCCGGGGCCTTTTTTTATTCTTGACAATCAGCTTGCCCGGTGTTATTATACATATCTGACTTACTATGATTATTATAGCGACTTACTATTCGTAATTAGATATATAAGTAAATTCAATATATAGCTGGATATTAATAGATTTACTGCTTACACTATTTGGAGGTTTTATAATGTCTTTTGAAATAGACCCAAATCATTCACACGTTACATTTTCCATCCGCCACCTTATGGTGAGCAACGTACGCGGCACTTTCAACGTAATTCGCGGCGAGCTCCACATTGATGAGCAGCAGCCCGCGAACTCCTGGGTTGTGGCCGAAGCCGAAGCCGCCAGCATTAACACCCGCAACGAGCAGCGCGACGCCCATTTACGCTCCGGCGATTTCTTTGAAGCGGACAAGTACCCTACCCTCACCTTTAAAAGCACCCAGGTTGAACATGTAGAAGGTTCCGAGTACAAGGTAACCGGGGACATAACTATTCACGGTGTCACCCGGCCTGCCACTTTTGAGGTGGAATACCACGGGCAGAGCAACCACCCTATGATGGGCGTGCGCACCGGCCTGACCGCCAAAACAAAGATAAATCGCAAGGATTTTAACCTGGCCTACGGGTCGGTTGCCGAAGCCGGGCAGGTTCTGCTCAGCGAGCATGTTAACATCGAGATTGACCTGGAAGCCGTCCAGAAACCGGTAGAAGCCGCGACTGCCGCCCAATAAGCTTTACAGCTTGCCAGGGTATTTCACACGGAGATACCCTTGCATTTTTATTTGGTTGGTTATTTACGGTATTGCCCTGAACCAGTCCTTAAAATTTCTAAAAAAATCAGACTCAGATAGAAAAATATTCGAGAAGTAAAAGAAAAGGGAAGAAATAATGAAAGTAGAAATTTTTTCGGATGTGGCTTGCCCGTGGTGCTATATTGGCAAGCGCCGCTTTGAGAGTGCTCTGGAACAATTTGCCCAGAAGGATCAGATCGAAATTACCTGGCGCAGCTACCAGCTTGACCCGTCCGCTCCGCCCATTTCAGGCATAAGTGTAAATGAAATCCTGGCAAAGAAATATGGAATGAGCCCGCAGCAAGCCGCCGCCGCCAATCAGCAGGTCAGCGCCCTGGCGTCCGAGGAAGGGCTGGAATATCACCTGGAGAAGGCCCAGTACGGCAATACTTTCGATGCCCACCGCCTGATCCAACTCGCCGCTACCCGCCAGCTTCAAGATGAGGTCGAAGAGCGGTTCTTCAAGGCTTACTTTAACGAAGGAGCCGCCCTGGGGGATAGGGAAACGCTTGTGCAACTGGTCTCTGAAGTCGGTATTGATGCCGAAGAGGCGCGGGCTGTCCTGGCCGGTAATGAATTTACCAATGAGGTCCGGTCGGATATCGGGCGGGCCAGGGAACTGGGTATTCAGGGAGTCCCGTTCTTTTTGTTTGATGAAAAGTACGGTGTTTCGGGCGCTCAATCGGCGGAGGTCTTGAAAAAGGCTCTCGACCGGGTCTGGGCCGAGTCGCATCCCGCCCCTAAATTCGTCACAATCGGTGGAGATGACGGCAATTCTTGTGAAGGCGATAGTTGCGCTATTGCGTAAACCGGCTAAAAAGCCTGTAATGACCAAACCGGCGCCGGGAAGCCACTACGCCAAGTTGCTTATAAGTTGCTTTCAAGCATAAAATGGTTTATCTTCCAGGTATGTCCTGAAGGCCCGTTTGGTCATTCGGAAGTAACGATTCACACGAAAGAGTAAGGCTATGACACCTAATCCTTTAGCCGGTACCGGCGAGGCTGCTCCCACTCCACCCCGCCCGCGCCGGGTTTTCCGGCGCATCCGGGTAACCCGGACCGAGCAGCTTAGCCCGCATATGGTAAGGGTCACCTTTACGGGTGACGACCTGAGTGCCTTTGCCTGGAACGGTCCGGCGGCCCATATTAAGTTGGTTTTCCCGGAAGCAGGCCAGGTGGAACCGGCCTTGCCGCAGCCCGAGGGGCCGCGCCCCAACAATATTCGGACTTACACACCGCGCCGGTTCGACCCGGCCGTACCGGAACTGGATGTTGAATTTGTGCTTCACGGCGACGGTCCCGCTTCGAACTGGGCTTCCCAGGTGCAGGTCGGCCAGAGCTTGGTCCTGGCCGGTCCTGGCCCAAACTACCAGGTTGACCCGGCGGCTGATTGGTTCCTGCTGGCCGGTGACGATACGGCTATCCCGGCCATCTCGACTATTCTGGACGCGCTACCGGCTACCACCCGGGCCATAGTTATACTTGAGGTGCAAGACCCTCAAGAAGAACAGGCTTTGCACAGCGCCGCCGCGTTGGAAGTTACCTGGCTGCATCGCGGTTCCAACCAGCCTGACGCGCTCCTGGAACAGGCGCTACGTGATTTTTCGCTGCCTTCCGGTGACGGCCGGATCTATGTTGGCGCTGAGTCGGGCGCTATGCGGCGTATCCGGCAGCACCTGCTCCGCGAACGCGGCCTTGATGCCCGGCAGATTGTTACACGCGGTTACTGGAAGGCCGGTGCGACCAATTACACCGATCATGACTACGGCACGGATTAGGTATTTCGCGGTTTCCCGGATTTTATCTTTGTGAGCGTATAACCTGTAACCAAAAAGAGGGTTGCCCTGGCGGCAGCCCTCTTTTTTGCGTCTTGTGCGGGAAATTATAAACCGTTAGATTTAATAATTGTGGTAACCCGGCCCTGGATTTTGACCGCGTCCAGGTCTTCGCTGGCGGCGTCCCCCTTATTGGGCAGGATGTGAATCGGGTTAAGGCTCTGGTTGGCCGGTTGAAGGACTACCCGGTCGGCCTGCCTGTGGCGGTAGAAGCGCTTGAGGGTTACAAACCCGGCCGAATCGCTGGAGTCCGCTAGACAGGCAATTACAAAATCGCCATCGTCGGCCCAATCCTGGGCCTGAACGATTACAATATCGCCGTCATCAATCTCATTTTCAACCATAGATTGGCCGCGCACCCGCAAGGCAAAGGTGCTGTGATTGACTTTGACCTCGCCCGAATTAATCAGGACGAAATCGGCGTCAGCCTCGCTGCCCGGCTCGTGGTAAGCCACGGTTACATCATAACGACCAGCGGCAACCTCGCCAATGATAGGCATTTTGAGATAGGATACTTTATCCCAGGCATCCCAGGGAGCCGGACCGGTATCTCCGGCAATCATCTTAACCCCGGAATTATAGCGGTTGGGCCGGGAAGTAAGGACCGGTTTCTCAGACGGCTTGACTGTGTCCGCCCGGTATGCTCCACCGCTGCAGCCTTCTGCACCATCCTCACCGATTATCCGGTAAGTCGATTGAACGGCCGGACGCCGGGTATAGTGAAAAGCGGCTTCTTCGGTCAGCCCGCTGGAGCGTTCGAAATCCCAGACCTCAATCGTTTCTTCAAAAACGTTGGTCCGGGCCTGTTCCAGGGCTGGTTGAATTACATGGTCACGCGGTTGCTGGGGCCTGGGTTTTTCTTTCTTACCCGGCTTATCCCATTGACGGTTCATAAGGCTACCCCATTTCTGGCTGCCCACATTGTCGGGAGGAGCAGTCTAGGTGTTATATCTTCAAATAAACCGGTTTGAGCCACATCCGGGCCATAAATATCTAACCTGGTTTTTCAAATATTTCTTTTTGCAAGAACCATGCCATAATAAAACATATGTTCGAGCAAGCGCATGCAAGCTAGAGGACCTGTAAAAATGAGACAACCCGATATAGGCCGGTCATCCTGGGATGACCGGCTCGCGTTTATTCAGGTAGAGGAAGAAGTAAAATTTGGGACTAGGCCATGCTGCGAATTACGCCCAACAGCTTACCCTTAATCCGGGCATTATCCATTGAGGTATAAATCGGTTCCATGGTACTGTTGGCAGGCTGCAACCGGATTCGGTCGTTCTGTGGTTCAGGGAACCATTTCTTCAGGGTAGTTTCACCTTCGGATTCGAGCCACACGGCGACGGTTTCACCCACTTCGGCAGTCTCGCTGCTGCGGATCAGGACGATGTCGCCATCAGCGATAAGCGCGTCAATCATAGACTCGCCTTTAACTCGCAGGGCGAAAACGTCCGGGCCGGGGCGTCCTTTGAACAGGTAGGAAGGTACTTCCAACTGGTCTTCCGGGTCGGCATCTTTACGGTCCGGGATCGGAATACCGGCTGCGATAGTACCAAGCATCGGGACAAATTCGCTGTTATTGCGGCGGGGCCGGTTAATCAGCTCAATCGCCCGGGATTTGCCGCTCTTGCGGGTAATTTGATTTTTGGTTTCAAGCGCGTCCAGGTTATAGTCTACAACCGAAGTTGAGCTAATTTTCAGGGCAACTTGAATTTCGCGAACCGTTGGGGGCCAGTTGTTATCTTCGATATACTGCTGAATAAAATCCAGGATATCTTGTTGCTTTTTCGAGAGTTGATTCATTTTACGTCTTCCTCCTGAACGCCCCCGCCCAGACTCAGTAGCCAGTCCAGGACGTTCAACTACCACAATCCCTGCTACCGGAACTTCAGCGCTTACCGGCGCTTTGCCCCGGCCTCCAGCGGCGGGTATAACTCTTGCCTTATTGGAAGCGCTGTCTAGACTGGATTTACCAGTCCGTCCTGCGCTATTCCTGGAAGCCGATGCTATGGTCATAATCTACAAACTCCGGGTTCTAGCTTTAATCGTCCGTTTGATTCGCCTACGGCGTGATTGGATCTATATTAACAATTGTTAGAACAATTATACGCAAGAACAATGGTTCTTGTCAATAGGTAATTAACCAATTAGTATTTTTTTTCTAGTTTGCTTTTTACATGAAGGATTGGCAGCCTTCAGGATAACCAAACCTGGTTACCCTTTTCCTCCGGACTAAGGTGTCTCATTCCAACCCACTAAACCTTCCAGAGTGCCGCCCGAAAAGAACCATAAAAATAATGCAGAAAAGCTTTATTAATCAATCATTAATCTACAATATTAAACTGTGTGAGTATAATACCTAATGTGTCCTAAAATACCATATATCTAACATTCTTTATCAACATCTAAATAATTTTTAGCCAGTCAGCGCTGCCTGGTTTGTTGGTTTCTCGATTTACAGCGTTGTTATTGAGAAATTATTTTGCAACCCACTTTCTAGCACTCTTAAGTAGGTTCGTTTACTAAAACGAACCTTGTTTTTTTTAACAGGGGTTTCAACCACAAGCTAAATGGCCTGGTTGGCCCATATCAGGGATATTTCCCCATTTACAATCAACTAATGGCTGATGGTAACTCCTTACTGCTCAGCCATTAGCAGATTGTGTAAGGAGACTGATTTGGTTAAAAAAAGAGTCTATTTTAGCGGATGCCTGAACCCGGCTGGCTCTATCTTCACCCACTTCGCTTTAAGTAAGTTTCCTCGTTTAACCGGGATACTGCTGGTCGTACTGTTTAGTACTCTCGCATTAACAGCTCTGGGACAAGCCCCGGCTGCCAGAGCTGAATTTTCCAAAAACACCCTGTTAGGAATGGCCTATCTGAATAATGAGTATGATATGGAACTGGGAAGGGCCTATGATAGCTGGCTTGGCAAGAACCGGGCGGTTATCGGCACTTTTACTAACTGGGAGCCTGACCAGATTCCCTCCTTCTTTTCGGAACAGCTGCCGAATATCTGGGCCGCGCACGCGGTTCCCCTGATTGCCTGGCAGCCTTTCTTTTACCAGACCCCACCCTCAAAACTTGATGCTGTCATCGCGCAGGGCCGTTATGATGCTTATATTAACCATTGGGCCGATAACCTTAAAACGTTTTTAAGCGGCCCGGATGGCATCTACGGCGGGAATGACGACCGGCGTGTATATCTTCGCATGGCCCCGGAAATGAATTGCCAGTGTTACGCCTGGGGTGCTGCCGGGACCGCAAATACTCCGGCCGATTATATTGACATGTGGCGGCATGTGCACGGTATATTCGACAGCAAAGGTTTAAATTCCAACCATCTTCAATGGCTCTGGACGGTTGATGATGGCGATGCCGGAGGCTACCGGGCCGAACAGTATTATCCGGGCGATGCTTTTGTAAATTGGGTCGGCGTTGATTCTTACAACTGGGGTACAAGCCAGGATTGGTCGAGCTGGCTAACCCCTGAGGAGGCTTACACCCCGATGCTTACCCGGTTACGTGCGTTAACCTCAAAGCCGGTGGTGGCGGCCGAGGTTAGCAGCAGCACCGCAGGCGGCACGATTGCCATGAAATCAAATTGGATTGCCAGTTTCCTTAATTACGCTACGACCAATAATATCCAGATGATCTGCTGGTTCAATATTGACCAGGATACCGACTGGATGATTTTTGGTGGCGCAAAAGGGGATGCCGTCTATAACTATAACGGCAGGTCTTATAACGTTTACAGTAAATACAAGCAGGCTGCCCAGTCCTCTAATTTTATTGGCACAGCTCCAGGCCACCCGCGCTTGCTGACCGATTTACAGTTTAGCGGCGGCCTTGTGTGGCATTAACGGTGCTCTGAGAGGCCCTCCCGGTAGCCCTTTTTACCAGGCAGGTTCCTGATTTTCCAGGGCTATCGGGGGTGGTCCGGCTTCCTTCAGGATACCGGCTGTTATATTTGTTCCCATAAATATTCTTACTTGCTTATCCCTGGATTAGTTAAAGCTTTATTCACACTATCTTTACTTAATACACTCTCGATGTTTAGCTTTATGGTAAATATAATGCTACTAATTCCTATGTACTGGCACCTTTGCATGGAACTGTTTCCTTTATATACGTTGTAGAGTTAGGACTGCCCTTAACTCTTTGAGAGGCGAAATGGATTAAGAAAGTGAGAGGTTTTTCTATGATTGATATTTCTAAGCTTCGGGAAGGCACACAGGTTTATGGTAACAATAACCAGCTTTTTGGCACGGTCGAGCGCATAAGCGGGAATGATATTTATATCAGTGGGAAACGCTACCCCCTGAGTTCGTTTAGCCGGTTTGAACAAAACCGCCTGTATATGGGCCAGCAAGGCGGAACATCCGCCCAGCAAGGTTCGGGCGAGATCAAGGTGCCTATTGTTGAAGAACAACTCAATGTCGGCAAACGCCAGGTCGAGTTAGGCGAAGTTGAACTTCAAAAGAAGGTAACCCAGGAGCAGGTGAATATACCCGTGGAACTGCGCCGGGAAGAGGTCCATGTCCAGGAAGTCGATATTCCTGACCGGCCTGTCCAGGCCGGGGAAGCGGCCTTCCAGGAAGGCACCATCCGGGTGCCGGTGCGCGGAGAAGAAGCCCAGGTTAACAAGCAGGCGGTTGTTACGGGTGAAGTGGTCGTTAATAAGGATGTTGTCACCGAGCAGCAGCAGGTGGCTGATACTGTTCGCAAGGAGCGGGTTACCGTCGATAAAAACTTCAGCCAGGACCGGGGCCAGGCCGCGACAGGCGTAGATTACGACCGGGCGGGTTCCAACCAGGCAGGCTATGACCGGTCCGATTATGAAGCGGTGCAAGCTGATGATACGACAGGTATGCAGGATACGGCAGGCAGGAGCGACACCACAACAGGTGCTGGCACCTCCGGTTACGGGCAGGTCCACCCTGAAGAAGGCATGGAAGTTATTTCATCCGATGGCGACCATGTGGGTAAAGTGAAAGAAGTAAGTGATTCCTACTTCCGGGTTGGGCGAGGTCTGTTCAAATCCGATATCGAAGCGAGTTACACCAGCATTCAAGAGGTCAGCGAGGACCAGGTCATCTTAAACCTGAGCAAGGAACAGATCAGCGACCTGACTTAATTCTTGTACGTGTGAAGTGTTAATAAATTACTCTTTACGGCATTAGTGGGGAGTGATAAAGAACCCGGTGATACTTAGGGCTGGCTGCCTGGCTAACTGGCGGGCAGCTCCAGGTATCACCGCTATTTGTTAACGCGAGTTTCTGGCTCCTGAATAATAGTTATAACCTTTATGAATGTATAGATAGTAAAAAGTAGATTAAAAAGAAGGAAAACTCATGGGAAACAATATGGAAAACAATAACGTGATAAGAGCTACCAATCAAAATAATAAAGTTGAGGTAATTCTAAGGGCCGATGGCGGCACCTTGCCGCCTTTAGTACAGCCTACCACCCCGGAAGAGCAGACCGCTTATCAACAGGCCGGGGCCGCTCTAGCCAGGGGTTCCGTTGACGAAGCAAAGCAGATTTTAGAAAATGCCGGGTTTACCATCGCATCTAATCAATAAAATTTGTTTAAAACCCCAATATGTACCGGGTCCACTAACAAACCGGCGCCTGGCCGGTTAGCCGGGCGTTTAGAGGAAAGCGGGTAAACCTCCGGAAAGCCAGCCAGAACCTTCCGGAGGTTTACCCGCTTGCGGCTCCGCCTATTTTTGAATTTACTCTCCAGGTTTACTTCATATTGAATGAAGTCCGCTATTTCGACCTTCCGGGTTCTTAATTTCCAAACAAGGTTATTTGAGTAATTCCCATGCATGGGTGATAACAAATCCTTTAACCGGGGGATTGTTTAATAACCCTGGCACTATTATTGTTAAGAGAGTTGCTAAATAAGAAGTTGCTGTTATCCGGCGTGCCATCCCCGTCCTGAGTCCTTTGATTACATTCTAATAGCACTTTTAGATATACAAATATGGATGGCTTGCAACCGTTGGCTTACTGGTTTGTAGATTTCTTTCAAGGTTAATTTTGTGCAAAGTTTATTCACTTTGTTCTCAAAAGAAGCTCTATCAAGGCTTAAAAGACACCAGCTATTCAGCTTAATTCTTGTTTACCGCTGGCTGGCCCTTGTACCACCGGCTTTTGCCCTGCTTCTGGCCCCGGCGGATAAGAGGTTTTCGGCCCTGTTTTATACAATCGCGGTAAGTGACGCCCTCCTTCAGACGCTTGTCTATCTCAAAATTTGCCCTCTGATTAAAAAGACCTATATTTACACCGATGATACATCTTCCACATACCGGGTTCTGGTAGGGTTTTTCATTGTAATAGGGTTGCTGGTTTCGGTTTTCTTGAACAGTATGGAGAGTAATTCCTATTTTCTTTACTCTCTAAGCTCTATTTTTAGTTGCGCCTTTTTTTACGGCCCGGTAGGGTCGTTAGCCAGTGCTTTGATTATCGGATCCGGTTACCTGGCTGCAAAGATTAGCGCCATCCTAGTTGCCATAGAAAGGTTAAACTGGTCGGTAGAGCTAACCTTCCTGGCCTTTCTGTTTGTAGCGGCCAGCCTATCAGGTTACCTGATGGTTATTTCCGACCAGCTTCGAAAATACGCCGTTATTATTGAGCGGTACCGGGGAACCCTTGAACAGCAAAACCAATCCCTGGAACAAACCAACCACCAGCTTGAATACTTGAGTGACTTTAACCGGGTCCTTAAACAGGGCAGCACCCTGTCAGAAGTAGAGCACCTGGCCGTTAATTACCTGGCAAGGCTGCTGGTTGCCCGGACTAGCCCATTTTCGCCCGCTGGCGGTAGAGTTCAAAATTCGAAAGGTCCGGTGCAAATATTAACCGGGCAGAATTTGGAAGAGTGGTTTGCTTTTGCCCACGAGGTGCCCCTATCCCAGGTCTTGCCCGGCCAGAGGTTAACGGGCAACACCACAGGCGTAATAGAATTTGTAAAGGATATTGAAAATTACTGGGTAGTTAACCTGGTATATAAGGAAGAACCGCTGGGCGCCTTGGTCCTTCTGCATAACTCAAACTATGCCCGAACCGGGAGCAAGCTGGAAATTGAGGAAAAACTGCTGGTATCTTTGCTGGGAGAGCAGCTGGCTAACCACCTGGGTAGTTTGAAACAAAACCAGGCCCTGGCGGTAGAGGCGGAACGGGCCAGGTTGGCTATGGATATGCATGACATAGTAGCGCAATCCCTTTTTGGTATTGCATATAACCTGGACGGTTGCCTAAAGCTTTTAAACAATGACCCGGAAGGTTCCTACCAGCGGCTTTCAAGCCTTAAGAGCCTGGCTTTTGAAACTTTAGGGAGTGTTCGGGCTATTATTAACGACCTTTCCAATGAAGAAGAAACAGAAGTTGATTTCGTAAGTTTCCTTGACTCCTACCTTAAAAATGCCGGGAAACTTTATCCTTTCAAAATATACCTTAATATTAGCGGTTTGCCGGAGTTTTCCAGGTCAGCAATCCGGTTTGACCGGGAGGTTCAGAAAAACCTTTACCGGATAATTCACGAAACTCTCTCCAATACTGCAAAACACTCTCAAGCTACCGAGGTCAACTTTGCAATATTCCGGAAAAGAACTGAAGTCAGACTGGTAATTAGTGATAATGGAATTGGCTTTCAGGTGCAGAAAGAATTAAACAATGGCCGGGACTATCAAAATGGGGCGGTGAAAAAACGGGTAATGTCGAGCGGTATGGGCATTAAGAATGTGCAGGAACGGGCTAAACAGGCTGGAATCAGCCTGGCAATAGAAAGTGCACCCGGAAGCGGCACAAGGGTAATCCTGGACGTGCCTATCCGGGATTAAGGGTTGCGGCATAAACTCTGCTTTCTACATGATTCCAGTTACTGGCGGTTGGCTGGACAGTTATGGCTTAACCAGGAAGGTAAGACAGGATTAATGAACGGAAATTCAGACTCCAAATACGCTCCTCATAGCGGTGAGGTGGGCAGCCCCAGAATCAGGATGATGATTGTGGACGATCACGAAGTGGTCCGCAAGGGTCTGGCGATGGTGATTGGCCTGGAGCCTGATATCGAAGTGTGTTGCGAAGCGGGGAGCGGCAGCGAAGCGATAAAGTCGGTCCAGGAACTGGCCCCGGACCTTGTCCTGATGGATTACAAAATGCCCGGAATGAACGGCCTTGAAGCAGCCAGGGCGATTAAGTCGGTTTTACCCGCCTGTAAAGTAATGATTTTAACCGGGGTGGATGCCGATTCAACAATTATTGAAGCCCTGGAAAGCGGGATTGACGGTTATATCCTAAAGGAAGCCCCACCCGACGAACTTATACGGGCCATTCATATTGTTATTTCAGGGCAAGCCTACCTGCACCCTGTTGTGACTCGTAAAGTGTTAAGCGCTATGAACCGGCCTGGGAAATTGGCCTATGCGCCTTCTTCCGCCCCGCCCGCCGGGCCGATCCCTGGCCTCGCTATAGATGGGGCAGGTGGGCGCGACCGCCCGGCCCCTGATTTCAGCAGACCCCTTAAACCAACCGTGGAAAGGTTAAGCGAACGAGAGATCGAAGTACTTAAAGAAGTGGCCCTGGGCCAGAATAACCGGGAAATTGCCGAAGTTCTGTTTGTTAGCGAAGAAACAGTACGGACTCATTTAAAAAGCGCCTTCCGGAAGCTGGGTGCGAATGACCGGACCCAGGCCGTAGTGGTAGCGCTCAAGCAGGGAATTATCTCTATTTAGAGAAAAAAAATGAACTTAGAAGGTTTACAACTTGGCGGCTACCGGCTGATTAGTTTGCTCGGCAAAGGAGGCATGGCCGAGGTCTGGTTAGCCGAACAGGTAGTGCTTAATCGCAAAGTGGCGGTTAAAGTTATCCGGGAAACAACTGAAGCGGTTGACATAAAAATACAGGTGGCGCGCTTTTCAAGGGAAGCCCAGACCCTGGCCCAGCTTGACCACGTGAATATTTTACCAGTTATAGATTACGGCAGCGCTCAGGACTATCTTTACCTGGTCACTCCTTATGTTCCAGGCGGCAGCCTGTTGGGACAATTGAAACGCAGTTGGGTTTCGGGGTCGCAAGCGCTGGACATCTGCCAGGATATCCTGGCCGGGTTAAGCTACGCGCATCAAAAAGGAATTATTCACCGGGACCTTAAGCCTGGCAACATTCTCTTACGGGATGGTGGGGGCCGCGCC
Source organism: Chloroflexota bacterium (assembly GCA_028287745.1). Taxonomy (GTDB): domain Bacteria; phylum Chloroflexota; class Chloroflexia; order Chloroheliales; family Chloroheliaceae; genus 54-19. The sequence continues at coordinate 58,340 of JAQBPB010000032.1, forward strand.
GTTATTGCCGACTTTGGAGTAGCCAAAATTGAGAATGATACTTTATCCCTGACCCAACACGGTATGATTATCGGCTCACCTGAATATATGGCACCCGAACAGTTTTTGGGCCATTCCTACTACAGCAGCGACCTTTACTCGTTAAGTGTGTTGTTGTACCAGATGTTTAGCGGGCATGTTCCCTACCGGGGCACCAACGCAACCGAGATAGGCATGCGGCACCTGACGGACCAGATACCCCTGCCCAACCCCCAGGTTCCCGAACCTTTAGGCCAATTTTTGCATAAAGCCTTACAGAAAATGCCTGAAAATCGCTTTACTACCGCTGAGAGCATGCAAGCTGCGCTTTTGGAGGTAAAAGGTTTATTGAGCCAGCATCAGTTGCAAAGCAAGCCGCTCCACCCTCAAATAGCGGAAAACGTAGCGGCTTTTCCCACCAGGGTTATCCAGAACAAAATAAAGTTAAACAAAGAACCAACCCTTCACCTTTCCGATAGCCCAGGGCAGGACAGTCCGGTGGGGTTTGCCGTACCGGCCCCGGTTGCGGCCGGTCCCAATGAAACGGCCCGCGTGCCCTTTTCAGAAGCGAACATTATAGAACCGGATTCCAGTTCGCCGGTCGGACCTGACCGGCGAACTGGAAGTGAGCCTGAAGAGCCCGAGAGTCGGGCGGTCCTGCCAGGAGCTTTCACGGTAACGCCGGAAACGCGCCCGGTTCAGGTAAGCCAGGACCCGGAAAGTAACAAAACCCTGAAGCCTAGCTTACCGCCAGAGCTGCCGGATGAAACCAACAGCCAGCGCCTGCCTGCTGTCAGTCCCAGGAAGCCGAAAACGAAGCAGCGCGTACCTTTAAAATTAATCCTGGGCGGGATTGGGTTGCTGTTTATCTCTGTCTTTCTTGCTGTAGGTTCGGTAATTTTTGCAAATAAAAACCGGCCGGGAATTCTGCCACCGGTTGTAACTTCTTCGACTTCTCCGGTTGTGCTAACTACAGTGACAACAGCACCGGTAACTACTGCTTCGACAACCGGCACTGCTTCTAATAGTCTGGCGGCCGGGACGGCGATTGCCAGGGGAACCCCTGCCCTTTCACTATCAGTCCCGGCAGCTACCACGCTTAGCCCGGCCTCGCCTCCGGCTGGAAATACCATCCCACCGGCAACAATCACCCCTGTAACTACTCGGCTGGCCGGGACTTCCCCGGCCTTGGCAAACCCCAGAGTAGCCCTGAATCCGGCAAATGGCACAGCCGCCCAGGGGAGCGTCACTTTAACCGACAAAGGCGATGGTACATTCAGTGTTGTTGTAAATATGATCGGGCTGGGACAGGGCATTCACCCTTCCCATATTCACCAGGGCTCCTGCCAGGCTGAAGGCCCGATCAGGTTTGAACTTAACTCCTTAACGGCCGGACCGGCTGGCACCGCTTCCGCGACTACTGTAATAAAAGGCAGCCTCGATGCGCTGCGGTCAGGTAACTTTTATGTGGATGTGGCTAATATGAGCGGCAGCATTTTTTATGTAGCCAGTTGCGGCAACCTGAGATTTTAGCCTGGAACAGATATTGCCTCATAACTCTCTAGAATAGTAACCGCGCGTAAGCCGGTTAAACTCGGATTAGATAGGTGTAAGGTTTAAAGGTACATCTATGTCGCAGGTTGGTCCTCCGGATAATTCCAGTCCCTATAATCATAATGCGGTCCCCTTACCCGTTTCAATCAACCAGCGAATTATTGCAAACCGCTATGAGTTATTGGGGCTAATCGGGCGCGGTGATGTATCGCGAGTCTACCGGTCGTTAGACCGGGTCCTTAACCGGGAAGTCGCCGTAAAAGTGCTCCGGGAAGAAAACATAAAGGACCAGGATTCGGTGGTTCGCTTTTACCGGGAAGCCCGCTTCCTGGCTTCACTTACCAGTCCTTATATTATAAAGATTTATGATTACGGCCATTTTGATAGTGCTTACTTCATTGTAATGGAGTATGTTGAGGGAATTACTCTTAAGGAATTAGAACAGCGCACCGGTGAATTAGACGTTGAACAGGCCCTATCTATTACCGGCCAGATTTTACAGGCCTTGACCGCCGCCCACAATAATAAAATCATTCACCGGGATATAAAACCCCATAATATTTTGATACAGTCCAACAGCCAGATGGTCAAGCTGACCGACTTTGGCGTAGCCCGTACTCCGAAAAGTACCACTATAACCAATCTTGAGTCCGGCGTGGGTAGTATTGATTACATGGCTCCTGAACAGTCCACGGGTGGGGTTATCGGGCCTACTGCGGATATTTATTCAACCGGGGTAGTTTTGTTCGAAATGCTGGCCGGTCGCTTGCCCTTTGAAGGCACTAACCAGATGCAAATCGCCCTTCAGCATCTTTACAACCCGCCCCCGTCTTTTAAGAGCCTGGACGTCAAGGTACCGGCCGAACTTGAGCGGGTGGTTATGCGAGCCTTAGATAAAGACCCGGCCCGGCGCTATCAAACAGCCGCAGAAATGCGGGCCGCTTTATCCAGGGTATCACTAGCTCGGACCCCGGCCGTGGCAACCTCCGCGGCCGTTGCCAGCAGCCAGCCTCCGAAAACTTTAAAGGCTGGGAACGGCAATAAATCACCAGTCACGAACAAGCCCGCTGGCAAGCTTCAAGCTGCCAGGCGGCCCAGGCCGCTGTTCCTCCTGCCTTTGTTGCTTATACCTTTACTGCTGGTGGCCGGTGGGCTGGCATTCTGGGCTAATTCCAGCTTTTTAGCAGGTGGTAAAACTAGCCCTCCTGAAACAGCATTGGCCGCCATTTTTGCCACGCCTGTTTCTGCCACACCAACTGTAACAGGTGCCTTTACCACGCCTGCCGCCGGGCTAACTTCACCTGACCCTGAAATTAGCCCGGCCCCTGTCGTAACACAAATTCCCACTGTCACAGCAACCAGGGCGGTTGCTCCGGTTCCGGCAGCTACCACTGCCCCAACCGCAACTCCGACCCTTGCACCAACTCCTTCGCCGGAGCCTACCCTGACTCCTGCGCCATCCTTCACCCCACGCCCTACCGTAACATCTACCCCTGAGCCGGTTGCCACGGCTACCGCGACCATCCCACCTACCACCCGGGCAATTCCAACTGATACCCCTGCTCCACCAGGGGCCACACCAACTGTTGCCCAAAGCCTTCCGGCAACCGGCCAATTAGACCCTTACCTTCTGCAAGGAAGTTATAAGCGACCGGACGGCACCCTTTACGGCCGCCCGGAAATTGCCCTGTACGGCAGCGGCAGCGGCTATAACCAGGGCCGGATTACTTTTGAAGTTAAGATCCTCCCTTCCGGTAGTTCCACCCTCATTTTGACCGGCCTGGACGATGAACGGGTAGAACACTGTAACCTGCAAATTATATTAAACGACATCATCATTTTTGATAATAACAACCTCTTGCCGGATGTTCCCCATAACGATAATGGTGAGGGTGGTGCCGACCGCTACTGGGGCCAATTCAAGGTAACCGTCCCGCCGGGTACTTTAGTTCCGGGCCGGAATACCCTCATCTTGCGCAATACCACGCCCTGGAACGGCTACCTGGGAATTCCCTACATCCTTATTAACTCGCTTGAAATTGTTGATGACTGAGAGTGCAGGGCCTGGTCCTGGCCTTTCATATATATCACTTACCGCCAGCCGAATAATCCGGCTGGTTTTAAAGGTGTTTTCAGCCGGGGTTCGGCACCCTGGTTTATATTTTCAGGCGGCAGGGTACTGGCAACCTGCCTGAATGTTTTAATCATTTGGGCGGCATTTGCAAAGCGCTTTTTTGGTTCTTTATGCAGGGCCCTGGCAAGAAAGAATTGTAGGTACACCGGAATCTTTTCATCCGTTAACGGAACCTGTTCATTCAGCTGCCTTTGGCCTATCTCCAGCTTGTTTTGACCCTTGAAAGGCAGCTCGCCCACAAGCAGCCTGTAAATCAAAATACCGGCCGAATACAGGTCGCTGGTGAAATCGCCGTAACCTAAAAACTGCTCCGGGGCCATATACTCGGGGGAGGCCCCGGCCAGTTGGGAAAGTTTCACCCCGTTATTGTCAAAGTCAAATTTCGCTATCCCAAAGTTACGGACTTTAGCCTGGCCGTTTGGTAAAAGAAGAATATTAGACGGCGTAAGGCTTCCGTGAACGACTCCCTGTTTATGGGCGAAAGATAGTGCCTCCAGTACCTGGCTGATTAAATCAATGGTGCGTGGCAGTGACAGTGGTTTTTGCTGCAATTGCTTATCTAAAGATACTGCTTCCGGCACGTGCGGAAATACCAGGTAACAATAGCTTCCGACATTTCCAGCATCCTGTAGAGGCCAGATAGTCGGGTGGTTAAGGGTTGCCAGGGCCAGCATAAGCCGGTTAAAGTTTTCTAAAACATTAAGGGTACGCACAGGCGAAACTGGGTAAGTTGCCACCGGTTTAAGGGTCACCGGGCCGCTTTTTTGCCTTTCAGGTTTAAGCGGTTGGGCCTGCCATAATTCCGGCTCCGCGGGGTCATTAAGTTTGAATAAAAGTTTATAGTTCCCGAGTTGTTTATTTCCCGGCTGGTCCAGCCGGCCCGGTCTGTTAATTTTGATCATTATTACCAACTTCTTCAATCTTTAACGCTTTTGCTTGTGGCAGGTATGCTTGAATTATTTAATACCGTAAGGGTAGTTTACCAGCGTAAAAGGCCAGCCCAAACCAGGTCCAGTTTTGGCCGTAATAGGTCCTTCCCCGGCTGGGGTCGCTGTGGGCCGGGTCAGGGTCGTCTCCCTGGCCGGTTACAAGCAAGGTCGGGAGTAATTTATCGGTTACGAGCTTATCGGCCTGTTTGGAGTCCAACACTGTTAAAAGGGCCAGCCCTCCACCCGCGTAGATGCTTAGTTCTTCCTGGTTATCTTTCGGCACTCCAAAGTGGTCATAAACTGCGGCCAGTTTCTGGTCCTTAACCCAATCTTCGTGCAGTACCGCCAGCGACTGGAGATAACTTAAAGCCCGCTTTTCGCCGCTGAAGCGGTAATCCATCGCAACCCGCCAGATTGTTCGAAAAGCGTCATAGCCGAAGTTAGTATCAAAATCTTTACTTTGCTCAATTGCTGAAACAAATTGGCCGCTGGCCTTATCAATGGCGCACCAGTTGGGAGGGAGTTTCCCGGGTTTACTTTCCCCAAATGAATTAACCGTACAGCCTGTGATTACCGCGTATGCCGAGTCTATTAAACCGTTCCATTCGTGGCTCTTGTTTGGGTCTATATTGGCAAACAACCGGTAGGTATAGGGTGAAAAGTAGGACGGATTTAAGACAGGGCGCGGTGTCGAAACGGCCCAATCACCCGCTACCAGGTACGGACGCCCTTTCACTGTTATCACCGCTTTGTCCCACAGGTCATTCACAATTTCAAGGGCCTGGTTCAAATAAGCCGGTTCATTCCAGCGCTGGGAGGCCAGGAGCAGGGCTAAAGCTATATCCTGGTCGGCATCGGTGGCAACATGGGAGTCCAGCACTTTCCAGCTATTGTCAGGAGCTTTACCCCACAGGTAGGCAAAGAGTTTGTCACCCCGGGGCTTTTGTAAATTGTTAACGGTCCAGGTCAGGACCGGGTCGAAGGTTGGCCGGTCGTCCTGCCAGACCGCCCGCAGCAAGGCGTAGGACTGCCCCTCAGAAGTGCTGATATCCACCCGCTGGGGGTCGCGCACCCGCCCATCCTGCTGCATATACCGCGCTTTATAAGTTGCCCAGAGCTTTACCAGCAGCGCCTGGACCTGGGTCGCCGCCGAAACGGTTGTGCCAGGACTAACGGCAGGTACCGCCGGACTTACCGTAGCGGCCGGTGATATGATGCTACTTGAAGTAGTCGCTGGTGAAGCCAGGTTACTTGAAGTAGTGTTTGGCGAAGGTGAGTCAGGGATAGGGGTCACAGTAGCAGGTGCCTGGACCGGTGTGTTGGAGGGTGGGACAGCAGTATTTGTTGGCATAGCGGTAGGCGCGGGCTGGCCTGGAGTTACCGATGGCGAAGTCAGGGCAGGCGTTCCGGGCTTATTATTACCGGTAACTGTAGCTGCTTCCTCACCACAGGCTGCCAGTATAAAGTTTAAGAGCAGCAAAAGAAGGCTCAAAATCTTTATCAATTTTTTGGAATTACCCATTCTACTTACCTGTTAAATGCTTATCCGGTCCGGATACCTTACGGCTTTCCCTGGTAAAACCGGCCAGATGCCGGCCCACTCTTATGCTCTTAGCCATAAAAAGACCTGGGGTTGCGTGATTAGCACCAAACATAGCAACCCGATAAGCAGCACCATCAAACAGATTACAAAGTTTCGGGTCAGGTTCCGGTTGCGCCCGGTCTTTACCGGCCTTGCCGCTGGCAGGGTAAACCCATTAGACGAAGGTTGACCGGTTGCGGCAAGGCAGAGGCTGGCGTTATCTTGCTGGCTGGCCCCACTGATAGGCAAATCTGCGGCTGGTTTTCCGGCTGATAACCGGCTGACCGCCCGGTAAAAAGCGGTCCGCATCTCCTGGATATTTTTAAACCGCCGTTCCGGGCTTTTATTTAAGGCTGTAGCAAAGAAAGGTTCCAGGCTTTCCGGTACCTGGCTGTGTGGAAAGGGTAACGGGTCATTGGTATGCCGCATTCCCAGTTCCCAGGCGGTGTTGCCCCGGTACAGCTTCTGGCCGGTTAACAGCTCAAATAAAATTACGCCTGCCGAGTATTGATCGCTGGCCTGTCCGGTTTGCCCCAAGAACTGTTCGGGGGCCATGTATTCCGGCGAGCCGGTAAGTGTCCCGGTAAGCGTCAGGGAAATATCTTCGTTCAGGCTCAGGGTATTAGCCAGGCAAAAATCCGTGATAACCAGGCGGTTGTTATCCCGGGTTAGAAAAAGCAGGTTAGAGGGTTTCAGGTCGCGGTGAATTATTCCATTGGAATGCGCAAAAGTTAACCCGTCTAAAAGCTGGTCAAAAAGCTGGAATGCCTCGTCCCGGCTGAAGCGCCGGTTGTTAAGCCTGCTTTCCAGGCTGCCGCCAGGGGCCAGGGGCATTGCCAGGTACAGGTAATCCCCGGTGTGTCCATAATCAACCGGCGTCAGGATATTAGGGTGTTCCAGCCGGGCCAGCCACTCGACTTCCTTTTCAAATTGTGTGATTAGCTTATTATCCTGTTTATCAGGAATTATTTTCAGGGCTACTGCGAAACCCAGGTTTAACTGCCTGGCTAACCAGACCTCCGCCAACCGCCCTTTTCCAAGCAAGCCCAGGCGCTGGTAATTTCCAGGCTGTCTGTTTTCGGTAATTACTTTTTCGGCTACCATAGATACTTTCTTAACAGTTCAGTTTGAATTACAACCATTTTTTAGTTGACAAAATTTACAGCCGGGCCAGGCAGACCCACCACAGAGTGCATTTAGTTTACCCCAAAGTTGATTATATAAGAAATGATTTGTTGAAAGATGTAATGAAAGTGGGGCCGCATAAGGATGTAGCCAGCGAAGAGAAAACTTATACGTCCAGGTTGGAATAATTACTAACTTGTTATTATATTAGCTGTTACAACTCAATTATAATAAAAAGCCGTTGGTTCAGGTATCCCACAAGTGGGTGAATATCCGGCGTCGGGCCGGGTGACTTTATTGTATTACTCTGAAAAAGGGGATGGCTGTCCGGCAATATTGTAACTAACCAGGAATATACCCGGCTAATTCACCCACTTGTGGGATAGCTAAAAACAAAATTTAGGTTATAATTAAAGAATGATCTAGCTAGTTTCAACCTTTCGCCTTATTTCTTCTTACCTTTGTCTCTGACCTACGTCCCTAAAATAAAACCACAATATTTAAATCTAAACTTTAGCGGCTTATATCAAGCCTGCTTTGTAACCCTTTCTTTGTAAGATAGAACTGAGGTCAATAATAAATTTGATTCAATTGAGGACCAGTTTTGCACGTTACCTGTTGGTCGGATTTAGTGGAACCCTGGTGAACCTGGCGAGCCTGGCGCTACTTGCGAATTTACCCATAGCCCGCTTTCTAGCGGCAGTAATAAGTACTGAGATTTCCATTATTCACAATTTCCTTATTCATGACGGTTGGACTTTCAAGGACCGGCGAAAGGCGACCTTGAAGCTAATCCGGTTCAGTCATTTCCAGGTATTCTCGCTTTTCACAGCTACCTTTACGGTTGGATTATTTGCCCTTTTCAATTCAGTTTTGGGTTGGCACTACCTGTTTTCCCAGTTTGTGGCGATCGGACTGGCGACTATCTTGAACTTTTTAATTAACTTTCATGTGACATGGGGCCATAAAGTAGATGCCGTAGCTATAAGCTCGTCTAAGCCTTCTGTTAGCGACAGTAACTGATTTGGAACTAATCCAGGAGACCTGAGGATGTCAGCTAAAGATATTAGTGCTTTGGATAGGCAAACAGAGGCACGGGCATGAACTTGTTTTATTTTTTGCTATTGGTAGTTTCGGTGCTTTTGGCCCTGCAGTCTGCTTACTCGGCGGCTTTGATGCTCTACGCCTGGCAGGATGAAACAAAACGGCACAAAGCTCAAATACCCGCGACCTATAAACGTCCCCGGATAAACTTTACCATTCTGTTACCCGCTCGCCATGAAGAAGCGGTAATCCAGGATACCATCCAGCGGGTGGTAGACCTTAATTACCCCCGGGAGTTGGTACAGGTACTGATAATTATCGAAGCCGGTGACCACGGAACCATATCCAAAGTAAATGAAAAATTAGCCCAGCTCTACCGGCAAGGAATTTTTAATGTCGAACTCCTCACCTTTAGCGACAAGCCCATTAACAAACCGCACGGACTTAACATCGGGCTGCAACATTCTAAAGGTAACGTAATAACCATTTTTGATGCCGAGGACGAACCGCACCCGGAAATTCTCCAGGTGGTCAACACGGTAATTACCAGGGAATTTGCCCCGGTTGTGCAATGCGGCGTGCAATTAATGAACTTCCGTGACCGCTGGTTCAGCGCCTTAAATGTCCTTGAATACTTCTTCTGGTTCAAGAGCCGGTTGCACTACCAGGCTTCGGCCGAAATAGTGCCGCTGGGCGGCAACACCGTTTTTGTGTGGCGGCAGTTACTCGATTGGTTGGGCGGTTGGGACCAGTACTGCCTGACCGAAGATGCTGACGTAGGTATCCGGCTTAGCGCGGCAAAGGTACCTATCAGGGTTATTTATGAAGATGAATATGTAACCAAAGAGGAAACACCGCCGACAGTCGGGCAGTTTATTAAGCAGCGTACTCGCTGGAACCAGGGCTTTTTGCAAGTGCTGGCTAAAAGGGATTGGCTGAAGTTGCCTGGTTTCTACCAGAAGTTTATGGCGCTGTATATCCTGTGTTCGCCGTTGCTCCAGCTATTGACCCTCCTTTATATGCCGGTCAGCCTATGGACAATATTCTTTCTAAAAGTACCGGCCTGGCTGGCTTTAATTACCAGCTTGCCGTTCTACCTGCTGGTAATTCAACTGCTTATAAACATGGCGGGCCTGCGCGAATTTACCCGCGCCCATAAGCTAAAGACTACGCCGCTGGATTACCTGCGTACCGGCTTTGCATTTATACCTTACCAGGTGATGCTGGGCTGGGGAGCCTTGCGGGCCTGTTGGAGGCAATTACTTGGCATGAATAGCTGGGAAAAAACTGTCCACCTGGGCGCGCACCGCGCCGCCAGTATTCCGCCGGTCAGGCCCCATGTACCGGCAGGCCAGGCACCGTTGGTCAGTTTCGCGGCCTCATTCAAGTTTGAGGTGGAACAGGAACCGGGTAACCAGGGTGTTTTAGAGGAGGTTAAACTTGGATAGTTTATTGAACAGCCGTCCAGGTACCCGGTACAGGACTTCGGACTTTTTAACCAGGGCGCGGGAACAGTTAAGCCTTATCTTTAGCTGGTTAGCAGTGGGCAACCGGAAGCTAATTATGACCTTCATGATTAGCGGATTTATATTTCAAAGTGTCAATATGCTGGATTATCCTTCATTTACTTTTAAGGATGATGAAGGCATTTACGCCGGGCAGGCCTGGGCGGTACTTCGCCTGGGCCAGCTAACTCCCTATACCTACTTCTACGACCACGCGCCCGGTGGGTGGTTGTTGGCGGCAGGTTGGATGGGCCTGACCGGTGGGGTGCATGCTTTTGGCAATTCCGTAGATAGCGGCCGGGTGCTGGTACTTGTCTTACACCTGGCTATGATACCTTTGATCTTCCAGATTACCTGCCGGCTAGGCGGCAACCTGGTTTCGGCCGGACTCGCAACCGCCTTATTTTCTTTTTCACCACTTGCCATCTTCTACCAGCGTATGTTCCTGTTGGATAACATAATGATGTTCTGGCTGTTCTTGAGCCTTTACCTGCTGCTTGATGAGAAAGGCCGCTTAAGCCACGTTGTACTGAGCGGTATAACTTTCGGGGTGGCCCTGGTAACCAAAGAAACGGCCATTTTCCTGCTGCCCGTTATAGCGTTAATCGTCTGGCGGCAGCGCCGCTCTCATCAGAGCATCTTCGCGGTCTACAGCTGGTTCATTCCAATGGTCATGGTTGTAAGCTGGTATCCATTTTACGCCATCCTGAAAGGTGAACTGCTGGGCGCCGGTCAGGCTTTTAACTTCTTCCTGGGTACCCCTTCCGGCTCCGGGCAAGGCGTTTCCCTGGTGGATGCCCTGAAATGGCAGTCAACCCGGGGCGGTGGTGGGTTATTTAACTTTGAAAATTTATTCTGGCAGCTCGTCCGTAACGACTGGTTCCGCCGTGACCCATTCCTGCTGACAGCGGGGTCGGCTGCCATCATCTTTAGCCTTATTTTCGGTCTGGTACGGCGCAATTGGCTGGTGCCAGGTTTGTTAGGTTTAATGCCGCTAATTTATCTCGCGAGGGGAGGGATTGTCTTTGATTATTACATCTTATTCCTGATTCCGTTTTTGTGCGTCAACCTTGGATTGGTACTGGGCGCATTATTAAAGTGGCTGCCGGGGAAACGGGCTAGCCTGGTGACCGGGGCTATTACCCTGGCCCTCTTGCTTTTCTATGCCGCTTCCGGCTCACTCCTGCCCCTGTACACCGAACACCCCGACGCAGCGGGGCGCCAGGCTCTGACCTGGATTAAACAGAATATACCTCCCTCCAGCTATATCATTACCCGTGACGACCTCTGGGCTGATTTACACGAACAAGGCTTGCAAGGTGACAGTTTCCCTGATGCCCATAGTCATTGGAAAGTTGCTGCGGACCCCGCGGTCAGAGTAAGTATTTTCAAGGACAACTGGCAGAATGTGGACTATCTAATTATGTCTCCCGGTTTAATTCAGTCGCTCACCGATACAAACAATACGGTTGCCCTGGAAGCCTTAAAACATGCGACTTTGATTAAAACCTGGGAATCCGCGCCAGGTAACACTGGCTTGCATCCCCAACAATTTATCGAACTATGGAAGGTGAATAAACCAGTTACAAATGTTCAAGCCCCTGAAAAAGCCAGTCCGGCACCGGTCCTACCTCTGTTCCAGTCAGTTCAGCTTCAGCCAGGTACCACCGGGAAAACTACCCGTGAAGTCTGGGATAGCTTTGTCAGGAGGCTTAAAATTATTACAGAGTCAAGTTCAACCAACTAAAAAACAGCAACGGAATTGCTGTTGGAGCATTGAAGCGTATGAACAAAGTTTACTTCGCAAAGAAGCCCGGCGGGCGGCGTTACCTCAAAATAAGCGCCGCAGTAAGTGTCTTAGCCGGGCTGTTAATGATTCCTCTACTATGTGCCAGCCCCGAGTTAAGGGCGGCACCGGCATCTAGTACCCCCGCAAGCTGGCAGAAAAGTGTTGCTCTGCAATCAACCTCGTCGGGGGATTTTGGCAGTGCCGCCAGTGATGCGGCTATTGACCAGGCCCGCCAGGCTAATGCCAACTTCCTGACCCTGATTATCCCCCTACAACAGCCGGATGTTTTTTCGACTAATATCTACCGGGCCGGACATGCTCCAACCGATGGTGCCTTGATCCACGCTATTAACAAGGCGCACAGCGTTGGCATGAAGGTTTCGCTCAAACTGCACCTTGACCCGCAAGATGGAAAGTGGCGAGCTTCGATTAACCCGTCCGACCGCAACACCTGGTACCAGAACTATTCCAACCTGTTAAACTACTACGCTACTTTAGGACAGGCTAATAAGGTCGAGCAGTTAGTGGTAGGGGCCGAACTTATTTCGATGGCTACTTCTACCTCCAACCCCGATAACACGCAGCGCTGGCGCACAATGATAGCCCAGGTCAGGCAGCGGTTTACCGGGACTCTGACTTACAGCGCCAACTGGGGCGGTGACTTCTTCAGCGAGGAATTCCCGCATATCAGTTTCTGGGATGCCCTGGACTATATTGGCATTTCAGCCTATTTCGAGCTGGCTAACTTTGTCAATCCCAGCGTTTCTCAGCTTATGGATAGCTGGAATTATTGGACCACCAATAAAATCCAGCCCTTCCAGAGTTCGGTTGGCAAACCGGTCGTTTTTACTGAGATAGGCTACCGCAGCGTAGACGGCGCGGCGATGCATCCCTGGGATTGGTCAATGGCTGGTAATTACAATGCCCAGGAACAGGTCAATGCTATTTCGGCGCTTGAACAGTTCTGGGGTAAGAATACCTGGTTTGCCGGTATGCAGTACTGGAGTTGGAACACCAATCCAAACTGCTGCGGTGTTGGTAATACCAGCTATGAAGTCCAGAATAAACCGGGGTATGCTGCCCTGCGCACAGCCTACAGCACCACGGATACCGCGCCCTCAACTCCTACTTTCAGCCTGGTAAGCACTATCAGTTCGCCCACTAACGGTCCTGCGGGCACAACCTTTACTATAAATGCCAGCGTCAAGGCCAGTGCCACCAGTTCCGCGCTGATCGATATGGAGATTTACGATAAAGCGGGTACGCGGGTTTACCAGCAATATATGGCTAACCAATCTTTTACGGCGGGAGCGACCCGGACTTTCGCCTTTACCTGGGCAAGCCCTGCTAACCAGGCTCCGGGAGAATTTACGGTCAGCCTGGGTGTCTTCACCAATGATTGGGCCACCGCTTACCTGTGGTCGGGCAATGCGGCCACTATAACCATCAATCCTGCCTCCGTTACACCGGCTCCAGCCCCGACAAGTACGCCTGTGCCAGCCACGCCAACTCCCACAAAGGCTCCGGTTCCGGGCAATCCACCTCCGACAAATACCCCTGTCCCGGCCCCCCCGACTGCAACTCCGGTTGCCGGGCAGTACACGATAAGTATCTGGTGGCCGACTAATGGCGCGACCCTGAGTGGTATTCAACCTTTTAAAGCAGTGGTGAACAACCTTAACCTTTCCCAATACAACCTTTACTGGCAAGTCGATGGCGGTAATCTGGTGTTAATGCCGGATAACCATACCGATGCACCGCACAAAGAGGCTTCCGTAGCGGTTAACGGTTGGACCTGGCGGGGGAGAGGCCCCTACACCGTTAACTTTGTAGCCAAAGACCTGAGTGGCAGCACTTTAGTGCAGCAGTCGATTCAGATATTTGTGCAGAATTAAGTCGAGTTGGAGGTAAACATGAGTCATTGGAAGATGAGGTCAGGAATGAAGACCAAAAAATTCTCGCTTATGCGGCTGCTGGGGTTTATCAGTCTCGGGGCTATTGTGGTGGTCCTGGGCCTGGCCCTGGTGGGAAATAACACCGGTAACGCGAACGCAAAAACTAACCCGGCGGCTAACAAGGCGGCTGAAAAGGACAAATCAAAAGACAAATCAAAGGACAAAGATACTCAAAAGTCCTTGAAGGTTGTCTCGGTAACCAGCCCGGCCTCTTTTAAGGGGTCAAAGCCTTTTCCCATCACCGCTCTGGCACCTAATGAGAAACTGCTGGCCGTCACAATTGATTACGACCGGGACTTCAAAAATCACCTTCGCAGCAGCGAGTCGGGTGAAATAAATTTGAAGGACCTGAACAACAAAGTTTACTATACGGTAGGTACTGCCCTTGAACCGAGCGCCGGGCCGGGCAAGAAACCTTCTCGTCAGGCAACCTTTGTCTTTTCAATCCCGCAAAATCCCGGGAAAATAATGCTGAATTATGGACAACTTGAGGTAGACCTGGGGACCCCATAAACGCAGCTTAACAGGCCTGTCTTAAGTCCTCGCCGGTTTGGGTAGCCCCAAACCGGCGAGCCTTACTTTATATATTTGTATTTTTCATCTGGTTCTTGAAAAGGTTAAAGGGGAAGGTGCAGGTGACAAACGCAAAAATACCCTTCGAGCAGGTTTTCCTTTAAAGGACCGTTTCGAAGGGTATTTTTAGGGCACCCGGTATTTCAGGGGAAACCTGAAGCCGTACCTGACAAAACAATAATGCGACCGGTAAACGAACTCAGGGTGCTGTAATACCGGCGAAGGCAAAGCATTATTTGCTACCGGACATAATTTTGGAGCGCTGCGAAATTACCTTTCCACATACTTACTAACTTGATTTGGTAAAATCAAGTTAGTAAGTATGTGGAAAGGATCAGCAACATGAAAGGCCGGGTTTTTACCCCAGAATTTAAGCAAAACGTCGTTAAGGGATTACTCAGCGGAGAAAAGAGAGTGGTGCAACTCTGCCGCGAACTCAGCGTTTCAACTAACATCATTCATAATTGGAAGAAGGTCTACCTGGAAAAAGGCGAGGCGGCTTTTACCCAGAGTTTTAGTACCGCCAGAGAACCAAAACCCCAACTCAGTGCGGAGGAGCAGGAACTACTAGCCTTGCGCCAAAAGGAAGGGGTTAAAAAAGGGGCAACCTGGATAAATAAAAGCAAAATACCCGCCTGCTTTGCTCCTTCTTTAGAAGCGATGCCGGAGGGTATTTTTACCGAATCAACTATTATTTTTCATGCTGGCTCCTTTTTGCTAAAGGAGCCACTGCTGCACGGGCTGTTTTCCTTATCAGGAAAGTATTTAGACTGGGGTACAAGGATTCGAACCTCAACTTACTGATTCAGAGTCAGCTGTCCTACCGTTAGACGATACCCCACCGTTCTAACCCCCGGATATTTCACCCGAAGCGATTGGGATTATAACACGTCATACGGTTTTACGCAAGGGTCTGGACCGAGCATTTTGTAGAATTTGCATCCGGTCGGCTGCTACTAGCAATGCCCTGAAGGGAAAGTCCGGGTGAATAGTGCGTATCTCTGGTCAAGGCGATAGGCACTGGCCATTTTAACCGCTGGCCGGCCATATTTACCGGGCGGCACGGTTAAGCTGAGTCAGAAGAATTTTACAAAAAAAAGAGGATGGTTCCAAGATTCACAAATATTGAAGAGAGGAGTTATAAATAATCGATTCAGCTAGAATCGGGTTTACATAATTAAAACAAATAAGATAGTCCGGAAAAGGGGCCGCAATTAGATAAATAGATTCATTATTTATCCACAGATTATCAACATCCAATTCCACAAAAAGGGCATAACTTGTTATAAAAATAAGAGAGGCGGCTTTTACGAAAGCCGCCTCTCTTATCGCTACCCAGTAGCTGAATATAGGACCGATTCTTATCAGTGCCGTTTGGCCGCCCTGGAGTCTTGTTTGTAACTTACTGAATTTCCGCGAGAATCTTGCTTTCCCCCACGACCATAAACAGCCTTTATTGCCTCAAAATCGTCTCCGAAGACCATTTCCGCCCACAGTGGACCCATTTCCGCGTAATCCTGGTAAGCCTTTTCGTAGTCATTGATATAATCTGACATACTGAGTGTGCCCATTTGAGCCATTGATTATACCCCCCTTTTAACAGCAAACCGTGGCTAAATTGTTACAGTTCCGTTTATGCCACACGTGTATATATTGTTGCCACATTTATACCACATATAGTAGCATACTCTAAAGAAATTGCAATAGCTAAAAAGCCAAAAAAAAGCCGGAATCTAAAAAACGATTTTAATTTTCCTCGTATATAGTTTATTTATTTACTTCTCCCCAGGCCAGGTAACTTTATATTAACCAGACCTGTGGGCCCATCTATTTGAATCTGGTTAAGAATTCAATCATAAGTATTAGAAAGTCTATTATTCATATGTTATGTTGAGTTTGTTTAATTTGCCAGCGGTCCGGGGCAGGTAAATAAGCCGGGTTGACCAGTTCGAGACACCGGTAAAATTACCTGTAAAGAATAGATATTTGGCCTGGCCCGCAATGTCACTGTAATTTTTCTCTAAGAACTGGCGTTAGAAATGATAGAAGCCACCAGTGATTGTAGAAAAAGGCTTGTTACACTGGTAACCTTTAGCCCTCCGGCAAATTACAACTTTGAATTTGACTTCGATTTAAGGCCACCAGTCTTCGAAATACTTTCTCTCCAGCGGCGCATTACCAGGACCCCCTGAAGGGTGTCTCTAAAAATCCCTTAAATTAATAATTTTCACTTTCGAAAGGAGTATGTGATGCGAAAGCAGCATGTGGTTTGGTTTACCCTTTTTTTGGTCCTATGTATCAGCTTATCCCTGGCGCTGGCGGCTTGCGGTGAAAATACCGTTACTCCCGGAGCAATTTCTACAACTAAAGCAACTTCCGTCCCGGCTACTTCGGAACCATCCGCTACTACCGCCGTTGTGGTAACGCCGGGTACGGCTGTAAGCACAACTCCGGCTACCACCACTACCACCACTTCCGCCGCTAGTACCACGGCGGCCGCTGCAACCGGTTCGTCAGCCTCCAGCAAGACCGGCGAGGAGCCTACCGGACCGGTGGGAAGCTCAACAGGTTCAAGTGAGGTAGCCGCCGCAACCACGGCAGCAGCGGCTACTACAGCAGCGGCGGCCGGGTCGAGTTCCCGGTCCGACTCTTCAGAAGTCTATCCGGCCCCGGCTTATACCGCTGGCGGCAGTTCCAATCAGCCTGTCAACAATCAAAACCCGCTTAAAGCCGGGGCGGTTGATGATAATCTGAAGTTTGCCGAGTATTTGCAATATTTACAAAGCTACCGGGATAAAGCGGTCCTGCCTTTTGAAGTCAGGGAACGCTATATTATCAGTGTGGTTGATAGCAATGCCCGGACAGTTTCCAATGCCACGGTCAAAATCTATGGCGGGCAGGTTTTACTTTACCAGGGTAAAACGTATTCCAACGGGCAGGTAATGTTCTTCCCCAGGGCGGTTCCGGCGGCGGCTCAGGTGACCCAGTTTGACGTAACGGTTGAAAAGAACGGGCATAACCTTAATAAGTCATTCAAACGGGCCGAAGCGAGCAATAGCCAGAGTCAGACCGCCGGGGCTGCCTGGACCCTGGAATTGCCGGGTACATTGCGTTCGCAGCAAGACCCCGCCCCGCGCCTGGACTTGCTTTTCCTGCTGGACTCGACCGGCAGTATGAGCGGTGAAATCCGGCGCATTCAGCAAACGGTTGCCGATATTTCGTACCAGATAACCACTCTGCCCGGCCAGCCGCGCCTGCGTTTTGGTATTGTGACCTATCGCGACCGGGGCGACAATTACATTACGCGCAAATACGGCTTTACCGAAAACCTGGGCGAGTTTAGCAATTTCTTGAACACTATATCGGCCGGGGGTGGTGGTGATTACCCCGAATCGCTGAACGAAGGTCTGCACGTAGCTATCAACGAAATGGACTGGACTACCGGCGATAGCTTGCGCCTGACCTTCCTGGTAGCCGATGCTCCACCGCACCTGGATTATCCCAACGACTACAAATACACCAATGAACTGGTGGATGCGGTCAGGCAGGGTATCAAGGTCTATACGATTGGGGCGAGCGGTCTGACCAAACAGGGTGAATATGTGCTGCGGCAGCTTGCCCAGGTAACTATGGCCCAGTATCTCTTTATTACACGCGGAGGTGACGAGGAGCAACCGGGCAGCGGTGGTCCCGCCAGTAATACCAACATTGTCTATTCCGAAAAATCGCTGGACAAAATCGTAGTCAATATCGTGCGGCAAGAGTTAAGCAACCTGACCCAGTAGTATAGAAGCAAAAAAAACCGGGGAGCTTTAACAGTCTACCCCGGCTGTGTTACATGAAGAATTGATGTGAGGTCTCGTTTGCGGAAAATGAGGTGATAATAAATTGGTCCTTCCGTCCGGCTGGCTACCCACCCCTGTGAAAACGAGAAATTCACGGTCAGGTGGATAGTGGGCCGGGCGGTTATTGTTGGCCGCTCTGGCGCTTTTGAATTAGACATTTAGACCTTGCCTTATTCAAAAGCCGGAGTGGTATCCTGGGCCAGCTTGCGGCCAAAGGCGATTAGCTGGTGCCCAAATTGCTGTTTGATTGATAGCCTGGTCTTGACCTGGGCTAACTTGGCCTCTCTTACCTGCCGGTAATGTCTGGCTTGCTGCTGGTAACGTTCGCCGGTTTCACGGGCGCTGTATAACAGATCGAATTGCTTTTCCACGGTTTTCCCTTTCGTGTCATTCCCATCTGGGCCGGTGCCTTCACGCGCTGCGTCATGTGTAGCACGCTCCGGTTTACTGGCTTCAAATAAAGTTAAATCCATCTACCCGGTTAAATTGTTTTACTAAATTTCTTAAAGTCATGATCGGCAAAAAGGCGGTCATGTGCTTACTTTCGGGCATTAAAAAACGCGATTGATAAGGTTTGCTCATCAATCGCGCTTTTCTGCTCCGGCCCGGCGAACTCTTCCCGGGACACCCCGGAATGTCAGCTTACTAGCGGCAGGTTGTTCCAGGCGGTTTGCCTGGCACGGGCCGTTATAGCGAGCTTACAATCCCTGGTCTGGCGGGTTGCAGTTCTCAGGGCGGCGCTAAAAAGGCGCTTTTGGCTGAGATGGTTATATTTAATTTCCTGGCTGGCGTCTTGCGCTCCTGCGCCCAGGCCGTTTCCTGCGGCCGGGGTTCCGTCCGAGTAAAAGCCGGCAAGTAAAACCGGACTTATACAGGCGCGTTCGAATACACGCGACAATTCAATATTTTCGTAGCTTCTTGCCAATTGCTTTTACTCCTTTCCTGGGAATTTGCGGCCCGTCGGTCGCAGCCTGGTCTTTTGTTAACGGTTGCTTACCTGTTTGTATTATACCTAAATATTTGAATTTGTCAAGCCTTTTTATGTGACCAGGGTCACATTGATCATTTTTAGCTTTTATGCCGTTCCATTACGGTGTAAGTATTGGCTAAAGAGAGCGGTTTGCCGGACTGGGAAACGAACAAAAGCTGGATTTCACCTTCGGTAACAAGCCGGTCCTGCACATACGCTTGTAAGGAGTTGCCCGGTTCGGCCGCTAGGGTTTGCAACCGGGGGTTTTCTTCAAGGTCTTTAATAGTAAGCTTTATAATAGTGGGGATTTTGAACCCGGCCGCCATAAGTGCTTTTATAGCATCGTTCCTTAAACGGGTCGCATCCTGTTTAGTGCGAGCGGCTTTAGCGGCAATCGCCTGGTAATATTCTTCACCATAACGCTCACGCGTGGTCAGGCCGCCTTTTTTACGTCTTTCGCTGTAGTCCTGCCCATGCCGGGCCATTGTGGTGGCACCGCCTAACGAGCCGATTTGTTTGTAAAAGTTGCTATCGCGGTGGCGCTGCTTGGTGGTTTCGCCACCGATGCGCCCGGCCCGGACATGATAGTCAGCTTCTTCGGTTTCTATATTTGGTTTCTGGAGCAATTCATTATTAAGGATTATATTTTTAATGTTTTTGTTATCTTCGGGCGACCCCGGTAAATTTTCAACATTTTCATCGTTAATTTTCGTTGGATCATCTGATCGGCTAGCCATAACCATTCTCCCTCTAAGTATGTTGAAGCAGTTGCTAATTGATTAGCTGTTTATAGTATAATACATAATAGGGTAGGGGTCAATAGGCTGGCACAGCCCGGCCATCGCGGTAATTTCCGGCCTGAAGAATTCTTAAAAAGGCCATTAGCTTTGCTGATAGGCTACTTTATAGAGTTGAACAAAAAACTTTGTCAGGTTATAATATACAGCGTATGCCGGGGGTAACCAGGAAATGTTATTCTAATTTACTAAATTTTTGTGAACCACTGTTCTAGTTTGGGTCGTTATTAAAGTGTGTCTAGTTTGCATAATTTGTTGTTAATAGAAAGAACGTGCCGTTGAAACAAATTAAAATGTTGAATACCGGTATTGAAGGGTTTGACACCGTTCTGGGTGGTGGCATACCTACCGGTAGCCTTGTTATGCTTATTGGAAGCCCTGGGACCGGCAAAACAATCATGATCCAACAGTTGTGTTTTGCCTGGGCCAGGCGACAGGAAGAGTTGCGCCAGTCAACTGTTAATTTTGAAAATGCTTCCAATGCGGCCTCTGGAAATAATATTGGAGGCCCTGGTAAAAAAAGAAGTCCTAAAAAAGGTTCGCAATCGGCTAGTTCTAAGGCTATCTATTTCAGCACTCTTTCTGAACCACACGACAAATTAATTGAGCACATTAGCCAGCTAGAGTTTTTTGATGAAGCCCTGTTTGTCGATGACATCCGGCTGCTTTCTTTGACCGGTGTAATGGATGAAGGTCTGCAAAAGGTTGGAGACCTCATTGTTGAAACCGCTCGTCATGAAAATGCCGGGTTGATCTGTATTGACGGTTTCCGGGCCCTGGAAGGTCTGGCGCCCACTCCGGACTCTATTCGCCGGTTTCTCTACCGGCTGTCGGCCCAATTAAACCTGCTGGGTGTTACCACTATTGTGGCCCTTGAACGTAATCTGGGCGACTCCCCCTCCGAAGGGGACCTGACGATTGCCGATGTCATTATCGGTTTGTACCACCATATCGAAGGTTCGCGGGTTTACAGCCGGTTTGAAGTACGCAAGATCCGTGGGCTGAAGCAAATCCGGGGTTTACACAGTTATGAAATTAGCACCAAAGGTTGGACAATTTATCCCCGCTTTGAGGCTCTGGCCCCTAAAATGCTTGAGTATTCAGGCGCAGGCCCTGAAGACAGCAGGATAACTTTTGATTTACCGCCTTTCGAAGAAATGCTAGGCGGCGGTTTGCCCAAAGGTTCCACCACCCTGGTGGCCGGCTCATTGGGTTCCGGGAAAACCCTGTTAGGTCTGCATTATCTTATGGCTGGGGTAAACCGTGGTGAACCTGGCCTGTTTGTGGGCTTTTATGAAAGCCCTGACCAGTTGTTTAATAAAGCTGACCGGTTTGGTATGGACCTGCGCAGTGCAGTTCAAAACGGAATGATAACTTTGCTCAATTTTGCCCCAATCCAGCTTGAGCCGGATATTTTAGCTGTAAGAGTAAGCCAGGAAGTAGACAAACATTCTATCAAGCGCATGGTTTTCGATGGTGTCCTGGAAATTGACCGGGCCTGCCAGTTTGGGGACCGGACCCATGATTTCTTCGCGGCCCTGGTAACTTTCTCAAAAGTGAGAAATATTACAACTATTTATAACTATGAAATTAGCAAAATTATTGGCACGGAATTAGACTTAAGTAACACCTCACTTTCACTCCTGGCAGAAAACCTGGTGCTACTTCGGCAGCAAGAACGCCGTAATAAGTTTTACCGGATTATATCTGTTTTACAAATGCGAGATAGTCTTCATGACTTGAGCGTCCGCGAATTCTTTATCCGAAATAATATTGGTATTACTATTCAAGGCGTAGCAGTGGGAGACGAAGACCAGATTTCCAGTTTAGCAGGCAACTTTGAGTCAGATAACTAGTCAGGCTTGTAAATTAAGAAATCAGAGAAGACTATAATTGGCTAAAGTACTTATTGTAGACGATGAACAGAGTTTGTTGTTTCTATTACAGCAAATAGTGGAGGAGCAGGGCCATTACGTTTTGCTGGCCGAAAACGGCGAGCAAGCTCTGCATGCTCTCGAAAAAGAAAACCCTGATCTTATCATTACCGATGTAATGATGCCCATTATGGACGGCTATCAATTGTTAATGGAAGTGAAAACCCGGCCGGAACTGTGCGATACAAAAGTCGTTCTAATTAGTGCTGCTCCGATTAACCGCCGTTTTGAACCAAAACCGGACGCTTACTTAACTAAACCCTATGACCTGGTTACAATCGAAGACCTTTTACTACAGCTTATTTGAGTTATCCCCAGTTTCTCACCACGTTATCCGCATGGTATCCCCAAACGGCACAAAACGATTTGCTTGCGATAAACTAATTAAGCCTGTGTATTGCATCTTACATGAAGACACGCTATACTCAGGCTATAATTACCTGTGCTTTACAGCTAATATTGCTGCTTTCTAGCACCATGTATGGCCGCGCGTTAGGGGAGTAGCGCCAAATAAATTAGGCTGGCTAATAGAGCGGTTTACCGGTATTTGGCCCTAAAAGACCTCTTTTCAAAGATAGTGAGGAAGTTTGGTAAATGAATATGAATAACCAGCAGCGGGTTATTACTTATGTCCCAAAAGAGTCCCAGGAAACCGAAGAACCTTCCAGCGATATGCGAACTATCCGGCGCGGTTTGCGGATGTATACCCATAAATTGGGTCTTAACTTCAGCCTGGTGCTGCTGCTTGCCTTTGCTTATCAGATCTTCGTGGCGGTCTTTATCGCCATGAATGGTATGAAGGCTATTCCCATCTTTGCCAATATCTCTCCTACTGATAGTACCCAGCAGGTCTTGAGCAGTGCCGCTGCGATTATTATTGCCGTAGTCATTCAGGGTTTGATTATCGCTGAAATGGCCCAGGTGGTCTGGCTCAGACACCCCGACCGCTTAAAAGTTCGCCTGATGAGCAGCTCCATCTGGTGGTGGATAATGCTGGTAGCTTTGATCGTGACCATCGCGATAGACTTTCTACTGCTATTCTTAAGCGTAACCAATAAGACCAACTTGCCGGAAGCCTGGCAGGCGGTTCTCAAAAACCAGATGGCCGGCTTTACCATCCTGTTACTTTCCCTGTTAAACTTCCTGACCCTTTTGCGCTGCGCTTCGGTAATGCGGACCAGCACCAGCGAGGAAATCCGCCGCGAGGTCGAGGAAAGACTCAGTGCGATTGCGGAAGAAATCCTGATTGATGCCGGGGATAGCGCGCGCTCCAGGGCGGCCCAGGTCTGGAAGAAATTGGCCGTCAATCCGCAGCGCTTTATCCCGATTCACGACTCGGTCCTGAACCTGCTTGTCAAGAATCATCCCAATATGGTCCCACCTCAAATTGGTGGCGATAACTGGGCCTATGACTTCACCGGGAATACCTTCGCGGCGGTCCCACCCGATGTTCACCAGGCGCTTTTGCAGAACCGCCACCGCCTGAGCCGGGATAACAAGAACCATTTTGACACCGATGATAACCAGTTGCTCTGGCGGCTGCCTCCTAGCGATATGGCTGAAATGATTGCTTACAATATGGAAACCTATGGTAAGCCCCGGTTTGTGGATATCACCGAACCGGAGAACCCTAAATTCCTGACCTGGCCGATTGAAATTGGCGCTTTAGGGTTTAACCCCGCAGCCGTTCAGTCCCAGGTAGGCGATGCCCCGGTAATTGCGGCCCCGATGGGTAACCAGGCTACTCAGCAAATGCAAAACTCAGGTTTGCAACCGGCGGGAACCCGCCAGCAGGTCGTGGTCGCTTCACCCGGCCAGTCATTTGTTGCCAGCCTGACCCCGACCGAAAAGGCGCTCTTTGGCTCATATCTGACCCATACGGTATTCCCGCACGTCCACGGCTCCAAGTTCCCCCAGGGAGTGCCCGACCTGAGTATCTTTGAGGTCTTTGACAGTGTCGAGTTGCAGTGGTATTACCGCTACTGGAAGAAGCAAACCGGCTCACGCGCTTAATAACCCGAATATAAGCAAATTGAGGCCGAAGAAAACTGGTTAAACCAGTTTTCTTCGGCCTTACTCATCTAATAAACTCAAATTATGGCCCGCAGCGGGTTCCGGTGAGTTGCCGTTCGGCAGCCCCATTTATGAGAGTGATTGGGTAATTAACCAGGGCTATACCGCCAAACATCCGGAAATTGACATAACCCGGCCGCTGGACGTAGCGCAGGGTACTCAGGTCCATACCCCCTGACCGGCAATATTCCGGTCCGCAACGGCCAGGTGGTCAGGCGCGGCGATGTGATAGGGTTATTGGGCAATACCGGCAAAAGCACCGGCCCGCACCTGGATTATGAATTGTTCCAGGGCCAGCAGCGTCTCAACCCGTCTGACTGGATCTACCGTAAAACTTCTTAATTGACATGAAATGCGCTATATTCTAAAATCAGACCGGGTTCTTTTGAACGAGTGGTAGAATTTTCCTGTGACTGGAGAATAATGAGCCAGAAAGTCCGGTTAGAAACCACCAGCAAATCTAACCGTAAGGTAGAAAATAAAGTAGATAAGCCGCGTATCCGGTTGAGCCAGCAAGTGATTGTCGCGACTGCCTCCGACCTGTTCGCCCGGAACGGTTTTGGCGCAACCAGCCTGGACGCTATTGGCGAGGCGCTGGGTGTCACCAAGGGTGCCCTTTATTACCACATTAAGAATAAAGAGGAGATTCTGAAGCTCATCTTTATGACGGTCCTGACCGTATCGGAAGAACCCCTGCGCCAGATTGCCCAGGCCGAATTGCCCCCAGCTGAAAAGTTGCGCCGGGCGATTGCCCATCACGTGGCAGTCGCCGCCGACCGTTCCCCGGCTATGACAATCTTTTACCGCGAAGATGTCCACCTGACCGGCCCGTTCGCCCGGGAGATTGCGGCCCGTAAAAAAGCTTACGAGCGCCTGTTCGAGAAAATTGTCGAGGAAGGCATCACCCTGGGCGTGTTTCACAAAGAGATTGACCCCAAGATCGCTACTTTCGGTATCCTGGGAATGTGCAATTGGCTTTCCCAATGGTACCGGCCCGGCGGCACCTATACTCCCCAGCAAATAGCGGCTTTCTTCAACCAGTTGGCGTCTTTCGGGCTGGCCCTTCCCGATGCTTCTTCTCTATAGTTGTTTAAGTTGAAATAATAAGCATTATATTAATATTTGGGGTATCCCTAATATTTAGGAACCCTTTACTTCAGGCATGATAAGTTGTAAAATAAGGTAAGCTACTTTCAAGCGGTCACTTTAACGCAAAGAATTTATAAAAGTGCATGTTTAAGAGGTTTTAATAAAATGGCAATGGAGTCAGGAAATTATTCCGAAGACACTGATTATCTTCTTATTCCCTTTGACAACTATGGTAATTCCAGCATTTCGGGTGGCGAAGTTTCCGACCTGAATTCCATCTCCTTATTAGAACGCCTTAATATCGAAAATCTTGAAACCTCTTGCCTCTCTACCGGTAAAACCCAGGTCCGTACTTCCGAAGCCTGGCTGCTGCGCCGGATTGAACCCTTTGGCCCGGTAGATTACCTGGAATATCACCACCGCATTAACTAACTCAAATTAAACCAAAAACCTGTAACCTTCCTCCTGCCTGATCCGTAATAAAATCAAGAATGGCGTTGAGCGCATGAGTCCAACCCTTCGACTGATATAACAGCCTTTACAGGCAGGCTTTTGTTAGTGATTAAGCCTTCAAGCAATCTATTTCGGAGGTTATTAAGTTATGGAACTGATTTTCTTTCTACTTATCGGCTTACTTGCCGGGTTAGCGGCCAACGCTATTATGGGACGGCGTTCCTCGTTTATCTTGAATGTAATTCTGGGTGTGGCCGGGGCTTTTGTAGGCGGCTGGTTGTTACGAGCCATCGGGTTCTATCCTTTCGGCTTTGTGGGCACCCTGCTTTCCGCTTTTATCGGCTCGATAGTGGTGCTGTGGGTGGTCGGCCTGTTCACAGGTAACGGCAACCGGCGAGTGCGTTTCTAGCTTCCCCAGGCCACCGGTAGTGACCTGAAATTCCGGGTTGGGCAAATATTTAATTCCAGCCCCGGTACGCGCCTATAGAATTTGTTATAATTAAGCGGTCTTTTAACTGAGGCCGCTTATTTATTTTAAAGACTTGATAAAAGAAGAGAAGAAATGCTTATACTTCCGGCGATTGACCTTAAAGATGGAAAATGTGTCAGGCTCTACCAGGGCGATTACTCTCAGGTAACAGTTTTTAGTGATGATCCGGCCGAATTTGGCCGCCGCTGGCGGGACGAAGGCGCGCAATATTTGCACCTGGTGGACCTGGATGGGGCTAAAGCCGGGAAGCCGGTTAACCTGGCAGTTATTGACCAGATTAAGCAGGCCAGCGGCTTGCCGGTCGAGCTTGGCGGCGGTATCCGGGACGAAGCCACCGTGGTCGAACTCCTGGGCCGGGGCATTGACCGGGTAATTTTAGGGACGGCCGCCCTGCGCGACCCCGAGATGAGCGGCCAGCTTTGTAAGAAGTATGGGGACCGGATTGCGATTGGGATTGACGCCCGCAACGGCCTGGTCGCGGTGGAAGGCTGGACCGAAACTTCCAATATCACGGCGATTGACCTGGCCCAACGGCTAGTCGCCCTGGGCGCGGAACGCTTTATCTATACCGATATCAGCCGGGACGGCACCCTGACCGAGCCGAATTACGAGGCTTTTGCCGAGTTTGCGGCCGCAGCGGGTAAGCCAGTGATTGCCAGCGGCGGGGTCGCTCGCGCCGAGCAGGTCCGCAAACTGGCCGACCTTGGCGCGGAAGGCGTCATTATTGGCCGGGCGCTCTATACCGGCGACGTCAACCTGCGCGAATTGCTGACCGCCTAGAAGCTTGCCGTAACCTTTAACCGGTCCGGCCTTTTTAATTGGTGATAAGTACTATTTGCCCTGATTTTAAGTTAGCATTAAAACAGAAAGGGATAGAAGCTTGCCAATTCAAGCGGTGGTTTTTGATATCGGAGGCGTCCTGGAATTTAACCCCCGGACCGGGTGGGCGTTGAAGTGGGAGGCCCGGCTTAATTTGCCACCGGGCACGCTGGCGGAACGGCTCGGCCAGGTATGGCAGGCCGGTAGTATCGGTACAATGCCGGAAGAGGAAGTCGAAAAGAATATCAGGGAGCTTTTAGGGCTTGACCAGGCTCAACTGGCGGCCTTTATGGCTGATATCTGGAAAGAATACGTAGGCATCCTGAACGTTGAATTGACCGACTATTTCGCCAGCCTGCGCCCGCGTTACAGGACCGGGATTATTAGCAATAGTTTTGTGGGCGCCCGTCAGCGAGAAGAAGCGCTCTATCATTTTGGCGAACTGTGCGACCTGGTGGTTTACTCGCACGAAGAAGGCGTTAGCAAGCCTGACCCGCGTATCTTTGAACTGGCTTGCCAGCGCCTGGAAGTGCCGCCCGGCGAGATGATTTTCCTGGATGATGTGCCAGGCCATGTAGCGGCGGCCCGCGCCCGGGGTATCCGGGCTATCCTGTACGAGGACAATGCCCAGGCTATCGCTGATATTCAGCGTTGCCTGGAAGCCGCTTACTAATTTCCCTATAGCAAGCGTCCCAGTTCGCGCTTTTGTTGGATTTCTTCCTCGGTCTGGCTGCTGGCCGGGCGGCGCCGGAGAAAGGTGGCCGGTATTATGGCAGCGGCGGCAATCAGGGTGGACGCGATAAACATTTCCGTGATGACTTGGGCCAGCGAACCTCGAATGACTTTATCATAGTTGCTGTCAATCGGGGCATCGGCGGTCAGGTCGCGGAAGCGGCCCAGGCCCCACTGCAACAGCAAGGCCAGGCCAATCGTCATGCCGACCAGCCGTAAAATCAGCACCAGGGCGGCCGACACCCCTATATCTTCGCGGTCGGCCCAATCAATCACCGCCGTACCGACCGGGGCGATTACAATGCCAAAACCCAGCCCGGTCAGACCGGCGCCCGGCAGCAATAAGACCAGGTCGTCCGGCGGCTGCCAGGTAACCTGCCATTTAGCCATCATAATAAAGCCAAAGACCGCTATTACCAGTCCCAGGACCGTACCCATTCTGTACCCTACCCGGTCGCTGAACCAGCCGCCAAAGATGGCTCCCAGGGCCATACCAAGGGTCATAGGGGCCAGGGCCAGGGCCACATCAAAGGCAATTGCCACCCGGTCGCTGCTCTTGTCGGTAGTATTGACAAACAGGGCAATACCGACCAGGGCGACCATCAGGGCCGCGCCGATCATGAAATTCGCCAGGTTCGCGGCGGCAAAAGGAATGCGCCGGAAGGTCCGCAGGTTTAGCAGGGGCCGCCGGGCCACAAACAGTTCCCAGATGATAAAAATCAGCAGGGCTACCCCGGACCCGATCAGAATCGGTGTCTGGTATTCATGCAGCGGGTTTTTACCCACTTCTTCAAAGGCGCTGCCGCTCAGGGCGGTTGCTTCTTTACCGCCGCCAAAGGCCAGGTTGATGCCGGTCAGGGCCAGGCCCAGGAAAAGGAACCCCATGACATCGAGCTGGCGCAGTTTTGAAAGCCCGCCCGCCGGAACGGTTTCGGCAGGTCGGACAGCAGTTGGCCTGGCTATAATTTTACTGCCGCGCAGGGCCAGGAAAATCAGGACCGCCGAGAGCAACCCCAGCGGTACATTTATCCAGAATATGGAGTGCCAGCCCATGAATTTAAGCATCAGCGAGCCGTAAAGCGGGCCGATGACCCACCCGGCCGTATCGGCCGCCCCGATCAGGCCCAGGGCCAGGCCGCGCCTTTTCACCGGGAAAATATCCGCTACCACCGCCATTGAAACCGGCACCATCGCGCCGCCAC
The DNA here is from genome assembly GCA_028287745.1 of Chloroflexota bacterium. Lineage (GTDB taxonomy): Bacteria > Chloroflexota > Chloroflexia > Chloroheliales > Chloroheliaceae > 54-19. Next base: position 86,952 of record JAQBPB010000032.1, read on the forward strand.
CAATCGCCTGGACAATCCGGCCCGCGATAACCCAGCCCAGGCCCAGTTCTGTGGTGCTGAGCGCGACCATCGCCGAGCCGAGTACAAAGACCATCAGCGAAATTAGAAAGACCGTCCGGCGGCCGTACACGTCCGAAACCCGCCCAAGGAAAGGCATGGTGACAGTGTAGGCCAGCAAATAGGCGCTGACAATCCAGGCTCCTTTATCCAGGTCGCCCAGCGGAATATCCAGGTCGTACATCATGGTCGTCAGGATTGAAACAACCACCGTCAGGTCCAGGGCCGCCAGCACTACACCCACCAGGAGCATGGAAAGGATCAGCCAGGCTTTACCTGTAGCCGGTTGGCTGGCCCCGGCCGGAGAACCGGCCGGGTTTGTCTCGGATACGACTGGCCCGCTTACCGCGAACCTGTCCGGGTTATAAGCCTGTGGTTCTAGCTTCGTACTGGAGTCCGGCTCATTGTTCATTGCTGGCTACCTCTAAGCTGTCGGAGTAGTGGGGCCTGTGGTAGTAGCGGGGACAGTGCTGGCAGGCGCCGCTACTCCCGCCGGGCGATTAATCGTTACCGGCTCGTTGAATTTGGAGAAATCTAGCTGCCAGTCGGAAGCAGTCGCTTCGGTCGAGATCTCCTTGAAAGTTACCCGCCGGACCAGGAAGTCGCTTTTGCTTGTCCAGACGTCAAAGTTCACATCGTTCTTGCCCAGGGTGCTGGCGGTCAGGGGGGCAATATCGGCCCCTTTGACGACCCCTTTAAGGTGATAGACCTCTACACCGTCTAACTGCTCGGTGCCGGCTAATTCCATATTCTGAATCTTGGTGACAACCGCTCCGACCCCTTTTTGCGGGTCAAAGAGTACGTCCGGCTTGAAGCCGACATTGGCCGGTAGCGTTACCCAGCTTTTGCTTAAATTGGTCAGCAACAGGTATTGCTGGCCTTCCAGCCCGACCGTTTCGGCGTCCACCTGGGCAATTGCTACGCTCACCCTTAACTTGGCCCGGAACTTATCCGGCTTGCTAAAGTCCCCTTCGGCTTTCTTGAAAGTAATTCCCTGGTACAGCTCGACCTGACCTGATTTAATATCGACATTAAAATGCAGCGAATTAAGGGTATTTAACTTCTCCGCCGACAATTTAGCAATATCCGCAGGCGTCAGGACTTTAACCGGGGTTGGGGTAGGTGGGATAGCAGTGGGTGTGGCGGTGGGATTTTCGCCGCAGGCTGCCAGCAGCCCGGCAAATAACAGACAAAGCAGGGCGAGGCCCCCCAATCTGGTCCCAGGTCGGACGCTACCATTTTTTTTCATTTCAGGTTGTCTTTCCTTTACTGATTATTCCAAATTGTTTGGCTCACCGGCCTAAACTTCAGGTAAGTAAGCTCGGTTGTTCGGGTAATTATAGCATACCTAATTCCGGGTAAATGACTCCATTCATCACGTTAAAGGCATAGTTTGTGCCACTGCTGGCGGCAGTTTGCCGTTTAACAAGGGGCCATGTGAGCATTAAAACGGCTATAATGGCCCGTATTTTAAACAAACAACCGGCCTTCCGTTACCAGGTGGCATGCTTCCCGGTAGCCGGTCCTTAATCTAACATTTCAAAATGACTCCCAGATGACAAGCATTCAACAGGCCTTAAAACCGGTGGCGGCCCTGTTCCGGTTGGACAAGCCACCGGGTGATATGGGACAATAAATAACTCTCGCGGTCAGGCGAGAAATCTTGAAAGGTAGTTGTATCCAGGAAGGAAAGGCTTGCCAGACAAACAGATAAATCCTAAAACCGCTAAATCTTCTTCCCGGTGGGTCGCCTTTGGCCTGAAGGCCGCCATGACCGGGGCGACCGGCCTGAGCGGCTTGCTGGTCCGGGCCAGGCTCAAGCGCGTGGTCTTAAACCGGCTGGCCCTTTTCCCGCGAGTAGTCGGCCCGCGCACTCCCCAGGATTTAAACATGGAGTTTGAGGAAGTCTGGTTTATGGCCAGGGACGGCCTCAAACTCCATGGCTGGTACATCCCGGCCCCTCCCGGTGACGCACCTCCTAAAGACATCACCGTAATCTCCGGGCACGGCCATACCGGCAATAAAGAACCAGACCTGGAATATGCTTCTTTCTTCTACCGGGCCGGTTACAATGTTTTTATGTTTGACTTCCGGGGTCACGGCCGGAGCGAAGGGCCGCGCGGTACGTCCATGGGCTACTGGGAACGCCTGGACGTACACGGGGCGGTTGACTGGCTTTTAGGGCGCGGTCAGACCCGGTTTGCCGCTTTTGGCATTTCAATGGGCGCGGCAATAATGATCATGGCGGCGGCCGAAAACCCCTTCATCCGGGCGGTAGTCGCTGACAGCCCCTATGCCCATCTTCGCCGGTCCATCGCCGCCGAAATAAATAATATTTCCAACATCCCTATGTGGCTGGCCGGGCCGCTCAGCCGCTACGCCTGGCGCGTTTTTACCCGTCATCACGGGTTTCCGCACCGCCGGTCTTCTCCGGCTGATTATGTCGCGGCTATCGCGCCCCGGCCGCTCTTTATCATTCACGGCGAAGCCGACCGCCTTACCCGCCTTGAAAACGCCTATATCCTGTATGAGAAGGCCGGATGGCCCAAAGAATTATGGATTCAACCGGAAGTAGCCCACGCCCAGAGCTTTATCGTATATGGGCAGGAATACGAGCAGCGCGTGTTAAAATTCCTGGACAGTGTTGATTGGGAAACTCCGCCCGACCTGCGCGCGCCCGACCGGACCCTGGAAGGTTTTAAGGTAGGTTAAGGAGAATCACCCGGGATGATTAATACACAAGGGCGACGGAAGGCGTCCCGTTAAAACAATAAATAATTATGAGTTTAGCCCGCTCCAAACCTGAATTTGAACGGCTGGTCACTACCGCCTTGCGGGGTATGCCCGCCCGGTTCCGCGAATTTCTCAAAAAAGAAAACGTAGTAATCGTAGTAGAGCGGCGGCCGTCGCGCCAAAAGTTGTTGAACCTGGGCATGAACCCGGAAAACGATACCCTGTTCGGCCTTTACGAGGGTATTCCCCGTACCGAGCGTTCCTCGCATTACAACATGGCCTTGCCTGATAAAATTACCATTTACCAGGACCCACTGGAAGAACAATTCCCCGGCCAGGCCGCCCTTAAAGAGCAGGTCCGACGGACCGTCTTGCACGAGGTGGCCCATTTCTTCGGTATTGATGACGACGAACTCGACCGGATGGGCTGGCACTAGCCCTTTTCTATAGAGCCTCAGAATGCCGCGAATGTTTAATAAGGTTGTCCTTAATTGTGAAGGGTAGGGGCGGCTTATTATAAATCAGGAAAACTAGGCCTAAAGTCCAATAGCCGGCCTATTTACAAACCTAGAAACGGTGCTACAATAAAAGTGTCCGAACGTTCGGACACTACCTAGAAATTATAAAAGCAGTTCCAGCGGCAGTAAAATTTAATATTTAATGCTACCATTTTTGAAAAAATTAACGTCCGAACGGTCGGATACAGGAGGATATTAGAATGGTCACGAGTAAAGTTAAGGTGGAAAGCAAAACAGTCGCGGTGGAAGGCGGCGTGCTGGCTTACGAAGTACAGGGTGCTGGCCCGGCGGTGTTATGCCTGCCCAGCCTGGGCGATACCCGCCGCGAATACGAGCGTTTTGCCCCGGCCCTGGTCGAGGCCGGGTACCGGGTAATCACTACCGACCTGCGCGGCATGGGCGGCTCGGCCGGTAAGTTCAAATCCTTCAAAATTAGCGACCTTTGCAACGATATAACCGCCATTCTTAACGCTGAAAATATCGAGCAGGTAATCCTGGTGGGTTGTTCGGTTTCAGGCGCTTCGGCGGGCCTCTACGCGGCTAATCACCCCGAACGGGTAAAGAGCCTGGTTTTGTTTAACCCGATTATGCACACCGGTAACCGGTTGACCGCCTTTCTGCTGGTCAGTGCCTTAAAGGTGCCCGGTCTGGGCCGGGTAATCTGGCTGTCCTACTTCAAATCCCTCTATCCCAGCCGCCCGGTAGAGCCGGAGTACCTGGCCCAACTTGGCGAATTGCTCAAGCAACCGGGGGCAATGAAAAGCGTTGGCGGCCTGTGCATGGCCCGGCGCATTGACGACGACATCACCCGCATCGGCGTCCCGGCCCTGGTCTACTTCGGCAGTAAAGATCCCGATTTCAAAGACACCCAGGCCGAAGCCGACCTGGTCCAACACCAGATGCCTGCCGCCCGGGTTAAGGTGCTGGAAGGACTGGGCCACTATCCCCAGCGCGAGCAGCCGGAAGCGGTTTTGCCGGAAGTGCTGGAATGGCTGGCCGCCCCTAAATAAAAAGACCGCCACCGGAGATAACTATCCCTGGTGGCGGCTTTTATTAGACCTTTAGAATTAGTTCTGGGACTGGCCGGAGCCGTTGACCAGCACCCGGCGCGCTTTAGCGGCGGGCGCCAGCGGGACCACAATCTGCAAAATCCCGTTGTCGTAAGAAGCTTCGATTTTCTCGGCGTCAAAGAGGGCCGGAAACTCAATTTCCCGCTGGAAGCGCAGGTTCTCGACCGCTAATTCCTGGCGCAGCCACTTGAACTGAGGCTGGTCCTGGCCTTCGCCTTCCGCTGCGGGCAGTTGCGGCGCGAGAAGTGTCCGTTCGACCTCACCGGAAATCGTCAGTTTATTTTCAACCGTATTAATTTCCAGCTTATCGGCCGGGACCCCCGGCACCTGGGCGAAGATGTAATAGTTGTGTTCATCCTGGGCCACGTTCACCGGCAGCTTGTAAGTACCGTCATTTTCTTTAGTCTGCACAACCCGGCGCGGCGCACCAAAGACCCGGCTAAATGTCTCGTTCAAGAACTGGTCGTTCATAGGATTATTGCTCCACACCGGGCGGGTCTGGCGAAAATTGTTTACCGGACGAACAGTTATCCATGCGCTCATTGTATGTTTCCTCCTGCTTAATTAAAATTAAAATAACCTTTAAACTAACCTTTGAGGCTATTATAGCCAGGCTGTGTTAGAACCAAATTAGTGAAATGTTAGAGAAGAATTTGCTTTTTAATAGAGCAATATTAGTGAAGTAATTTGGATTTCTGTTCTACAAAACCTTCTATTTGAGGCTAATTTGTGGTATAATAAATTGATTAATTAAACCGGATAGTTTATCGGAGGCAATGAGCGTGACGCAACAAATAACCAGTGAAGAGAGCGTGCAAGGTAATTATAATGCCAGCAATATTCAGGTGCTGGAAGGTCTTGACCCGGTCCGCAAGCGGCCCGGTATGTACATCGGTAGCACCGATTACCGGGGCCTGCATCACCTGGTCTGGGAAATTGTAGATAACAGCGTAGATGAGGCGCTGGCTGGTTATTGTTCTACAATAGAGGTCCATGTCGACAAGGATTGTGTCGTAACCGTGTCGGATGACGCCCGCGGTATCCCGACCGATATGCACCCCCAGAAGCAGCGCCCGGCTCTGGAAATTGTAATGACCGTCTTGCACGCCGGTGGTAAATTCGGCGGCGGCGGCTACAAAGTATCCGGCGGTTTGCACGGGGTAGGTGCCTCGGTCGTGAACGCTCTTTCGACCTGGCTTAAGGTCCAGGTCCGGCGCGAGGGCAAGCTTTACGAGCAGGAATACCACCGAGGTATCCCGGTGGCCGATATGACGGTCCGCGATATGACTCCCGAAGAAATCGAAGAATACCCACGCGGCACCCGGACTTCCTGGTTAGCCGACGATACCATCTTCGATACGCTCCAGTACACCTACGAGACGATGGCCCAGCGCTTCCGCGAGACCTGCTTCCTGACCAAAGCCCTTAAAATCCACATGGTGGACGAGCGGATTGACCGGGAAGTTACTTTCTACTTTGAAGGCGGCGTTTTGTCTTTCGTCCGCCACATGAACAAGACCCGGGGTGTGGTCCAGCAGAAGCCGTTCTATGTCCAGCGCCGTAACGATGACGTTGATGTGGAAGTGGCCTTCCAGTACACCGCTGGCTACAACGACTCGATTCATACTTTTGCCAATAACATCAATACGGTTGACGGTGGTACCCACCTGACCGGCTTCCGGACGGCCCTGACCCGTACCATCAACAATTACGCCCGCAAGAACAACCTTCTCAAAGAGAAGGACGAGAACTTCACCGGGGACGATGTGCGCCAGGGTTTAACCGCGATTATCAGCGTCAAGCTGGCCGACCCGCAGTTCGAAGGTCAGACCAAAGCCAAGTTAGGTAACGCCAACGTCAAGGGTGCAACGGAAAGTGTCGTGGGCGACTCGCTGGCGAACTGGCTGGAAGAGAACCCTAACGAAGCCCGCCGCATCGTCGAGAAATGTTCTATCGCGGCCCGTATCCGCGAGCAGCAGGCCAAGATTAAAGACACAATCATCCGCAAGGGTGCTTTTGACGGTCTATCGCTGCCCGGCAAGCTGGCCGACTGCACCGAAAAAGACCCCAGCCGCAGCGAACTCTTTATCGTCGAGGGTGACTCGGCCGGTGGTTCGGCCAAACAGGGCCGCGACCGGCGTTTTCAGGCCATCCTGCCCTTGCGCGGTAAGATCCTGAACGTCGAGCGCGCACCTATTGATAAAATGCTCGGCAACGCCGAAATCAGGGCCCTTGTAACCGCCCTGGGAGCCGGAATTGGCGACAGTTTCGATGCTTCCAAGCTGCGCTATCACCGCATCGTGATTATGACCGACGCCGACGTTGACGGTGCCCATATTCGCACCCTGCTGTTGACCTTCTTCTTCCGCAACATGAAGGACCTGGTTGCCAACGGCTATCTTTACATCGCCCAGCCGCCGCTGTACCTGGTCAAGCATGCCAAGGAAAGGCATTACGCCTTTAACGAGGCCCAGCGGGACGAAATCATCAAGAAGATGAACTTATCCAAAGCGCCGGAAGTGCAGCGTTATAAAGGTCTCGGTGAAATGAACTCCGACCAGCTCTGGGAAACAACCATGAATCCCAAGGGCCGGACCTTCTTGCAGGTGAACGTTGAAGACGCCGCCAGTGCCGACGAAACCTTCGGTATGCTGATGGGCGACGAAGTGCCGCCTCGCAAGCAGTTCATCATCACCCACTCCCGCAACGTCAAGAACCTGGATATTTAATCAAGACTTAAGAACGTAAAAGGCCCCGGCTAATAATTAAAGTTAGCCGGGGCCTTTTTTAATGTCCGGTCATTCCGAGCCTGGTCGTGGAATTGCCGCGCCAGTGGCGAATAGCACCAGTAAGAAGGAACAATTCAAGCCTAGAACCATACAGCCGGGGAGCCGAAACAGGTCATTGTCTTTGTGCTAGCCCACCGGGCCGAGATTCCACGGTCGGCGCTTCCTTCTGGGTCTGTATTGGTAGGTAGTGCCTCCATCGTGATGACAATTTCCGTTTTTGAGTTATTATGTACCCGCTTTACGGCAGGATTCGCAGCCAGGCAAGGTAATATTATACTGCTTAAACGGGTTCCACTTCGCCAAAATTGGTTAGCGGTATAGCTCAAATTTGGACCGGAGAAACTCCCCAGGCAGAATCCCAGGCTGGCGAAACCCCAAGGCTACTCTTTCCAGGTGGGTCGTTTTGGGGTATAATATTGGCAATGATATGAGAATAAAAGTTTCAACCGGCAACTAACGGGGACCATTAAATGACCACTGACTCAAATGGGGCTTTTCCGGGCCTGGATTGGGGCTTGCCTATCGAGCCGCCTGCTTCTACCAGCACCCGCCCTAACGGTAACCGCTCCCAGACCCTTTACCGTAAATGGCGTTCCCAGACTTTCAATGAGCTGGTCGGCCAGGAAGCGATTACTCGCACTCTGCGGAACGCTATCGCTTCGGGCCGGACCAGCCACGCCTACCTCTTCTGCGGGCCGCGCGGCACCGGTAAAACTTCGACCGGTCGCTTGCTGGCGAAAGCGGTTAATTGTCTAGACCCGGACCCCAAAGTGCGTCCCTGTGACAAATGCGAAGCCTGCCGCTCGATTGCCGAGGCCCGCGCTCTCGACCTGATTGAGATTGACGCCGCCAGCAATCGCGGTATTGACGAAGTTCGCGAACTGCGCGATAAAATTAACTTTCAGCCTTCTTATTTAAAGAAGAAGGTCTACATTATTGACGAAGTCCATATGATGACCGAGGCGGCTTTTAACGCGCTGCTCAAGACTCTGGAAGAGCCGCCACCGCACGCCCTGTTCATCCTGGCAACCACCGACCCCCAGGATATCCCGGCAACGGTCGTTTCGCGCTGCCAGCGCTTTGATTTCCAGCGCATCGGCCTGGAACAGATCGTCAAGCGGCTGGAATTTATCTGCGGTGAGGAAAAAATCCCGGCCCAGGTTGAAGCTCTTGAAACTGTCGCCCGCCAGGCCACCGGGTCCTTGCGCGATGCTCTTTCGCTGCTGGACCAGTTGATTGTTTACAGTGGCGGCAATATTACCCTTGACGCGGTCCGCCTGATGCTGGGTGTGATGAACATTGAGGCCGTATCGGACTTCTCGGAAGCCCTGATTGCCGGAGATATGCCGGGCGGGTTGGAACAGATCAACCGCCTGGTCCAGGCCGGGACCGACCTGAAGCGCTTTAACCGCGACCTGGTGGAACACTTGCGGGCGCTAATGCTGCTCAAGGCCAACCCCAGCGGCAAAGAACTCTTAGACATGACCACCGAGGCCATGGAACGCGTACAGGTCCAGTCTAAAAAAGTCGAGCTGGCCCAGGTAGTCTATTTCCTGAAAATCTTTAGCGGGGTTGACTACAACCTGAAGGTTTCGCCTTACGGGCAACTGCCGCTCGAAATGGCCCTGATGGAAGCCCTGCTACCACCGGCGGTAACGCAGGTTCAGGCGGCCCCGGTTGTCCAGGCGGCGCAACCTCAGGCGCCTCGGCAAATGCAGAATGTTACACCACCGGCCCGGCCCGCTGCGCCTCCACCGGTCGCGTCCTGGTCGCCGGTTGCGGCAGCCCCTTCTCGTCCGGCCCCGGCTCGTGAAGCTGCCCCGGAAGCGGAACGGCCCCAGGCCCAATCTGTCCAACCGGCCACGGAAGCGCCGGTGGAGGAAGAGGCTGGCTTATCCGATAGCGAACTGGTGGAACTGGTTTTTGAACTGGTCCAGCAGTCCTGGCCGCGTGTGGTAAAAAGCGTCGATGGGCAGAGCAAGATGATCGCGGCGTTGTTGAAAGAAGCCCGGCCCACCGCCTGCCGTGGCAGCAACGTAATGCTTTCGTTTGACTACGAGTTCCATTACAAGCAGTTTAAGGACAACGTGCGCAACCGGACGATGATTGAGGACCATTTTGCCAAAATCATCGGGCAGAAGGTCATTATCAAATGCCTGTTCGACAAGGAACAGGCTGAGGGCGGCAAAGATAGCGGTTCCTCTTCCGGGTCCGGTTCAGCTTCGAGTGGCGGCGCGGTGCCGGATGACGAAAAGACCCGCAAGGCCCTGGAACTCTTTAACGCTCGCCTGTTGGATTAATTTTCAGGAAATAAAAATAGACGCTGATTTGCCAGCGTCTATTTTTATTTCTTTATTTATTAGTCCTCGGAAAGCAACTGGTCGAAGCGGGGATGGTTCCGCAGGCGTTCCAGTTTTTCATCGTCCTGGATCCACTCGCGCACCTGCTCCCGGTCCAGGACGACCGCTTTATCCAGGCAGTAAATGGCCTGTTCAAGCTGGAAGTTTTCGGCATAGAAACAGGCCAGGTGGTAATGCGCCAGCAAATAGGCCGGGTCAAGCTCGATTGCTTTCAGCAGGCTTTCTTCGGCCAGGGCCGAATCTTTCAGCATAATGGCGATCAGGCCCAGGTTGTGCCAGGCGACCGGGTCTTTAGGGGTATATTGCAGGATCGATTGGAGTTGCTGGGCTGACTCGTGATAATCACCCTGTTCCCAGAAGAGGTCGGACAAACGGAAGCGGGCGCGGGTGTCTTTGGGGTTTTGCTCAATGGCCCGGGCGAAGGCTGAGATAGCTTTAGAGTTTTCGCCCCGGTCCATAAAGAGGTCGCCCAGCGCCCGGCGCGCATCCGGGTAGATCGGCTCGCGTTCCAGGGTTCTTTCCAGGAAATACTGCGCGGTATCTAACCCGGTTTGCAACAAAAAATAACCCAGGTTATAAGTAACGGTAGGGCTTTCCGGGTCGATTCTAAGAGCGTCAACGTAATGAATTAAAGCTTCCTGGAATTTATTCTGTTCGGAACAAATCGTCCCCAGGTTATCGTGGAGGGCGGCCCAGTTGGGTGCCAGCTTGATAGCTTCCCGAACCTCGGCTTCCGCCAGGGCATATTCGCCAATCTCAAAATACTTTTTAGCCCGCTCATTATGTAACCGGGCTTTCTCGGCATCAGGACCATATCTTTGAAGGTCGAGATTTTCCGAGCCCCCTTTGCTATCTTCTTCCATAGCTTCCCGCAACATGCTAAACTTAAGGGTGAATTGTCGAAAAAGATAGGCAGATTATACCATAATTTGAATCGGGTGTAACTGCTATTTGTTCTTTTTTGAACTAACGCCCGGAATGCCGTATAATCTATACATGAGCGGCGCTGCTCCCTATCCCGGCAACCGGTTCCTGCTGTTTCGCGAGTCGATCAAACTTGTGGATATCCCGGTTGGCGGAGGGTTAGCTTTCAATAACGGACTACTCAATACGAGGTGTAAAAAACGACAAGATGACCGAAGCCCTTAACTCCGCTGCACCCCAGGCCGGACAGGTTCGTCCGATAGCCAAAGTCCTGGTACTTGGCAGCGGGCCAATTGTGATCGGCCAGGCCGCCGAATTTGACTACGCTGGTACGCAAGCTTGCCGCGCGTTGCGCGAAGAAGGCGTGGAATCGGTGCTGGTTAACAGCAACCCTGCAACTATCATGACCGATGAAGGTATAGCCGACCGAGTTTATATCGAACCTCTTACGGTTGAAGCGGTTACCCGAGTAATCGAGCAGGAGCGACCGGATAGCTTGCTGGCGACCCTGGGTGGACAGACCGGCCTTAACCTGGCAGTGGCCCTTTCCGATGCGGGCGTACTGGAGAAATATAACGTCCGAGTGCTGGGCACGCCCCTGGCCGGAATTAAAAAGGCGGAGGACCGCGAACTATTCAAAGCTTTGCTGGCTGAAATTGGCGAGCCGGTCATTGAAAGCGATATTGCGAACTCCATTGAAGAAGCCCAGGAAATAGGCAAGCGGATTGGCTTACCCCTGATTATTCGACCGGCCTACACCCTGGGTGGTACAGGCGGTGGTATCGCTACTAACTGGGAAGAATTTGACCAGTTTATTACCAGCGGCTTGAGAGCCAGCCCGATTAACCAGATCCTGGTTGAAAAATACCTGGGCGGCTGGAAGGAAGTCGAATATGAAGTGATGCGGGATGGCGCTGATACCTGTATCACCATTTGTAACATGGAAAACCTGGACCCGCTGGGCGTCCATACCGGGGATAGTATTGTAGTTGCCCCCAGCCAGACTCTTTCCGATAAAGAGTACCAGATGCTCCGCACCGCTTCGCTCAAGATTATCCGGGCGCTGGGTATCGAGGGTGGTTGCAACGTGCAATATGCCCTGGACCCCTTCTCTTTCCAGTATTACGTGATCGAGGTCAATCCTCGCGTCAGCCGTTCCAGCGCCCTGGCCTCAAAGGCGACCGGGTACCCGATTGCCCGGGTGGCCGCCAAGATTGCTATCGGCAGGCGGCTGGACGAGATTCCGAACGCGGTTACTCGCCAGACTATGGCCGCCTTTGAACCGACCCTGGATTACTGCGTGATTAAAATCCCGCGCTGGCCGTTTGATAAGTTCCCGACCGGGGACCGCACTATCGGCACCCAGATGAAAGCTACCGGGGAAGTCATGGCGATTGACCGTTCTTTCGAAGGCGCCTTCCAGAAGGCCGTCCGCTCGTTGGAACTGGGCGGCAAGAGTTTGATGTGGGAAGAGGGCGAGTGGTCCGTCGGCACGGAGAGCCAGCAAATCGAAACTATCTTCAAGTATATCGATAAGGCTAACGACCGCCGCCTGTGGGCCCTGTTCGCGGCCCTGCGCCGCAATGTGACGGCTGAAGAAATCTACGACCGCTGCAAAATTGACCTGTGGTTCCTCCGCAAGTTCCAGCGGCTGATCGCGATGGAACGCAAGCTGTTGGGCAATACCCGCATGACCGTCAAGCTGCTCCTGGAAGCCAAATTGCTTGGCTTTAGCGATGACCAGATTGGCGGCCTGACCGACGAACTGCCCGAGCGGGTCCGCCAGATGCGGCTCGAAAACGGTATCCGGCCGGTCTACAAGATGGTTGATACCTGCGCGGCTGAATTCGAAGCGGTTACACCTTACTTCTACAGCAGCTACGAGCAGGAAAACGAAGCTCCGCCGCTGCCCTTCCCTAAAGGGGTGGTTATCGGCAGCGGGCCTATCCGTATCGGCCAGGGTATCGAGTTTGACTATTCGAGTGTCCACGCCGCCTGGGCTTTGCAAGAAGCCGGGGTCAAAAGCATCATGGTCAACTCGAACCCGGAAACGGTTTCCACCGACTTTGATACCAGCGACCGCCTTTACTTCGAGGCCCTGGACGAGGAAAGCGTTAACGACATCCTGGATAATGAAGCACAGCCGGTGCTGGACGCTAACGGCGTACCGCTGGCGAGTGGCGAAATGGAACGGCCGCCGGTTATCCTGCAATTCGGCGGGCAGACCGCGATCAACCTGGCCGAACCGCTTTCCCTGGCCGGCGTGCCCATCATCGGCAGCAGCGCCGAAGCGATTGACATTGCCGAGGACCGCAAGCGGTTTGAGGACTTTGTCGCCCGCCTGGGCATCAGCCAGCCGCCCGGCGCGACGGTTATGCATGTCCCGGATGCTTTCAAAGTGGCCGCTTCGGTCGGCTACCCGGTGCTGGTCCGGCCAAGTTACGTATTGGGCGGCCGGGCGATGGAAATCTGCCATAACGAGGAAGATTTACAACGCTATGTCTTGACCGTTACGCGGGTCAGCGAAAAGCACCCGGTCCTGATTGACAAGTACCTGGAAGGCAAGGAAGTTGAAGTTGACGCGATTTGCGACGGCGAGTCGGTCCTTATTCCGGGAGTAATGGAGCATATTGAACGGGCCGGGGTCCATAGCGGCGACAGCTTCGCGGTCTATCCGGGTGTGAACCTGTACAGCCACGAAGTCGATACGATTGTGGACTACACGACACGGGTCGGCATTGGACTCAAGGCTAAAGGTCTGATTAACATCCAGTTCGTCATTTTCGAAGGGCGGATCTATATCCTGGAAGTTAACCCGCGCGCCAGCCGGACCGTACCGTTCTTGAGCAAGGTCACCGGGGTACCGATGGTCAAGCTGGCCGTAAATATTATGCTCGGCCAGTCGCTCAAAGACCAGGGCTACGAAGGCGGCCTGTGGCCCAAACAGCCGCTGGTGGCCGTCAAAGCGCCGGTCTTCAGTATGGCGAAGCTGTCCGGGGTTGATACTTACCTGGGGCCTGAAATGAAGTCCACCGGGGAAGTAATGGGTATTGATAAGACTTACCCGGCGGCCATGCGCAAAGCCCTTATCGCGGCAAATATGAGCCTGCCGCCTAAAGGGACCGTTCTTTTCAGTGTGGCTGACCGGGACAAGACCGAAGCCCTCCAGCTAATCCGCACCCTGGCCGACCTGGGCTATCAGATCGCGGCTACTCCTGGTACGGCCAATATGGTCGAGAGCGCCGGGATAGCGGTCCAGGTAATCGCCCATAAAATCGGCGAAGGACGGCCGGACACGGTTGACCTGATCAAGCAAGGAAAGGTTGTCGCGGTGGTCAATACCGTCACCGGGCGGCGCCGGCCTTTGCTGGACGGTTTTGAAATCCGGCGGGCGGCGGTGGAGAATGGTATTCCCTGCTACACCTCGCTGGACACGGCCCGCGCGGCGGTTACCGCCCAGCACGACTTCTCGGCTGGCGCGAACACCTATAACATCCAGCCGCTGTCCTGGTATCGCACGAAATAGCTTTGCTTAAAAAAAAGAAGCCGCTTCCCGGTTAGTACAATGGGAAGCGGCTTCTTTTTTTTCCGGTTTCAGGCCGGACTCGGCTTTACAGCCGTTTCTCGAACCACTCTTTAATCCGGCGTAGCCGCCCGATGCGGTGGTCGGGGCTGCCGTTGCGGGAAAGGTTGTGGTCCTCATCGGGAGTGCGGACCAGTTCTACTTCGCAGCCGTTCCTTTTCAGGGCAAAGTAGAATTCCTCGGCCTGTTCAATAGGGCAGCGGAAGTCGGCTTCGCTATGCAGCATTAATGTGGGGGTCTTAACTTTGTTGGCGTGGGCTATCGGTGACCGTTCCCAGATGAGCGGGTTGGTCCAGATGTCGCCTTCGAATTCCGATTCGACAAAACCAAAGCTGATGTCGGACAGGGTATACATTGTGACCATATTGGTCACGCAGCGCTGGGTCAGGGCCGCTTTGAACCGGTCAGTGTGCCCGATAATCCAGTTGGTCATATAGCCGCCGTAGCTGCCGCCTGTCACACCCAGGCGGGCCGTATCAATATAGCCCTGTTCGATAACCTTGTCCACCACTGCCATAATATCGTTATAGTCGTGGTTGCCCCAGTCGTTATGAATGGCAGTCTGGTAGTACTTATCATAACCGACACTGCCGCGCGGGTTGGGATACAGCACTACCTGGCCCTGTCCGGCCAGCATCTGGAATTCAAAATAGAAGCTGTAGCCGTAAGCGGTGTGCGGGCCGCCGTGAATTTCCAGCACCAGCGGGTATTTGCTGCCCGCGTCAAAGCCGGGCGGCTTGATCAGCCAGCCTTCCACGTCCACTTTGTCGTCCAGGCTGCGGGCGGTTACCACTTCCGGCTCGCTCAGGTGATAGCCTTTCAGCCAATCCTGGTTGAGCGAAGTGACCTGGCGGGACGCCTCGTTACTTTCATTGATAGCCTGGACAAACACATCACCGGGGATCAGCGGGGTTGATTTGGCGAAGGCGAATATTCCTTCCCTGGCGGCATAGCTGAAGGAATAGATGTGGGCTTTCTCCCCGGCCAGGGCGCGCGGTTCGGCGCTGCCGTCGGCGGGAACGCGGTATATTTGATAGCTGGCGTCACTGGTCGCTCCGAAGAAGACCTCTTTGCTATCGGCACTCCAGGCCGGGTCTACATCGGACCCGCCGCGCAAGTCCGAGTTCAAGAACTGGGCGACGGTTTTCTCAAAATTAGCGGTCAGGCAGCGGGCCTCTCCGGCCGCGCCCTGTTCGTTCAGGTCCAGCACCCAGAGCCGGTTCAGTTCATTAAAGGAACCGTCTTTGGGGTTAGTGTGGCCCAGGTAGGCCAGTTTGGTGCCGTCCGGCGAGAAGGACGGGTGGTTGGCCGGGCCGCGGCTGGCAGTAAGCTTGCGCGGTTCGGCGGTTTCCTGGAAAGGGTCAATTAGCCACAGGTCGCTGGTGCAGCTAAAGTCGGCCAATTTCTGGTCGCGGGTGGAACTGAAGACCAGTTTCTTACCGTCCGCTGAAAAGGCCGGGGTTGCCACACTGAAGGGGCCTCTGGTAATCTGTTTCGGCGCAACACCGGTATCCTGGGTATCAACCAGCCAGAGTTGGACGTGGGCATCGCCCGGGACCAGGCCCCGGCGGCCGTCGGCGCGGTGCTTCACCCGGTTAAAAGTTACCGGGTTTCCGCCCACACGTTTTTCTTCCTGTTCGGCTTCTTCTCGCTTGCGCCGGGCTTCGGCGGTTTCCGGTTTGGCCCACCCGGCCGCTTTAGCGGTATCGTCGGGGGTTTCGGCCAGGACGGCCAGGTAGCGGCTGTCGCCGGACCAGGCCAGGCTGTTTACGCCGCCCTGGAGTTCGGTTATTTGCTGGGCTTCTCCGGTCGCGCCCAGGTCTAGCACAAAGATCTGTTTTTTGCGGTTTTCCGCGCGGTCAGACAGGAAGGCCAGTTTGGTGCCGTCCGGCGAAAGGCGTGGCAGCGAGTCGCGGCGCGACCCGGCCGTTAACCGGCTGGATTTCTGGCTGGCCAGGTCCAACTGCCAGATTTCGCCCTGGTAAATGTTTTTGTCCCGGTTGATATGGTACACATCATAAAAGACCTGGCTGGCATCCGGCGAGATCTGGACATCTCCCAGAAACTTTATTTTAGTCAAATCTTCCGGTTGTAAACCCGGTTTTACGGTTGTTTCAGTTGTCATTTATTCCTCTTTTTTTAGGGTTTTCTCAATCCAATCTCGGGTACTCATAACCTGACTGAAGCGCATTTGCTGCGTCACCAGGATTGCCCGGTGCAGTTCTTCGGCCGTAACCTGACCCGCAGAATTATTGAGGGCCAGGGTGCCGGTAGCATCCGAAAGAAACTCGACTTTCAGGCCCATATGGAGGGCTTGCCGGGCGGTAGTATCACAACACATCTGGGTCATGTAACCTGAAATCACCAGGGTATCAACTTTGTTTTCGCGGACCCATTCTTCCAGCGGCGTGCCGGTGAAACTACCCGGCAGATTTTTCTCGATTAAAAGGTCACGCGGGCGTCCGGCCACTTCCGGTCGTAAATCCCATTCGCGGCTACCTTTACGGAAAGTTTTGCTATCCGCCTGGGGCGCGGTATGCTGCACCACAACCACCGGAATGCCGTTGGTAGCGGCGGTATCCATTGCTTGCAGGATGTTGCCCAGGCTACCTTCCGGGTAACTTACCGGCAGCTTCCCGTCAAAGTATTCGTTCTGGACATCAATTACCAGCAGGGCTTTTTTCATAGGTTCTCCCGGAAGCCATTTTTAGCACTCCAAGGCTTTGCTTTAAGTTAGTTTAACTCTGGAAAAGAATAATTCATATTTCCGGATTATTCTTTAAAGTTCCTTGATAAAAGCAGGCTTTCTTTTTTGAATGATAATAGCTTGACACTTATTGGTCAAACAAATGGCGGCTTTATTAACTTCAGGCGCGCTGTGAAATAAAAGGCGGCAGGGGCCGGACACCCGGCAAAATAAAAAACCTGCGGGCTTGCCCGGTAGTAGTTAACCGGACAATGCAGCGGCAGGCATAGAATTTTAAAAGGTCCGCATGGCTAACGCTTTACAAAGCGCCGGACCACGCTGCGTAATTCTTCCAGTTTTAACATGTAAGCGGTCCCGGCGTAGACCGCGCCGCCTATTCCGACCAGTAAAATAGTCACCAGCAGCGCCCCTAATTTGCCGCCGTTTTCCAGCGGCACCTGCAACACGCGCAGGCCCACCAGCAGGACTATTCCCATGAGGTCGGCGGCAATCCCGATTTTAAAGACGGTTACCAGGAAGCTGTCGCTATCGCCCGGGGCAAGCGGCCCTATCTGGCGGGTCAGAAACCAGTAGAGCAGTATCATTTCGCCGGTAGTGCTGAGGGCCAGGGCCAGGGCCAGCCCGCCTTGCTGCAAAGGCCCAATCAGGAACATGCTCAAGACCAGGTTCAGCCCGACCGTCACCAGGGCGATAATTACCGGGGTTTTGGTATCGTGGAGGGCATAAAAACCGCGTGTCAGGATTTCGACCATCCCGTAAGAAACAAGCCCAAAGCTGAAACACAGCACTGTTATGCTGACCAGGTTGGTACTTTCGCTGGTAAATTTGCCGCTTTCATAGAGGGTCGTCACGATTGGCCGGGCCAGGATGCCCAATCCCAGGGCGGCGGGTAAAGTCAGAAAAAGGACCTGCCGCAGCGAACCCATCATGGCCTGTTTCATCCCGGTCAGGTTGTTTTCGCCCAGGAAACGGGCCATGGCCGGGAAAGCCACGGTTGCCAGGCTGATGGCAAAGACGCCGTGAGGCAGCATAAACAACTGGTAGGCATAGGTAAAGGCGCTGACGCGTTCGGGGCCCTGGTCCAGCCGGGAACCCAGGTTTGTGGCGATAAAGAAGTTGGCCTGGAAAGCCGCCTGGCCGAGCAGGCGCGGTCCTAAAGCCTTTAGCACCTGACCCGCACCGGGAGTATCGCGGTCCAGGGTGGGCCGCCAGTAGAAGCCCAGCCGGAACAGGGCCGGTAACTGGACAATTAAATAGAGCAAGGCCCCGAAGATTACGCCGAAAGCTACTCCATGTATCCCGAAAGGTCCGGCCAGAAAGAGCGCCCCGGCGATGATTGAAAAGTTGTAGACCAGCGGAGCCAGGGCCGGCCAGACGAAATTTTCGCTGCCGTTCAGCAAAGCCAGGGCAATTCCGCCCAGCCCCATAAAGAGCGGCTGAATCAACAGCAGGCGGGTAAGTTCAATCGTCAGGTTTTTGGTGTCTTCAGGAAAATTAGGCGCCAGCAGAGTCGACACAATAAAAGGAGCGAAAATCCAGGCCAGGACCGTCGAAATAGTCAGGACTACCATGGAATAGTTCACCACGGTATTAGCCAGCCGCCAGGCGTTGGCCTGGTCGCCCTGGCCCAGGAAACGGCTGAAGACCGGAATCAGCGACGAACCGAGCGCTCCGCCAATTATCAGCAGGTAGAGGGTATCCGGGATGCGGAAGGCCGCCGTATAGGCTCCATACTGGTCGCTGGTACCGAACTGGTTACTTAATACAATGTCGCGGACTACGCCCAGGATACGGCTGAGCAGGGTTGCGCCCATTACAAATAAGGTGCTGCTAATCAGGCCCGAGCGGCCTGGCCTGATAGCCCTACGGGGCGGATTTACTTGTTCTTCGTCCAGCGCTGCCTGGTCAGACAACCTTGAATTCTTCTCTTTCTCCATAATACTGGCATTTTAGCACAGGCCGGGAAGGGAATCGTGGGACGTTAAACGTAGCATGGGTAACGTTTAAGATAAATTCCTCGTCCAACCCCTTCTCTTACGTACTACGTTCCCCGTTTAACGTACTCCACTCCCTGTTCAACGTGCCACGGTTAACGTTCCACGCCCCTATGATATTCGGCCAGGGCTTGCATAAACTGCTCGTGAATCAGGGGTGAGGCCGCGATAATACTGGGCTGGAGATAGTTGGCAGGTTCGCCGGTATTCTGGGTTACGGTGGCCCCGGCTTCCTGCAAAATAACCAGGGCCGCTGCCAGGTCCCAGGGCTTGAGAGCCTGGTGGTAAAACAGGTCAAACCGGCCAAGCGCGACATTGACCAGGCCCAGGACGCCCGAACCTAAAATGCGCATGCTGCGGACGCGAGGCCGGAAAAAGGTTGCCTGTCTTAATTGTTCAAGGGCCTTTTCTTCGTCATAACCCAGGTCGAAGCAGACCAGGGCTTTTTCAAGCTTCTGGGTCGGGAAGACCTGGATGGGCTGGCCGTTAAGGGTCGAGCCCTTGCCTTTTTCCCCGACAAACAACTCGTCCCGGAAAGGGTTATACACCACGCCCAGGATTATTTCTTCGCCTTCGGCCAGGGCAATTGAAACACAACTGGCGGCCAGGTCGGCGGCGTAATTGGCCGTACCGTCCAGCGGGTCAATTACCCAGGTATAGGCAGAGTCCGCTTCGCCGGATTGCAATCCGCCTTCTTCGGCCAGGATATGATGGCCGGGGAAACTTTGCCGGATATGGTTAATGATAATTGCTTCGCTGCGGGTATCTACCTCGGTAACAACATCTTTGGCGTCTTTGTATTCCATGCGAGCCGGACCGGGCGGGAAATCTTTACGCCAGTCCAGCATTAGCTGGCCGACTTCCAGGGCCGCCGCTATCGCTACCTCTCGCTCTTTCAAAATCATTTCCTTTTCGTTATTCTTTAATGAAATGCACTACCGGCCCAACAGGTGCAGCGCTCGCCGGGCCTCATCGCGTTCGTCCCAGGGCAGTTTTCCGGTGGCGGTGATAATACTGCCTTCGTGGCCTTTGCCTAAAAGCAGCACCGTATCGCCGGGTCGGGCCAGCCGCATGGACTCTTCTACCGCCGCCCGCCGGTCGGCAATCTTCAAGAACTGGCGGCCTTCCTGCCAGCCGAGTTCTTCCGCCCCGGCGGCAATCTGATCAATAATCAGGTTTTCGTCTTCCAGGCGCGGGTCCTCGTTGGTAAAGATGGCGAAATCGGCTAATTGGGCCGCTAAACCACCCTGGATTGGCCGCTTCGCTATATCGCGTTCCCCGGCGCTGCCAAAGACGGTTATCAACCGCCCCGGTGTTATCCGGCGCACGGTTTGCAGGACCTGTTTAATAGAATCGGGATTGTGGGCGTAATCCACAATTACCGCGAAAGGCTGGCCTTCGTCAATCTTTTCCATGCGGCCGGAAACGCCTTTGACAGCTTCCAGGGCTTGCCGGGCGTCTTCAAGCGGGACACCCTGCGAAATGCCGACGCTCAGGGCGGCCAGGCTGTTATAAATATTAAACTCGCCGGGCAGGTTCAGGTGCAGCCGGACGCTCCCGTTCGGGGTAACGGCGGTATATTCCAGGCTCTTGGCGTCGCTTTTAATATCGGTAGCCCGCACTTCGGCCGGGGCGTGAATACCGTAGGTAAGGACCCGCAGTGGGTAATTTCGCTTTGCGGCCGCTCGCTCGGCCCGGTCCCGGAAATACCAGGCGTTGGGGTCATCGACATTCAGGACAATCGTTTTTGGGTAATTCAGGAAAGGCTTGGGCACTGCGTCAAAAAGGGCCTCCGCCAGAATCCCTTTGTCCTCGCGGTATTGCTCAAAAGTGCCGTGGAAATCCAGGTGTTCGTGGGTGATGTTGGTAAAGACCGCCACATCGTAGGCGCAGTCCAGGAGTTTGCGCAGGGCCAGCCCGTGGGAACTGCTCTCCAGGACACAATAATCGACTTTTTCCCGGACCATTTCGGCCAGGAGCTGCTGGATTTCGACCGCTTCCGGGGTAGTCTGGCGGGTCTGGTTGGCCCAGCGGCGCGGCCCTACTTTGAAATCGACCGTCCCGATCAGGCCGGTGGTGTACGGCCCGCCTTCCAGCACTTCGCTGGTTAAAAAGCTGGTCGTCGTCTTGCCTTTGGTCCCGGTAATCCCGACTATGCCCAACTGGCGGGCCGGGTAGCCGTAAAAAGCGGCAGCCAGGTGGGTCAGGGCTGCTCTTTCGTCCGGTACCAGGATTATGGCCTGGCCGTTATAAGCCGGGCTGTCTTTGAAGGCGGTCAGTTTGGCTCTATCTTTGCCGACCAGGGCGACTGCCCCCCTGGCGGCGGCATCGGCCAGAAAGTTATGTCCGTCCGTATGGAAGCCGGCGACGGCTACAAACAGCGCTTCCGGCTGCACTTCCCTGGAAGAATATATTATCCCGGTCACCGCTGTACCGGCGGGCGCCTGGGCCAGTATTTCTTTATCCGGTAAAGCCTTTAGCAGCTCACCCAGTTGCACTAATGGTCCCTTTCTCTTTTCTACGGTTTAGGTCCAACGAATAACGATTGCGCCAGGCGAAAGCTTGCCTTAAAAGTATCCGGCAATCTTCACAGTTGCGTTCATAACATCCAGTTGCGGATATTTGGTATACAGGTAAGCCAGCAAACTTTCCTGCGGGCCGAGTTCGTCCCCGAAGCTGATGTTATTCTGAACGGTCGGTTCTCCGGGCGGCACGCTTTCGGGTGGGATTTCGGTCCGCTGGAAAGACATGCGCTGCCAGGGTGCTTTCTGTTTGGGGTCGGCTACAAACTCCCGGACAGTTATCCGGCCGGTTACTCCGGCGGGTAGCGAGGGCACAATATCAAATTTGCGGTCGTGGCGCAGGCTTTCCTCCATGGGATAAGCGCCCAGGCGCCTTGCCAGGGCCTGGAAAGTGGCCGCCTCGGCTTCTTTCTCATCGGTGGGAGCCTGGTAGGTGAAGCGGGTCCCGTTGTAATCCACCGAAACGCTGTTAATCCGGTTGTTCAGCACGTCATCTACCACGTGGTCCCAGCTTGCGCCCTGGGGGTCCACCGAGTGATAAACGCTGCGTTTGGGCAATGAGGCATAATCCTTGTAGATTGCGTCATTTACCTCTTGTTCGTAGCCGGGCGAAAGCTCGTAGTCGTGCTGGCCCTGTGGAGATAAATTGGTGTAGTTGGGCGATTCGGGCGGGACGACTACATAGTAAACTTCCGAGAAGTCCTGCGGTAAAAAAACCAGCGCGGTCAGGTCGTCCGGTTTTTGGAGCAACCTTTTGGTCAGCAGCAAATACTCCGACCAGTGATAATCGAAGCGCGCAATCCAGGGATCGGAGAAAGTCTGGGTGTAATCGGTACGGCAGGCTATCACGAAATCGCCTATCTGTGTGCCGCGCTGCGGGTTATTTAATAACCGGCTTTCAGCCTCCAGGTTGACCAGTGAAGAGGGCGGCGGCAATTGATCCTGGCCTTTGCGGCCGAAAAGACGTGCCATTGGTGCTTCCTTTCCTCCTGTTGTTACTTTAAATTTATGCTTCAACTGACTTAAATTTTCCCTAGTGTAGCATCTTTTCCTTGCTTGAACAATCTAAAATCTGGCCCTTTGGGACTTTGCCCGGCACTTTATGTCTTTAGAAAGGGCGGCGCACTCGCCCAAACTCAACCGCTATAATCCCGGCTAATTTCAGGCGCTGGGTTTTGCGCTGAAGATCAGGCAGGTAGTAGTCCCGTGTGCGAATAGCTTACCGGCTTCATCCACCAGCCTGGCTTCCGCCATAGCGGCCTGCTTGCCGCTATGTACGACCTTTCCCTCGCAGCGCACCAGGCCGGTTTTATTGGTCAGGGCCCGGATAAAATTCACGTGCAGTTCCAGGGTAGTGTAGCCGGTCCCGGCCGGTAAAGTGGTGTGAATGGCGCAACCCAGGGCCGAGTCCAGAATGGTACTGGCTAAACCGCCGTGGACAATGCCAATCGGGTTATAGTGATACTCGGCCGGGACGACTCCAAAGACTACCCGGCCTGGCCCTACTTCCAACAGTTCTATACCCAGTGAGGCCGCGATAGGCGGCGGTGGAAATTCGCCCTTGAGCAGCTTTTCCATGTACTCTAACCCGCTAAGGCTCATGGCGGCCCGCGCGGCTGGCAGCGGGTCTTGCCAGCTAACTAACCGGGAACGCATGGCGCTATCCTGTTCTGACATCAGTTTCTCCGATCTATATTCTAATTTTTACAGGGTCGGTTTGTTAAGGAAGACTGGAATTGGCTCTGCGTTAAGTTTGGACAAGTAATTGGTTAACAGAGGCCGGAAAATAAAACCCCGGCATGTTTTTTGCTTTAGTTCATTGTTATAAAAGGTTCAATTAGCCCTTTAGGCGGTAGTAAGATAGCCGAAAAGGCCATTGTGACTTTTCCCATAGACTGGTGAAATATTACCAAGTACTATAGTTGTAGAGCAGGTTAAACGACCGGCCGAAATGAAAGTAAAATACCAAAAATAATAAAAATCCAGCCAGTTCTGGAAAGGAGAAAAGTCATGACTAACGAAAATACTTCCAGCCCCACCCCCGAGGTAGATGTTACGGTAGAATTAGCCCGCCTGGTTGACGCCGGTTGGGACGAGGCCCAGATTGCCCAGTTCGCCCGCCGCCGCGCCACTTATGGCATGTCTGCCGAGGACCCGGAATGCGCTCCGACTAAAGTTTCTTCCGCTGAACGCCTTCGCCTGGAATTTGCTCGCTGGCTTTACCAGAACGGCCGGATCAGTGCCTAGTACTTTAGCAACAAAAAGAGTTCCAATGGTATAAAGTATGAATGAATTAATTCTGTAAAAAAAGGCGGAAACCAAACGTCTTTTTTTATTTCATACGTTTCAGGCTGAACCCGGTTACGAAGGCGGTCCCGCTGAGAATAATCGCAAAGCCCACAACAGTGCTTAATGTAAGAACTTCATTTAGAAATATTACACCCCAGATGATGCCAAAGACCGGGGCCAAAAAGGTCACGGTCAGGGTTTTGGTCGGCCCGACTCGCTCGATCAGCCCAAAGAAAATCAGGTAACCCAGGGCCGTTGCTAACAGGGCAATCGCCAGGACCGCCAGGACCGTTGTCAGGTCGGGAGCGCGGTCAGGCCAGGCAAAAGGTGCCAGGGGCAACAGCCAGACCGCCGCGCCCAGCTGGCTGCCAGTCGCCAGGGCCAGGGGCCGGATGCCTTTGCCAAAGACTTTGACATACACGCTGCTGAAGCCGTAGAAAGCCGCCGCCGCGATGGATGCGCCAATAGATAAAATAATCAGGCCGGATAAGCTCAGCGGATTCAGACCGACTACCACGGCTACGCCCACTAAACCGAGAACCAATCCAATCAATTTCTTTAGAGCTAGCTCTTCATGAATCCAGATGGCCGAAACAATTGCCCCGAATAACGGGCTGGTCGCGTTAAGAATAGCCGCATACCCGGCAGTAAGGTTCAGTTCGGCCGCGCCAATCAGGGTAAAGGGAATTGCCGAATTTATCAGGCCGATGATCAGGTATTGCCGCCAGTGTGTCTTTATTGCCAGGTCGGTGCCGGTCGCAAAAGCGTACAGTAGCAGGGCCGCCCCGGCGATTACCACGCGCAGGGTCATTAGCACCAACGGGCCAAGCACCGGCGCAGCTATCCGGATGAACAGGAATGAACTTCCCCAGATGGCCGCCAGGAAAAGTAAGGCGGCTGTGTCTTTTAGTCTCATCTAATTTGGCGGGGTACTTTCCGGTTAGTCAAAAGCGGTTTTATCAATTAAATTCTACTTTCAATATTTTTGGTGTTTTTATTAAAATAATGCCTGAGGCTTAAATTAGCTCGACCGCTGTACTCATAAACCGGCCATAGTGCCCGGCGGCAGTGACCAGACCATCTATTTCAGCGGGGCTTAAAGCGGTAAACGGAACAGGTTTAATAACTATCTTATCTTTTTTGAGGTCGCGTTTCCAGGTTCCTACCACCCGGCCATTGCTGACAATAGTTGGCAAAAACATACCGTTGCCGCCGGGTATTATTTTGGATACATCCTGTGGTTCGAATACCGCGCTGCGGTCTTTGTAGCCTAGAATGAATTCATCAAAACCGGGCAATAAATAAAGAGATGGTTGCTTACCTGGCATCGGGGGTGTATTTTGAGGAAGCCAGTAAGTTTGGCCCGCTACCTCTTCACGGTGCAATTCGGCTTTCACCATTTCAAGCCCGGCCCTGGCGTCGCTTGTTTTCAACCCGGCCCATCGCTCGAAATCCGCAAGTGTCGCCGGGCCGTGCCCGGTGAAATAGCGTTTTGCCAGCTCCGCCAGGGCTTCATCCCGTGCAAGTTCCCTGGTTCGCGGCAGCCATTCGTCAAGTAAGACAAAGGTGGGCTGCTTGCCCTGGTGCGTGCCGAAGCACAGCAAACCTTCCTGGGACAGCCGCCCGATAATATGGATACCGCGCTGTCCGGCAGGTGAAATATTACCCCGTTCCAGGACCTGGTAAATTTCCGGGCGGGTGAGTTGCTTGCCGCCCTCCAGGGCCCTGACGATAAGTTCTTTGCTGGTCCCTAAAACTTTATCGTCTATTTCCAAATATCGTAGACGAGAGGCGGTGGCAGAGATTATCCGGGGAGTGAGAAGTTTAAGCAGCCACCGGACATCGGCGGCCGCCACGAAATGAAGCGTCCCGCGCATGGGCCAGGTCCGGATGATTGTTCGCCCGGCAATGGCTTGCTGGATAAGGGCCGGGGTAGCCTGTTTCATGCGCAGGCCCAGCGACCAGAGCGCGCCGGGATAATCCTGGGCCTGGACTGCCCCCAGGTGCGTTACGACCTGGCCCGGTTCTTCGAAACCGGCCCCGGCTACACCCTGGTTGTAGAGCCGGTAAAGCCCTATATCAAAATTTGCCACTATTCCTACTTTAGCTTAAAAAATCTCTTTTACCTGATTAGATCGTAAGCGGTTTTATCCTTAAAGTAAAAGGCAATTATGCCTATTTTTACACCCGGTTAAAAAGTGAAGGGTTAGACTTTGTTTCGAGACAAAGTCTAACCCTGCATAAACTATTGAAAATCAAAAGTTATAAGGGAAGGGCCGCCCCTTCGTGCTGCAACAACCAGCGTTTCCGGGCCAACCCCCCGGCATAGCCGGTCAGGGCGGAATTTGCTCCGACTACCCGGTGGCAGGGCAGGACAATCGCGACCGGGTTAAGCGAGTTAGTCATGCCGACTGCCCGGTAAGCGGTGGGGCGGCCGACTTTCTGGGCCAGTTCTTTGTAGGAAACGACTGCCCCGGCCGGAATGGTCCGCAGTGCTTGCCAGACTTCTTGCTGGAAGGGCGTCCCGCCCGTGCTGACCGGTATACCGTCCAGGCTGTTAAATTCACCGGCCAGGTAAGCTTTAACCAGGCTGGAAAACCCGCCGGGATTCTCGACCGGTTTCAGCTCAAAAGCGCCATAGCGCCCTTTGAGCAACTTGAGCATGCGCGGTTCGTAGTCGGAGTAATCCAGCGCGACCAGGCTTTGCCCATCGGTAACAATGACTATCGCGCCAATTTCCGATTCAATCCTGTCGAAAAATAATTCTTTCATTTTAGCCTTCCATTTCCTTGATTGCGTCCGGGATGCCTGGTGAGGCAGCCGGGAGGCCCGACCACAGGTACAGGGCGGCATAGGCACGCCAGGGCCGCCAGCTTTCAGCCCGTTTTTCCAGTTGCGCCGGGGTTAGTTTCCCATTTTCGGGCCTGATCGCTTTTAACAGGCCCAGGTCCGCGCCTGGAAAAGCGTCCGGCTCGCGCAAAGCCCGCATGGCGATATATTGCGCGGTCCAGGGGCCGATACCGGGCAAACCGCTTAATTTCTTCACCGATTCTTCCAGGCTCCCGGCTTCGTCCAGAAGCTGGGGATTTTCGGCAACGGCGGCAGCCAGGGCCGAAATCGCGTTCCCCCGCGACCGGGGCATGCCCAGGCTACTTATATCGGCTTCGGCCAGGACGGCCGGTGCGGGAAAGACAAAGCGCAAGCCTCCGAGTGCTTCCGGCACCCCGTCCAGCGCCAGCGGCTCGCCATATTTTTCAACCAGCCTACCGGCCAGGGTGGTCGCAGCCGTAACACTGACCTGCTGCCCCAGGATAGCCCTTACGGCCAGTTCAAACCTGTCCCAGGCGCCCGGCACCCGCAGGCCCGGTAAGGCCGCCACAATCCGGCCCAGGTAGGGGTCGCGAGACAGGTGCGCTTCGATTTCCAGGCTGTTCGCGCCCAGGTCAAACATCCGGCGCAGGCGTTCTACAATCTGGCCCAGGGCCGTTACCTTTGGGAAGCGGATATTGGCTAGCAGGTAGGGTTGGCCCGGCAGGTAACGGACCTCGACCAGGCCGTGCTGCCCATCCAGCCGGATAGTCCGCCGGTAAAAGGTGTCGCCCACTTCCTCGACCCCGGCGGTCGCCCGTCCTTTCAGGAAAGCCGCCATGGCGGGCCAGTTAAAGGGCTGGCTGTAGGGCAGCTTGAGGCTGGTCAGGGCCGGCTGTTTTCCCACCGTTTCAAAATCGCGGCCCCGGCGCAGCTCGCGCGGCGAACGCTGGTAGGTCTTCAGGATAACTTCGTTAAAGCGCCGCAGGCTGTTGAACCCGGCCGCCAGGCCCACTTCCGTCACCGGCAGGGTAGTTTCGTCCAGCAGTTGTTTGGCAAAGAGAATCCGGCGAGTCTGGGCGACCGTGGAAGGCGAGGCTCCCAGGTGTTGCAGGAACAGCCGCCGCAGGTGCCGTTCGGTAACGCCCACTCGCCCGGCCAGTTCTTCCAGCGAATTTTCGTCCAGGGCTCCTTCGCCAATCAGCCGTAAGGCCCGGCTAACCACCGCCCCTCCCTCAAAAGATTGGGTTAATTTAGGCGAAACCTCCGGGCGACAGCGCAGGCAGGGCCGGAAACCGGCTTCCTGGGCGGCGGCGGCGCTGGGTAAAAAGAAACAATTCTCCGGCCTGGGAGTCGGGGCCGGGCAGATCGGACGGCAATAAATCCCGGTCGTCCGCACGGCGGTGAAGAATTGCCCGTCAAAGCGGGCGTCCCTGGCCTGTAAGGCCCGGTAACAAATTTCGTGTTCTAGTTTCATAGTCCCAGTATACCCGGCAAACTCCTATGAAACTAGCCGTTTTCGGACATTACCCTCCCTGGTGGTTGCCACACGAACGACTTTTACCCGTTGTACCTCCAGTATCGGGGTAGCCTGCACATCATCCTTTCAGGACATTTGAAAGCGCTTCTTTTTTTGCTTGCAGGGCAAGTTCCTCGGCTTTGCGGGCGATGCGGTCCCAGGCGAACTTTACTTCGCGCTCAAGTTCGGTGCTATCGAGCAGGGGCAATTCTTCCGCCAGGGGGTTCCACTCACCCTCACCGCCTTTCGACTCGATGTACCGGCAAAGTACCTCGACTATATCTATGCCTGACATTGCCACGATGTCGACAAAATCCCCACCTGAATTTACTTCAATTACGGCCGGGCCACCGGACACCGGCATCACATCGACCACCCCGAAATCAAGCCCCAGGGCCAGGACACTCCGCATGGCGACAGCGGTTTCTTCCTCGGTCAAGACCGTCGCATGGGGGTAAGCGCCCTGGCTGAGATTGGAACGCCATTCGCCCGGTTGGGCTACCCGTTCCATGCCTGCCACCGCCACGCCGCCCACCACGAATACTCGCTTATCCCGGCCAACCGACTCGGCCATAAATTCCTGGATCAGCACCGGGCTCCGGTCGGTTATTTCCATGCCGTACACCCGCCTCATGCGGGCAAACTGGCGAATAAGCTCACTTTCTTGCTTTACCAGGAAGACGGTATTGCCTTCGGAGCCGTCATGGGCCTTAATCACCAACGGGAAGCCTACTCTCCGGGCGGCCTCTTCCAGCGCTTTCTGGGTACAGACCTGTATCACGCGGGGATGCCGCACCCCTGCCTCGCCTAGCGCAAGAGCTGTCCGGAACTTGTTGGCCGACTTTTCCAGCGCCGCCGCCTGGTTAATCACCGGCACACCGGCATCAACCAGGACCTGCAGGGCTTCGAAGGCCGAAACCGTATCGGTTGATGTCAGACTGACCACTACATCCGGCAAGGGCAGTGTGTCATAAGGTACTACAATGTTCCGGCCCTCACAGAGGTCAAGATAAAGGTCTTCGGCCGGAATTACCCGGGCAGTGTGGCCTCGTGACTTCAACCTGTCTCGCAGCCTTACCGCATTCGCGTTCTCAAAACCAATGATGTCAATCTGCACGATTGGCTGTACCTCTCTAGCGCTTCACCGCTCATAAAAAGACCCGGCAGTATTCCGGGCCACACTTTCCACTGCGCCGCTTGCTAAATTCAGGCTCATTACTCCGGCAACAAGTTTATGCACTCTTAAACCTGGCTGGGCTTTGCCCTAAAATTCAGGTAGGATGGTCTGATAAAATGTGAATAATCAGCCGAGTAATTATACAAACGGCGGCAAACCTATTTGGCGCAATATAGCTTTGAAGGGGCCACTTGTCAACGCTAAAAGAAGGTCTACCTTTTCCCTGGCAGACAAGCCGTTTGACCTGGCGACAGGCGTATTTACGGGCTAATTTGAGGTATAATCTATTGAATTTATTACAATCCTCTCCGAAAATTTACTCCTTCAAGCCGGCTATGCCGCCAACGCCCGGGGCAGCGGCCAGCCTAATATAAAGAGTTATGAAGACAAGAAGGCCCGGATATGGCAATTTATCTATCTTTGTTCAGAGCTATAAACATCGGTGGCAACAGCAAAGTAAGCATGGCGGCCCTCAAAGAGTTACACGAGGCCCTGGGCCTGTGCAATGTCGCAACTTACCTGCAAACCGGGAATGTTGTCTTTGAAAGCCCTGAAACCGACCCGGCCAAACTGGCCGCGCAACTCAAGAAAGAATTTGGGCAGCGGTTCGGCTTCGAAACCGAGGTTATGGTGCGTACCGCTGCCGAGTTAAAAGAGGTCTTTAACAAGAACCCGTTTCTTAACCAGCCGGCCAAAGAACCAAAGTGGGTGCTGGTGCTGTTCCTGGCCTCTCGCCCGGCCGACCAGGACATAGAAGCGCTCTTGAAAGCCTATGACGGCCCCGAAGAACTGCATGTAATCGGCTGTGAATTGTATGCCTATTACACCAATGGCATCGGGCGCTCCAAACTCACCAACGCCTATATTGAAAAAAAGCTCAAAACATTGGGGACCGGCCGGAACTGGAATACGGTTACAAAATTGTTGGAGATGACCGGGGTTCAGGTAGGTTAATTTCGTTTTATCTTGCAATTTCACATGAAAAATGCTATACTTCCCATCGCATCAAAGCCGCCGAAATACTAAAAATTTACTTTTCGGTATAAGTTTTGAGGTAAAATAAGCCGACGTAGCTTAGCTGGTAGAGCAGTCGATTCGTAATCGACAGGTCATCAGTTCGATTCTGATCGTCGGCTCTTTTTATTTTATATGCTTTTCCCTTACTCTTTTTCGCTAATATAACCCAAACCCCAATGGTTCCGGAATCTACCTGTCTTGTCATTTAGGCGGGAAGTTGTTAAACTGCAACGGTATTAAACCCCGGGTGTAGCCTGTGCTTTAAAAGGTTTTCCTGGCGCCATAACCGGCCTTACGCCTTGTAGTGCCGGTAACTATTAAAGGCGTCTGGTCTGGACTAAAAGCTCTATTTTAATTATCAAAGGAGATAGCCTGAGCAATGATTGATGTCAAATGCCCGATTTCCGGGACAGTGTGGCAGGTGCTGGTGGAGGTTGGACAGGAAGTTTCTGAAGAAGAAGATATGCTTATCCTGGAATCCATGAAAATGGAAATCCCGGTGGGCGCTCCCGAAGATGGCAAGATTGCCGAAATCCTGGTTTCACCCAATCAATCGGTGCAGGAAGGCGAAGTCCTGCTCCGTCTGGAGTAGGCGGTAAATGGCTGCCATGTTCAAACGAGTCCTGATTGCCAACCGGGGCGAGATCGCTCGGCGGGTTATCCGCACCTGCCGCCGCCTGGGTATCGAAACCGTAGCGGTCTATAGCGAGGCTGACCGGGACGCGCTGTTTGTGCGCGAAGCCGACCAGTCATTCCTGCTTGGTCCGGCCCCGGCTACCGCTTCCTATCTTAATGTAGAGGCGGTCCTGGGAGCGGCCCGGCAGAGCGGTGCCGACGCGGTCCATCCCGGCTACGGTTTCTTAAGTGAAAATACGGCCTTTGCCCGGCGCTGCGCCGAAATGGGCCTGGTCTTTATCGGGCCCGAACCCCACGCCGTTGAAGCGATGGGCGAAAAAGTACCGGCCCGCAACCTGATGATTGCGGCCGGGGTGCCGGTGGCCCCCGGCACCGCCGAGCCGGTCGATGACCCGGAAGTGGCCCTGGCCGAGGCTGAAAAGATTGGCTACCCGGTGCTGGTCAAGCCCAGCGCGGGCGGCGGCGGCATCGGCATGACCGTTGTGGAAAGCCCGGAAAAACTTAAAGCCGCTTTGAAAACTGCCCAGGGCCGCGCCCAAAGGGCTTTTGGCAGCGGGGCGGTTTTCCTGGAAAAGTACCTGCCGCATTCTCGCCACATCGAATTTCAGGTGTTGTTCGATAATTACGGTAAGGGTGTCCACCTGTTCGAGCGCGAGTGTTCGGTCCAGCGCCGTTACCAGAAGGTCCTGGAAGAAACGCCTTCGCCGGGCCTGGGCAGTAACGAAAGCTTGCGGGAACAGATGGGCCGGGCGGCTCTGGAAGCGGCGGCGGCGGTCAATTACCGCAACGCCGGGACGGTTGAGTTTATTTTCGGGCAGGGCGG
This sequence comes from Chloroflexota bacterium, assembly GCA_028287745.1. Lineage (GTDB taxonomy): Bacteria > Chloroflexota > Chloroflexia > Chloroheliales > Chloroheliaceae > 54-19. The sequence goes on from JAQBPB010000032.1 coordinate 118,478, forward strand.
CGAGTTTTACTTCCTGGAGATGAATACCCGCCTGCAGGTCGAACACCCTGTCACCGAGATGACCACCGGCCGAGACCTGGTCGAACTCCAGTTGCGGATAGCCGCCGGGGAACCGCTGGACTTTGACCAGGCCCAGGTGACGCGCCAGGGCCACGCGATTGAATTCCGGATTTATGCCGAGGACCCGGTTACTTTCTTACCTTCGCCGGGCACGCTGGCGGTCTTCCGGCCACCGGCCCTGGACGAGAACGTCCGGCTGGATAGCGGCTTCGCGGAAGGCGATACTGTCACGCCTTACTATGACCCGCTCCTGGCGAAACTGATTGTCCGGGGTGACGACCGGGCGGAAGCCATCCGGCGCGGCCGCGAGGCCCTGGAGAATTTCCAAATCGAAGGCATCAAGCATAATATACCGCTCCACCTGAGCATTTTAAGCAACGAGCGGTTTTTAAGTGGTCAGTACGACACAGGGTTACTTACCCGGTAGTAAATTTCCAGGGGGAAGGGCAAAGCATGATCTTGCAAAGCAGAGTCGGTAGCGTAAGTAAGCGAGTATTCAGCGGCTGGTTGGCCGTTCTAATCTTGCTCTTAAGCCTGCTGGCGGCCTGCGGTGAGGAGCAGCGCTCGACCCCCGACTATTCCAGTATTCTAACGCCCCCTCAGAATCCCAACCTGACCCCGACTGTTACCGCCCCTTTTCAGGCGGCCAGTATTAACACGCCTAAAAAGTCAGAAACAGACCAGGCCGGGCTCTCGCCTACCGTCACTGACCCTGCTTCTCCGGAGCCGGTCGCGACTGTTTCCGGCACACCTGACCAGGCCACGGTCATGAATACACCCGTTATCAAGCCGACCCCGGCTACCCCTACCGATGGCCTGCTCACCTCGGACGACCTGGGCATCAGCACCTGGTCGGATTCGGATATTAGCTGGGCTCCCACCGGGGATGTCTTTATGCTGCATATCCTGCGCGAGAACGCGGGTGGCGATTTTTATTATATGGTCCGGCCGCCGGACAGCATTATTGGCAGCTTCCGGCTCTCGCGGGAAATCGCCAGTTCGATGGTCTGGTCGCCGGACGGGCGTTTCCTGGCTTATATTGAAAAAGACCCCGCTACATCGGCCGGGCCGGTGATCTTAATAGACAGCCAGCGCGATACCACCCGGAATAAGAAGATTTTCGCCGGGCCATGCACGAATGTGACCTGGCAGGCTCCCGGTAAAATGGTGACAGCCTGCGGCCTGGCGGTCTACTTGCTCTCCACCGAGCAGGACGGTTCCCAGCCTGAAACGCTTTTCCGGCTGGATAATGGCAAATTTCCAAACTCTTCTATTGAACTGGGCCTGATTTACACGGCCATTCCGTCACCGGACGGCAACAGTCTGGCGATTTTCGCTTTGCGCCGCCAGAAAGGCCCGATTCCGATTGGCGAAGTCGGCTTTTACAACCTGAATACCAAGAAAATCGGAATACTCGACCGCAAGGACCGCCCGATAACTGTCGTCGATTGGACGCCGGACAGCCGCTACCTGGTGCTGCGTAACCTGGTAGGCGGGGATTGGCTGGCGGCTTATACTTTTGACTTCTACCTGGCCGACCCGCAGAGCCTGAAAGTCAGCCACAACCTGACGCGCTCGAACGATAAGTGCGACCCGGTGTTGGGCGCTAAACCGGAATGCCAGGGCACGGCCGCCTCGCCGGTCCAGAGCCAGCGGGTGCTGTTTGCGCCTGACGGGGACCGTTACTTTTTCAGCGGGCTGCGCTATGGGGTAACCGCCGGGGCGCCGCTTTCTTCGGCCGAGCGTTTAACCAACGCCAACCTGAGCGGCGGCAAGCTGGACCAACTGCTTGAAACTAAAGCCGGTGAGCGGGTTATGGGCCTGACCTGGCTGCCTAACGGCCACTATTTTTACAGCGTCGGCCTGGGCGATACCCCTGCGAAAGCTTTCCTGGATGGCAAACCGCTGGAAGTGCCCTCCAGGGGCTTACCGCTCCAGCCTAAAAGTTCCACCGGTGCCGTTGCTACCAGGTCCGGCACCGGGTCGCTGAGTGGTCTTTCGGTGATAGGGCAGGGTTTGACGCCGCTCCCGGCCACTTCTGCCGCGCCTCCGCCTGCGACCGCCCCGCGGAACACGACCGTACCAGCCGCAGTTACCACTGCCCAGGCTCCGGCGGATGCGACTGCGCCGCCCCCGAATACTCCGGCCCCGCCCGTAACTGCTGCGCCTCCACCTCCGGCTACCCCAACCCCGACCAAATTACCGGAAGGTACGGCCCTGCTAGGCTTTGACACGGCCACCGCCCGGGCTCGCAATACTCCAACACCCTATCCGACCCCGATTATTTATCCCACCCCGGTAATTATTCCGCCTACCCCGGCCCCGACTGCCACGCCGCAGCCGGTGGTTCCGCGCCCGGTGGCCTACTATATTTCGCCCAGCGGTAACTGGCTGCTGGCGGTAGACCGGATTGCTACACCGGATAAGACGGTCCAGTTCCAGGTGCGTCTGCTGCCCTTCACCCTGAAATAACTTTCCATATCCTTAAAATCTTCGGTTTGAGCCCGTACCGGGGCTGTAAATTAGTACAGTTGTTTCCTTCCGGCCCTTCAAGTATAATTTAGACATGGAAACCGAAAAATTAAGCTTAAAAGCTCGTAAGATTATTACCGGCCGGTTGGAACGGGCCGCCCGGCTCAAAGAGGCCGATTTATTTTTGATGAATCTGAGCCTGCCCCAGGAATTTAAGTACCGTTCCGTCAGTGAAGTTCAAACGGTAATGGTCAAAGGGGCTTTTGATGCACTGGCGTTTTCAGTTGAACTTGGCCTTTTCACCAAACAGGAAGCTACCGAATACTGGAAAGAGCTACACGACCAGTTCAGCCAGATCTGGCCGGGCGGCGCGGTAGCTTAACCGGCCTTTTTGGTGTTTTTAATTTCTTAAACAGGTAAAAATTTTGGAATACATTGAGCCGGAAGAAATCGAAGTTGACCGCCCGAAAGGCGAAGTAAGAGTTAAATGGAATGACGGGCATGCCGGTTATACCGAGTTAACGACCCTGCGCTGGAATTGTCCCTGTGCCGCCTGCAAAGGCGAAATGGGCCAACCCGGCCGCCTGGACTTCATCAATACTTTGCACCCCGAAGAAACCCGGATGAGCCGCCTGGAAGCGGTCGGGCTGTATGCCCTTAAGCCGGTCTGGGAAGACGGCCACGAAACCGGCCTGTACACCTACGAGCACTTGCGCGACCTGTGCCAGTGTGTAGCGTGTATGGAGGCCAGGCCGGGTAAATTTAAAAATCGCCGGTTAACCAACTGATTTCTTCATATCTATTATAAAAAAGCCGATTACTTAAAATTCTAATTTAGAAAGTGAGCTATTTATGACCAGGGAAAACTCTCCTTTGTCGATTATGGCCGTCCACGCCCACCCGGATGATGAAACCACCAGCGGGGGTCCGTCCATGGTTAAGTACCGTGCGGAAGGCATCCAGACGATTGTAGTGACCTGCACCGATGGCGCGGAAGGCGAAATGCACGACCCGGACCTTGACCCCGAATGGGCCTTGCCGCGAATGGCCGAAATCCGGAAAGGTGAGATGGAACGGGCCGCCAAAATCCTGAATTTGAACGCCCACGAGTGGCTGGGCTACCGCGATAGCGGCATGATGGGTACGCCCGCCAACGAAAACCCGGCCTGCTTCTGGAAGGCCGACCTCACCGAAGCCACCGGGCGGCTGGTCAGGCTGGTCCGCAAGTACCGGCCCCAGGTGATGCTGACTTATAACTCAAACGGGGGCTATGGGCATCCCGACCACATCCAGGCCCACAAGGTTGCTTCGGCCGCTTTTGACTACGCGGCTGACCTGGACCGCTATCCCGCTGAAGAATTCGGGGAACCCTGGGAGCCCTTGAAACTCTATACGGCCGCTTTTAGCCGGGACGCCTGGCAGCAGGTCTGGAAGCTTTTACGTGAGAGCGGTGAGCCCTGGCCCTTTGACCCGCCTAAACCCGAACAGGAACTGGCCGTAGAAGAAGAGCAGCCGCAGGCTTTGCCGAAAAAGGATTTGCCGCCGGAATGGGGCACTCCCAGTACGGAAATCACTACGGTTGTGGACGTGGCCGATTACTGGACGGTCGCCCATGAAGCCCTGATTACTCACCGGACCCAGATTGACCCGGAGCATTCTTTCTGGAAGATTCGCCGCCGTTTTGGCTCAATTCTGGTTAGAAACGATTCCTTTATCCTGTTTAAATCGCGTGTTCCGGCCCAGCGGCCTGAAACCGACCTGTTCGCCGGGTTGCGTTAATTAGCGTTATTGCGTAGGAGAAAGTAAGCCGGTGCCTGAGAAAAATTCACATTGTTCTTACTGTGGAAACCCTTTCGCGCCCGACCAGCCCTGGCCGCGCCAATGCGCCCGGTGCGGCCAGGTTACCTACCGCAACCCGACTCCGGTTGCGGTGGTTTTGCTGCCGGTGGATGACGGACTTTTAGTAATTCGTCGAGGCAGCGGTAACGAGCGCGGCGTGGGTGAACTGGGGCTGCCGGGCGGCTTTATCGACTACGGCGAACGCTGGCAGGAAGGGGCGGCCCGGGAACTTTTCGAAGAAACCGGCGTGATTATTGACCCGGACGAACTGCGCGAGGTGCGCGTTATGAACGGCGGGACGGCTACCGTCCTGGTTTTCGGCCTGGCTCAACCCCGGACCCGGTCCGACTTGCCACCTTTCCAGCCCAGCAGCGAAGCGACCGAACGCCTGGTTATTACCAAACCGCAAACACTGGCTTTTGATACCCACACCCAGGTTGCCCGGGAATACTTCGAGGGCCGCTTCCGCTAAGGTTTAATCTTTTGGGTTGTTAAAGTACCGCCAGCACCTGCATTATGGGCTTTTAATTGCCCCCTGAAAAACCGCCGGTAATTTGACATAAGCAACAGGTGGTGTAAAGTAAGCTGGGAAATAAGGCAGTTATCGACTTTTAAGGAGGGAATAACATGACCGGTAAACCGGAAGAAACGGCGGGCGGCCAATCGCAGGAGTTTGAAAGCAGCGAGGCCGAGTATGCGGCGAAAGGCTATGAGAAGGGGGTCGTCTTTGCCGGTGATACCCCGGACGGCATTGGGACCGGGGAAAATAGCCCGTTACCCCGTGGCAAAGCTTCAACCGGTGTGAAAGATGACTCGGTCGGGCAGTATATCGGGCCGGACGGTGCCGGAAGTGCCGGTGGCGATGATGAAACCCTGGAAAGAATTACCGGCCAGAACGTAATACCTTAGTTCAACCGGCCCTGGTGAAAAATGACAGCGCACAAGCACAAAAAAGCCGTTGAAAGCACCGGGCCGGACCGGGCCACCTTGCTCAAGGAAACCGCCCGCCAGATTCTGGCCGAAAACGGCGAGAAACCGGACCATTGGCTTATCGCGGCCACTGAGTCGGCTGGCAAGCTGACCTTTTTATGCGCTTCGCCGCCCTTCGCGGTCAACGGCGGTTACGCCGGGCCGCTTCTCGACCAGGTGCTGGCAAATAATCTATCCCTGACAACCTATCTAACCCTGAAGGACCATCAATATGAGGGCGTGGCCTGCGCTTCCTTCGGGTTCCTGGCCCCGGCCCTGGCCGAAGCCTCTTCCTGGAAGGCTGCACCGGAAGAGTTCCCGCCGGATGTCACCCGCGTATTTCATCTCAGACACCAGGCAGACCCTTTGTTAGCCCTGCGTGTGGCTATGGGCGAAATGCTCCGGTTGGGCTATGGTTGCCTGAAAACCCCTTTCGAACCGCAATGGAGCGCCAATCCCCAGAATCCGGCCGGTCAGCCGCTTGCGCTGATAGTTAAACCGGACGGCAGCCTGGCCTTTGGCGCTTTCGAGCCGCAAACTACTCTTGGGCGGTTTAGCTCAATCTTGAGCGCGGCGGCGGGCCGGGCCAAACTTACCCGCTTGCGGCAGAGCGCCCAGGACTGCGGCGGCTGCGGGCGCTGCTGTCACGACAGCGATATTCCCCTGACTTATTTTGATTTAGGCGGGCTGGCCGGGCAGCGGTTTCCGGCCCTCTTTGACCGGCAACCGGTGGCCGCCCGGGCTGAAGTGCAGGCCAATTTTACGCTTTCCAAAGCAGCGCCCCCGGCTGAAAGTCCTTTGCTGGTAACGGCAAAGCGGTTGACCTTGCGCAAGAAAGACGGAACCGGCGGTGAAGGTAGCCCCTGCGCTTTCCTGGATGCGCGCGGGCTGTGCAGCGTTTACGAGGGGCGGCCGCTGCTGTGCCGCCTTTACCATTGTGCCAAGACCTCAACCGCACTTGAAACCCTCTACTATTCGGTGTATTACAATCTGGAATGGCTGGGCCGGGCGGTCGAAAGCGGCTTCCTGACACCCGCCGAACCCATCACCCTGGCCTTACTTTTTGAACAGCCGCTCGGCCGGTTAGCCAGCCCTGCGGCCCTTTCCCTGGTGGCTCAGGAAATGAGCCAGCCCAAAAGCAAACTTAAAAGCCCCTAGTAGTTAAAGGCCAGGCCCGCCCCTGTTTGTTTGAGCAGCTCGGTTAAGTGCGGCGGGTCTGACCACTGGACGACTACCTGGGGAGTCTTATGCCAGTCCGCGCAGCGCTGGATGGTCTGGGCCAGGGCCAGGGCCAGTTCCCCGGTAACAGGCACGCTCGGTTCGAGATGCAGCTTTTTAACCTCAAAAAATTGCGCCTGGCGGTGGGCCTTGGCATCCAACCGGCCTATAAGTTGGCCGTTATGCAGGATGGACAGGGTGAAATAGCCGTAGCGCCGTTTGGCGGCCGGGGTATAGCATTCAATTTTATAGTCGAACCCGAAGGCGGTTAAGGCCCGCTCCCGGTCCGACACCAGGGGGTCGAAAGGCGAGAGCAGCGTGGTCAGGTTGGACTCTAGCCGGCCGGACTGCGCCGCCTCCACCAGCCCTAAATTAGCCGTATGGCTGTAACCGGCTTGTTTCCAACCTTCTACCTGGACCGGCACTACTTCACCGCTTTCCAGCAAAGTATTAAGCGCTATCAAACCCTTCTTTTTGTACCGGTAGAAATAATTGCTGATCCAGGGAGCCTGCGCCACGCCCAGGGCCTGTACCGCCATTCGCGCGAAGACCAGTTCGGCTTCCGGCCCGGATAGCGCCTGGGCATCGTTCCATTCAGGCATCACCCGTTCGTGCAAATCATAAAAACGCTGGAAGCCTTGCCGCTTGGCAACGGCCAGGACTCCGGCGTCAAACATGGTTTCAAGGGCTTTTTTCTCCGGTTTCCAATCCCACCAACCGGCCCCTTTTTCCTGGTTGGGTCGTTCGAAGTCGGCCGAGCGCACCGGCCCATTGGCCCGGATATAGGCCAGCAGTTTATTTACTTCCTCCGGGTGTTCAGCAATCCATTTATGGGCCAGAGAGGTGTTTAACATCAACCGCCGGTAGAGCGGGTAATCTTCTACCGGCAGCATGCAGGCGGCGTGGCTCCAATATTCGAAAAGCTGTCCTTCTTCCAGTAATTCGTCCAGCCAGTTAAGCGGGTAGTCGCCCAGGCGGCTCCATAACACCAGGTAGTGGCTGCGGGCTACCACGCTAATAGTGTCAATTTGCAACAGGTGCATTTGCCTGATGGCGGCCAGCAGGTCTTCTTTAGTGGCTTTTGGCGGCGGAGGGCCCAGGCCCAGGCTAGCCAGCATTACCTGCTGAGCGGCTTTGTAACTGAGTTCTATCAAATTTATCTCCTGAAAAAAGGCTATTCAACGCTAGCCGCTATCATACCAAAAACCCTACTAAACCTTATAGGCCAAATAGTCGATTTATCTAAACAATAAAGCCTGAAGTGGGCTGGCCGGTCTTGTTTAATACCGCCTGGCTTTCCCAGGCCCGGCTTAACCGGGCAATCCCTTCCGTTATCAGGGGTGGGTCCAGCAGGAAAGGTAAGCGGACATACTGGCTATAGCTGTCATCGGCCGACATCACATTACCCGGTAGAATTACCACTCCGTAACGCAGGGCCAGTTGGGCCAGCGTCCCGGCGTTGCTGGGGCCAATTCGGACCCACAGGAACAGGCCGCCCCCCGGCCTGGTGCATCCCCAATCCGGCAGGTGTTCTTGCAGCAGCTTTAGCATCAGGTCGCGTTTAGCCAGTAACTCCTGCTTGCGCCACTCTTTGACCGCCTCAAATTGGTCCAGCCAGCGTGTGGCAATAACCTGGTTGACCAGCCCTGAACCCAGGTCGTTGACCTGTTTTAGCCTGGTCAGCCGGTTAATTAAGGCCGGGGCAGCGCGTACCCAGCCAATTCTAAGCCCAACCCAGAAAAGCTTGCTCATGGAGCCGATAGTAATTACATTATCGCCCTGGGCGAAGGCGGCCAGCGGCGGCGGCGCGGCCTGGTCCAATTCCAGGTCGGCCAGGGTATTGTCCTCCACCAGCACCAGGTCGTTTTTTTCGGCTAACTGGACCAGTTCTTTGCGCTGTTCGACCGGCATGACCGCCCCGGTCGGGTTTTGAAAGGTAGGTGTCAGGTAGATAAACCGGGGTTGCAGGGTGCTTAGAACCCGTTGCAAGAGGTCCAGCCGCAAGCCGTCTACCGGGTCGGTAGTTACGCCGACCAACCGGGCACCCGCGCCCCGGAAGGCGTCCATGGCCCCGAAGTAGGTCGGGTTTTCCAGCACTACCGTATCGCCGCGCTGGAGATATAGGGCGGCCACCAGGGCCAGGGCTTGCTGGGCCCCGTTGGTAATCAGAACCTGCTCTTCACTGGTCGGAATGCCTTTAAGGCTATATTGATTGGCGATAGCCTGCCGCAATTCCGGTAAACCCTGCGGCAAGTAGCGCGGTTCCTGTAAAATACCACTCAAGTTAAAGTGGGTCAGCTTTAAGTCAGCCAGCTTTAGTTCGGCGGGAATACCCCCTGAAAAATCTATCAGACCCTCTCCCCGGTCAAGCATCTGCTCAAAGACAGGGTTGCGGGCGACCGGGTTAAACTCTTTTGCCTGGGCCAGCGGCGGGCCGAGTACCTTTGTACCGCTGCCCTGGCGGCTTTCGAGCCAGCCTTCTTGCCGGAGCAGGGCGTATGCTGCGACCACGGTGCTGCGGCTGACCGCTAAAGCCCCGGCAAAAGTCCGTTCGGGCGGCAGCAAGGTGTCCGGCGGAACCGCGCCGTCCAGGATGGCTTTTTTCAGACCACCGGCCAGTTGTTGATACAGGGGTTCCGGACCAACCGACCACTTCCCGAGCCGGGTTACAATCCCGCTGCAATCCAGTTCCATACCAATTTCTCCCGATTGGCTATTTACAGCCAGTCCAGTATCGTTAATAATTGCCTTAATCAGTTTGTTTTAACTTATAAAATGATTGTAAAGCCAGTCTGGAAGGATAGCAAGGGCCAATTGGCCCGGTATAAGCAGGCCAATACTGCCCGGGTCCGGTTAATGAACAGGCAGGTAAATAAAACCTGTGCAGCCAGAAAGAGGATAAAGCTAATGTCAAAATATAATTATGTCCTGGTGGATGTATTTACCGACCGGGCGTTTGGGGGTAATCAACTGGCAGTCTTCCCGGATGCGCGGGGCCTGTCTTCGGAGCAAATGCAAGCGCTCGGCAAAGAGCTAAACCTGGCCGAAACAACCTTTGTCCTGCCGCCCGCCGACCCGGCGAACGATTTCCAGGTGCGTATCTTCACGCCTGTCCTGGAAATGCCCATGGCCGGGCATCCCACGGTGGGGACGGCCCTGGTGCTGGCCTGGCAGGGTCTAACCGCCGCGCCGGGCAGCGAGGCTGAGACAATCGTCCGCTTTGAGGAAAAAGTGGGTTTAATCCCGGTCAAAATTAAGTGGGAGGAAGGCTCGGCGGTCTTTAGCCAGATGCAGCAGCCTTTGCCCGAATTTGGCCCGGTCTTTAATGAGCCGGAAACAATCGCCCGGATGCTTTCCCTGCCGCCGGAAGCCCTGCATTCGGACCTGCCGGTAGAGCTGGTTTCTTGTGGAGTACCCTATTTAATCGTGCCGCTCAGGAACCTGGCCGCTGTTGAAAACATCAAGTTCCGGCCGGATATCCTGCAGCAAATCCAACCGGGCCTCAAAGACGCCAACGTGTATGTTTTCACGCCGCAAGCCGCCACCGACCAGGCCCAGGTACACAGCCGGATGTTCTGGCTGGATGATGGCGTATTCGGGGAGGATGCCGCCACCGGCAGCGCCAGCGGCCCGTTGGGCTGTTACCTGGCCCGCCACCGGGTCTTTGGCGACGCCGCCCGGTTGGCACTCGTCAACGAGCAGGGGATTGAGATGGGCCGCCCCAGCTTTATTCATATTGAAATTGAACAGGAGGACGGCCGGATTACGGCGGTCCGGGTCGGCGGCCAGGCCCACTATATGGGCAGCGGTTTTTTTGAACTGGCTTAAGCCCACTGGCTTCACCGGGCCGGGTTACCTGGTAACTTCCTTCAAATAATCAATGGTTTTATCCAGCATATCCCGCTGGGCCGGGTCGGGTTTGCTGGTGTCCAGATAGTGTTCGATGTCCGGGTAAACAATCGCTTTATGGGTTAATTTTAACCTTTCCATTACGCCTACCAGCAGGGTATTCTGGTTAATCGGCACGATAGTATCCTTACTGGTATGGACGACCAACATGGGCGGGAGCGAACCGGGTTCGAGGTGGTATACCGGGCTGAAGAGCATGTAAATCTCAGGGCGCAGGTCGGGCCGCCCAAAAGCGACCAGCATTGTTTCAAGGTCCTGGATGCCGGGGTCAATGTAGAGGGTTCCCCGGTGCCAGTCATAGCGGTAGCGGTACAGGTCGGCCAGCCCACCGTAGGCGATACCGCCCTTAAGGGCCGCTTTTTCCTGGGCCGAGCTGGTTTCAATCTCGCGCATCAGCAGGTAGGTATAAACCGTAGAAACACTTCCGCCCGTAATGACCACCTTTTGAGGGTCGCCGCGCTCTGAAAAATAACCGGCTTTGGCGTAGTTATAGAGTTCTATAAGGTCTTTCACATCGCCGCGCAGGTTCAGCCCCCGTTCGGGATGCGGCCCGAAAAGCTCCGGCTGGTAGGCCACTACCACAAAGCCCTGGGCCGCCAGCGGCACCGAAACGCCTTCCCAGCCGTTGGCCGGACCCGGGTACACGATTAAAAGAATCGGGAACGGGCCAGGTCCGCGGTCCGCCGTAGGTTCGTAGACAATCCCGGCTTTCTGCAAGCCCTCGTTCTCGAAAGTGAAAGTACGGCGCAACACGCGGCTGGGCACCGGGTTATCGCGGGAAGTCTCGCCAAACTGGTCCAGTTTGAGGGTATTGCCCGGCACTACCCGGTAAGGTTCGCGCTGTTTCATCACAAAATCAATGTTAGCGGTGGTTTGTCCGCCTCGCACGCTGGCGACCATCCGCCAGGCTCCCAGGGGTCCGTTTCCGGCGGCACCCACGTCCAGGTAACCAGCCCGGGCGGCCATCGGCAGGTAGTGGCCGGGCGGCACACCATTTACCGCGTAATGGCCCTCCGCGTCACTGCTGGCGGTCCAGCTAAAGCCGGTCGGGTCGCTTACCACCACGTTGGCCCTGGCTATGGGCTTGCCCTGCCCATCCTTCACTGTTCCGGTGACTATTCCGGCCGCTTCGCCCTGGATGGGAAATTTATATTCGCCGGTTAACCCGGCCCAGCCTTTTTGGGCGTAGCGTTCCAGGGTGTTACGGAGCAGCACGGTTTCCAGTTGTTCGGCCAGCGGCAGGTACAGCGCCACCAGGCCCAGGATTATTAGTAGCACCGCGCCAACCTGTACTAAACCGCCTTTTACCCCGGCCCGCCGCGCTATTTGAGGCCGGTTGCGCCACGCAAGCAGTACCAGTAATACCACCCCGGCCACCAGCACCAGGCCGCAGCGCAGGGCCACTTCCGCCTGTTGAAAATATACAGCCAGGGTCAACCCGCCAAGTGAGCAAGCCACCGACCAGCGCCAAAAGCTGCGGGCGGCCCAGCGCCAGTTCTTTAAAAAACTCAGGGCCAGCGCCAGGACGCCGCTGACCAGGCCCAGCAAGAATAGCCAGTTGAGCAAGCCCGCCCAGTCTTCCCTGGTCGAAGGGGCAGGCGGGAAGCTTGCCTGGCTGGCGGTGTTCAGCGCGACCCATACCGCCCCTATTCCGCTGAATAGAGCCAGGTCCAGCAGCCCGCTTTTTTTGTAAAAAATGCCCCGTACCAGGTGCAGCACCGCCAGGAGCGCTAGCCCGGCCAGCCCGCCAAACCGGCCCAGGGCCGGGCTCAGAATATCGGCAACCCCAAAGGGCAAAAAGGCTCCCAGGCCAGTGGCCGCCCCGGTTGACAGGACTACTCCCAGGTGGCCCGCCCTGGTCAGGCTGCTTCTTAGCAGGGGCGGCCGGGCGAAGTAGGCTGCGAGATAGCAGGCGGCGGCAAGCAGCGCAAAGGCCAGGCTGAACCACTGGGCCGCGTTAAACAGCAGTAACCAGAGGCCGAGTGCGCTAGCCAGGCCCATCAGGGCCAGCCCCCAGGCGGCTAATTCACGCAAGAAAACTTTCCCTTTTGGCGTTTGATTTCCCTGGTCTGGTTGTACCTGGCCTGAAAGGTCCGGCCTGGTTAGTTTGAGCATTTTGCCGCTCCTCCACCGGATAATTCTGTTTTGAAAACTCTTAACTGCTTGAAATTGCGGTCCTGTCCTGGACACGATACATATCTTTTTAGATTATACCCAATACCGGGAAAGAAAAATACTGCTAACTGAAAACCAGGCTCTAGCCATTGCAAACCGCCCGGCTGCCTTTGCCTGAAATGGTACCGTGAATAAACTACCGGCCATGGCGTACCTTCTTTCAGGCCGTATTAAGTTAAATCACAAAAAGTTATTTATCTGGCAAAGCGAGTAAAGGACCGGGATTGCAGGCAGTTCGCCACCCGGACGGGCTAAATCAACAATACTTTCTGCCTCTATGACGGTAGTGCAATCCTTTAAGTTCCCGGTTAGCGGGTTGGCTTACGGCAAAGCTCGCCAGAGCAGCGTGCTGTCCCTGTAACTGTTGGTTACAGCCAGGGTCTTGTTGTCCGGGAGCCAGACCAGGCCGGAGGCTTCGGAATTGGACAGGCGCAGCACCGCCCGCAGCCTCCAGCTGGTAGTGTCCCAGACTTTAACCGTCCGGTCGCTGCTGCTGGTCGCCAGGAAATGTCCGTCCGGCGAGAAACCCAGGCTTAAAAGGGAGTCCTTGTGAGCGGTAAAAGAGCTAAACAACTTACCGTTGGCCGCGTTATACAGGCTCAATAGACCGGACCGCAGACCCACCGCGACCATCCTGGAGTCCGGTGATATCGCCAGGTTCTGTCCTGTCTGGTCCTGGTTTATCAGGTTGGACGGCTGCGGCTCAAAGGGAATGCCCTTTTCTTTTTCAAGGTCCGGCGCCGCGTCCGGCGGGCTGAGTTCCTGGATGGCATAATTTCCGGCGTGCACGTTAACCAGGCGCTGGTGGTCGGGAAACCAGACCTGGACCCCACCAAGGTTGTTCCACAGGGAAGTCCGGCCGGCCAGTTCGAAATAGGCCGGTGGGTTAGAGGTCCCCCGGCCCCGTTGCTGCTCGATGGCCTGGCGCTGCAGGTCCAGGCTTATAATTGGCCGGGTTATTTCCCAGCGGCCGACCCCGGTGACCGCAAATTTAAACAACAGGGCCGGGGGACCATCTTTACCGGCCCATTCCACCCTGTCAAGCGTAGAAGTGTCGGGCGGTCCAGGCACCAGCAAATCGCCCACCAGGGCCAGGGGCTTGCCTCGTTCAAAGTGCCAGGCCCGGATGATTAAAGCGCCGGTCAACTGCTGGTCCCGGTCTTTTCTCAGGCTATAGTAAGGGACCGCCAGGTATTGGCCGTCAGGCGACCAGCTAACAATACCGGGCTGGATGCCCAGAGTGGCCGGGCCGGTTAATTCAGCATACACCTGGCCGCTGGCGCTATCCCGGACGAACTGTTTTCCATCCGCCTGTCGGACCACAAAACTTTGACCGTCCGGCGACGGTGTATAAGCGGCATACCCGGCGGTACTTTCCTTATTAAGCACCTCGATAGCGATAGCTTTACCCGGCTGGTCCGGCAGTTGGCTCACTCCCAGCAAGTTCTGGTCGGAATTAAACAGGATACGCTTTTCATCCGGAAGCCACCCGGCGAAACCCGGCCTGGCCCGGAAAGGTAGCTCATACTGGCCGGAAACCTGCCATTTCCAACCGCCCCCGGCTGTCTGCAGGTCTATAATTAAAGCCTGATAGGGCCGGGTTTCCAGTAATGTGGAGGCAGGCTGGCCGGTATTACCGGGTACCGGTAAACTTCCGGCCACCAGCAGCCGGTTATCCCTGGACCAGCTCAGAATTTGCCCGCCCATCTCAACCGGAAAGCTCAACGTCTCCAGCCGGGTGGGTGTAACCGGCTCTGAAGGGTAAAATGGCACCGTTTTGTCCTTGCTGGTTGCGAGCAAACCGGGCGGGCCGGGTATTTCAAGAATGGTTATTTGCGATGCGGTTGCAAAGCTGTAGGTATTACTCGCCAGTTGGTCCAGCGTAGTAGTCGTAAACTCGCGCATCAGGGCCATATGGCGCCCGTCCGGCGACCAGGCCAGTTTATCGCTGCTTCCGCCGGAGAAGTTAACCGAAGTGTATACAGTAGCTGAAACGTTCCTGGCAGCCGGGACCGCTTCGGGCGGGATTTTTAAGACATACAGCCGGGCCAGGTTGCGCGAGTTATAAACTCCAATCTGGGGACCATTCGGCCCGGATTGCAGCCTGGCAAGGTTTTGACCGTCCGGCGACCAGGCTATTCCGCTGAACTGGTTGCTGTTTTGCAAACTCATTGCCGGGGTAGCCTCATCTTTGGGCGGCTCTACCTGGGCGGGCAGGCTCTGTAAATTCCAGAGCTGTAGGTCGTCATTATTAAGCGTCACCAGCAAAGAGGTGCCATCGGGCGACCAGCTAAAGGGCCAGGCGGCCCCGGACGGACCGGGGAAAATCCCCTGCCCATCAGGGAACGTGACCGTCCGCAGCACTCGTTCGCCTTTTCCCAGCCGCAGTTGACCATCCAGGCCTGCCGCCGCGAAGTTCTGACCGTCCGGCGACCAGCTAACCAGCCGGTACTGTTCGGCATTGGGCAATTCTTTACGGACCAGCCGCTTTTTCGCCGGGACATCCCAGCTTTCCCAGCCGCCGTCTTCCAGGGCCAGGTCAACCCGCTTGCCATCGGCGGCCCAGCGGGCGGTCTGGACCCGCAAGCTGCGAAAGTCGCTTAAAGGTAATACATAGCCGGTCGTAATTTTGGCCGGGTCGGTATACTGTCCGGTGAACTGGTCAAAGGCCGGGTTATAGCGGGTCAGGCTGGCTCCGTCAGGCTGGCGGCTGATTTGCTGGGCGACCGCGCGGGTTGGCGAAGGGGCGGCGGTAGGAGCCGGGGAGCGCGTGACTGCCGGGCTCTGCGGGCGGTAATCGCTCTCCAGGCCGCTTACCGAAAAAGCAACCGTTCCGGCCAGCAATACCAGGGCTATCGCCAGGCTGACCAGGGCCAGCGGCCCGCCCCTGGTGCGGCTCCCGGCCAGTCTGGCAGCGGGTTCGGCCGGTAGTTGTAAGACCGCTTGCGGGCCGGAGTGCCTGGGCGAAATCTTCTTTCCGGTATCGGGAACCGGCGCATAATTTAAATAACTCTGGCGGTAAAGGCTCCACCCGAAGCCACCGGCCAGCGCGCCCGGCGAAGCAAAGTGGCCGGTCAGGGCGTCTTCCAGGATAGCTGTCAGGTAGGGATTATAACTGCGGAGTTGGGCCAGTTGGGCTTTCTGGCCGGGGCGGTCCTGGGCCAATCCTTGCCCTACCGCCAGCCGGTATAAGAGGCCGCCAAAAGCCGCCAGTTGGGCTTTTTCAGTCAGGGCCGGGCCCGGCTCCGGCGCGGTGGTCCCGGCCGGATTTTCTTCCGGCTGGGCTAAATTCACCTTCCAGCCGGTCAATTCCCGGCTGACCTGGATATTTTCAGGGTTAAAAAAGGTGTGGGTGAGCGGGTAAGGAGTTTCGTGTAATGCGGCTGCCAGTCCAGCCGCCAGCTCTGCGGCTTCATCAGGTTCCAGGCCGGAAGGCAGTAACGACCCTTTGGACGGTGCGGCACTGCCCCAGTGGCGGGCCACGAAGCGCGCCAGGACCGGTTCCGCCGGTGGCGGCGCGGTGGAAGCTCCAGCTAGATGTTCGGCCAGTGTAACTCTATCCAGCCCCTGTGGAGTATTTACTACCATTGGTATTACCTGCTAAAAGGTTGCGGCGGAGGACCAACCTTGCTTAGAAACCACAAAGTACACCGGATTATCGTTAGAAATCTGCTAGAAAGAGGTTAGGATAAATCTTAAGCACCGGTCTTAACCAGAATCAACTATATTGCCCTGAAGTTAAAAAGTGTCGCGTTTTCTACCAGTTTAACATACTCATCAAGTTTTTAAACCTGCTGTTCGCCTGTTCAAACTCAGATCCGCGCGTCGCACAGTTTAATATTTGTGCTAGATATTAAAATTCTACTCTTTACAAAATGACAAATAATAACCACACCAGGAAAAATATCGGGCAGCATATCACTCTGCGGGGAATAGCTTATTAATATAACACCTTACCCGGTTTAATTTGGTCGGATGTCCAAAATATACTTTCCTGATGGGCTGTCTAATTCTAAATGTATAGATAATGGTGTAGTCAATTAATGGTGTAATGGCATTCAACTACGCTATAATTTAAGTGTGACAATGGCGTCACAAAACGCTTTCTACTCCAAGATATTTAGTAGTAGTAAATAAGGCCCACATTATGTGGGTCTTATTTATGTCCCGCACCGGGCCTTACGCCTGGCGTTCCGGGCGGGTGTGGCGGTTGGTCGGCTGGTCCCCACCTATTTTTTTACAGGTTGGTCAGTTGCTACACGTTCCTTCAGGGCCAGTTTTACCGCATTTATCAATTCATTAATATCAAAAGGTTTGAGAACTATCCCAATATTTTTCTCTTTCAGCCTGCCCTGTAATTCGTGGACTACTGTAACTGCCGCTGTACAGACCAGGATAGGAATATCGGCAGTGTATCTATCCATTTTCATTTTCTGAATAAGCTGCCAGCCGGGGTTTTCGTTGCCAATCATCTGGTCCACAATCAGCAGGTCCGGTTTCACCTGCTTAACACTGTCCAGATTTCGCACCTCATAGGAATGTAAGCTTACCCGGTAGCCTTCTTCAGTGAGAATTAGCTCAAACATTTCTAGTATTTCCTGGGTATCGTTTACTACCATAATCAATTTTGACATTAAATAGCATTCCTCCCTTTGGGGATTACAAGGCAAGAAATATACCCTGTTTGCGTTATTACTCTGACTACCTGGCTAATTATGGGTAACAGAAAAAAAGCCCCGGAAGGGGGGCAAAAAATTAAGCGAAAAAGCCGTCTGTATATTTAACAGCGGATAAATTGAGAAAAATTATGATTTTAGTGATTTGGAAAAAGGAGGGATGGACCGCCTGAGACTTGAACTCAGAACCCACTGATTAAGAGTCAGTATTGCTAAAATTACCCCATTTCGGTCAAACTCACGCTCAAAATGGTAAAAATCAGTCTTAAAATCGGGCCGAGGTTTTTTAGTATCAGTTGTGCTGATTACTTAAAATCAGTTGTGCAAGTACTCGTAATTTTGCTAAAATAAAAAGACACAAGCGCCGGCCTCTCACTGCACAGGCGCTTTGTGTCCTAAACCGCCCCGACTAATTCACTTAGTGGGCGGTTTTCTTTTGGGAGTTTACCAATGTCTTCGAGATACCGTCGTAAAATAACCTCAGCCATATTTGAGGTTGACCTCTGTTCTTCTTCCGCAAGCTCGTCTAAGGCTTTAGCTATATCCTCAGCAGCCCTCACATAAATTACTTTGTGCGGGGATTTTTTAGACAACTCACCACCTCCTTTCCCTTTAATAGTACCGCTAAATGCTATCACTCGTCAAGCGTCTATGCTATCACTCATAAAGAAACTATTGACAAGTGCTAGCACTTTTGCTATAATTAAGGTGTCAGAAATGATCGAGTACCCACTCGTAAAAAGCCGAAAGGCGACTGGGCCCTTCATTAACAGCACTAACACCGGCAATAGCAATAACAGAAGAAGCAATAGCAATAACAGAAGAAGTATAGGGGCACTTAGTTAGAAGTAGTACAAAAATGGGGCAAATAAAAGCCCGGTCACACGAGTTTCTCAGGCAGATGTAACCGGGCAAAAAACCAAAATGGCTATCAACCAAATTAGTCGAAAGTGAGTATAGCACATGATTTCAATAGAAGATAGAAAACGGTTTGCAAACGCCGAAGCCAAAGCCCGCCGCATCCGCCCGGTGGTCAGAGTAACCGAGTTTGGCACTTATAAAGTAGCCAGCTCTGACCCGGCCAAAGCGCCTTACACCGTCAAATTTTCAAAGGATCGCGCCGGTCACTGGCAGGCCGAGTGCAATTGCCAGGGCCATTCCAGGGAAATGGCCTGCTACCACATCCCGGCGGCTTACGCTAGTCACAAAATCCAGGTAGGTATTCGCCAGCAGGTCCGGGCCGCCGAGGGTGCGGCCCCCGCCCCGGCTCCGCACCTTTACGTAATACCGACGACAGTGGAAGAAGCCCGCGCCCAGGCTGAAGCCGCCCTGGCTAACCTTGGAACTTATAACTGGCAGGTGGACATGAGGGCGGAAATGGAGCCGGTTAGCATGGACCGCGAATGCCCGAAATGCGGCCTGGTCCAGCCGGACGATGACAGCACCGATTGCTGCGTTTGTAGCGCTATTCTGAACCCGGATGACGAAGACCCGGACCCGGACCACGATCCGGCGCTGTGCGCTTGCGGCAAACCAGGCTTCTCTTTCTTTAGCGGCCGGTGGCACTGCTGGCCTTGTACCCAGCAGGCCGCCGAAACCGAAGCGGAAAAGGACGCAGCCCGGAAACTGGTAGACGAAGAGCCGGACGAAGCTTTTGACCTGTTGCATGAGGAACTATTCGGTTTCACCCCGGCCCGGCGCGAGCGGGTCAAAGAAGCCTGGTAGGTGGCCGGGTATGGAGAATAATATACCGAGTTCTTTAATCCTGGCTGCGATGGTGGCGGCACTGATGAGCTGGTAGGGAGGGTTAGTATTATGTACAGATCAAATCATTACAAACAACCAGTCCGGCTGAGGCCGGTATATAAAGGGTATATGCAACAATGCCCGAACTGCAAAGAGTTACATCTTTATACCGAGCGGCATGCAGTGGAACCTTATTGCAGCTCCGACTGCAAGGTAGCTGATTTTTCTAAGCCTAAAGAGCAAAAGATTTTCACTTGCCATCATAAAGGATGTTTAGAGACAGAGAAATTAACCAGTATAAAAGCTTTTGGGGAGTGGATAAGGCACTGCCCAAAGCACCAGGAGCAATACCGGATGTTTCCGTCTGAAAGCGCAGCCCCGGCTTTCTTAATGGATCATGATGAGTAGCACCACGCGAAATCCCCTGGGTGGGTCGGGGGTCAACCTCTTAAGAGTAGCGCCGCACCGCCCGGCTACAATAGGCGGCACTGAGAGCGGCGCTGCAAGAAATAAAAGAGAGGTCGCTATAACTATCGTTATATCGACCATAGCCGGAAGAAGGATAGATGAAAATGAATAATAGCCAAAGAACTAAAAATTTCAATGAAGGTGAAAATAACTTACACCGCTTAAAAACTTCTCCGCACGAATGTCTAGGATGCGGGAAAACCACCACTGACAACTATGTTTTAGAATTTAAGTTTATGGTTGTCGGTTGGGGCTTGGTAGAGGGCAACTGTAAAGAATGTAAAGATAAAGGTGTGAGAATAGAAGGGGGGTGGAGATGAGCTAGTATCCGCAAAGGTAAGCGCGAACCAGCAGGATTTAAGCTTTTCAAAGAAAAGAAAGAGAAGTAAAGATTGGTAAAGGTAAGTGAGCTTATCTTGACTGACTATACTATACCGCTGGTAACTGCGGTTATCGAAGCTATTTAGTTCACAAGAGGGGGATTAGAAATGTCTGAACAAGCAGTGGTTCAAGTTGAATTTATTTCAATCCTGGAAGCAGTAACCAAGAATATTAACCGTTTACGCCAGCCCAAGTGGGCATTCCCTTTTGACCACATCAGGATTGATATTCTGTCTGATGGGACTATGGGGCCGTTTGTACACTTGTATGGTCCTACAAATCAGGCCTTCAATGGTAAAGACCCGGTTACCTCCGTAGCCTGGATGTACGACCTGACAAGTAAAGAATGGGTGATATATAGCGGGCCACTTCCTGACTCAGAGGAGTACAAGGCCAAAGTCGCTGAGTGCAACGAGTATTTCAGCGATATGTAGAAATAATCTTTGGTAACTGCGTTTAACATAGGCTATATCTAATAGACATTAGACCAACTATAGCCACCGCCCGGTAGAAAGCGAGAAGAAAATCAAAATGCTAACAACTAGAAAGTTTGCCGCCGGTACTACCGTTACCCCGGCCCGATCCCGCGAAGAGTTAGATAAGCTTTTAAAGAAGTACGGAGCTACCGGCTTTGGCTACGTTGACCAGAAACAGGCCGCCGCTATCATGTTCGAACTGGAGGGCCGGACTTACCGCTTCATGGTGGCTATGCCCCAGCTTGAGGATTTCAAACGAAGCTCAACCGGTTACGTCCTTTCGGCTACAGCTCAAAAGAAAGCTTGGGAGCAATCGGTTAAAGAACAGTGGCGGGCAATAGTCGCCACTATAAAAGGAAAACTTATAGCCGTGGATTGCAGCATCCAGAGTTTCGAAGAAGTTTTCATGGACCAGATGGTAATGGCGAACGGCCAGACGGTCGCCGAGTATGTTGAGCCGGAGCTGCGCCGGATGTACCAGACTGGCGAGCTGCCACGTATGCTGCCGAGCGGTGGCGGAAGAAAGGATTAATAATGAGCGAGAAAGAAGAGTTGCGGCTCCTGGTTGAATCTTGGGCTGGGCAACCAGAAGATATTATCAAATTGGAAGATTTGGTTTACGAACTTGACCGGCAGTTTTTGCAGCCCCTTGAAGCTAAAAACGATGAACAGCACAACCAGATTACCCACCCCCAGACCCAGCTTCGCC
This sequence comes from Chloroflexota bacterium, assembly GCA_028287745.1. Taxonomy (GTDB): domain Bacteria; phylum Chloroflexota; class Chloroflexia; order Chloroheliales; family Chloroheliaceae; genus 54-19. The sequence continues at coordinate 139,576 of JAQBPB010000032.1, forward strand.
AGGTCCAGCAGGCGTTAGAAGCGGCAAAGACTGAGAATTACAACGCCGGAGTAGAGGCGGCCGCCCAGCTTATCGAGGGTAACGAGCAGTGGTTTGAGGGTGCAGGGGATCATATCCGGTTTGCGGAAGAGATTCGGGATTTGAAAGAATAGCTTTATTTAAGAGTAAAACTACTGTTATTCCTGCGAAACACCATCTTTATTATTAAACACTAAACTAAGTTCATTTTACACAACCAACCTGAAACCCCGATTACGTCTACCGGCGTTATCGGGGTTTTATTTAGCTCTAAATAATTCCCACTTGATTTAAAGTTCGATTCAATTTATCCTATCAGGAAAGAAAATAAAAAGGCCCCAGGTGTTACTAGCACCTTGGCCTTGCAAGTACAACCTGATTGAGTGAAGGCAGGCTGACTTATAGCAATTATACCACGCTATAACCCTCTCCCTGCCTCCCGATGTGGAGGTTTTATGAAGAAATTTAATCTATTAAAAATGCCTGTAACTTTCACTGACGAAAGTTTAGATCAATTTTATACTTCTTTTAATAATGAAGAAGTTAAAAAAGTTGCAGAAGTATTTATTAAAAATGTTAAAGCAACTTACTCAATGCTAAGTTTACCTGTAATTTATGTTAACCTTGCCACAGTATCTTTACAATTTGAAATGTATCAACTCACTACTATTCTCGCCGACGGTTTTTCTTTAGAACAAGCTTATAACCTAATGAAACTACCACCTGGTTCAAGAGAAAAAATAAGTTTCAGGGTAATGGAACAATTGGAAAAGGATAGAAGAAGCCCAGAAGATGGAGAGGCAAGGAAAAACCAATTAGCCAAAATTATAAGGGAAGTTACAAACAACGAAGCTATTTCTTCAGGAATACAAGCACTTGCTTATTCAGCTATAACGTTCAGTTGGACTTCTTTTGAATCAATGGCTGGAGATTTGTGGGTTTCATTAGTAAATAATAATCCTCATGAGTTTGGTGATAAAGCTTTTAATCTTCCAGTTTCAGAGCAGGCTAAACAACGCGGTGAAATAGCGGCTAAACAACCTGAAGGTTTAGCAAATAAGCTTATTGAATATAGGTTTTTGGCGGAACATGATTTTGACCTTAAAAATAAAATGGGTACCATTCTAAGAGATAAATTTGATTTTACTGGTGTTTATGGTGTTATAACAGCTTATTCCACTATTTTCCCGGAAAAAAGGGCAGATTTTTCTAGAATATTAGATAAGAAAGAATTAAAGTTATTGATGAAAACAAGGAACTTAATTGTCCATAAGGCAGGTATTGTTGATAATGTTTATCAGAAAGAAACAAGAGAGTTTGACCCTCCTAGTATGGAGTTAGGGAAGCCTTTATTTTTAGACGAGCAAGAAACAGCTAATTTTGTTGATACTGGTATAAAAGCTGGTATTGAGTTAATTAGTTTTATTGACAATCTGATGGCTTAAAAAAATGGTGATACATAGATAAAAGACCCTGGATTTTGCCAGGGTCTTTTTGTGTGAGAAGAGAAGGAAAGGAGAAGGGTGGTCAGTCGGCCGTAGCCTTAAACTTCTTTGACTACTTTCACTTCCCAGGGCACCGTGCCGTCTTGCTGCTTTTGCTCAGGATGCTCAATAGCCATGAAGATATGCACTTGGCCGCCGTTAGCCGGATCGGCCGCCCAGGCCAGCGAGAGCTTGCCCAGGCCGGGCTGGGGTTTCGCC
>JAQBPB010000054.1 GCA_028287745.1 Chloroflexota bacterium
TACCGGACGTAAGCCGCGCTAACCCCACCGTCTACCGTCAGCACCCCGCCGGTCGTCCGGCTGGAACGTGGCCCGGCAAAGAAGCTGATAGCCTCGGCGATATTCTCCGGGAAAATGTTTACCTTCAGGGTCGTCCGCTTGCGGTAAAACTCTTCCAGTTCTTCCGGCTTGATACCATAGCCCGCCGCCCGGGCATTTCGCCAGCCGTCATCCCAGATCGAACTACCTTCCAGCACACCGTCCGGCAGCACCGTATTTACCCGGATACCGGACGCTCCGCCTTCTTCGGCCAGGCAGCGGGCCAGGTGCAGTTCGGCCGCTTTTGCCGCGCTGTAAGCCGCCGCGTTCTTCCCGGCTGCCAGGCTGTTTTTGCTGGCGACATAAATCAGGTTCCCACCGGTCCCCTGGGCCTTCCAGGCTTTGAAGGCCGCCCGGCTGACCAGGAAGTAGCCTTTCGCCAGGATATCAAAGGTGCGGTTCCAGTCGGCCAGGCTGGTATCTTCAATTGAGGCGCTGATGGCAATCCCGGCGTTGCTGACCACAATATCCACCCCGCCGTAAGCCTGGATGGCTTGCTCGAAAGCATGCTGCACCGCTTCTTCGCTGGTGACATTACAGTGGACCGCCATACCACGCCGGTAGCCGAATTTAGCCGTGATTTCCTCGGCTACCTTTTTGGCCCCGTCTTCGTTAATGTCGAAAATAACCACGTGCGCCCCGTCCTGGGCCAGCCGCCAGGCGGTCGCCCGGCCAATCCCGCTGGCTCCGCCGGTCACTACCGCGACTTTGCCTTCCAGTTCGCGTGGCGGCGGTTTCAGGCTGAGCTTGTAAATCTCCAGCGGCCAGTATTCCACCTTGAATACCTCGTCCGGGTTCAGGGCTTCAAAGCCGCCAAAAGTCAGGCTGCCTTCGATTACCCGGATGGCCCGGTGGTACAACTGGGCGCTTACGTTAGCCAGCAGGGCATCCGCCCCGGCGGTTATCATGCCGATACCCGGTATCAAAATCACCCGAGGGTAGGGGTCGAACATTTTGTCGGCCGGTTGGGCAAACGTTGTAAAATAGTCCTGGTAGCGCGAGACATAGGCTTCCAGCTCGACCTGTAGCTGTTCAACCAGGGCCGCCGGTCCCTCCGCAGGCTGCCAGTTTACGAAAAGCGGCTGGCGCTTGGTATGCACCAGGTGGTCCGGACAGGCTACGCCCAGTTGCGACAGAGGCCCAGCCCCGGCCGTACCCACGAAATCCATCACGTCCTGGCCGTTATCGTACTCCAAAATCGCCGGTTGGCGGGTACTCAGGGTACCGCGCAGGGGCGGCATAACCGTATTCAATACCTTGCCGCATTCTGCGGCCCCGACCGGCGGCACATCCACACCGGGGAATATTTTCCGGTCACCCCGGTTCTGGGCGATAAAGCTTTCAGCTTCCTGCAACACCTTGATAGTCTGGTTATAGCACTCCTGGCTGGTATCGCCCCAGGTCAATAACCCGTGTTTAGCCAGCACGACCAGTTCGGCTTTCGGGTTGGCCCGCACGCCTTCCCCGACCCATTTGCTCAACAGAAAACCGGGCCGGGTGTAATCCACCCAGACCATCCGCTCGCCCCAGATTTGTTCGCACAGTTCCTTGCCGTTAGGGGCGCAGGACAGGCTGATAATCGCGTCCGGGTGAGTATGGTCCACGTGTTGGGCCGGGAAAAAGGCATGTAAAAGCGTTTCGATGGACTGGCGCGGTCTACCCAGCGCGAAAGTGCTTTTAGCCAGGTAGTCAATCATGTCCTCGTCACTCATGTTGTCGCGTTCAAGCAAGGGCAAGAGTTCGGCCAACCGCAGCCCGGCAAAGCCCTGCTCGGTCACGGTTGCCAGGTCACTACCGGAACCTTTGACCCATAAAACCTCAGTCGGGCGGCCCAGGTGGTCGGTCTCTACCCGTTTGGCCGACGTATTGCAGCCGTAAATATTGGCAATAGTCCGGTCACTACCCAGCAGGTTAGAGCGGTAAACCAGGCCTTCCAGGGCCGCTTTCTGCTGAGCCGCCGCGTCATTCCACCGGTTTTCCGGTATGCGCAGCGTTTTCTCAATAGTTGACATCCAAATTTCTCCTGAACATTCGCTTAATTATTGAAAGCCCCCGTTAGTAGCAGCCACCCCGCGTTCAGCCTGGATTTTTTCTTCGTAACCACTGCTCCGGTAGGCCGCCAGCGGGTCAGCCGGTTTGCCCATTTCTTCGCGCACCTGGGCCAGCAAGGGCCGTACATCCGTCCGGTAGGCATCGGTAATAATGCGGTGAGCTTCCAAAACTTCCCCGGCAGCCTGGGCGGCGGCCAGTTTCTCGCGCTCGACCAGCAAGGCTTTGGCGTAAATCTCCTGGCAGTTCATCACGGAATAGATAATCGCCCCGATTTTCCCTTCGATGTTATGGCACTGGTCGAGCATATAGGCCACCTGGCGGGCATTATTAGCCGCCACCTTGTGGTCGCTGTATTCCGCGCTGACCAGTTCGTGATAGATCAGGAAAAGCTGATAGGGATTAACGCTGCCCACCATCAGGTCGTCGTCGCCGTACTTGCGGTCGTTAAAGTCGAACCCGCCCAGTTTGCCTTCGTCCAGCAGGAAAGAGACAATCTGCTCGATATTTACCGCCTGGGCGTGATGTCCCAGATCAACCACCACCTGGGCTTTTTCACCCAGCTTCTGGCACATTCCGTAGGCCGTACCCCAGTCCGGTACGTCCGTACTGTAAAAGGCCGGTTCATAGAATTTGTACTCCAGGAGCATCCGGCTGCCTTCCGGCAGTCGGTCGTAGACCGTTTTCAAGGCTTCTTCCATGCGCTGCTTGCGGCCCCGTAGGCTGTCCTGGCCGGGGTAGTTGGTTCCGTCGGCGAACCACAGCTTGAGGTTATCGCTGTTAACTTTAGTCATTATGTCGCAGCATTCCAGGATATGGTCCAGGGCCAACTGGCGCGTACCCGGTTTAGGATTACTTACCGAACCCAGCCGGTAGGCGTTGTCCTGGAACACATTCGAGTTTATCGCCCCTAGCTGGATGCCCTGGGCATTGGCATACTGGTTCATCGCCACGTAATCGCCATCTTCCGGCTTGTCCCAGGGAATATGTAAAGCGACCGTCGGGGCTACCCCGGTCAGGCGCTGGACCGTCGCGGCATCATCAATTTTCTGGCGGGTGGTTGTAGCCGCCCCCGGGTGAGGGAAAGCCTTGAAGCGAGTGCCGCTGTTAGCAAATGCCCAGCTGGCGGTTTCAATTTTCTGGTTTTTGAGAGCTTCTTTTACCTGGTCTATTGAAATTCCCTGGGCGTCCAGAGTTTCGGCCAGCAATTCATAGCCTGCCTGGTGGCCTGTTTCTCTTAACTTTTGCATTCAACACACTCCTTCTTATCTGTATTTCAGTCCAGATGGAACATCTGGGGTAAGAGAGCCGGGAAATTATGTTCCGGTTCGACTTCTCTTTCTATCAGGTCTTTCATCGACTCTTCCCAGCGGGCCGCCGTTGGGTCCTGGGCTAAATATTCCGTCATATACTTAAAATCTTCGACTTCCAGGTAGGCGAATAATTGCAGGTCATTTCGAAAGATATTGTAATTTCTAATCCCGGCCTGTTTCAGGGTAGCCGCCATTTCGGGCCAGATTTCGGCATGCCGGCGCAGGTATTCCGCCTCGTTGCCGGGCTTTAACTTCATCAGAAACGCAATACGCTGCATAACCGTCCTTTTCAGCCCTTCAGGGCCGCTAAATTCAAACTACCGAAACCGACAGGCCGTTTTCGATAAAAGGCAAGCTGCGTTCTTTAGCGCCAGTCCCGGCCGTAATCAGCCGGTCTATCCGGTCGAAAGGGCAAAAGGAGGAGAAAGAAGCCTGGCCTAACTTGGTGCTGTCCACGACCGCGATTACCTGGTTGGTATGGCGGCTCATCAAAGCTTTAAGCTGGGCCTCCTGTATATTGCTTTCGCTCAAACCATGCTGCAAGGACAGGCCCCTGGCCGAAAAGAAACCTTTCCCGGCGTGCAGCCGGGAAAGCACTTCCTCACCCAGCGTTCCCACCAGCGAACCGGTATCACCACGCACAATACCGCCCAGGCAGACCACCGTCAGGGACGGGTTATTGCCCAGTTCCAGGGCGGTATACAGCCCGTTGGTAATGATATACAGGTCTTTTTTAAGCTCTTTGATACGCTGGGCAATCGCAAAAGCGGTGGTGCTGGCATCCAGCAGGAGCGTATCGCCGTCTTCGATCAAATCTACCGCTGCTGCCGCGATGGCCTGTTTCTCAAACTTCTGGATTTCCAGGCGCGAGGCAAACGAACCCTCTTTCCGGCCTGGTGCCGGTAAGGCCGCGCCACCCCAGGTCCGCTGCAAAGCTCCTTCTTTTTCCAGGGCAATCAGGTCCTGGCGAACGGTCACATCCGAAACCGCCAGGGCCTGGCTTATCTCACGGACGGTCAACTGCTGGCGTTCTTCCAGGAGTTGAAGGATTTGCCGCCTCCGTTCGGCTAAATTCCGGCCAATTAAAACGGCCTCTTCTGCCATATCTACCCCTGATATTTTGCGTTATATATTTGTTTTGATGAAATTTCTAATAATTTAGTTATAACATTCTTTTGAATTACCGTCAATATCCTTCGATAAATTTAAACTCAAAAGAAACTCATAACCCTGGTGGTTGGTTTAACCTATATAGGTTAAATATTTTTAGGGATATGACGTACGTATTTTCTATCTTTATTTGCTTTCTCATTTCCTAAACGCGTATAATTCTGGCACGCTTTCCCAAAGTCTTGAAAGAAAAACGCCTGTTGCCTGCCAGTGAAATAATACCATTGCAGCCAGAAATACCCTGTTCAAAGCCTTGCCGGCATTTTAAGCCCTTTACCCCTGCGATGGTTCAGGGCCGGAAATGCTCGCCGCTACCACCGGTTGGAGGTTTAACATTGAAATATAGGAACATTCCCACAACCAGCCTGAACCCGTCCGTAATCTGCCTGGGTGGCGGGCCTTTAGGGGTTGATTTAAGCAAAGAAACCTCCTTTGCCTTGCTGGATCGGTTTTACGCCGGGGGCGGTAACTTTATAGATACTGCCCTGGTCTACGGTGAATGGCTGCCTGACGGCAAGGGCTTATCGGAGAAAACTATCGGTAACTGGCTTAAGGCCCGGTCCAACCGTAGTGAGATTATTATTGGCACCAAAGGCGCGCATCCCCGGTTATCTACCATGCAGGTTGGCCGCCTATCCGAGCCTGAAATTAGCGCCGACCTGGACGAAAGCCTGCAAAACCTGCAGACCGGATATATTGACCTCTACTGGCTGCACCGCGACGACCCTTCTCGCCCGGTAGCCGAAATATTAACTATCCTTAACGAGCAGGTCCGGGCCGGGAAAATCCGGTACTTTGGCTGCTCCAACTGGTCGGAAAGTCGTATCCGCGAAGCCCAGGAGTACGCCGCCGCCCACGGGTTACAACCTTTCGCCGGGGACCAGGTGATGTATAGTTTTGCCACTCCCAACCCGGCAGCCATCACTGACCAGACCCTGGTAACCATGAACGCCGGGCTGAAAACCTATCACCAGTCCAGCGGCCTGGCCGCAATGGCGTACAACTCACAGGCCCGGGGCTTTTTTGCTAAAATTGACCTGGCTGGTGGAGCGGTCGAAAACCTGGCCCCTTCTTTGAGAAAAACTTACGCGAACCCGGAAAATCTACAGAAGTATGCGCGCCTGAAACACCTTTCCGCCACCCTCGGCTGGCCGGTTAGCGCCCTCTCGCTGGCTTATTTGCTGGCCCAGCCTTTCCCGGTCTACCCCATCTCAGGCAGCACCACGCTGGCACAATTGCAAGATAACTTGCAGGCCGCCAATATCGGACTGGACTCTTCTCAGGCGGCTTTCCTGGAACGGGGAGAGTAAATTCTAAGGCGGAAAGTACTGTCATACCTGTTAAGCGGTCAGGAGAATGGAGAATTTATGACAACATTCAAAGGTGAACTGGAGTTAGCCGGACAGAAAATACCGCAGACCATGAAAGCGGTCGTAAATTATGCCCCACGTGACTACCGCCTGGAAGAAGTCGATGTGCCGGAAGTCGGCCCGGACGAAATTTTGATTAAAGTCGAGTCCTGTGGGGTCTGCGCCAGCGATGTAAAGTGCTACGAAGGGGCCGAATCACTCTGGGGCGGTGGTGGTAGCCCCATGTATGTGAAAGCCCCGGTCATTCCCGGTCACGAATTTATCGGCCATGTCGCTAAAATGGGCGAACGCGCCGCTCAAACCCGCAACCTCATACCGGGCGACCGCGTAATCGCCGAGCAGATTGTACCCTGCTGGAAATGCCGCTATTGCAAGCGCGGCCAGTACTGGATGTGCCAGGTCCACGATATTTTTGGGTTCCAGAAAAATGTCAATGGAGCCTGGGCCGAGTACATGAAGTTCCCCGTAGAGGCCCTTATTCACAAAGTGCCGGTGGATATTCCCGAAAGGTTGGCCGTCCTGGTCGAACCCCTGAGTTGCTCCATACACGCGGTCGAACGGGGCCGGATCGAGTTTGGGGATGTGGTCGTACTGGCCGGGGCCGGGCCTTTAGGGCTGGGTATGATCGGCCCTGCCAGGCGCAAGACCCCCAGCAAATTGATCGTGCTGGATTTGAATGACCGCCGCCTGGAACTGGCTAAACACATGGGCGCGGATTTGGTCCTCAACCCGGCCAGGGAAGATGTCGTAGCCAGAGTCCTGGAAATTACCGATGGTTACGGCTGTGATGTCTATATCGAGTCAACCGGCCATCCGGCCAGTGTCGGCCAGGGTTTAGCCATGATACGAAAACTGGGCCGGTTCGTCGAATTCAGTGTCTTCAACCAGCCCGCCACGGTGGATTGGAGCATCATCGGCGACCGTAAAGAGCTCGATATCTACGGCGCGCACCTGGGCCCCTACACCTACCCCATTGCCATAGAATTTCTCGACAAAGGGTTGGTCGATATGGAAGGTGTCGTAACTCACGTGCTGCCACTGGAAGACTACGAAAGCGCCATTGAAATGGTCCATACCGGCAAGGAATCTATCAAAGTCGTCCTGAAACCTGGACTGGTCAAAGGGAGTTAAAGTCCCGTTCGCGGCGGCAGAAGAAGCAAAACCCCGTTAGCAAGGACTTAAAAAGGGGCGGTTTTGTCCCTTTTTAAGAAGCCTGGCAATTTCGGCCTGGTTGTCTTCTTGAGTTCTTTCTCCAAACTCTTGCCCCATTGGCTGGCGTCGGCGATGCCCCGGTTCATATTCCGGTTATTCTCTTCGAGGCTGTTGGCCCAGGCGGTCATGTCCTTTAAAAGTTCGTGGCGCTCCGCCATCTTCTTCTCCAACAAAGCCATTCTTTTAGCGCTGCCCCCCTTAAGGGTATTGGTCACACACTGCCTGACTGCTAGCTCCAGTTCGGGGTCTGTCCCCAGTCCCTCGATTCTTGCCAGCATATCCTGCCAGGGCTGTAAGACATACTCCGGGATAGGCATCACGGCCAGGGCCGCTAAATCCAGGGGGCGGGCAAAGACCGGGCAGCGTTCAAGGGCTCCTTCACCTCGCAATGTCACCATTGTCCGGATACACTTCTCACACTCGCCGCAGTTATAGGCCCGGTTCTGCCCGTAGTTAAGACATACCCGCAGGTTATCCAGCGCGATTTGTGAGGTAGCAATCGCTCCGGTCTTGCGCAGCCGGATGAACTCGCCCCCATCGTGGACTATCTCCACTTTTTCCGTACTCCATAAATGGTCCAGCACCGGGTGCGAGCCCCACGGCACTAAATCGTCATAGGAATAAGAAGAAGCAAAATAAACCTTGCTGAAGCGGTTGGCTAGCAACTGGGCCAGCGCCGCCATAGCCGCCCCGTGATAAAAGCCCCAACTGACGTAATTATCACTGAAATCCTGGAGGTCCGCCTCTACTTCAATAAATTCCTTACTCAGTTGCCTGGCTACCTGCCGGAGCCGCTGGCAAATCGTCCGGCGAAATTCCCGGTTATCAGGGTGCGGGTAAATATCAAAACCGGCGCTGACAAAAACCAGGCTGTCGATTTCGTCCAGGTGCTTTAACAGGGTATAAAAAGAGTCCACTCCGCCGGAAAACAGGCAGGCCACCCCGTTTTGGTTTACCCGGCCCGGTTTCGACAACTTTCCCAAAAAGGCACCGGTCCCGGCCTTGATTTTACCGGCTAGCCCGGCCGGAGCCGCCATATTAGCCGGGACATAGATTGGTACCCGGTGTAATTGTGAATCCCAGGTCTGGAAAATACCCTGGACCGTCGCCAGGTTACTTAAAAGCTGCGGGGAAACCGGGAGGTCAAGCTTAATAGGCAACCGCTCCGCCATAGCCGGTAACAGCGCCAGGCACAAAAAAGGCTCGATACCTTCGTAAACAGGGCTACCTTCAATTGTGAAACTGACTTGATGCTGTTGGTCTGCCAGGTTTATCCGGGCCGAGGCCTTAATTTTGTTTTCAGGTAACCGGCATATTTTATGGTCGGTGATAGTGATCAAGCAGCTTTCCCCTGATCAGGGTAAAGGTCGTAAAACCCGAACCCGGTGTTTTAAATTAGCCCGGATTTTAACACATCAGGGAACAGCCAGGCCAAAGTGCCGCTTTCGGTGGGGCAAGGCCCCGATTTAAATTAAAAAGAGCCTGCCATGTCGTTAAAACATATCAGGTTCTTTTTAATTCTAAAAGAAGAAAACCCTACTTGGCTTTTGCTTTAGAGGTCGCTTTACCTGAAGCAGCTTTCCCACCAGTACCTTGATCTTCGGGTACCTTCAAGTCCTCAAAAGTCGCTTTACTAATAAATTTAGTAAGATTAACCTTATCGCCATCTACCTCTGTCTGAGCCACCGCCGCATACCGGAGCTGCGTGCCTTCGCCGAAAGTCTTCTTGCGAATATCTTTCTCATCAACTTCTATTTTCTTGCGATGTTTGACACTATAAAACTCCATGTTCAGAGTCCTCCTTTTAGTTTGGATTAAGTGGTATTATTTCCGCCAATTGAACGGCCCCGCCCTTTGCAAGGCTCTGGACCTAGAGATAGTTAATAAGAAACTGCTTATGCTCCAATGCAGATAACAATGTTTGTGCCACCAATCGAAGATTAAGTTCCTGATTCTGGAACTGAACTTACCAGCCTTATAACACCCCAATCGGAACGGCCCCCTCACTTTACGCGTTTGAGCTTAAACCGTCAAATCCGGACGTAAAAAGGCGCGATTTACCCCTTTACACCGGGTTTCCTGGCCGTGACCCTCTCAGGCTCGTTTCAATTCGGTCCCGGTAGCTAAAAGGCGGGCTGAAAGCTGCGGGCCCTGGCCCTCAGGGCGCATAAAATTAGCTACTTCTACTGACGGTAAGGGTTTGCAGAAAAGGTATCCCTGGATTTCTTCGCAGCCGTTACCTCGCAAAAAATCAAGTTGTTCCTGTAGTTCAACCCCTTCGGCAATGATGTTCATTCCCAGGTTATGCCCCAGCATAATAATCGCCTCGACCAGTGCTTTATCCTTGGACCGCACCATGTCGGTAAACTTCATATCCTTGATAAACGACTGGTCAATTTTCAAAGTATCAATCGGCAGCTGCTTGAGATACCGCAAAGACGAATACCCCGTCCCAAAATCATCTATAGCGATATAAACGCCCAACTTCTTTAACTCCTTCAGCTTGTTGGCCGCCCCGTGCATGTCCCGCAGCAAAAGCCCCTCGGTTAATTCAAGCTCCAACCAGTTGGGGTCCAGGTCATGCGTTTGCAAAGCTTCCTGAACAATACTGACGAAATCGTTCCTGGTAAACTGAATAACCGAAACATTGACCGACATCCGGAAAGGCAGGAACCCGGCTAACTGCCATTCTTTAGCCTGCCTGCAGGCTTCATTCAAAACCCAGGTTCCGATAGGCACAATCAGGCCGGTTTCTTCGGCCAGCGGTATAAACTCACCCGGCGAAATCATGCCAATTTCGCGGTGTTTCCAGCGTAACAAAGCTTCCATACCGACCAACCGGCCATCCAGTAAGTTTAACTGGGGCTGGTAAAAAAGGGTCAGCTCTTCAAATTCCAGGGCCTTATGCAACTGCGTTACCAGTGATAGCTGGCGCAAATCAATGTCGCTGGTCTCCTCGGTATGGAAATGATAATTGTTTTTGCCGTGCGCTTTAACCCGGTACATCGCGTTATCGGCCTGGCGAATTAACTCCGTTACGGTCTTGCCCTGGGACGGGTAAAGGCTGATACCGATGCTGCCGGTTACAAAAAGCTCCGTGCCGTCCACGTAAAAGGGTTTTTGCAGCACCTTCAGTAAGTTTTTGGCAACCTTTTCCACGTCATGCCGGTTTTTAACCCTGGTTAGCACTATCGCGAACTCATCACCGCCAATCCGCGCTACCAGGTCGTTCATCCGGACACTGGTTTTAAGGCGGTGCGCCACCTGCTTGAGCAGATTATCCCCGATGAGATGGCCCAGCGAGTCGTTAACCAGCTTGAAGCGGTCCAGGTCTATCAAAAGGACCGCCACTTGCTGCTGTTTGCGGCGGCTCTCTTCCAGGTCAAGGCCTAACTGCTGCACCAGCAGCGCCCGGTTAGGCAGCCCAGTTTCCAGGTCGTGCTGGGCCTGGTAAATCATTTTTTCGCCCAGGGCTTCCTTTTCCTGGATCGAGGTGGCCCGCTCCAGGGCTACCCCGGCCAGGCTGCATAATATCTCAAGGACTCTTTCATCACGTTCGTCAAAGGTATCCCTGGTCTTATTCAAGGCCTGGATTACGCCTACAATCTTTGTCCCATTTATTTTCAATGGTAACGCCAGGATGGTCCGGGTTATATAGCCAAAAAAATTCCCGGCCGACCGCGAGTCGTTGGCCGCGTTCGCAATATTGACGGACTTGCCGGTGAACGCCACGCTCCCCGCTACCCCACGCCCCAGCGGCAGCCGGATTTCTTTGCCTTCCAGTCCCATCGCCAGCCGGGTATAGACCTCGTTGGTTTCAGTGTCAATCAGAAATAGGCTGACCCGTTCAGCGCTTAATAACTTGGCTGTTTCAAAAACTATTAATTCGTAAATATTATCAATACTATTACTTAAATTAAGTTTAAGAGCAATTTGAATGAGCCACTCATAATCTATCTGGCTTAAGCTGGTTATTTTTGGAACATTGATGCCGTGGTCGATCATAAAACCTTTTCTTTTATCAGAACGTAATAAAAAAGCGCTTAGTCTATTTTGAGACTAAATGTTTATTAGTACAATAGCAATTCTTTCTTACATTTAACCAACTTTTAACTAATTTCCGGTTTTTTTTAATGTTTGTATGCTACATTTATTTTTGATTTTAGGCTTTCCGGTGTACAATACCGGGCAGAGGGACCGGGCCGGGATGTAACGGCCTAGGGTCCTATGAAAGAGAGACAAGTAAGTGACAGTTCAAGAAACTACCCAAAATCTGGATAGCTTCAAAAATGAGGATATAAAACCTTTATTACGCGGTTGGTTTCATGCAGTAGCTGCCCTGGGTGCGGTTGCGCTGACCGTTGCCCTGCTCTGGAACAGTTCTCACGACCTGCCGCGTATGCTATCCATGCTGGTTTTCGGACTCAGTATGGTACTGCTGTATACCGTCAGCGCAATATATAATATTGGGAACTGGCAGGGCAAGCTGGGAAGGTTCCTGCGCAGTCTCGACCATGCTAACATTTTCGTGTTGATTGCCGGTACTTACACCCCGATTTGCTTTAATGTACTTCACGGCTGGGTGCGCTATACCCTGCTGGCGGTCGTCTGGTTACTGGCAATCGGCGGGGTCGTGCTGGCGGTATTCACTACCAGGGTGCCGAGGAAGGCCCGGACATGGGTCTATATCGGGATGGGCTGGGTAGGCTTGCTGGCCTTACCGGCCTTGATGGAGGTGTATGCCCTGGAAGCGGTTGCCTTGCTCTTTTTAGGCGGTTTCCTGTATACCATCGGCGCGCTTATTTACGGGTTCCGCCGCCCGAACCCCTTTCCCAGGGTCTTTGGCTTTCACGAAATCTTCCACCTTTTTGTCATCGCCGGTGGGATGGCTTTTACGGCCAGTATCTGGTTTTGGGCTTTGCCTTTTCCCAGGATTTAACCTGAATATACTCAAAAGGATGCCAAGTTAATGTACCGACCCTGGACCAGTGAAGCAATCCGCAAAATTGAAAGTGACTTTCATCGCTCGGCCGATACTCACCTGGTGAGGCTGGATTTCCCGGTTTTTCCGGATATTCAGCTTTACCTGAAAGACGAGTCAACCCACCCTACCGGCAGCTTGAAGCACCGCCTGGCCCGTTCCCTGTTCCTGTTCGGCCTGTGCAACGGCTGGATTAACCAGGATACGACTATTATAGAAGCTTCTTCGGGCAGTACGGCTATTTCCGAAGCCTATTTCGCCCGGATGCTGGGCCTGCCGTTTATCGCGGTTATGCCGCGCAGCACTTCCAGCGCGAAAATCTGCCAGATTGAAACCTACGGCGGGCAATGCCATTTTGTGGACAATTCCTCCCAGGTCTATACCGAAGCCCAGCAACTGGCAAAGCTCCATAACGGCCATTACATGGACCAGTTTACCTTTGCTGAACGCGCCACCGACTGGCGCGGCAACAACAACATTGCCGAAACCATCTACCAGCAGATGCAGGCCGAAACCTACCCGGTCCCCAGCTGGCTTGTGGTCGGGGCCGGGACCGGCGGCACTTCGGCCACTCTCGGCCGCTACATTCGCTACCGCAACTTTAACAGCTATCTTTGCGTGGTTGACCCCGAAAACTCGGTTTTCTATGATTATTACCACCAGCGCGACCTGTCACTTACCGGCAAGACCGGCTCGGCCATTGAGGGTATCGGCCGCCCCCGGGTAGAGCCTTCTTTTATGCCGGACGTGGTTGACCGGATGATCCGCGTGCCTGATGCGGCCTCTTTTGCCGCCATGCGCTTCCTGGAAAAGATTAGCGGTCGTAAATATGGCGCTTCCTCCGGCACCAACCTGTACGGCACTTTCCAACTGGCCGCCGATATGCACCGGGCCGGTCAAAAAGGGTCCATTGTGACTCTGGCCTGTGACGCCGGGGAGCGTTACAGCGATACCTACTACAACAAGGCCTGGCTTTCCGCAAAAGGCTACAACATACAACCCTACCTCGACCAGTTACAGCGCTTCTACGACACCGGCCAGTGGGAATCCTGACCGCAGGCCCGCCCTACTTTATATGGCATCTCTCTTTTTAGTGCCAACCCTCTTATAACGGGTGGTTCGTGCCAAAACTCAGGCACAAACCATCCTTGTTTCGTAAGGCATGTTTTGCCTTACTTTTGCTTAACTGAATCTGGATCTCTTACATTAATTACCAAAAGCTAAGACCCGTTATGCATCCAGCCCAGCAGCCTTTCAGCTTTGGTACAGTCGAAAAAGCTCCGGTTTCCAGAAAGGTCGCCCTGCACCGGCACGGTTGGAAAGTAATCCTGGGCCAATTCCAGCGAAGGAACATCCGAGAGCGTTTCTGGTGCGGTAATATAAAATATCTCATGCCCCTTGAAATCCGCCGTCACTCCAAGCAAACAGGCCCGGGCCGCCGCCTCTAAAATGGTATAACCCCACAAATTCCGGGTATGGCCTATATTATCATTGCTACCGGCGGGCCGGGCCTCGATGACCCAGCTAAACCGCAGGCTGGCAATGCTCATTGTCTCGTAGCGCCGGGCAAAAGAATCGCCCTGTTGTTCGCAAATCCATTTCGACAGGCTGTAGGGGTCTTCATTGTAAGTCGGATGCTTTTCGTCCAGCGGGAAATAATCGAACCGCGCCCGGCGGCTGTAGCTGAGGCCGGTCGCGTTTACGCTCGATGCCTGGCACACCCGGTCAATGCCAAGCTCGGCTGCGGCGCGAAGAGCGTTATAGCTGCCCACCACGTTATTATTATGCACAATATGGTCGGGATGGAGCCCTGGCGATGGAATGGCCCCCATGTGAATTACCGCGTCACACTCCCTGAAAGCCTGCTCGACTGCCTCATAACATGTTAAATCCGCCCGGACAAACGATACCCCGGACCGGTCCTCCGGTTGCGCCGGGTCCACCTGGTCTATATTCACCGCGCTGTGTCCCTCCGAAAGGACCAATTTGATGACCGCCTGGCCTATCCGCCCACTACCACCCGTTACAGCAATTCGCATAAATATTTAGCCTTATAATTAAGTTGTTTATCATTTAAAAAGACTCCAGACCGAACCATAGTACTTCGTAAACCCAGGTTTGATACTTTTTGCTTAATTATTTGATATTTCCATCAAGCCATCCCATCCTGGGTACTTCGTAAACCAGTCTTGACACACGGCTGCTTAACCAGGGCGGCAATCCTCAAGCCATGTCAGCCTGAGCCGAAGTGAAGAATTTCAGCCGGGTTGGCTAATATAATGGCACAAACTAGCCTGAATTCCACCCTGTCTTGAACCCAATTCACATTGAGTGCTATACGCCCCCGGCGCGGCGATTCCTAGACCACGCTCGGAATGACATACTTGAATGTTACCTTTCCTGGCAGAAGGGTAAAGTAACATGTTTTACTTTAGGGGTAATTAATACCCCGCTCCAGTTTTCAGCCTGGAAAACAGCGAGTCCAGCGCCTGGACCCTGACCTCCCCGCTGCCTAACCCGGCTGCCGTCACTACCTGGGGTTCGCCCGGTATAAGGTCAAGCATGTTGTCGCTCCATTTAACCGGCCGGTCGGCCACCAGGAACACCCCTTTGGCTGGCCTGGACACCTGCAGCCGCAGCTTATCTTCGCCCAACCGGTCCACCAGGATTTCCGGGTCGGGCAACTTCAAGTATTTAAACGGCTCCGGCCAGAGGGTGGCCCGGCCCAACACCACGCCGCTGCTGTGCAGGGTCGCGCTCAGGACCAGTTCCGCTTGTGCGTTGTAGTCTACCACGCCCCACTCGGTAGCCTGGTTCGGTTTCAGGATTACGGTCTGCCAGGTTTCGGCCAGCTTATTGCCCTGCAAGTCATGGGTGTTCAGGCAAAGCCTGGCCGCAATTTCTCCCGCCCGGCTGCTCACACCCCAGTAGGCGGCCTGGCCCTTTCCCGTATCCCAGAGTGCTGGCAAGATTGGGGCCATTTCACGCCGCAGGGTGTAATAGGCCGGTTTAGGGTCCAGGCTGTAGTCCACCAGCGCCCAGCTTGTGACCGGCCAGCAGTCGTTCAACTGCCAGACCAGCGCCCCGGCCACCGCGTAGCGGCCCGGCCCGCTCCAGCGCCTGCGCCAGCCGCGCAGGGCAAAAGCCATTGCCTCGGCCTGGATAAACTGGGTCGCGTACAGGTATTCTTCCAGGCTGCTAATCATCGGCAGATTGTCGGTCAGGTAGGCCGCCAACCGGCGCTGCCCGCCTTCCGAGCGGTTGTGAAACTCCATCACCCGGCTGTATGGGTACTGCTCGCTTTCCGGCGCGAAAGTTTTGACTGTCGCCAGGCTCGGTAGAGCTTCCATACCAAATTCGCTGACAAACCGCCCTTCGTATTTGGGGTAATCGTGGTAATCGGCCATCGTACCATGCCAGACATCCCAGGTGTGCCGGTCACCCACTGTCGGGTCGGCCGAACTGGAACCGGCGTAGGGGCTGCCGGGCCAATAGGGCCGGGTCGGGTCCAGGCGGGCGCACACTTCGGGCAGCAATCGTTCATAAATCGCCCTGGCCGGGAAAGCGGTCCGGGTGAAATCCCCTTCAAAAGAGGCGTCATATAATCCGAAAGACTCGGCAATCGCATAATCCTCGTTGTTACCGCACCAGATTGCCAGGCAGGCGTGATGGCGGAGCCGGATAACCGCCGCTTCCGCTTCGGCTTTAACGCTTTGCTGGAACCAATCCATAGCCGGGTATAAACCGCAAGCAAACAGGAAATCCTGCCACACCAGGAGGCCCAGCTCGTCACAAATATCATAAAAAGCCGGGTGTTCGTAAATACCGCCGCCCCACACCCGCAGCATAACCATGTTCGCGTCCGCCGCCAGTTGCAACTGCTCCCGGTAGCGTTCGTTAGTTATCCGGGGCGTAAAAGAGTCCGAGGGTATCCAGTTCGCCCCACTGCAAAATATTGGCGTATTGTTAACTTCGAACAGGAAGGTTTTGCCCTGTTCGTTTTCAAGCGGTTCCTGGACCAGCCGCAATCGCCGCAAACCTGACAAACGTTCGTCCCGGTCCAGTTCGCGGCCTCCCGCCCGCAGGACCGCCACCAGTCTATACAAAGGCTGCCCACCGTAGCCGTTCGGCCACCATAGTTCAGGGTTAGCAACCTCAAAGGTATGCTCGGCTGTATCGCCATCAACCGGCACTACCTGTACCGCTACCGGGCTTCCGTCCGGTGCCAGCAGCTTTAACTCTACCGACAGCTCGTTAAGCGGGAGCGGAACTGCCACCCGCAAGCGCACCGCTATGGCCGCCAGGCTTAAATCGGGTGTTATTTCTACCGGGCAAGCCAGGTCGGCAATCCGGGCCTCAAAGGCTTCCAGGCGAACTTCCTGCCAGACCCCGGCCGTCAGCAGCACCGGACCCCAATCCCACCCATAATGGTACTGAGCCTTGCGCACGTACAGGCGGCTGGGCGCGCCGTTCCAATCCCTTAACCGGCCGTACCTGGCCTCAAGTTCCTCGCCGCGCCGGAAGGCCGCCTCAAACAAAATATGTAAGCTATTGCCGGTTGGTTGCAGCAGCGCGCCTACATCCAGGCGCGCTGGCACAAACATATTCTCGCTGACCAGGATTTGCTGCCCGTTAAGCCAGACCGTCGCGAAAGTATCCAGCCCATCAAAGCAAAGGCTTGCCTCTCCGGTCGCGCTGAAATCCGCCGGGAGGTCAAAACTGCACCGGTAGAGCCAATCCCGCTCCCCCACCCACTGCACTTCACGCTCGTTCAAGCCATAGAAAGGGTCAGGTATGGCACCGGCCGCAAGCAGGTCCTGGTGAACACAGCCGGGTACCGTCGCGGCCTGCCAGCCATCCGGGGCCGCGAACTCCCCGGCCAGGTCAGCACCCGGCTGGCGAACTTTAAAGTCCCAGTTATCATTGAGCAATAATTTCAGCATAATTACACTGCAACCTTTCAAATCTTAAGGACCGCTTCGGTTCAGAAGGATAGCCGTGGTAATCGGAAAGCTTTAAGTTTTGCCTGCCAGGACCTCCCAGCGTGATGTTCTGCCAGAGTATGCTGCTGCGCGCCTATTTATTTTGATGGGGCTTGCTATGCCGCCTTTAAATCGACTGTTACCGGGATAAAATGTAACGGTGGTAATTCCTATCCGGGGCCGGTTGAAAGGGCGGGTGAAATTGTCCCTGACCCCTGCCATCCCGCAGGTTTAACTCGCCGGATACCAGCGGTTGCTGGAAATCATAATACACATAAGTTTCCATGCTCACACAAACAGTTGCGTCACCAGCCAGGGTAAAAGTAGGACTGTACAGCACTAAATTACCTTCCTGGCCCATTGTATTTAATAATAAACTAAGCGATGGTTTGCAATCAATTCGCTGGCCTTGCGCCTTCCAGACCCATCCATACCTGCCGCAACATCTGAAATCCCCGGTAGAGCCTGTCCTGTCAACGCGTCCGGCGTCGCGTTTGCCCGGTTGCTTACGCTGTAGTTAAAAAGAAAACCCGGACTTCTCATCTGTTTCCTGACTCTCTTCTCAAACCGCTATTTACCCACAATGACAGCAATCTGCCCGGTTCTAACAGCATGATTTTAAGCCTGGCCTTTTTAGAAAGTATGGGTAATGTCCGGCCATGTCAATTATGGAATTGTGGGGAAACGACGGGGCTACTTTGCAGTGGACACCGCAAAGATACTATAATCTAACGGGCCGCCTTAATATCTGCTAAATTGCTAACGAGAAATCCAGTACCAAAGTTAAAACCTGAAACTGCCCTACCGCGCCAACCTGTGGAAGCCGCTGTTTGCCGCTGTAGAAAACTTCTAAGGTCCGGACCGCCCGGGTTAATACCATTTTGGCTTAATTGAATCACCAGAAAGGGCAAACTAATCGTGACCAACCAGGAAAATAGTTATAAACAAATCGGGTCTTCGGTGCGGCGGCTGGAAGGACGGGCCAAAGTGACCGGACAGGCCCGCTTCACGGCGGATGTACCAGTCCCCGGTAAACTGCTATACGCCCGGCTGGTCACCAGTCCTTACGCCCACGCCCGGATTACCGGCATTGATATTCAGGCCGCCCTGGCCTGTCCCGGTGTGGTTAGAGTGGTGCTTGCCCGTGACTTACCTTTGCTACCGGATGCTACAGCCTCGCGCAAGCGGAAACCTCTGGCCGGTGACGAAGTGCTTTTTGCCGGACAGCCGGTAGCGGTCGTCCTGGGAGAGAGTGAAGCCGCCGCTACTGATGGAGCCGCCCTGGTCCGGGTTGATTATGAACCGCTGCCGGTTGCCAGCACTACCCGGGCCGCTTTAGCCCCGGACGCACCCCTCGTGCGCCACCCCCGGGAACTGCAAGGCCCTGCCGGGCATGGCAGCCCGGCCACTGCCCCGGCCCCGGACTTACCCCCAAATGTGTCCAGCCGTGCCGAAAATAAAAAAGGCGATATTGCCGCTGGCTTTGCCGAAGCGGTAGTGATTGTAGAAGACACTTTCCGCCTGCCAATGGTCTACCAGGGCTACCTGGAACCGATGGCCTGTACGGTGGTGCCTGACCCTTCGGGCCACCTGACGGTCTATTCCAGCACCCAGACCATGTTCGATACCCGCCGCGAAGTTGCCGAAGCCCTGGGCCTGCCGGTGAGACAGGTTAAAGTAGTGCTTCCCTATATCGGCGGCGGGTTTGGGGCCAAAGCGGTCTTGCTGGAACCGCTCTGTGCGGGCCTGGCCCAACTGACCATGCGCCCGGTCCAGCTAAATTTCACCCGCATGGAAGACCTGGCAGCGGCTAACCCGATGACCGATTGCACCATCAAACTTAAGCTTGGCGCTAAAAGTGACGGCACTCTTTCGGCCCTGAAGGCGGATATAATCTTCGATACGGGGGCCTACCCCGGTTCTCCAATGGGTTTTGTGGCCCTTTTATTATCGGTAGCTTACCCGGTACCCAACTTCGAAATCACCGGGGTTGAAGTGGTCACTCACCGGGTCGGTGCCGGTTCCTACCGCGCTCCGGGCCTGCCCCAGATGATTTTCGCCCTCGAATCCCAGGTGGATAAACTCGCCCGCGCCTTGAATATTGACCCACTAACTATGCGGCGGCGAAATTCCTACCCTGACAACCTGAGCGCCGGTGCAGTGCTGGACCGGCTTGAAAAGCATAGTCTATGGCAGCAGCGCCTGGAAAAAAGGCCCAATGAAGGTTGGGGTATGGCTTTCGCCGGTAGCGCCAACTCGATTGGCCCGGCCAGTGCCGCCTGCCGCTTGAACGAGGATGGGACTTTTAGTGTCATTACCGGCCTGGCCGACCTCTCCGGCTCCGCTACCAGCCTGGCGATGATCGCGGCCGAAGCCCTGACGACCGACCTCAGGAATATCACCATGACCCTGGGTGACAGTGATAGCGCTCCCTATACCGGCGCGACCGGCGGCAGCCGGGCCATCTACACCCTCGGCGCGGCGGTCCAGCGAGCGGCTGAAGATGCCCGTGCCCAGATTCTTGCCATTGTGGCCGACCACCTGGAAGCCAACCCGGATGACCTGGAACTCCTGGATGGTGCGGTGCATGTAAAAGGCGCCCCCGGCCACTCGGTGACTTTGCAGGAAATAAACGCTATGACCGGCGGCTATGAAGGCAAGCATGAACCGGTCCTGGGCCGGGGCAAGAGCGCCAATAAAGAATTCGCGGTTGGCTGCTACGTCCACCTGGCCCACGTCCGGGTTGACCCCGAAACGGGCGAGGTGAAGGTGCTGGATTACCTGGCAATTCACGATGTCGGGTGCGCAATAAATCCGGCCGAGGTAGCCGGGCAAATTCACGGCGGGGTTACCCAGGGGCTGGGCTGGGCGCTGTACGAGCAAATGGTCTATGATGAAGCCGGGGCCCTGGTTAGCGGCAGTTTGATGGATTACGCCCTTCAAACCGCCTCTATGGTACCAGCCATTCAGTGCGGGGTGGTCGGTATACCTTCCAGAGAAGGCCCGCTGGGCGCGAAAGGGATTGGCGAGCCGCCGATTGTCCCTCCCGCCGCCGCCATCTGTAACGCGATTTACGATGCGGCCGGTATCCGCCTGAACGAAATCCCCGCCACTCCTGAGCGGGTCTACAGCCTGTTAACCGCCGGTAAAACTACAGCAATACCTGGCCCCGGCATTTGAGGCAAGGAGCATTTTATACAGATGCACCCGACTAAATCCGGCGAATTAGTTACCGCACCTTAAACGATAAAGACAGTAATGTATCATCAAACTGGGTGGGCTGCTCCTTGAGTCAATTTGGAGAACCTCGCAATAAAAAAACCCTTACCGGAAATACCGGGCACCATCGCCCCTGCTTGAACGAGGCTGAAACTTTTAGTATCATTACCGGCGGCCTGGCCCACCTTTCCGGGGCAGCTACCGGCTGTCAACTATCGCGGCCGCGTGCTTTTCAATACACCGCCGGTAAAGCCGGTCAAATTTAAACACTCCAAAAAAAGTCTTACCCTGAAAATGTGAGGTTCCCGTTAAATGGATTCGATTGTCGAAGCATTAAGCCAGCATAGCACCCACCACCCGGAAAGGACCGCCCTGCTATTCGAAGGCCGGGCCTATACCTACCGCGAGCTTTACAGCCAGGTGGCCCGGTTTGCCGCCGGTCTTAAGCAGTGGGGCTTACAACCCGGCGACCGGGTGGCCCTTTTCCTGGAAAACTGTCCCGAATTTATCATTGCCTACTTCGGGACGCACCGGGCCGGTGGGGTAATCGTCCTGGTAAACACCCAGTATCGCCAGGTAGAATTGCGCCACCTGCTTGCAGACTCAGGCGCGCGCCTGGCCTTAACCGACCCCACCGGCGGTGCGGAACTGGACCGCTTGAAAACGGACCTGCCAGACCTGGAAGGGCTGGTGCTGGTTGGCGGCCCCGGCAATCTCGGTAATCTGCCCTCATTCGAATTTGAAACTTTCCTGGCCGAGCCGGTAGAAAGCTTTAGCTTTCCCAAAGGTGGCGACCTGGCAATTATCGGCTACACTTCCGGTACCACAGGCCGGGCCAAAGGAGCAATGCTACTGCACTCCAACCTGGCCTCAAATATCGAAACCCTCACCCATACCTGGCAGTGGACCGCCGCCGACCGCCTGTTACTGGTCCTGCCACTCTTCCATGCTCACGGCCTTATGGTCGGCCTTCACGGCACTATCTGGACCGGTGCCAGCGCTGAACTCCAGCGCAAATTTGAGGCGTCGTCGGTCCTTTCAGTCCTGCAAAGCGATACCCGCCTGACCATGTTCTTTGGTGTCCCGACAATGTACGGCCGCCTGTTGGAAGAAGCTAAAACCTATAGCGGCCCGTTGCGGCCCCTGCGCCTCTACGTTTCCGGGTCGGCCCCGCTCAGTCAGGCCGTTTTCAACGAATTTCAACAGGTATTCGGCCAGCCCATCCTGGAACGCTACGGCATGACCGAAACTATTATGAACACCACCAATCCCTACCAGGGCGAACGCCGGGCCGGAACGGTTGGCCTGCCTTTCCCCGGCCAGCAAGCCCGCATTGTGGATGTCCGTACCCGCCAGCTTTTAACGGATGGCGAAACCGGCGAAATAGAAGTGTACGGCCCGCATGTCTTTAAGGGCTACTGGCAGCGGCCGGAAGCGACCGCCGAAGCTTTCAGCCCCGATGGCTGGTTCAGGACCGGCGACCTGGGCTGCCGCTCTCTCGATGGCTTCATAACCATAAACGGTCGCGCCCGCGAACTCATCATCAGCGGCGGCTACAACATCTACCCGCGTGAGGTCGAAGAAGTGCTGCTACAGCACCCCGGCGTAAGCGAGGCGGCGGTTTTCGGCCTGCCCGACCCCGACCTGGGCGAACAGGTTGTCGCGGCGGTTGTCCCGGCATTCGGCTTTGAGAGTCTAACAACCTCAGAACTGGCCGATTTTTGCCGCAACCAGCTTGCCAGTTTTAAAAAGCCCCGCCAGGTCTTCCTGGTCAAAGCTTTGCCCCGCAACGCCCTGGGAAAAGTCCAAAAGCACCTGCTCCGCGGACAACTTGAAAAGCGTTAGACAACCCAATATCTAACCGGGCAGCCCTTGAAATAACCCGGTTCTACTGGCATTTAGCTGCTATGTGGAACTATTTCAAGGCCGCCCGGTGCAACACTACCTCTTCCTGTTCTTATTCATAACTACCATACCCCTTCCCGGTTTCTTCCCAATGTCTACGTATCCAACCTGTAGCTGTCATTGCGAGTGTAATCCAGGAATCTGGGTACCCATTGGCTACCGTTGGGTACCGGTGGCATATAGCAACCATAAATGTAGCGCTTCCGCACTAACCATTAAAAAACTGGACTTTTGTTCATTCTTGCGTTTTCTATTTCAAATTCTCCCTTTAAATTAGGGGATATGTACCTTAATTGTCTCCTTTTAATCCCTGAAAGAGGAGTGAAGACCCAAAACCAACCAGGCCAGGCCCTGATTATTATCAAAAAACCTGGCCCGTACCAACCTGCTTCTATCAACCACTATAATCATTATTCCCGGCCACCTGGTTAAGCAGACCGGGAGTTCCGGTACAGTTTTTGCGGTAATATCAGGCAAGCACGGGGTGGCCCGGTAATTGCTTTCATTGTTCAGGCTGTCACAAACATTAGAAGATTCAATGAAACTCTAATTTAGTTTTTGTGAAAAGAAGCAATTTTAGCTCGAAAGTTAGAAACTTTTTCGCGTTTTTGGAGTATACTTATTACGTACTTATTTAAATAATAATGCTTCTTTCAACATTGACCGGGCAGGTTGGTGTTAGTAAGCCGGGAGGATACCTATGGGTAACAGCAAGTGGCTAAAAAATAGTTTTGTTTACCTCATTGTAATAATAGCCGTGCTATTACTATTTTTTACCTTATTTGGTGGGAACCGCAATGACCCCGCCAAAAATATTCCAATCAGCAGGGTACTGCATGAAGCGGCCGCAGTCCCTTCCCCTATTAAAGAAATTGTCTTAACCAACGATAGTAATGTCGTCCAGGTTATCTATAAAGACCAGCCGGATAAAATCTCCCGGCGGGAAACCGCAACCACTGACTTTACCACTCAACTCAGGAATGCCGGGTACGACTTCTCCAAGAGTGATGTTGAGATCAGGATTAATGAACCGTCCTCGTTTGGCGGCCTGCTAAACATCTTTACTCTTTTGCTGCCCGCCCTGCTCTTTATCGGGGTGCTGGTGTTCATGATGCGGCAGTCCCAGGGTGGCAATAACCAGGCTCTCAGCTTCGGCAAGAGCCGCGCCCGTAAATTCGTCGGCGATAAAACTTCGGTAACCTTTAACGATGTCGCCGGGGTCGAAGAATCCAAGCAAGAACTGGCCGAAGTGGTCGAATTCCTTAAATTCCCTGACAAGTTCGCCGCCCTGGGCGCCCGTATTCCGCGTGGTGTCCTGCTGGTCGGCCCTCCTGGCACCGGCAAGACCTTGATCTCCAAAGCCGTCGCCGGGGAAGCCGGGGTGCCATTCTTTAGCATCAGCGGTTCCGAATTTGTAGAAATGTTTGTCGGTGTAGGTGCCAGCCGCGTCCGCGACCTCTTCGCCCAGGCCAAACAGGCTGCCCCTTGTATCATCTTCATTGATGAAATTGACGCCGTTGGGCGCCAGCGCGGTTCCGGCCTCGGTGGCGGTCATGACGAGCGCGAGCAGACCCTGAACCAGATCCTGGTTGAAATGGACGGCTTCGACAGCACCACCAATATCATTATCATCGCTGCTACCAACCGCCCGGACGTACTCGACCCGGCCCTGTTGCGGCCCGGCCGTTTCGACCGCCAGGTTATCCTGGACCGGCCTGACATTCGCGGCCGTATGTCCATCCTGGAAGTCCATTCCAAGGGCAAGCCGTTGGAGAAAGACGTTTCGCTGGAAGTCCTGGCAAAACAGACCCCCGGCTTCAGTGGTGCCGACCTGGCTAACATGGTCAACGAGGCCGCTATCCTGGCTGCCCGCCGCAACCGCAAGACCATCTCTATGTCGGAGATGGAAGAGGCGATTATGCGCGTGCTGGCCGGACCCGAGCGCAAGAGCCGCCTGATCAGCGAAAAAGAAAAGATGATCACCGCCTATCACGAAGTCGGTCACGCGATTGTCGCCCGTATGACCCCTAACGTGGACCCGGTCCACAAGATCACCATCATCCCTCGCGGTATGGCGGGTGGTCTGACGATGGTCCTGCCGAGTGACGATCACACCCTGGGAACCCAGGGCCAGTTCGAGGACCAGATTGCCTGGGGCCTGGGTGGCCGGGCCGCCGAAGAGATTATCTTTAACGAAATCTCCAGCGGTGCCTCTAACGATATCGAAAAAGCGACCGAAATTGCCCGCCAGATGGTTACTCGCTACGGTATGAGCAAGAAGCTCGGCCCGATTGCCTTTGGCAAAGCCGATGAGATGGTCTTCCTGGGCCGTCAAATCAGCGAACAGCGCAACTACTCGGACGAAGTAGCTTACGAAATTGATAAGGAAGTCCGGGCCTTTATTGATAACGGCTACTACCGGGCCAAGAAAATCCTGACCGAAAACCGGGATAAACTTATCCAGATTTCCGAGCTGCTTATCCAGAAGGAAACCCTGGAAGGCGACGAGTTCGAGCGTCTCTTTGAAACAGAGCGCCCGGTACCCCACGCTTACAACCGCCCGGTGCGGACCATCCGGCCTACCTTCACCGAAAACGGTGAACAGGGCCAGGGTGCGGCCACCAGTCTGCTGTAATCCGGTCTGAAACCATAACCAAAGGGGCGGTCATGCTGGCCGCCCCTTTGGTTTTTAAATTTATTATTATTGCCCTCCGAAAACTTCTCGAATATAAACCACCCACTCGCCCCTGTTGACTTGAGTAGTATAATAAAAGGACTGAATTTAGGATTTAAAAGCTATAATCTTAACTTGCTTTACTAGAAAGAAACCTACGTGGCCTATACAAACTGGCTGGTCAACGCGAAAAACCTGGAAGAGCTTAAAGCCCTTTACTACACCCTGGCCCGGTCACATCATCCCGACCTGGGTGGCAGCACCGACATAATGCAGCAGATTAATGCTGAATATTCCCTGCGGGTAAAACTTTTCAAATCAGGCTTTAATCCTTCCGCCACTACGTCCACAACCACGACCACATCCACAACCTCACCCTCCCGACCGGCCCGGAAAGCGCCATCCGGCAATCAAAAAAATCCCCCTAAATCCAATACGGAATGGGGAAGGTTAAATATCACCCGGGACGCCTGGGAAGCCTACCATGCCGTCTGCGAAATTCGCGAGTCCGAACGCTATCCCTTTGGCATAGTAATCAAGATTATTGATGGCAAGGTCCAGGTCGGCGGCCGGGCCACCTATTACTACCGGGAGCGTTTAAAAGCTCTCGGCTTTGCCTGGAACGCTACCGCCCGCTACTGGTTCTTTGTCAAAAAGCCACCTGTCCGCAAGGCCAGCTAAAACCGTATTCCTTCATCAAGGAAGATTTATCCCGATTATTTGATAACCATACCCTGGAATGGTCAGGGTTACCGCCTGGCCGGGTTGCGCTTCACCCAGCGATTTCCCGGCGCTTAAATCGGTCCAATCCGAAAGCCTGTAAGCCTGTCCGGCTATTAACTTTAGTTCCGGTTCGGCCAGCGGCAGGTCCACCTTTTGGGTTTCTCCGGTCGGGTTAAGCAAAATAATAATGCCTCGGCCATCCAGCATGTGGGCCTCACCATGCACAGTACTGCCGTCCGGGAAATTCAAAATATGCTGGTAGACCCGGAAGTACTCCCCGAACTGCTTGCGCCAGGTAAATAACTTGTTCAGGAAGGTAATCACCGGCTCAGGTGTAATTGCCAGGTCCAGGGAAGCCCCGGCCTGGCTCGCCCCGTTGCCCACCATGCTCACTTCGGCAAACTGGATTATATGCTGGGGCAGGCCCAGTCCTTCTTCCCAGGTCCGTTTGTAACTGAGCCCGTACCAGTCGCCCCATAAACCCCGGTAGGGGTACTGGTAAGTGGCATAGTACATTTGCTGGCTGCGGATTAACTCGCTCGCCAGGACCGGCGGCCCGTGTATATCCGAAAGCTGCAACTGGTCTATCGCGCTTAACCAGTGAATGTTGGTCGGGCCGTTCCAGACTACCACCTGTAAATCGGGCCTGACCGTGTGCAAGTCATGTAACAGGCTGGCATAGTATTTAATCGTGGCGTGGTATTCTTCGTCCGTGTTTTGCCAGTTCCGGTCGGCGCTCCGGCAGTTATTGATATGCCAGTCGGCCCCATCCCAGTAAATTTCCTCCAGCGGCCAGGTACGGGCAATTTCCAGCAGCCTGGTCCTGACATATTCTCCCGCCCCCGACAGCGGGCAAAACCGCCTTTGCGGGTCGGTTTCGTCCACCCAATCCGGCCGCTGCTCGCGCAGCAGGTCGTAGTTTTCCAGGCCGGAATATACCGAACTGAACGGATTCATCCAGAGACCCACGGTCATCCCGCTGGCTTTTAGCTGCTCAATAACCGGCTCAAGTCCGTCCGGAAACTTATCACGGTCAACCCGCAGCGGTGCGCCGCTCTGCCAGCCTGCGTCAACATGCAAAATATCGTAAAACCCGGCCGCCTTCATCCGGTCTACCGTATCCAGGAGCGATTTTTCGTCAAAACCCGTTTCAAAAGGGAACCAGGTGTTATACACCACCGGGTCGCGTTTCCCTTTAATTACCGCGTAAAACTTATAGAGATAGTCGTTATAGCTCCTGAAACCTTCATCGGCTGGCCCCTGCCAGACACCCACCACGCTGCGCCCGCTGGTAAAGCGCTGGAAAGGCCGGATATAGTCGGTATTGCCAAGCTTTAACCCGCTGGCCGTACTGAAACTTTCCTGACCGAACAGCGATTCGGTAAAGAAGTAAAAGCCCTCTCGCCCGTTGGCATGTTGCCCGACTGCGGTCGAAGCATCGGTAACATCCAGGCGTTTCTCCGTTCCAAGCAAATTTATCGCCTGGGCCCCTACTGAACTTATATAGTCCGGCTGGCCGTTCGGGTAATTTATCTCGTAGCGTTCCACCGGCTTAACAGGCTGCAACTCAGGTGCTGGCTGCCAGTCCTCCAGCGTGACCCCTTTGATAACCCACCCCGGGGCCGCGAAAGGTTCCACCACCAGCCACTTGCGTAAGAAATTTTGCCCGTTAAGCGCCTCGTAATACAGCGATAAATTGACCGGGTTGCCTTCGAAAGTACCGGCAAGTTTAACCTGGGCCAGGCTCTGGGTCATATCCTGGTTTATGATTTTCGCTTCAATCAGCCGGAAGTTGTCCGAAGTAATCTCTGTAGCGTTTCGGCCGTCCTCCAGGGCCAGGTTAAGGCTAAATTCCAGTCCGGGACGGCCCAGGTACTCTTCGGCTGTTGGCACGTTTTTAAAACTGCTGCTGTACGCTCCGCCCTGCTTACTAAAGACCACCCGCCGCGCGACCGTCGAATTACCTATTTCCAAAAGGCTATCACTCTCGTTAAGCTGCGAAACCCTGGCGAAATTGGCCGGGGTCGCTACGGAAACCGCCCCGGTGGCCGGGTATTGCACCGGGTTCGTCCGGTAACGCCAGGTGTAATAGTGCTGCCCCACGTTTCCCATCTCGACCTGCCAGCCTGCCGGGTTAGCCGGGTTATAAGTAAGCACCCGCCTTTCGAAAAGCTGCACCAGCACCGGTCTGGTCTGGCCTTCAACCTGCGCCAGCATCCAGTAAGCCTCGGTCAGGGGCAGCCCGGCCGTAAATACCCAGTCGTACAGCCGGTCGGTCTTGTAAACTCTATCCTGGTAAGTCAACCCGGTAGTCTTAAAGAAATCCATAAATACAGCAGGTATATTGTGGCCCAGGATAGGTTCGTAATACCCCTGCCGGATGCCGTAGCCCTGGAAATTACTATCTTCGCTGGCGTTCCCATACCGGTCAATCCTTGTTATAACGTCCGCGCCAAGCGCCGCTTCAGCTCGCTTATCTTTATTCAATGAAGCCAGACCCGCGAAGCTGGCATAGGTCGGAGCATCGGGATTAATTTCCAGCGAGTCACCCGCTACCGGGATATTGGCCGGGACACTCGCCACAAACTGTTCATTGCCGGTCTGTACCTGCCCGCTGACCATTTCCTGGACCAGCAGCCCATTTGTGACGTACCATCCGCCAGCGGGGTCAGCCTGAGGGTCCGTCAGTTCCATCCGGCTTTTGTCCCAGTAAGCCACCACCCGGTGCCCGCCTGGCGCTTCTGCATACAGTTCGGTTTCAATCTGGACCGGCTTTGTACCCCATGTCCAGCTGCGGGCGGCCTTACCCCGGGCTACCGGCTGGTCATTCCTTTGCCACAGGTTGGTAAAGGCCGGTAACACCTGGCTAAAATTCGACTCGGTCAGGTCGGCCAGGGCCACGTAAGAAGTGGAAATTTTCAGAATCTGGGTCAGTCCTAATAAAACCAGCCACGACCAGGTAATATAGCGTGTATCCTTCTTTTTAAAAATCATTATTCGCATTTATTCAATTACTCGGTCCTGAGTACGTACCGGCTTATATTAGAAATATTTTGCACAGGGTAATACCAGCTAGAGGAAATGCTGGTTTCAATAATTATGGGCCAGGTTTGTAAAATCGATGTAATATATTTGTTATATTTTCGCTTATTCTTACAAGTTGGTTATATATGTATTCTTAACCAGGCAATGGGCAGGCTTTTGTGAGTTTACTCACTCCTCTATATGTAATTCTAACCATGTCCAAAAAGGTTTGTTGTGTAAGAATTAGTTGTGACCAAAAACTCCGTCAGGAGCTAACAAATTTTTACTAAATACTTTTTGATAAAAGGAGACAAAATTAAATGAGCAATATTGACATCGCCCGGGCCTGGAAAGACGAAGAATACCGTAACAACCTGACCGAAGAACAAAAAGCCCAGCTTCCCGAGAACCCAGCCGGAGATGTAGAAATCTCTGACGAAGACCTCGGCAATGTTTCCGGCGGCCGGCGTTCCGAAACTGCCCAGACCTATTGTGGCGGCCAGTACTGTAAAAATACTTCCGGCGCTTGCAACCCTTTCTAATTTATTAAAATGCCAGGGCGTACTACTGGAACCCCCGGTAGTACGCCTTGATTTATATTATAAAAGTCAAACTAAACAAAAAATTGTCTTATAAAAATTATCTAATATTGGAAGAATAAAATGACCCTGACTTTTTCCCCTGGCCGCTCGACAACTTTTACAGAAAACCCTGACTGGCTAAAGGCCCTGACCCTGCCCGAACGGGTAAACGGGCTGTCCGTCCCTTCTTCCGGGAAGGTTGTCCCAAAAGCCACCCGCCGGTTGCAAAAATGGAAAGACCAGGGGCCGTTTAATAAAGCTGATTTCTTTACCCGGCGGCTCGAAACCGGTGGACTGGACGAACCAACCCTGCTCTACCTGTTAGGCGAGCCGCTGGAAACATTAAAAAACCGGCACCCCGCTATTCCGGCCTGGCTGGCAACCCTGGCCCGGGCCTTTGAAAACGCTACCGCCGAAGCCCTATCAGCCGGGTACAAACCGGACACTTCCGAATTCCCGCTGTCCCTATTACCCATGAAACCCCTGGTCCAGGCCGGTATTAATGAACTGCGCCGGGGCTTCGACCGGCTCGGCCAAATCCACCCTGACTTGCCCTTTGACCCCGAAAATGTTACCGGCCTGTTCCTGGACGGGTTGCAGCATTCCATGGTGTCCCGGTTAAATAAGGTGATGGCCCTGGAAGTAAACGTGGCCCGCTTGCAGGGTCAATTGCAAGGCGATACTCCCCAGGCCCGGTTTGCCGGGTTTATTGATGGCCTCGTCAGGGACGGTAAAATTATTTCGCTCCTGCGGGAATATCCCGTGCTGGCCCGCCAGCTTGTTATTACCGTCGATAACTGGGTTAATTTCACCCTTGAGTTCCTGTCAAACCTGACCCAAGACTGGCCTTTGCTGCAAGAAAAGTTCAGCCCGGACAAACCTACCGGCAAACTTTTAGCTATTCAGACAAGTT
Source organism: Chloroflexota bacterium (assembly GCA_028287745.1). Lineage (GTDB taxonomy): Bacteria > Chloroflexota > Chloroflexia > Chloroheliales > Chloroheliaceae > 54-19. Next base: position 30,195 of record JAQBPB010000054.1, read on the forward strand.
ATGGCGACAACCACCGGGGCGGCCGCAGCGTTTTGAAAGTGAAATTTGAATCCGGCCTTAAACTAATCTACAAGCCTAAATCCCTGGCGGTTGAACTCCATTTCCAGGAACTGCTGGCCTGGCTGAATCAATACAGCCCGGTCCCGGCTTTTCGGACCCTGAAAATCCTGGAAAGAGGTTCGCACGGCTGGGAGGAATTTGTCGAAGCTACCGGCTGCACCACCGGGGCCGAAATTCACCGGTTTTATCAAAGGCAAGGGGCTTACCTGGCCGTGTTGTATGCCCTGGATGCAACTGACATCCACCAGGAGAACCTTATCGCCGCCGGAGAACACCCCGTCCTGGTAGATTTGGAGGCTCTTTTCCATCCTCGCCTGCCCCGGTCCGGTCCTGAACAGGCCTGGCACGCTGCCGACCACCGGATGCAATATTCGGTAATGCGCGTAGGTCTACTGCCCGACCGGGTTTTCCTGGCCGGTAACAGCCAGGGTTTTGACATCAGTGGTCTGGGTAGCAAACCCGGCCAGCTTACCCCAAAACCGGTGTCCGGTTGGGAAGGCAAAGGCACCGACCATGTACGCCTGGTCCGGCAGACCATGGAAATACCGCCTACCGAAAATCTGCCCCGCCTGGACGGAAACCCGGTCAATGTCCTGGACTATTCTTCCGATATTATGCAGGGATTTGAGGCAATGTACCGGCTGCTCCTGCAACGCCGGGCTGAACTTCTGGCCGGGCCGCTGCAAAGCTTCCGGCAGGACGAAGTAAGGGTCATATTTCGCAACACCAGCACCTACGGCAAATTGCTCCAGGAAAGCTTCCACCCGGATTTTCTGGGTGACGCCCTGGACCGCGACCGCTTCTTTGACCACCTGTGGGCTCCCATTGAACTTGAACCTCACCTGGAAAAAATCATCCCTTCCGAACGCGAGGACTTGCATGTGGGCGATGTGCCGGTCTTTAATACCCGCCCGGATAGCCGCAACGTCTACGACAGCCGGGGCCTGGTTATCCCCGGTTTTCTCAACGAGTCGTCCTTCCGGGCGGTCGAGCAGCGCTTTGCCCAGCTTGGCGAAGACGACCTGACCTGGCAAAGTTGGTTTATAAAAGCTTCCCTGGCCTCGGTTGACCGCCCCGGAAAAATCCAAAACGGCCCTAAACCGCTTTTGCAAAACCCATCCGTCACTTCACCTACCAGTCCGGACGCTGTAATAGCGGCGGCCTTAAAGATTGGCGACCGCCTGGCTAACCAGGCCCTGGTCAGTGGCGAAAACGTCAACTGGGTTGGTCTAACCCTTGTCAACGAAAGCGCCTGGTCCATCCTGCCAAGCGGCCTGGACCTCTACAGCGGAACGCCCGGCATCGCCCTTTTCCTGGCCTACCTCGGCCAGGTTACCGGCCGGTCCCGCTATACCGGGCTGGCTCGCCAGGCTCTGCATACCATTCGCCAGGAAGTAAATCAGCTTAAAAGGACCGACCTACCGGCCGGGGCCTATGAGGGCTGGAGCGGTTTAATCTACTTCTATTCACAACTCGCCAGCCTCTGGAACGAACCGGCCCTGTACCTGGAAGCCCTGGAATTTGTAAAACTTCTACCCGCCCTTATCGAGAAAGACGAAAACCTGGATATTATCGGTGGTTCGGCCGGGGTCATCCTGGGCCTTTTGAGCCTGTATAAGGTCTACCCCGACCCGCTTATTCTGAATACGGCTGTCCAGGCCGGAAATCACCTCCTGGGAAAAGCCCGTCAGATGCCGGGCGGCCTGGGCTGGCCCTTCCGTGAAAACAACAACCTAGTCCTGACCGGGTTTTCTCACGGCACCGCCGGTATTGCTTTAAGCCTTCTGAGCCTGGCCCACCTGACCGGCGAGTCAGGCTTCCGGACTGCCGCCCTTGGGGCGATGGATTACGAAAGGAGCCTTTTCTCGAGCGAACACCATAACTGGCCCGACCTGCGCGAAAGAGAGTCGGGCCAGCCGGACTACATCAGCACCTGGTGCCACGGCGCGGCCGGTATCGCCCTCGGACGCCTGGCCTCGCTTCAATATATTGACGACCCGGCCCTGCATTCTGAAATAAAGGCGGGCCTGTCCACGACCCTGCGGGATAGTTTTGGCTACAATCACTCGCTCTGCCACGGCGACCTGGGCAACCTGGAACCTTTCCTGCTGGCAGGCCGGTTGTTTGGTGATACCGGGTACACGGTGGCGGTCCAATCCATTACCAGCCTGGTTTTGGACAGCCTTGAAAAAGAAGGGCCAAAATCCGGTATACCTATGCAGGTCGAAAGTCCCGGCCTGATGTCCGGCCTGGCCGGGATAGGTTACGGCCTCTTGCGGCTGGCCGCACCCGACCGGGTGCCTTCGGTGCTGCTGCTGGACCCACCACTGGCTTAACCCTATCTTTTTTCTCGGGCAAGGGTCCGTTAATTAAACCACCTGAACCTTCTCATTAAATTTTTCAATAAAAAACCCTGGCCGGGCGGGTCACCCGTTCGGCCAGGGTTTTTATTAAATTCTAGCCTACCCGCTGCACTTTAAGGATAGCGATATTGGGGGTCAATTCCTGTTTCTCATGGGCCGAAACTTGAATCTTTCTAACCACATCCTGGCCGCTCACAACGTGGCCGAAAGCCGCGAAACCCTGTCCGTCAGCATAGCGCTTGCCGCCGTAATTCAATTCCGGCTGGTCGTTTATACAAATAAAGAACTCAGAAGTGGCGCTGTCCGCCGCGAGGCGGGCCATCGATAGGGTGCCGTCAACATGCTTCAGGCCGGTTTTCTCAGTCCTTTCCAGCGGGATTGGCTGATTGCGCAGCGGGCCGGTAACTGCAGTCATCCCTAAACCGCCCTGGATGACTTCGATCTTAACATCATTATCAGGCTGGTTGTCCATCAATACCGTCCGGTAGAAAGAAGTATTGTTATAAGCACCTGAATCGACATAGTTCAAGAAATTGGCGGCCGTAATCGGGGCGACGTCCTGGGCAATTTCTAAGACAATTGTGCCAAACTCGGTTACGATTTCAACCTGGGGATTAGTAGTATTCTCCAACTTTGTTCCTCTCTTATCTCATTTTTGGGGATTAGCATTCAAGCTCATTCAAAGCAGCTTGTCATATTATACCGGGTTTTTAGCATTTTCCAATGTAAAAGGGCCACCTGCTTTAACTTTGCTACGGTGAAGCTTAAACCTCCCGCCCTGGTCCGGCCACCCTGAGAACTGCGTAAGTCAAAATTTGCCATTCTACCTGTCTGCAAGGCAAAGCAATTTCCCAGCTTTGTCATCATGAGCCGAAGTGAAGGTTGATGTCTTTCCTGAAAGACATGTTGGCTGACAAAACGTGGGTACCGAGCATGGAGTGATAGATTTTTAATTGCCAAATGCGCAACTACTGTGTTAATCTTTCACAACTTTCCAGTAGTATTTGAACTTTGCTCATTCTGAATAACGCCCGGGCGGCCAGACCTGGCATTAACTTTTCCGGAAGTGTGCGGAGGTTGCCCTGGCAAAATCAGTCTAAAATTCAAGCTCCGGGGCCACCCGGAGCGGCAGCAAGAGTACCAGGATTAAAAACAGAAAAAGGTAGAGAATGGCCGAAAAAGAAGCTATCGAACGAAAGCTCGATGAAGAATTAATGTTGGCCGCCCTGGAACAGGCTCGTCAGGCCGGGGCGGATTACGCCGAGGTCCGCGGCCTGGCCGAACTCCAGAGCGAAGTCAGGGTAAAAAACGGTGAAATCAATAAAATGATGTCCCGTGAGGATAACGGCTGGGGCCTGAATGTCCGGATTGGTGCGGGTTGGGGTTTCGCCAGCAGCGCCGAATTGACCGGCAAAAGCGTCAAGGAAATCACCGCCCAGGCTATCCAGTTAGCCGCCGCCAGCGCCCGGGTCCAGCCCAGGGGCCAGGCCGCCAATTACGGCACCCCTTCCACGGCCAGCGGCGAATACCGCAGCCCGGTCCAGATAGACCCATTTAGGGTACCGCCCCGCGAACAACTGGAGATGCTTTTCTCCGCCGAAGCCAACTTGCGCCGTTTCGACCGGGTGAAGGTTTCCGAGTCCCATTTGCAGGCTTTCCACTCCTTCAAGTTTTTTGCCAATACCGAAGGAGCCAGGCAGCGCCAGTTCATTACCGAAACCGGCGGCGGCCTCTCGGCGATTGCCGTTGAGGGCCCCTACAGCTACCAGCGCACCTACGGCCGGGGCGGTAATTACGGCCAGGCCGGTTACGAATACATCCTTCAGTTGCAACTGGAAGATGAAGCTTTGCGGGTCGGCCAGGAAGCCCACGACCTTGTCGCCGCCGACCCGGTCCCGGCCGGGCCGACTACCGTCGTCATTGGCTCCAACCTGGCGGCTTTATTGGTCCACGAAAGTTGCGGGCACCCGACCGAACTTGACCGGGTCCTCGGCAGCGAAAACGCTTTTGCCGGGGGTAGTTTCCTGGAACCGCAGATGCGCGGCCAGTTCCGCTACGGCTCCCCGGCAGTCAACCTGACCGCCGACGCTACCATCGCCGGTGCGCTCGGTACCTTCGGCTGGGACGATGAAGGCACCCCGGCCAGGCGTACACCCCTGGTCGAAAACGGAATCTTTGTCGGTTACCTATCTTCCCGCGATACCGCTTCGGCGATTGGCCTCAGCGCCAGCGGTGGAGCCGCCCGCGCCTCCTCCTGGTCGCGCACCCCGATTGTTCGCATGACCAACGTCAGCCTGGAACCGGGTGAAGGCAGCCTGGAAAGCCTGATTTCCGAAGTCGAAGACGGCCTATACCTGGAAACTCCATCCAGTTGGAGCCTTGACGACAAGCGCATGAACTTCCATTTCAGCGCCGAAATCTGCCGCGAAATTAAAGGCGGCCAACTCGGCCGCTTATACAAGGGAGCCAGCTTTATGGAACGTACCCCCATTTTCTGGGGCAATGTTAAAAAGGTCGCCGGACCGGAAGAATGGAAAGTCTGGGGCTTCCTCAGTTGCGCCAAGGGCGAGCCGCTCCAGAGCGCCCATGTCGCCCACGGGGCCTCACCCGTCCTGGTAAACAATCTGACCGTACAGAGGGAGGGTAAATAATGAGCGAGCAGCAAGTTTCCCACCTGTTCGGCCAGGCCGAAGCCTTGAACCGTTTGGAAGATTTCCTCAAACTGGCCTCGGTTAAAAACGGCCAGGTCGAGCTGGTCCTTGAACGTGAGCAGGTCGCCGTTACCCGCTTCGCCCACAACCGGATTCACCAAAATGTTTCCAACCGCGACACCCGCCTGTGGGTCCGGGCCATCATTGGCGGTTCGGTCGCCAGCATGGCCTGTAACTCGCTAGATAAATCCACCGTTCAGGCCACCATTGACCAGGCCCTGAAAATCGCCCGCCTGATGCCAGACCGCCAGCACCCCGGTTTCGCCTCGGACTCCGGCGAGAGCGGCCGCACCCCCGAAGCTGGCAGCGAGGACCTGGGCTATCCCGGCCAGGCCCAATCCGGCCAACCCGGCGCGTCCTTCTTTGACTCCACGGCCTACCAGACCCCCGAAGACCGCGCCAGGACTATCGCCGAACTGATAGCCCCGGTCCAGGAAGCCGGGCTGGAAGGTTACGGCACCTACAAAAATACCCTGACCGAACTGGCCGTAGCCAATACTCGCGGCCTGCGCTCGTATGCCGCCGGGACCAGCGGCTATCTGAAGGGCTTAATCGAGACTGCCGATGGCCGCCAGGCCGGGTATGCCGACCAGTTGAGCCGGGATATCACCACCCTGGACCCGCTGGCCCTGGCCCAGACCGCTATCCGGAAATGTTTGCTCAACAAAAACCAGGTCGAAATCGCCCCCGGCGAGTATGCCGCCGTGCTTGAACCGAACACCGTGGCCGACCTGGTGCGCTTTATGGTCATTCACGGCTCCGGCGCCCAGCAGTTGCAGGACGGGCGCTCCTTTATGACCGGGCGTTTTGGCGAACAGGTCACCGGCGAACACATCAACATCTGGGAGGACCCGGCCAGCCCCTATGCCATGCCTTTCCCTGTTGACTACGAAGGCCAGCAGTCACGGGCCGTACCGCTGGTCTCCAACGGGCGCGCCGCCGGGGTAGTCTACGACCGCACGACCGCCGCCCGGATACCCGGCCAGGTATCGACCGGCCACGCCACCACACCCTGGAACAACCTGGGAGAAAATAACCCACTCCCGCAGCATATCGTAATGGCGGGCGGCGACAAGTCCATCGAAGAACTTATCAAGGGCATGAAGCGCGGCCTGGTCATCACCCGGTTGCACTACACCCATTGCCCTGACCCGCGCCGGGTTGTTGCAACCGGCACCACCCGTGACGGTACGTTCCTGGTGGAAAACGGTGAAATCGTCGCGGCGGTCAAGAATATGCGCCTGACCCAGAGCGTCCTTGACCTGCTCAGTACGGTCGAAGAGTTCGGCCAGTCCAAGACTTGCCAGGACTGGTGGACCGCTAACGGCATGGGCATCACCAATTACTACCTGCCTGCCCTGCGGGTGGGGCGGTGTGTCTTTACCGGCAACACCACCTTCTAAACCACCGGATTTCGGCTGGCTCGCGCGCTTAACCGCTTGCGGCCCTGGCCGAAACACCACCAATACCTGTATTACAAAACACCGCCGGGAGTACAGCCGCCCCGGCGGTGTTTTTTACCCAAAAATTTTATCTTCAATTAATTATTTGCCATTGTAATAAAAAATTTCCTTTGCTATACTATCGTCACAGTACCTTATTGTTTAATTAAAGAAAATTTCCGCCGGTCATCGCCACTGTTTTTCTCCTTCCGGTGGTAAACCAGAGTCCCAATTTCGGTAAATTTCCAGGAAAGAAAATGCCTGATTTAGAATTGGGTAGTTTTAAGTTACCGCGATTAAACCTGGCGTCCCCCCAGTTTCAGGCTAATCCGTACCGGGCCTATGATATTTACCGGGCCCGTGAACCGGTCCATTGGGGGATTTCCCAGAACCCGGACCTGCCGGGCTGCTGGTACTTATTCCGGTATAGCGATGTCCTGGCCGGGTTGAAAGACCCTCGCCTTGGCCGCGAAAGACCCGGACCCAGCCTTGCCAACCAGTCTCCCGACCCCTTTGCCGTCCCGAACAACGACTGGCTGATCTACCGTGACCCGCCCTATCATACCGGCCTGCGAGACTGGTTAAAAAACGCCCTGACCCAACAACTGGTAGAAGCCTTCCGGCCCCGCCTGGAGGATTATGCCTTAAATCTTATCGGAAGTTTCCCGCCCGCCGGACCGGTAGATTTTATATCCCAATTTGCCGAAAAGCTCCCGGCCGTGACCCTGGCCGGGTTGCTCGGTTTCGAACCTGATAAAGCTTCCTTCTTTGCCAGGTGCGCCATTTATATGCTGGCCCCGAGCTGGCAAATCAACCGCAGCCCCTTTGAGCAGGAACTGGCCTATTCGCGGGCCTATGCGACCCTTTCCCATCTTTTGCGCGACCTTGTGGCGGAGCGCAAAAGCGTACCGCGCCCGGACCTCATGACCCGGCTTATTTTCACCCAGCAGCAGTTTCGCGCTTTTGACGAGGCTGAATTGGTTTCCAACGCGCTCCTTTTTTTGATAACCGGCTACCACGTTGCCGTAAACCTGCTGGGTAACGGCTGGCTGGCCCTGCTTGAACATCCAGCCCAGGTCGAGCAGTGGCGAGCCGGGATTCTCCGCCCCGGCCCGGCGGTGGAAGAATTGCTGCGCTACGAAAGCCCTTTGCAAATGGTTGACCGCTGGGTGCTGCAAGACCTCGAAATCGGCGGTAAAAATTTTCGCCGGGGCGACCGGGTATACCTGATCCTGGGTGCGGCCAACCGTGACCCGGCCCGGTTCCAGCAGCCCGGCAACCTCGAACTTGACCGCGAGAAAAACATTCACCTGGCTTTCGGGGCGGGCCTCCATACCTGCCTGGGAGCCAATTTTGTCCGGCTGCAAGCCGCCGTCGCGTTTAATCTTTTGCTGGAAAGGCTCGGCAACCTGGAAACGGTAGGACCGCCGCCTTCCTGGCAAACTAACCCTAATTTTCGCGCCTTAAATCATCTTTTGTTTAACTACACCTTAAAGGAGGCCTAATTTGGTGGACTTAAATTCAATCAACTCGCGGGAAGACTTCAAAATCAGCCTGATTGAGAAAGCTCTGAAGAATCCCGCCTATCTCAAAGACCTGGTCCAAAACCCCCAGACCGTCCTGGTAAGGGAACTCGGTCCCGAACAGGCCAATGGCCTTTCTATGCAAATCCGGCCTTGACTACGAACGCGCCCTGTTCGTACCGGAAGCCGGGAACTGGTCTGACCTCCGGGCCGAGTTAAACCTGACCGGCCAGCAGGTTGCTTTTGCTAACCAGTGGTGCCACGGCGCGACCGGCATCGGGTTTAGCCGTCTGGGTATGCTTGATGTTTTCGATACGCCCGAAAACCGTCAGGAGATTGCGGCGGCTGTCCTGCTGACTTTAAGCCAGGTACTGCCCCCGGTTGACCACCTGTGCTGCGGCAGCGCCGGGCAAATCAGCTTTCTATTTGAAGCTGCCCGCCGCCTGGACCGGCCCGACTGGAAACAGGCCGCCCGGCAGCGGCTGGCCGCCCTGCGCGACCGGGCCGGGCAAACCTGCTCCTATACCCTCTATCCAAAACTACCACCCACCGTCATTAATCCCGGCTTTATGCAGGGTTATGCCGGTATCGGCTACGAATGGCACCGCCTGGCTAACCCTGGTTTAAATTTACCAAACTGCCTTTTATTTGATTAAACTATAACCCTAAACCTGTAAAGAAAAACGTTAAGTTAATACCCCCGCGGTCCCCCATTTTAGACTTCCAAAGCCAATAAATTCTAACGAAATTACCACCCTTCATTGAAAGTTATTGACAAGATTGCGGGCTAATGCTATACTCAATTTACCTTCCATTTAAGATACTTACACTTAAGATACTTACACTTAAGACTTAGTATTGCGCAAGGACGCGACGATATGACAGGTCAGCTTGTAAAATCAATTTCGACCGGAACTAACAATAATCCTTTCGCGATAATTACATACCAACTTTCAAGAGTTGGCCTTTTGTAATACCGCTCGCCGGAATTTGATCCTGCTGACTGCCAGACGAAGCGCCCTGTATTTGTAAATTGCTTCAATTATTACCCGGTATTAATTACCGGAGTGCCATTCCTGGTTTCAGGCTGCCGGGAAGGTCATCACCAGACCAATTAAAACTCTGTCAAACTTTATTGCAACAACAGGAGGATATATAAGACGATGTTGTCAAAAGAAGAAAACGAACTTATTACAAGCGTAGGACCCGGCACCCCCATGGGCAACTTGATGCGCCAGTACTGGGTCCCCGCCTTGCGAACCTCAAAAATAGAGGCTGACGGTGCCCCGGTAAGAGTAAGACTTTTTGGTGAGAATTTTGTGGCCTTCCGGGCTACTGACGGCCGGGTCGGCTTTTTCGATGAAGCCTGCCCGCACCGGGGCGTGTCGCTGGCCCTGGGCCGCAACGAAGATTGCGCTATTCGCTGCATCTTCCACGGCTGGAAAATAGACGTCAGCGGCCAGGTGGTCGAAGTACCTTCCGAACCGGCGGGGTCCAACATGGCTTCCAAAATCAAGGTCAACCACTACCCCGTCCAGGAAGCCGCCGGGCTTATCTGGGTCTGGTTGGGCCAGGGCGAGGTACCGGCCTTCCCCGATTACGAGTTCAACCGGGTTCCGCTCGAAAACCTGAAGATAATTCAGGCCAAGACCCATACAAGCTGGTTACAGATTATGGAAACCACCATCGACTCTTCCCATGTCGGCATCCTTCACCAGAACTGGCTCAAGTATATGGCCGGGGAAAGCCGCGATGATGTCTCGATGCGACTGCGCCAGGACTTATCGCCGGTCTACGAAATCGAACACACTGACTATGGCTTCCATGCCGCGGCTGTCCGCACAATGGCTGATAAAACCCTCTATGTCAGGGTTTCCCAGTACATTGCGCCTTTTATTTCCTTTATCCCGGTTGCCGATGAAACACCCAAGTTCACTAACATCGTGGTTCCCATTGACGACGAGCATTCCATTCACTGGTTCGTCTACCACAATGCCGACAAGCCCATGAACCAGGACCCGTCCTTCTTCGAAACCCGCTTTGGTACCAACGAACCGGACCTGGATAACTTCTACGACAACAAGGGCGGCGTTGATAACATGTGGGGCCAGGACCGCGAAGCCATGAAAAACGGCCACTTCACCGGCGTCTACGCCCTCTTCGCCGAAGATTTCGTGATTGGGGAGAGCCAGGGTGCTATTTTTGACCGCTCAAAAGAAAAGCTTGGACGGAGCGACACTGCTATTATCAATGCCCGCAAGGTTCTTTTGAAGGCGGTCCAGGATTACCAGAATGGCAAGCCGGCCTTCGGACAGGGTCCTTCGATTTCCTTCCAACACGTTGATGCTAAAAACCTGGTGCTTGAAGCTGGTGATAATTGGCGCAAGTACCTGGACACACCGGTAAAACAGAGCGTAGGAGCAGTTTAACTGCTAATCACAAGGAGAAAATACTTTGGGAAGCTCCCCACAGAGTAGTTCTGAACCAGGAAATGTTGAAATTGGTACTGCTTCCTTGCACGAAGCGGCCGGAAGAATTGGCGCTTTGCCTTCGGCAATCAAGCCGCTGACCTCTTCCTTTCGGATTTTTGGACCGGCCTTCCCGGTCCAATCGCCGCCTGCCGATAACCTCTGGATTCACCGGGCTATTTACCAGGCAAAACCTGGTGATATTCTGGTGGTCCATACCGGCAACCACTATGAAGCGGGCTACTGGGGCGAAATTATGACCCAGGCGGCTATGGCCCGAAAGCTCGGCGGCCTGGTGATTGACGGTGGCGTTCGCGACAGCCAGCGCCTGATAGAACTCGGCTTGCCCATTTTCTCCCGGACAGTTTGCATCCGCGGGACCGGCAAAGACCCTGACGGGGCCGGTTCCCTCGGTGCGCCCTTAACTTTTGGCGATGTCCAGGTCGAACATGGTGACCTGGTGGCCGGTGACGCCGATGGCGTGGTGATTATCCCACGCGCGCGGATCGAAGAAGTAGTTGCCAAAGCCAGGTCGCGGGACGAAGCCGAAGCTGGCATTATCCAGCGCTTGATCCAGGGCGAAAGCACCCTGGGTATCTACAAACTGCCTTAAGGGCTAATTGCCCGGTTGCGGCCTATTTCTAACCAATCTCAAAGGAGAGACGATTAATGATTCTAATCACCGGCGGTCTGGGCTTTATCGGAGCGCATACCGCGAAGCAATTTCTTGATGCCGGTCATGAAGTAGTCTTGACCCGCTACCGGGTATCCCGTGAGCCGGAAATTTTGCGGAAATACCTTGGCAACCAGGCCAAAGTGGTTGACCTGGACCTGGCGAACCCGCTGGAAACGTTTGATATCTTCCGGCAGTATAAAATTACCCGGGTAGTCCACCTGGCGACTACTGCCTGGGGTGTCACCCCGGCCCGCGAGTTCCATACCAATATGGTCGGCCTCATGAACCTTCTGGAAGCGGCCCGTTCAGCCGGGGTCAGCCGGTTCGTAACCACCAGTTCTCTGGCGATTTACGCCTCCGGCAGCCAGGCCACCGGGCCGTTTTTCGAAAACTCTTACCATAGTGTGGAAGTTCCGCTCCACGGACCGACCGCCTATAAGCAGATGGAAGAAATTCTGGCCCTCCATTACGCCGACCAGACCGGCCTGGATGTGCGCGTAGCCCGGATAGCGATCATCTACGGTCCGCTGTACCGGACGCTGCTCAACCTCCCCAGCCAGATTGTCTACTCGATTGTAAACGGCCGTCCTATCTCTAAAGCCGCTTCCAGCCACTACTGCGACTTCTGCTATGTGGATGACGCGGCGGAAGGGCTTTACCAGCTTTCCGGGGCGCCGCAGCTTACCTCCCGCATATTTAATATCGGGGCCGGTAAGGGCGTCAACAGCGAGGAAGTAGTGGCCGCCGCCGAAAAGCTGGGCCTCAACTCCACCGAACTGGCCCAGGTGAAATCTGTCATCAACTGGAACGAGAACGACTATATGGACACCAGCCTGGCTCATAACGAGTTCGGTTACACCCCGAAATTTGATATACTCGCCGGTATGGCCGATTACGCTCAATGGGCCAAAAACGAGTCTCTGTCCGGCAAAAGTTAATCCTTGCCGGTCGTAGCCTTCGTTTAACGCAATCTACGGGTAAAAAAAAGCAGTAAAGTTGGTAGATTAACCGCCAACTTTACTGCTTTTTAAGTACTTCCCGGCCCAGTTCTACTGCATCTCAGGCCTTATTATTACCGGCTTTCACCTGTAAAAGCCCGAGTAACTTCCGGTCACGCTCGCCGGATTGGCGTTCCTGCTGCGCCGGGTCGCCATAAGTGTAAAAACCCGCCCCGGTCTTTACCCCAAGCTCGCCCTTCGCTACCTTCTCCCGGATTAACTCCGGCGCTTCCTGGCTGGCCCCGAGCTGCGGAAAGAGATGCCCGGTTACTTTCTCCCAGACATCCAATCCCCCGTAGTCGGCAATCTCAA
>JAQBPB010000056.1 GCA_028287745.1 Chloroflexota bacterium
CCGGGGTAACCGCGATGCGGGCCAGCGGGCCAGGCACAGCCGAACCGTAGACCCCGGCCACACTCAGCACTTCCGGTGATTGGGTCGGGTCGTTGGAGGCCAGGCCCAAAGTATATTGCAAATAGCGTCCCGTTGGCAGGCTGAGTGCCACGTCCCCGGCGCTGGTAGCCGGACTGCTCCAGGCCGACCAGTTGGTAGCGTCCCCGGAGGTCCGGGCCTGGACCGTAGCGGTTACAGTGCTGGGCAGGTTAAGCTGCCAGTTCAACTTTTGCCAGGCTACGTTCTGCCCGGCGTCCAGCGGAGTCGAAAGATAGGTTCCGCTGGCCGGGTACACGCCGGACTGAATACTATCCACCACCAGCGCACCGGCAGTGGTGCCGTTACTCAACCAGATTTGGCTTGAGTTGTTAGCCGTGACATTATGGGTTGCCACCAGCGACCCATCTACAAAGAAGTTGATCGAGCCAGGCACGATAGTAATCAGGAAGTCGTGGAAGGCGTTGAGCGACACGTTCAGGGGCGTATCGGTAGTGAGGCCGTTGACGCTGGACCGGGCATAGACTTTAGAAGTATCAAAACCCGGCACACTGAACAGAATCCAGCCACTATTGAGGTCGGGCGAGTAGCCCACATGCTGGTTTGGCGTGTTCGAAGCAAATTTTGCCTTGAATTCCAGCCGGTTATTGGGCACATTAGCCAGGGTATGGGCATACGCTCCCTGGACCGCCAGCGAGCCATTATTAAGCGTGGCGCTGCCACCGCTGGCCCATGTCCCGCTGGTCCAGGTACCCGGATTAAGGGCGGTCCCGGCGAAATAATCTTCCAGGTCGGCTTTGAGTTTAATCTCACCGTCTAGCCGGTTGGTAGCCAGCGTATTGCTCAAAGTACCGGCCGCAAAAGTCGCCTGGGTGTTCTGGATGACCGCCTGGGGCAGGACTACCAGGCCGCCAGGTAGAGTTGTACTCTGGTTGTTAGCGTTGGTGACCGTCACATCATAGGTGCCCGGGGTGAAATTGGCCGCCAGGCTAAAGGTAATGGTCGAGGAATTGACCAGGGTGGCCCCGGATTGGCTGACCCCGGAGAGGGCTACCGTGACCGGCCCGGTGAAATTAGCGCCACTTAGCGTGACAGTATTAGACCCTGTGTTGGTGACGACCGCCGGGGCGACCTGGCTGATAGAAGGGCCGGAAGCGGGCGGACCCACCGTGAAAGAGGCCGGTAGTGTCGAAAGTTGCCCGTCCGGGTTTGTAACGGTCAGGTCGTAAATTCCCTGGGTCAGACCGGACGGAACGTCTGCGGTTAGCTTCGCCGCCGAAACAAAGGTAACTCCGCTCAGGTTAGTCACGCCCAACCGGACGTCAGCCCCCGAAACAAAGTTCGTGCCGTTGAGGGTGATAGTCGCGATAGCGTTATTGCTGGCGCTATTGGGGCTGACCGTGGTCAGGTTCGGGGCCGGTAATTTAACCGTAACCGAATTTGCCAGGGTTGCCGAAGCATTATCGGGGTTGGTTACGGTCAGGTTGTACACGCCTGGCGTTACCCCGGCCGGGATAACGGCGGTCAGATTTGTTGTGCTGTTAAAAGTAACTGTGCTCAAGGTCTGGTTGCCCAGCAAGACCGTTGGGATATTTACAAAGTTAGCCCCGGTGATAGTAAGGGTAGTAGCCGCATTATTTAGCACCGTCGCCGGGGTCACCTGGCTAATCGTGGGCGCGGCATTGGTCGCTACAAAGGTCGAAGTAGCCGAAGTAGCCGTATTGTTGCTCAGGTCGGTGGATACTACCTGGTAGAAATAGGTCTGTCCGGCGGTCAGGCCGGCAAGCTGCACTGCATGGCTGACCGTGTTTCCGGTCGTGCTGGCAGTACTGCCCAGCGCGTTGGTCAGCCCGTAATTGACCGTACTGCTGGCTAACTCGTTGGTGGCCCATTTTATCTGGGCCTGGGTGCCGGAAGGTGTGGCGGTCAGGTTGCTGATTTCCGGCGGAACGGTGTCAGGCTGGTAGGTAACACTAACCGTAGAGTTGCCGCCCGGCAGAGTGACCATGGCAAAGTTTTCACCGCTGATGCTGCTGGTGGTAAAGGCCGTAGTTATGCCGTTGACCTTTACGCCCAGGATGTTGCTGGTATTTGTATTGGCGGGCAGCATTATAGTCTGGCCGGACTGGGCAGCCGGGATGCTGGTGCTAAAGTTTAACTGGTTATTGGTCCAACTAAGGTTAGAGAAATTGCTGTTATAGCGGTGCTGGGTAAAGTCCGACCACTGGTCACCGTTGAGGAACGGCAAATTCAGGTTGCGACCGTAAGCCATGGTACTTTCAAACCAGGACTGCGCCGCCGCGTAATAATCAACATGGGCCTGAATAATCACCGGCTGGTAAGTGCCGCCAACGCTTGTGTCAATCGCCTGTTTGGTAAAGGTATAACTATCGTCGTTTGACAGGTTTTCCGGGCCGGGATAGCCCATCTGGTCGTCGGCAATTTCGGTATACTGGCCGAAGACATTTACAATGTTGCCGGTCTGGTCAATCATTTTCATGGGCAGGCTGCTGCCCATCATATAACCCCTGACCCAGCTATTGTCGGGCCGTTTCAACCAGGCCCCATAGCGATAATAGCTGTAATCCATCATATAGCCGAACGACCCGGCGACTTTCCCGCCGTCAACCCAGCCCTGGCCTTCCAGGCGGTGGACCCGCACGCTATGGGTCGGGGAAGCCCCGTAGTGCATGTTGTACCAGTCCGTAGCTTCCTGGTAACCGGCAGTCAGAGAAGGGTTGCCGATTTTATAAGGGTGAATATTATAAGTGTAACCCTGGGCCAGCCAGGTATTAAGGAGAGCCTTGGACGGGCCGTAGCGCCCGTAAAAAGAGGTCGTGACATTGTAGCGGTTCATGCTGGCAATTAAATTTTCAAAGTACGAGTCGGGATTGGCGTGAGCGTCACTGGTCATTACCACGACGCTACTTTTCGCGTTCGGGAAATACCAGAAGCGCGGCAGCGGGGTTTTCAGGCTGCTGAACTGGCTTAGCAGGCGGCCAAACAAGCGCTGCTGGATATCGGCCTGCGGCAGCGCCATTTTAGTCAGGTCAATCCAGTTGTAATAGAGGTCCGAGCGCCTGGTAACGCTGTCACCGTCAGCGTCAATATCGGCCAGGCTGGGATTACCCTGCCGGATGTAAACCACGCTGCTCGCCAGGTCATAGGTAAATGCGGCCGCCTTACCGTTACCAAAGTTGTTTACCGTTACCGCCGGAAAACTGGTCGCGGTACCGGCATTCGAATAAAGCAGGGCAACTTTTTGGGCGGTTGCGCCTGAATATTGATCGCTGGCCGTGTGTAACTGCAAGCTGTCCGACACGAAACCCTGCCCGTAGCTGGTGGCGGTCTGGATAGCCATGTAACCGTTATTTAATGTCCCGGCTCCGGTTCCCAGGCCCATCAGATTTGCCAGTTGGGCGTCCGGACGCATGGCAATCAAATTGCCGCCTTCCTGGACATACTGGGTAAACATGGTAACCTGGCTACCGGTCAGGCCGGTCTGGGCCAACACCACAGTATCGTAACCGCTTAATGTGGTGGCCGAAACAGCCGAAAGCTGGGCGGTATCAAACAGGTTAAAACCTTCCGCCTTCATGATTTCGCCCAGGAACTTGCTAAAGACATTGCCGGTAAAGGAGTCATTATAAACCAGGAGTACCGGGACAGGGGCGGTAGCCTGGGTAGCTAGAGTACTTACGCTATTCAAATTATTTGCTGCCAGGGCTTTGACGGGACCGGTTTCGGCGGCCTGGGCCGGTATTTGCCCCAGCGAACCGAGCTGCACTAATAGCAGGCTCAGACTCAATAACAGGCGGCCGAACCCTGAAATAGTAATTCTTGCTTTCATTGATTTCCACTCCTACTCATTTTTTGCAAGCCCGATCTGGTTGTCCCGGCTTACCAGGGCAAATTTATGGTGGGAATTAGTAGACCCACTTTGCCCCAAAAGCCCCGCTGGCAATCTTTTGTTTTGCGGTACCGTCATAGCTTATTTCCCATATTTCGCTTTCCTTGTTACCTGCTTTCAGGCGAGAAGAAGGAAATTGTTCATACAATATTTTCTGGCCGTCTGGGGACCACTGGTAACCGCCCTGGCTGGTTTCCCCCGGTAAATCCGCCACCAGGGGCCAGGTTTTCCCGCTTTCAGGTTCAAAGAGCCAGACCCGGGTTTCGCGGTCAGGGCCGGGCCCGGTACTTTCTCTTAGAAAAGCCGCTAATTTCCCTTTGGGCGACCAGCCGGGCGAGTAGGCGTTGTATTCACCCTGGTTGATAAAAGGAAGGTCAGCTACTTGCCACTCCCCGCCCGGGAGATTTTTATCCGTCTTGAGGGTCAGATAGTCTAAAAATTGTCGCTGAGTAGGCCCGCTGTAATCGTAACGGGCCAGGATGACCGCCCGGCCATCGGGTGAGACGCTAAAACTCTGGGGTATCACACCCGGCAAAGGTTTCCAGGCAGGTTCATCACCGAAATTGAAAATGCCCAGGGCCTTCCGGTTCGGCTCCCAGAAAAAGGCTTTGCTACCGCCGGTGGCCCAATTCAAGCCGGTCCCGTAGCGCTCCGAACCGCCGTAGAGAGGGGCCAGGCTGGTGCCGTCCGGCTGAATCAGCCAGAGCTGCGGCTGGCTGAAAGCCCCGCCGCCGAGTACCAACCGGCGCTCGTAGGCAAGCACATCACCGCCGGGCGACCAGCGCGGGGCAGTGGCGCGAATAGCCGGTTCATACAGCAAGCGGCGCGGCTGCTCGCCCGGCGAAGGGGCGGTTTTCACCAGCCATAAGCTGGCTTCCAGGCCATCCGGTTCGGACAGGCTGTAAATCAGGCGTTCGCCACCCGGTGAAACGGTGAAATCCAGGACCTGGCGCCTGGTTTCAAAAGTGAGGGCTTGCGCCTCGCTGCCGCCCGGTGCGCCGCCGGTTATCCATAGATTGATGGCCTGGCCTTCTTTTTTCAAGAAAGCTATCCGGGCCGGGCGGGTCCGGAACGACCACTCGGCCTGTTCATAAGCTGACCGGCCCGCCCCAATTAATTTCAGGCCGCCGCGCACCCGCACCCGGTAGAGGGTGTCGCTTTCCAGCCGGACCGCCGGGGAGAAAAGCAGGGTGGAGTCTTTCCAGCCAAAATCACCGGGAATATTCGGGGTTATTTCAAAAGAACCTTCTAAAGCTGCCTGGACCGGCACGACTTTGTTGTGAAAGGTCAGGGAAACCTGGGGCAAACCGCCCGCTCCTTCCGGCTGGTAAGTCAGACTGGCACTCAGTGGCTGGCCCGCTTTATCCCCCAGGACAAGCAAAAAGGCCAGGACTAATAACAGTCCTGCCACCACGCCCCCTACCAGTATGTAAAATTGCCGGGTTGTCCTTACCACTGCGTTGTGTTACCACTTTCTCAGTTTTTGCCTTTTGGTTTCAAAATCAGGCTAGCAAACCGCACCGGCGGCTTTAAGGATAGATATAGGGTTGGGCCGGTTGGGCTACCGGTTCCAGGCTGGTGGCTGAAAAACCAGGGCTGCCGCTTGCTCCCTGGACGACTACCCCACGCACTCGGACCCACTGGCCCTCTTCCAATTCGGCATTTCGGGCGGTTACGACCGGCAGACGCAGGGCGGTACTATCGGCGGTACAGCACACCACCACGTAACGCGCTAATAAAAAGGCGCGCCCGTTCTGGTTGGCCGGTTGGACCACAAAGCCGGTAACGTCTACGGTTGAACCCACCAGGAGCGCGGCCCTCTGCGGGTTATTCAGGGCGGCACTCCAATCCAGCAGGCTCCACTTTGCCGTATCCAGCCGGGCGGGGTTGTTCCAGTCCTGCTTCTGGACCACTTCGCTCATGGCCCGGTTCACGCTGCCGTTAGCTAACCCGGCGGCTGACTTGCTTTCCGCCGCGCCGCCAATGTTACTGAGCGGGCGCGGCACCACAACCAGGCCAATCACCGCCACCAGGGCTACCGGCAGGACCACGCTCAAACTTACCAGCCGCTGCCGGGACGGGGCCACGATTTGCCGCCACATTAACCAGCCGCCCAGAAAGGTTAGCGTCAGGGCGGTCAGGGCTACCAGCAGGTTAAACCGGGGATGCAGGTAGTAACTAAGCGTGCCGTCAAGCAGCCGCCACTCCAACCAGCCGCTCAAAGCTAACAGCACCAGCCCGGCCCCGGCGTTGTACAGCCGGACCTGCCACCCGCCCGGTTTTATTGAATTTCCGGTAAATGTTGCCAGCTTAAATCTCCTTTTCAGCTCTCAGCTCTCAGGCCAGCCAGTAATTAAAGAACACGGCTGCCACCAGGACCAGGCTAAAACACAGCAGGGCCAGCAGCCCGATGGCGCGCCAGGTTAGTACCAGCCGGAATAAAAAAATACTTTTCAGATTAATCAGCGGTCCAAAAACCAGGAAAGCCAGGATTGACCCGGTCGGCAGGAGTCCCGCAAAGCTCAACGCTACGAAAGCGTCCGCCGAAGAACAAATTGACATCAGGCCCGCTAGCAGCATCAAAGCGACGGCCGAGAAGAGCGCTCCCTGACCCAGGTCCAGGAAATAATGGGACGGCACGCAGGCTTGAAAGGCGGCGGCCAGGCTAATGCCCGGCAAGACTACCCGCAGGGCTTCCATGAATTCCCGGGCGGCGCGCTCCAGGAAGTTATTGAAACCGGCCGCTCCGGGCCGGTGGGCCGGTGCGGCCTCTGAGTCAGCCGCCGGGTGAAGCCGGTCATGAACCGGGGGGCCGGCGTGGTGATGCCCGTCATGGTCATCCGGTCCGGCACCGGGAGTGGCGGCCGGTACGAAAAGTTCGTTTGGCCTGGGATACCAGCTTAAAATCAAACCAACAGTCAGGGCAACCACCAGGGCCAGCCCGGCCCGGCCCAGGATTATCAGCCAATCACCCTGAAAAGCCAGGTAAGTCACCAGGAGAGTTACCGGGTTTAAAATCGGGGCTGCCAGCAGAAAAACTATACTCATGCCGGCCGGCGCCCCGGCCCGGTTGGCCTGGCGGGCGATTGAAGCGGTCCCGCATTCGCAGACCGGCAACAGCAAGCCCATTCCCAGGGCGGTGACGGTGGCATTGGCCCGGTTGCGGGTCGCCAGCTTCCATATTTTCAAATCACCCGGCCTGAGAGGAGCAATAAGGGCCGCCAGGATTGCGCCTGATAAGAGAAAGGGTATTACCTCGATCAGCAGGCCCAGGGAAATATTCCAGAAGTTCTGAAAAGAAACCTTCCCCATTAGCCAGGCGGTAAGTCCGGACAGCGCTATAAGGCTGACCGGCAGGGCCCGGCTCACTATTTTGCCCGGCTCTCCGGCGGGACGCGCCTCAATCTTTAAATCAGGCTTGGATGCCGCCTTAAATTTCAGCAGCAAGTCAACATTCAGGCTGTCAGGATAAGCGGCTACCGGTGGCGCTTCCAGCGTCTGGATCAAACTCGCGGGCAAATGTAATGATGGCCTTTCTGGCTGGATAGGGTAAGGATGGAAAGAGCCATTATGGGAGGATTTTGCTGGAGTGCTTCTTTTTTTTGTCATTAAACCAGCACCGGCCTGAATATTTGGGAACTTTTGATAAGGTGGAAATAGATAATTAATTAACCCTTTGTTACTTATAGTTTAAGGCGGTTAGAGGGAAATGAATCCTACCCAGACTTTCATTAATAGGCTTTCATATTCCTTTTATTACCTGGCCGGGGCTGGTTCCAGCCTGGTGTTATTACTGGTAGTTGCCGGTCTGATAACCCGGGGTTTCCGGCTTTGCCTTGCCTCAAAAGAAACGCCCCGGCCAGCGGCCAGGGCGAAACCGGCCCCTTTAAAGCCTTCTGGCGGCAGCGGCCAGGCCCCGTTATAAAAGACTTATCGCGAAACATTCCTCCTGAAAAATCCAGGCGCCCGGCACGGCTGCGAAATCTTTAAATAGCTTCATTAGTTCGGTGAAAGCATTCACTTTACTCTCATAGGTTTTTTTTATTCTCTGACTATCTTTATTGTGAAAAATACGGGTAACTGCCAGCCTGTGGACCCGGTAGCTTGAAAAGCAGGGGTAATTCAAGGGCCCGGTAGCCTGCCGTAGCTTAACTTTAGAAGGTTGGGCTAACTTTTTGGTTAGCCGGTCTTACTCGACTGATGACTAATAATGGGGAAAATATGAAGGTAGCAGTAATTGGCGGCGGGTTGTTAGGTCTGAGCCTGGCCTATGAGATGACTAAACAGGCGGACGATATTCAGGTCCAGCTATTTGAGCGTTCGAACCAGCCGGGCGGAGTAGCCGGTTCCATGTCTTTTGGCGGGGCAGAAGTAGACCGTTTCTATCATTGTATTTTGAGTAGCGACAGCGACTTGCTCCAACTGATTGAAGAATTAGGCCTGCGCGACCAGGTCCGCTTCAAAGAAACCCGCATGGGTTTTTACCATAATGCGAAACTCTACCCGATGACCAAACCGCTGGAACTGTTGCGGTTCCCGCCTTTGCGGCTGGTTGACCGGCTGCGCCTGGCTTATACCATTCTACACAGCCGCCTATTTATTAAGAACTGGGCTCCGCTGGAGAAAAAGAGCGTTGAAAAATGGCTCATCGAGTTGGGCGGCCGCCGGACCTACAACTTGATCTGGAAACCTTTGCTTAATGCCAAGTTTGACGGCGGTTTTAACAATATCCCGGCGACCTATATCTGGTCGCGGATAGTCCGGGTTTCTTCGGCCAGTGATAAAAAATCCGGTAAAGAGCTTAGCGGCCATATCATCGGCGGCTATCAGGTCCTGGCCGAACGGCTGGTAAAAGCGATTGAGGCAGGCGGCGGGCAGGTCCATTTAGGGGCCAACATTAAAGAAATTGTAATTGAAAATAACCGGGCCTGCGGCCTGGCATTGGAAAATGGCTTTGAGGCTTTTGACTCCATAATTGTCACCACGCCCTCGCATATCTTTAGCCGGTTGATACCGGGAGCCAGCCAGGAATACCGCCAATCGCTGGAAACTATTCCTTACCTGGGGATAGTTTGCCTCTTGCTGGGGCTGGACCGCTCGCTTACGCCCTATTACACCCTGAATATAACCGATACGGCGATACCCTTTACCGGCCTGATTGAAACGACTAATTTGATCAACCCGGAATTTGTGAACGGAAACCACCTGGTGTACCTGCCAAAATATATTTTGCCTGAAAACCCGCTGGCCCGGATGCCCGACAGCCAGGTAAAAGAGGTCTTTTTAGCCGACCTGAAAAAAATGTTTCCTGATTTTGATGAAAAGTGGGTGGCCGAAGCCCGGGTGATGCGAGAGCGTTTCGTGGAACCGCTGCACAATATCCAGGGAACCTGGCAGACCCCACAAGTTGTCACACCTGTGGGAAATCTTTCCCTGGCTAATACCGCCCAGATCTGGCCGGAACTGACCAATGGACAGTCTGTCACGACCTACGGGCGCATGATTGCCCGCAAATTAGCCCGGACTTACAAAGAGGAGAACCAATTTTTAAATGTTTAAAAACTTTAACATGGGCCATTTATTACTAATTTTTAAGCTTTAATGAATTTAGTTTATTCAATTTTCCTGATATGGAAATAAATAACACTTTTGTTATGAATAATAAAATTATATTATAAATTCAAAATAATAAGTGCTGCCGGAAAATTCAGGCTAACTCGTTATTTTAGCGGCCTTAAAGCGGATACCTAAAGGACAAACAATCTTCCCACTGCCGGGTTAACAGCCTCAAACCTGGTTTTTTTCGTGCCTCTCCAACCTTAAGACACACCTTAAATGTTAATTAATTAATATATTCAAATACAGATATAGCCCACTTGCAAAATAAACGATTCTAAAGTAAGATACGTTCGACCTGATTATGGGCACAATCTGCTAACAAGCATACCACCTCATATTTGACTAATTGTCTTGACTAATTGTCTTATTGTAGGTTATCCAGGTTGATTATTATTAATTTAATATACGGCTCATAACAGGTTCGGTACTGCTCATAACAGGCCACGCAGGCTAATAATTTGGGTTGCTCTAAATTACCGGTAAATTTCAATCTTGCCAGGAAGGTAACATACTTTTAAGTATTCCGGTAGAGTACCTCAGAATTGAGGGGTTTTTCGGGTTAGCTCAATTTAAGTACTTTTAATAAACCTGAGCTTGTTAAAAGTCGTTGAAATAATTTGAGAAACCATAGCTATAGGCAATCGGAAAAGGAGGGTGAGATCAAAGTGCATTCCGTAGTTTTTGATTACTCTTACCTTAAGTCAAATAGTAACGGGCAGTTCTTTTCCTATTGCTATAGATTCAGGTCGAGGAGTTTTGATGATTAAACGAAAGGTTATGCTAGTAGCTGTAGCCATCGCTGGTTTCCTTTTTGTAGGGCTTAGCATCGCGGCCGGTGCCGCAAATATGAACCTGGCCCCGGTAAACCTGGCTAATGGCGATACTATTACCATAAATTGTCCGGGAGGCGCTAACACCGTTTCCGGGCAAAATTCCGCCAGTACTTTACTCGCGTGTGCTGTTGCGGCCACGGCGACAGCCGTACCACCGACCGCGACAGCCGTACCACCAACCGCGACAGCCGTACCACCGACAGCTACCAAGGCCCCGGCAGCCGGTCCTGTTCAGCCGGGCCAGGCTCCTAACGGTAACTCGATGGCGATGGGTTTGTGGAACCCCAATCCCAAGTATGACAATTGCTACAACGCCAATGGCTCAATCAATGCCGAAGCAACTTCACGCATCAAACAGCTGCATGCTAGTTTCAGCGTAGTCGGGCCGGATGGTAAACTGTATCCTACCTGGCACCCGCCGGTGGTCACAGACCCTACAACCGGGGCTTCTTGCCGGTTTGGGCACGAACACGGCAAAGATCCTAGCAATTTTCCAAATTACAACGAAATCAAGGAATTCTATGCCTACAACGGCGATGTAGCCAATAGCGGCATTCCATTTGGCTATGTCAATGATCAATTGGACATCTGGACGGCGGCTAACAATAGCCCCATCAGCATGCGCCATGAAGACCATGTCGGTAACAAGATAGAATGGGAAGTTAACGTCCCGGTCAGTATGAGTAACCCGAATAACATAGGTGTGAAGACTCCCACCGGCGTTAATTGCAACTACTTATCGGCCGTCCACCAGGGGACCAGCACCCATGATGCCTTCCAGAACAACCTTCACGGCGTGTTCTATATGGCAAAGTGCAGTGACGGTCAGAACCTGAAGCTAAACAAACTGGTCAAATTCGGGCAAGCCGGCCAGTTCACCCGCGTGTGTGATGCCGTGGGGGACCGGACAACCGTCATCAATACCGGTTTCAGCTACAGCAACCCGGCTTACCCCGGCACACCCAGGGATGGCCTCCGGAATATCACCGACCGGAGCTGCGTAATCGATCATTTCCTTGTGCCAAACGGTAAATGGTCCATGAACTTCTATGAAGCGTGGCCCGGCAACATGAATATTACCGGCAAGCAGGGCCAGGAACTGGTCCGGGGCGTGGATTTGCTCTTCGACGTGGAGAACGCCGTCCGCTACTACTCGCCCGGTAAGACCCATCCCGAACTGGCTGACGGCAGCAAATACAGCGATGCGGCCTTCAGTATGGAACTTTGCTACGAAGTCCTACCCAACGGCAACCGCGCTCGTGGCGGTGAGTGTGAAGCTGCCACCAAATCCGGTACAATCAAAGATATCACCTGGGACGACCCGCGTTCGGGCTTTAAGGGCACCAATCGCGGCCTCTACTTCAAGCCGGGTGATGTCAAGAACTCGGCCGGGCCTCTCGTGTGGTACACCGATCCTTTCGGTGAAAATGCCAGCACCACGCCTTTCCCGGGCTCGATCAAGCAGATCATCGGACAGCGCGATATAAACTACGGGCAGAAATACGGTGGAGGCAACACCTTCACTGTGCCTGAAGTTATAAACCGCTCTTATGACAATCCGACCGTCCATGCCCCGAACTAAATCAGCGTGATTTAGCAAAAGGTATCAGGCTTATAATCCCAGCCGGGGCTTACCAGAAATAAGCCCCGGCTGGGATTATTTATTTAAGAAACGGGTTGGCGAATGGTTGGAAGGTCAGGAGGTACAGGACCATGCCTCAACTAAGATTCATTACAGCCATTGGCTGCCAATCCAGGGCCAATCTGAAGTGGCGGTTATTAGTGGTGGGCGTGGTAACTGGTATTATGCTGGCCCTGGTCAGCCCAGCAGCCACAGTCAGGGCCCACGCCGGTTATGAACGCAGCGACCCTGCGGCAAACGCTCACTTGCCCGCCGGGCAGCCGCCCCAGCAAGTGCAGGTGTGGTTTGGCGAAACCGTGGAAGGCCACTTCAGTGAATTATCGGTAGTAAACAGCACCAATGCCAGGGTGGATACAGGGGCAAGCCATGTAGCTGCCAGCGAACCCAATGCGCTGGTGGTCGCGCTTAGACCGGGCCTGCCGGACGGTACATATACCGTTAACTACCGGAGTACTTCGGCGGATGACGGCCACGTGACCAGGGGCGGGTTTAGCTTTACGGTTGGAACCGGGACCGGGGCAAGCCTGCCGCTGAGAGCGGCCGAAGAAGTAGCAAGCAGCGCCGCAAATCTTAATTTCTGGGTTATCAGCTTGCGCTGGCTTAACTATTTGATGGCCGCAATTCTGTTGGGTGGTTTTGGTTTCGCCTTACTGGTCTGGCGGCCCACGGCCGGAAGCTTAGCCGCCGTGACCGGAAAAGAACCGGCTAATGCCAGGATGAATGAGTTTGAGGTGGCTTATGGCCTGGGCTTGCGCCAGATTCGGAGGCTGGCCTGGGTCGCTTTGGGGGGCCTCTTGCTAAGCTGGGTTGGCTGGGTAGTGTATCAGACCTGTACGCTATCGGGGCAAGACCTGGGCCAACTGGCTGGTTTAACTCCGGCCAGCACTAGCGGGGGAGGACCGAAGGCTTTACTCGACTTTTTGTTTACCACGCGCTACGGCATTATATGGATGGCCCGGCTGGGCTTGATGTTCTTCCTGTTCGATGCGCTGGTCTTGCTGCTGCCGGATAAGACCGAGCTTACCTCCGAAAAAACCGTTGCTGGCACCGCCACTACCACCCAGGAGCCTCTTGAAGTAGAGGCAGCTTCCACCCGGGCAGCCGGTCAAGCGCAATCCGCTACCTTACTGGCCGCCGAACCGGCCGGAATCTCGCTGTCCCGGCGAAAGCGCCAGGTCCGGTTATACGTGCGAAGCACCGCCGAGCGAACTAAATGGTGGTGGAGCGTGAGTATCCTGAGCGCCGGTATTTTGCTCACACATAGTCTAACCTCCCACGCGGCCTCCCAACAATCCTTTAACTGGCTTACCATTATAGTTGACTGGGTCCACCTGCTAGCAACCTCTATCTGGGTGGGCGGCCTGATAGCCCTGGCGGCAGTTTTGCTGGTGGCGCTCCCGGCAGTCCCGCCAGGAACCGGCGACCGCACCCGCCTGCTGGCTGTGCTGGTACCGGCCTTTTCGCGGGTAGCCCTCATCGCGGTGGCAACCCTGGTTTTAACCGGCACGCTCAACGCCGTCACCCAGCTTACCGGCCCGGGCCAGTTGTTTACTACCCCTTACGGGCAGAGCCTGAGTGTGAAAATTATATTACTGGTGATGCTGCTGGGCCTGGGAGCTTATAATCTACTGGTGGCAGGCAAGCGAATACAAACTCTGGCGGCTAAAAATAGCGCCTTCCAAAAAGAAGCGGATATTAAGGCCACGAACCGGTTGAGCCTTACTTTCCGGCGGACGGTCCTGCTGGAAATAGGACTGGCCGCCCTGGTCTTGCTGGCGGCCGCTTTCCTGACCAGTAACCCGCCTCCCCGGAGCTTAAACCGGCCGGTTGGCATGGCCGCCCCGCAAGTCCATGAGCAAGCTATGGAGTTGGAGCGCGATTTGGTCCCAATCGTAGTAGATTTCCGTCAGCCGCCGCGCGCTGGCAGTTAGCCGCGCGGCCAGGGCCGGTTGATTTATTAGCCGGAGGACCGACCGGGCAAACTCGGCCGGTTCATCGGCTAGCAGCAGGTGCTGGCCGGATTGAGCCGCCAACCCTTCCGCCCCTTTGGTGGTCGCGATGACCGGCGTACCCAGGGCGAAAGCTTCCAGGATTTTGAGCCTGGTCCCGCCGCCCTGGCGTAAAGGCACGATACAGGCCCGGCTGGAAGCTACTATTGGGCGAATATCCTCCACATAGCCGGTAAATATAACCCCTTCCAGCCGGGCCGCCTGGCCCTGGACCAGTTTCAAGCGGTCCAGGTTTTCACAGCGGCCGGTGATTAAAACTTCCAGCTCAGGCTCTTGCTGGCGCAGCAGCGGGAATATTTCATTTAGAAAAAAGTGCATCGCCTCGTAATTGAGATTAAAGGTTAAAGCCCCATTGAAAATGAGCCGTTTGGGACGACTTTCAACCTGGTAAGGCCGGAAAGTGTAACCCTTAAGGTCGGCCCCGTTGGGTAAGACCGTAACTTTGTCCCGGCCCACCAGGTCACCGGCAAGGTTGTACTCTTTTTCCGATACTACCGTAACCGACTGGTAATGGCGGGCGATTTCGCGGACGTAAGCGGACATCTTTAACCAGGTCAGGCCGTTACGCAGGCGGTTTTTGTAGGACGCTGCCTGGCTGAATTGCTCATAAAGTTTGGCAAGTTCGAGGCCTTCCAGAAGGGCCGGTATCCCGTATTTTTTAGCTACTATCCCATAACAGGCCATATCTATTTCACTGGCTACCAGGGTCTCAAATTCCTGGTATACCAGGCTGGCTTCGACCAACCGGGCCATTTCAGGTTGATAGGTGGTTATGGCCCAACGTGGTTTGGGTGAGAAGAACGCCAGGCGACTTTGCCAGCTGCCGGGTTGAAAGGGCTTATAAAGTACCGCTTCCAGGCTGGTACAAAATTGGCCGGCGTTTTGCCGGGCCAGGTGCAGCTCATCGCCTGGCTCATAAAAGGTAATCAGATGCACCCGGTGGCCCTGCTGGAGCAACCGCTTGAGCAAATTAAAGATACGCAGCCTGGCCCCGTTATTGGCCGGGTAAGGCAGCCAGCGAGATAAAAAAAGTATGTTCATGCCGGAGCTAATGACCTCATCCAATTCGTTTGTACAGTTTGTAATCCCCAAAAGTAATTATTAACCGGTAGCGGCTATTTAGCAGTTGGGCCGGGTAAAGCTCGTTCCAGCGGCCGAATTGCCCTTCTATTAAATAGTCAGGGGTCAGCTTTTCGGGCTGGTAGACTCCGGCTAAGGACGGCCCGGTCCCTCCCAGCCATTTCAACCGCACCGCTTTATCCAGTATTTCGGGCGGCGGGTAATGGTAGCGATGGCCGGTCAGGAAGCCCAGTTCCGACTCCCAGGTTTCGATGGTGGCCTGGCGGTCCACCTGTTGATCCAGGTAAGCGGCCAGTTGTTGAGCGCTATCGTCTACTTTAAGGGTTTCCGGCACCTGGGAAATTAACCCCCCGGCGATCAATCCGGCCAGCAGCAGACCTGTGATTAGCTGCATTTTCGGCTGCCAGGACGGCCGCTTTAGCCAGGCGCTCGCCAGGCCCGGCAGGTCAAGCAGTAACTTGACCGTAAAAATAGGGCACAGCAGCAGGGCCGGGAAAGCGTAACGGGGCCAGGCCACCGACGCTCCCAAAAACCAGCCGAACCAGACCAGGCAGAAAGTCAGGGGTAATACCAGCCGGAAGCTTGCGGCGGTACGCTGGCGAGCCCGCCAGATGGCATAGATTAAACCGGGCGCGGCCAGCCCGAACAAAGCCTGGGGGCCGAGAAAGAATTTCCAGGCGCTGGTCATACGTTCCAAAGAAAAGACAAAAGCCGACCCGCCCGAAGCGTTACGCAGCAGTTGGAAGTTGGTGGCAAAGTCGCTGCCGCCCAGGAAGAGCAAGATAACCAGGTACCAGCCGCCCAGACCACCTGCGGTTAAGGCGAAAGGTAGCGCGAAGGCGGTCCACTTCAAGCGGGCCTGCCGGTAGTAGAAGCGGTTAAGCAGCCAGGCCAGGGCCAGGGCTGGCGGCAGCAGCAAACCATAATTGCTTTTGGTGATTGCGGCCAGCCCGAAAAAAGCCCCGGCGGCGGTCCAGCCCGGCCAGGTTGGCCTGGCTCTCTCGCTGTTAACCAGCCAGACCAGCAACCCGGCCAGGAAGAAAGCGCTGGCGGGGATTTCGCCCAGGCCTTGCCGCCCCAGGTTGATGAAGGCAATACCCGGCGCAGCCAGCAACAGGAGCAAGGCCAGCCAGGCAACCGGGCCGGAACCTTCCAGTTTGCGCGCGTAAAACCAGTACAACAAAGCCGCCCCGGCCAGGTAAAGTAGTATTACCAACCGGGCCTGCACCAATCCGACCCCAACCAATTTGAAAACCAGCGCAACCGGCAAAAGCAGGGTCGGGCCAACGCCAATGGTCGGTCCAAAATAGCGAAAGCCATCGGCACTCCATACCGCGTACTGTCCGTACTGGACCAGGGTCTTGGCAACCCGCAGGTGTTCGCCCTCGTCAAACCAGGGAGCCGGGCTGTAACCCAGGTTGTAGACCGCCAGACCAACCGCTACCAGTAATCCGGCTAACCGGCCCAGCCAGACCAGCCCGCCCACAGGGTGAGTGGGGGACTTATTAGCCTTATTATTATTAGCCTTATTATATGAAGGGCCTGTCTGGCCCACTGGTTTGGAACTTGAAATTTTTGGCTCGGTTATCATTACTTTTACTTTTCCAACCGGGTTTCCAGGTAGCCCGGTTAAAACTAGCCAGCCGTTTGACAATCAAAAATGTAAACCTCTTATGATTAACAAAAGTGGCCTGATGCTTAAAGATTATAAAAAGTTCGCAGGTAGAAGGCGTGAAAAAGCCGCCAGGGGTTATGATAAAATTTTCACTGTTTTTTATATGCTTGACCGGGTTTACGCCGGTAACTACGGCCTGAGCATGATTAATCCTCAATAATATTTATTTTTTCAGAGCTGCAACGCTTATTTTAATACCGCTTTCATAGCCAGGGCTTACTTTAGGTTTGTACTTAAAATACTTTCCCCGACCCGGGTAACAAAACGGATTTAGAATAAGATGCAAACCAGCTTAAAGCCTTCCCTGGCCGGTAGCCCCGGCCCTATCCGGCGCAGCCCTACTCGCCGGGATTATCTCTTCCTTTTTCTGGGCCTTATGGCCCTGTTTGCTTATGCTGCCCCGCGCTGGAACGACTGGAACCAGAACTCGCGTTTGAGCCTGGTGCGCTCGATTGTGGATAGCGGGACGGTTCAAATTGACGCTTTTTCCGCCGCCAATGGGGATTATGCCTATTACAACGGCCATTATTACTCCGATAAGCCGCCCGGTCCGGCCCTGGCCGGGGTGATTCCCTATGCCGTTTTGAAGCTGGCGCTTTCCAACCCCCTCGCCGACTGGCTGTTGGATAAAGTTAGCAAATCCAGTTCTTTTAGCCGGACTTTTTCCGAAGGCAGCGTCGCGGGCGTGGCCGACAGCACCCCACGCGATAAATTACTGGGCGCGTTGGCCCGCATCTGGCTCTCGCTCCTGCTGGTTGCGCTGCCGGTAGCCCTGATGCTGTGCTGTTTTTGGGCCTGGACCTGCCAGATTACCGGGCGCTACCGCACCAGCCTGGCCCTGACGCTGGGCCTGGCCCTGGGGACTACCCTCTTTCCCTACAGCTCGCTTTTTTACAGTAATGCCCTGACCGCCGCCCTGCTGTTCATCAGCTTCTTCCTATTATATAAGGCAAAAGAGAGGGTCTTGGAAAGGGCAAAAGAAAAGGCCGGACAGCACCCGGTCCCGGGGAAACTGTACTGGCTGGTAGGTACTTTACTTGGCCTGAGTGTAATTTCGCAGTATGAAACGGTTTTAATTGCCGCGCCCCTGGGGCTGTATGCCCTGGCACATCCGGCTACCTGGCGAGAGCGGGGCCGCCGCACCCTCTGGTTGGTACTGGGTGGGCTGCCGCCGGGCCTCGTCCTGGTAATCTACGACCTGGTAAGTTTCAATACGCCCCTGCCAGTGGGATATGAATACTCGATTTTGTGGGCCGACCGCCATTCCCAGGGATTTCTTAGCCTGACCTACCCGCACCTTGAGGCCGTCTGGGGCCTGACTTTCAGCCCCTACCGGGGATTGTTCCTCTTATCGCCGTTTCTTTTGCTGGCCTTGCCCGGCTACTATTTCGGCTTGCGGCGCGCAGGCTTGCGCCTGGAAACCGCCCTTTGCCTGTGGTCCAGCCTGGCCTTCTTTCTGTTTAACACCAGTTCGGCCATGTGGTGGGGTGGCTTCACTTTTGGTCCCCGCTACATGATTTCCTGCCTGCCGTTCCTGGCGCTGGCGGTGGCTTTACTGGTGCGCGAGGCTGATTTACGGCACTGGCCCGGCCTGGGCTGGTGGTTTGGCCTGCCGGTAGCGCTTTCCGTTTTGATTGTGCTGCCTGCGTCGCTGGTGGGCCGGGACTGGCCCAGTGAAGCCTACCAGAACCCCCTGCCGGAGTTCCTCTGGCCCAAACTGTTAGCCGGGGACCTGGCGCGTAACCCGGGGATGGCCCTCGGGTTGAAAGGCCCGTTGAGTTATTTGCCGCTGCTATTGGCGCTGGGGTTGCTCTATGGAGCGTTATATCACTGGCCCCGGGGCTTTCCACCCGGAACAGGACGCAATCCCGCGCCCCAGGAAAACGGCCTGGCCTTGAAGCTAATGGAACCTGAAAAATGAGCATGAACTTGAGAACTTCGCTAAACCCGGTTAAGGTCACCGGCCCGGTTGTTGAAAAGGCCGTTCCCGCCAGGCCGGTTTCGGAATTCAAGTTTCCGGCCGCGATTACCGGCCTGGTCTTAGTCTTCACCAGCCTGCCGTATCTCTTTGGCTACCTGCGCACCCCTCAAAATAAAGTTTTTATGGGGATAATGCTTGACGTGCCGGACACTACCCAGTACTGGGCCTGGATGCGCGAGATGGGCCATACCTGGGTTATTGCCAATCCCCTGACTTCCGAACCCAATGACCCGGTATTTTTCAACCTGTTATGGGGTTTCCTGGGACACTTCCAGGCTTTGACCGGCCTTGAGCAGGTCTGGGTTTACCAGCTTTTCCGGTCAGGAGCGATAGGGCTGTTTGGCTGGCTGGCCTGGCTATTCTGCAAATTCATTTTCGCCCGGCCCCTGGCCTACCGGACGGCCTATGTCCTCATCCTGTTGGGAAGCGGCTGGGGCTGGCTGCCGGTGGCAATTAAACAGTTCACCGGCACGCTGTCCAACCCCCTGGCGGTCTTTATTGCCGAACCAAACGGATTTTATTCGGCCCTGGCCTTTCCGCACCTGATTTTTTCGGCGGCCCTGTTACTGACGATTTTCCGCCTGACCCTGGTTGCCGGGGAAAGCGGGCGGTTCGGCCCGGTCTGGGCCGCCGCCGGGCTGGCCCTGGTCCTGGGCCTTGAACATACCTACGACCTGATAATCGTCTACGCCGTGTTGGGAGCTTACTGGCTGTGGCGGGTAGCGCGCTTTCGCCGCATAGAGTGGTTCTGGATTCGCCTGGGCCTGGTAATTGGCCTGGTTTCGGCCCTGCCCTCGTTGTATTCAGCTTATCTGACGGTTGCCAATCCTACCTGGAAAGGGGTACTGGCCCAGTATGGCAACGGCCTGGTTTATACGCCAGACCCCTTTAACCTGGTAATTTTGATGGGGCCGCTGTTGCTATTAGCCTTTTTAGGCTTGCTGGCTCCCGCGCCGCCTACTCTCAAGCCAATGGAGTCCGGTCAGGCCAGGGCGGCAAACGAACGCCTGGAATTTATCAAGGTCTGGTTCGTGGCCGGTTGTTTTTTGATTTATATACCGACCGACTTCCAGGTAAAAATGTTGAATGGCTGGCAGGTCCCGGTCTTTTTGCTGGCCGTGGCGGCCATACTCGGCCCGGTCCGGGGAGTACTGGGTTCGCTGAAGTGGCGCTCCGAGCGAGTAACCTGGTCCAGCTGGTTTGAACCGGGCCTGTGCGCTTTATTGCTGGCCGTGGCCCTGCCGACCACTCTCTACCTGTTTAGCTGGCGGCTGGTTGACCTGAACCGGGCGACCGCGCCCTACTATCTCGAAAAAGACGAGCTGGCGGCTATGGCCTGGCTGGAAAAGCCCCCGCAAGGGCCAGGCATTGTACTGTCATCCGAAACCCTGGGCCAATACCTGGCACCCCGGACGGGACAGCGGCCTTTCCTGGCCCACTGGGCCATGACGCTGGAATATTACAAAAAGCGCGACCTGGCGGCGGAAGCCCTTAACCCGGCTACTTCTTCCGAGAGGCGGGCGGCGATCCTGGCCGAGTATCACATAAAGTATTTGCTGTATGGTTCGGCCGAAAAGCGGGCCGCGCCGGAACTGACGGACCCTCGCTTGCAAAAAGCTTTCAGTTTCCCGCAAGCTGATGTCTATATCTATGCACCGGCGGAACCAGGAGGTTAGCGTGAAGATTGGAATAGATGTGCGCTATTTGTCGCACGGTTTAATGGGCGGCGTCCATACTTATGTTTATAACCTGGTGAGCGAACTGGCCCGCCTGGAAACGGCCAACCGGTTTTATTTGTATGCCGATACCAAGCGGCCCTTTGAACTGGCCGGTTTGCCGCCCAATTTCAGTTTGCGCCTGTTACCCTGGCGCAACAAACTGGATATGGTCAAAAGCGATTTGATTTTGGGCCGGGTGGCCGCCCGGGACAACCTGGACGTTATCCACTTCCCGGCCAATTACGGCTTCGGGCCGCCGGGAGTGCCTTCTATTGTCACCCTGCATGACGCGCTTAATATCTTCCCGCTCTGGGAGTCGGTTAAACGCGATTTAACCCGGCCCAAACGGGTCGGTTTGACCCTCTATTTGCAACTGATGACCCGGCTATCGGCCCGGCGGACAACCCGCTTTCTGACCGTTTCCAGATTTGCGGCCAGGGACATAGTCGAAGTAAGCCGGGGCCGGATTAATCCGGACCAACTTGAGGTAATTTATTCGGCGGCGGCGGAACAATTCCGGCCTATCACCGACCATGACCGGCTGGCCGAGGTGCGGCAGCGCCTGGGTTTAACGGACCGGTTCGTGCTGGCGGACGGCCTGAAGAACCCCGGCGTTATCCTGCGGGCCTGGGACCGCCTGCCGGAAGATATGCGCCGTGAAACTCAACTGGTCTTTTTCAGCCGCCGCCCCGACCTGCTACCCACCGCCCAGGCCGCTATTAAAGAAGGCCGCGTGCATCACCTGCTGCGCCCTTCCCAGGCTGACCTTGTCGCAGCCTATAGTATGGCCGAACTTTTTCTCTTTCCGTCCTGGATTGAAGGTTTTGGCCTGCCCATCCTGGAGGCAATGGCCTGCGGTGCGCCGGTAATCGCTTCCGATAGAGGTTCGATACCCGAAATAGGGGCGGAAGCAGCCCTCTATCACGACGCTGAAGACGATGTCCACCTGGCCTGCTACCTGGCCGAACTGCTAACCTCTCCCTGGAAACGCGACAGGCTGCGCCAGCGCGGGTTCGAGCGGGCCAGGCAATTTAACTGGCTAAGGGCAGCCCAGGAACTCAACCGGCTCTACGAAACTACGGCCCGTTCCGGTACCCTTGCGCTGGCGGGCGCCCCCCGGTATGGGAGCTGACTATGGTAGTACGCAACTCCATGTACAACCTGGGCGTCCAGGTCGTAATCAAGCTGGTATCTTTCGGTTTCATGATTTTCGTGATACGCCAGCTTGGCGCGACCGAATTTGGTAAATACAGCACCGCGGCCGCTTTCGTGGCGATCCTGATGGTCCTGGCCGACATGGGTATCGGCAGTTACATCAGCCGGGAGATTGCCCAGGATGAAAGTAAGGCCGAATTTCTCCTGGGAAATATGATTGCCCTGCGCCTGACGCTCTCGACCGG
This sequence comes from Chloroflexota bacterium, assembly GCA_028287745.1. Lineage (GTDB taxonomy): Bacteria > Chloroflexota > Chloroflexia > Chloroheliales > Chloroheliaceae > 54-19. The sequence continues at coordinate 21,904 of JAQBPB010000056.1, forward strand.
CTTTATAGTTGTTACCACTGCGCTGGCTTTATTGACCGGGTATAACGCCGACCTGGTGCTGGGAATTTTCATGATAAGTTCCTCCCAGTTGCTATTTGCGGTGCAAAGCAGCGTGGACGCCGTCTTTCTCGGTACCCAGCGGTTGGGCGCGGTGGCCCTGGCGGGCCTGGTCAACCAGCTTATCCTGGTAGGTAGCGGAGTGCTGATTCTACTGCTTGGTTATGGGTTCCTGGGATTAATCGTGGCCTCTTTGCTGGGTAACGCGATGGCTTGCTTGCTCAACATCTGGAATTTCAGGCGTTCCGGCAAGCGTATCCGGCTGCTATTTTATTTCGGTTACTGGCCTGGTCTGCTAAAAAGAAGCCTGCCTTTTGGCATCAACCAACTGGCGTTGTCTTTTACTTACAAGCTGGACAGCCTGATGCTGGGCTGGTTTGGCACGCTGGCTGTGGTAGGAATGTACAACACGGCTTACAACCTGATTTTCACCCTATCTACCCTATCCAACAGTATTAACCTGGCCCTTTTCCCGCATATGACGCGCCAGTTCACACGCAACCCGGTAGCGGCCCGGCGCAACTTTGGCAATTACTTGCGCTATCTCCTGTTACTTTCCCTGCCGATGGCCGTGATCGGTTCTATCCTGGCGGAGCCGCTGGCCCATTTTCTTTTTTCCAGAGCCTATACCCAGAGCGGCCTGGCCCTGAAAATCCTGGCCTGGGCTTTACCCCTGATGTTTCTAAACGAACTGCTAGGCTATATTGGCGCGACCTTACACATGGAAAAATCTATCGCGCAGCTTCGCCTGGTATTGGCTGGGAGCAACCTGGGCATGAACCTGGTAGCCATTCCCCTGTTTGGCATCGCCGGGGCCAGTACCACTACGGTTTTGACCGAGGCAATCGGGATTGGCCTGTTTATTTATCTATTCCGGAACGAAGCAATCTTTCCGGCCAGCCCGGCCTGGCTGGTCCGGCCCGGGCTGGCGGCCGCGGCAGCCGGGGCGGGCGCTTTTGCCTGCCACGATTGGCCGGTCTGGTTGAGCGGGCCGCTGGCGCTGGTGGTTTATACCGGCAGCCTGCTGGCAACCGGGGCAATCAAACCGGCTGAATTTAAAGTGCTGGCCGGGGCCTTTGCCCGGCGCAAGGATACCGGCCCGGTTGAACCTGAATCCGCTGACCTCGTAATGGCTTATCCCAAACCTGAATTAAATTAAGGCGGGTTATACCTGCCCGGTAGAGATTATCAAAGAGAGCTGGAATATGAAAATAGTGGTCGTAAGTCATCAATTACCGCCTAATTACCGGTCGGGGGCCGAGCTTTACGCCTGGCAGCAATGCCGCTGGTTACAAAACCAGGGCCACGAGGTGCGCGCGGTCGCGGTCGAAGATATTGAAGCCCGGCTGCCCCACCTGGAAGCCCGTCCGGAAGTTTACCAGGGAGTGCCGGTAACGCGGTTGCATTTCGACCGGCTGAATTATCCCAACCCGCTGGAGGTTAGCCATAACAACCCTGAAGTTGAAGCCTGGTTTAAAACCTATTTAGACGAGTTCGAGCCGGAATTACTACTGGTTAACGCCTGTTACCTGCTGGGGGTGGGCATTTTGACGGCAGCCCGGCAGGCCGGTATTCCGGTCGTGCTGACTTTGCACGACTTCTGGTTTTTGTGCCAGCGCCTTACCCTGATGCGTCCGGACGGAACGCTCTGCGATGGTCAGGTAACCCCGGCTGACTGCGCCCTGTGCCTGGCTAAAGACCGGCGCCGCTATCTTTTGGCCGATAAACTCAGCGGCGGTCTGGCCGGACGAGCCCTGGTCGCCGGGGCCACGGCCGGTTGGCAGCCTTTCCAGCAGTTGCTGGGAGGGCCACGCAAGCTTGAAACCCTGGCAAACCGCCGCCGGGTCTTACTGGAAGCGCTCGGCCAGGTAGAACGCATTATCGCGCCGTCACAATACCTGAAACAGGTCTTTGTCGAAAATAACTTTCCCGCCGATAAGATTCATTACTGCCGCTACGGGCTGGATACGGCGCGGCTGGTCAGCCTGGAGCAAGAACGGTCTCGCCGGGACCGGCTGTCCGGCGCCGGGGAAGGCCACCGGCCGCTGCGGGTAGGCTACCTGGGCCAGGTCTTGCCGCATAAAGGGGTGGACGTACTGGTGGAAGCTTTTGGCCTGGTAAAAAGCCGGTCCGCTGACCAGGCCGGAATCAGTTTAACAGTGCATGGCGAGATGGGCCGCAATCCGGCATATGATGCGAAATTGCACCGCCTGGCCGCAGGCGACAGCCGGATAAAGTTTGCCGGGGCTTACAACGCCGCGCAATTACCGGAGATTTTGCTGCCACTGGACCTGGTGGTAGTGCCTTCTATCTGGCTGGAAAACTCACCCATTGTCATTATGGAAGCCCAGTCCGCCGGGATACCGGTTATCGCTACTGACCTGGGCGGAATGGCCGAAATGGTCCGGCATGGTGAAAACGGCTTGCTCTTTGCCCGCAAAGATGCCAGGGACCTGGCAAAGCAACTCCAAAGGCTGCTGGACGAGCCGGGTTTATTGGCCCGGTTGAGGGCCGGAACGGTCCCGGTTAAATCGCTGGACCAGGAGTTTGCCGAACTGGTCCCGCTATACTCCCAGGTGGTGGCCGAAGCAGCCTTGAAAAGAGCCGGACAGCTTCGTTAAGCCGGTTTCAGTACTTGTTCCGTGACCGGAAGTTAGTTAATATGCAGCCTCTCTCTCCTACCGTCCGGGTTAATTGTGCCTTGAAACCCGGCAATTTGCCGCAAGCTTTATTTACTCGCTTACCGCTGTTTGGCGGGAGTGTGCTTATCTACAGCCTGGGCTTGCTGCTGAGCGGCTGGCTGGCGAATGGCAACCCGGCGCGAACTTTCTGGCTGGCCGTGAGTGTCGCGCTCTTCTGGGTGGTCTGCCTGGTTAGCCGGAAACCGGCCTATCTCTACTATCTGGGGCTGGGAATGACAACTTTCCTGAGCCTGGTAGGCTGGATTTCGGCGGCTAACCTGGATGACGATTACCTGAGATTTAATTTCATTTCCCAGGAAATATTAAAGATAAACCGGCTTTTAAGCCCGCACCTTGACGGCCTCACAATGCACCGGAATACCCTGGCCGGAATGCTGGCCGTATTTGGGGTTCTGGGCCTGAGTTACGGTTTGTTTGCGCGGCGGCGCGGAGTACGTTGGCTCGGGCTGGCGAACAGCCTGGTTATGCTCCTGTGGCTTTTGATTACAAACAGCCGGGGCGGGTTGTTCGCATTTGTGAGCGGTGGGGCGCTGCTGATAGGGTTGGCCTGGCCGCACAGCAGCCCCAGGCAGCGCCGTTACTGGCTTGGCTGGGGCCTGGGACTGACCATTCTAGCCGGTGGATACCTGGTAGCCAGTGGTCAGTATACCCTTTTCACGCTCGACCGGCTTTTGAATGAAAACGGCAACAGCCGCCTTGAAATATGGAAAACCACTCTCTATATGCTGGGGGAGGTGCCTTTGACCGGCTTTGGCCCCGGAAATTTCGAGGCGGTCTATCCTTTTTATATAGACCCATCCAGCCTGAGCGGGCGATTTTCCCAGGAACACGCGCATAATATCTTCTTGCAAACCTACGGGGAAGCGGGCTTACCCGGCTTTCTGGCTATGCTGATGGTTTTCGGGCGCCTGGTAAGCCTGTGCGGGGTGGCCGTGAAAAAGGAAGATTACTTTGGAAATTCAAATAACCCGGCGCAAAAGGAATTGTGCAGGTTAGCAGGTTGGGGTGGTCTGGCGGCCTCCGGCACAATGTTTGTCTTCGGGCTAACCGAATACAACCCCTGGAACGGCCAGTTTACATTCCTGTTCTGGTTTCCGCTGGCCCTGGCGGCCGGAGCCTACCGCCGGGAAAATACCGGCCTCCACCCGGTGAGAGATTTTACCCGGCCCTACAAAGCCGCCCCTTTAGGAGGCAAGTTATTTCTAATAATAGCAGGAATTTTTTTTATGCTGCTGGTTACCTGGCAGGGCTGGGGTCTGGCGCTGGTAAACCGGGCCGGCCTGGAGAGCCAGAGCATCTGGCTGGGGGCGAACAATGCCCAACTGGATAATATTAATAACCTGTACCGGGAGTCTAAAAGTAGTGTCGGCTGGACCGGCGTTCCCTACCGGGGCGAAGCCTGGGTGGCCGTACAAAAAGGCGATACCGCCAGAGCGCGCCAGCTGCTGGAACAGGTAATTCAAGCGCAGCCCGGTGACCGGCGAAGCTTGCTCATGCTGGGTGACTTACTGGCCGGGGCCGGGCAGACCGCCGAGGCTTTACCGCTGTGGCGGCGCGCCGGAGCCGCTGCCCTTTTTGTAGACAGGGGCCGCCAATTATTCGGTAGGGATGATGACCTGGCCTCCGAACCTTATTTCTTGCATGCTATCGAAATTGACCCGCATTTGTGGGACGGTTATAAATTCCTGGTTGGCCTTTACCAGCGCCACAGCCGCACCCCGGAAGCGATTGCCCTGCTGGAAAAAGCCCGGCAATTCTTACCCGGCGACCCCAGAGTTTTGTACGAACTAAACCTGCTTAAGACCTGAAAAAAGATTATTGCAAATCCCCCTCGAAAATAGCCTGGTCTAAACCGGAACTTAAATAAGTACTACCCCGGCTATTTTGCAGGAAACTTTATCAAAGAAAACTTTCAGCTTATGCAGGGACTCTTTGTAAGAATTATTGAGGCTGCACAATACTACTACTTCGTCTGCTTGCCAGGCCAGGTTACCGGCTGTAGCCAGGCTGGCGGGCCATTTCAACTCGATCAATTCCCAGTTTCCTTTGAAACTATGCGGGGACATTTTGCGGAGACCCGGGAGGGCTTCCCCGTTTCCCGCTTTTGAAAAAAACTTCAATTCCCCACTAAGGCCGTTGCGGACAGTACAGTTTATGCCCAGGCTGACCAGGGTTTCGGCTAACCCGCTAATATTCAGGGTGGCATTTTTGGTGTGGTCCTCTGCCAGGCAGAGCAGCCGGTAGATGGACCGGTCTTTAGGGAAGCTGGAATTAGCCCTGACCACTAATTCGGCGGCGAGCATGTCCAGGGGCCTACCGGCTGATTTTTTACCAGGCCCGGTGGCAAGCAAAACATTTCTTTGCAGCAATTGGTTTACCTGGTAGCTATATCTAAGCCGGGGGTCCCATTTCTCCACCAGCAGAAGCAGAATAATTACCAGCGCCAGGCTGATAGCCGCCATGGCAATGGCTCCATCGCCCGGTTGCGCGCCCAGCCGGACACTTAGCAAATGGGGGTTTTCAACCACGTGCAATTGATTGGGTACATTTGTAGTGGTAAATTGATTTAGTTCGGTTAGTTCCTGGTTATAAGAATCCAGTTCCGACCTGACCAGGCTGGCTGAACGCACAGTGCTGCCATCGCCAGCGGCGGCGGCCAGGGCCGGGGCGTTCACCAGGGTGTTTAATTCCTGGGTACGTTCTTCGATCAGAGTTAGTAATTCCTGGCGGCGGTTGACCAGGAAATCCTGCTGGGCCTGGCTGCGCAGCTCGCGGAGTTGCGGGCTCTCATCCACCAGCAAGTCTCGAATAGCTCCCAGCACTTTCAGGACTTCGGCGGGGTCCGTACCGACAAATTGAAATTCAAAATAGACCGTGTTTTTGAGCGCACTGGCAACAATCGATTGGCGTAGATTAACCTGATCCATTTTGCTGTTGGATTGCTGGACGACTAATTCAAGGAACCGGTTGCTTGACGCAAGCTGGATATAACTGGCAGTCAGGCGTAAATTGACCAGTTCGGCCACACCGACCTTGACTTCTTTAGCCGACGGCCCTACCCCCATTAACATCCGCCCCTGGTAATAGGGCGTATCGTGTTGAACGATGTAGAAACCTAAAATCCCGCATATTACCGGCACCACCAGTAAAAACCACCAGCGCCGGAGCTTTGGCAGCAAAACCTGGCCCAGGTCAGGGCCGGTTTGGTCAATAGGGTCAACTTCTCCAGGCGGGAGTAATGTCACGTTGGTGGTGACAAAGCTCTCGGAAAAGTCTATTGTCGTACGGTTTTTAACAGGGGGCATTGGACTGTAACCTGCCTGATTCCATGCTTAACGATTGCGCCGTTTCAAAAACCACATACCCGCAGAAAGCAGCAAAGCCAGCGCCAGTACCGGCAGCAGGGCTAAAAGGGCCCCGGCATACGCTTCCGACATCCAGGTTGTAGAAGTAGTCTGTTCCAATGGAGGCAAAATCGGCTGCGGAGTAGGCGCAGGGGCCGGGGCCTGCGTCAGGCTGGCGGTGGGCGGCGGCGGCGGGGCCGTGACGATTGGCTGGGCTTTAATCCCGGTCACATAGGGCCGCGAACTGTACCAGACCGCTTTGGCGGTTTCGTCCAGGGGTTTATTCCTTTCAAACCAGACGAAATGCAGCCGGTCCGGCCCAATGCCAATCCGGGGATATTCGACATAACCCGTCCCCTTCGAGACCAGTTCGAGTGCGGACCATTTGCCATTTTCCCAGACCATGTGATAGACCCCCAGCTCGCCCTCTTTCTCGGGCAAGCCCTTCTCAAGGTTGACGGTCTGCCCGACCGCCGCCATGTGCACGCCCCCGTTATTATCGGCGGCCAGGTAGTAGCGGTCGAACTGGTGCTGCCCGGAAAAAGTCCGGGCCGTAATGCCGGGTACGGTTGCCGGGTTGCTCCAGGTGTCACCCCGGTCCTGCGAAACCATATAACCGATGCTCTGATCCTTTATCCCCCGCCAGGCCAGCATAACCCCGCTGGTCCCAAAAGGTGTGCTAACGGTTTGTACCACCGGCGAAGATGAGCTGCCGAAGTTAAAGGGGGTGGACCAGGTAGCGCCGCCGTCCAGCGAGTGGGAGTAACCACCCAGGGCCGAAGTGAACCTGGCGGTCTGATTGTCATAGCCATCGTCCCAGCTTAAATGCAAGTTGCCCCCGGCATCAACTTTTAACACGACCCTGGTAGTGCCATATTTCGGCTCGACAATCTCGCGAGGAAACGACCAGGTAACGCCCTGGTCCGCACTGCTGCGGTACATAATGGCCTGGTGCAGGCTGGCTACATCCTTGCCCACAACCTGGGTCCAAGCCGCGTGGATGACCCCTTTAGGATCAACGGCCACATCGGAATAGTAAGTCGTGCCATTATCATCAAGATTACGGGGTTTGCTCCAATTTTGGGCTGAGAAAGCTTTATCGATAGGGGCGGCCTGGTAAGCCAGGGAGTTTTTCGAGCGGTAGAGCATTTGCAACATACCGCGTTTATTGTCGACCGCCAGGGAAGCGCGCGCTACCCACCCGTAGGGAGTAGCCGCGATATTGACCGGTTCAGGGAAAAGAGGCTTACCGGCGGGAGAAAAAGCCTGGTAGAAATCCATGTCATATTTATTTTTAATTGATTCGTCTTTCGAAGCGTAAAAGTCCGAACCCAGAAAGACCACGTGAGCGGTTCCCTGGCTGTCCACCGCAATATCCGGAAACCAGGCGTCGTTCATTTGCGCCGAGATATTAACCGGACTGCTCCACGAGTTGTTTGACTGGGCCTGGACAGGGGCGGCGGTAAGGCAAAGCAGCAGCCCCAGAAGCAGGCCTTCCACAGATAGCAGGGCCGGTAATTTTACTGAACTGGAAAACTTTAACTTTCTTTGCATTATTCGACCTTTACTGAACCGGCTTCTTCGCCAGCCGCCCGGTTACCCGCCGCTATAAATCTGGCCTGCTTTTCGTCTACCAGCCTTTTTTCCCGGGCTTTGTAGCCCAGGGCCAGGGCCAGGCCGATAAATAGCCAGCTGTAACTGGTGTAATTAAACCCGCTGATAGTTTGATTGTAAGCAAACGGAATGAGCCAATCGCCCAGCCACATCGCCGGGAAGAGGCCAATCGCCCCGGCAAAAGCTCCGATAGTGAAGGCTTTTTCAAAGGAACCGGCCGGGTGGAGTTTGATAAAGTTCTTCAGTTCTTTAATAATGCTCAGACCCAGCCAGATAAAGGCTCCCAGCCCCAACAGGCCGTACTGCAACAGCATATCCAGGTAATTATTGTGGGTGGAAAGCGCCAGGTCGCGGTAATAGGTCATATAATAATTAGCATAGCCCGCCGGGCCGGTACCCAGTATGGGGTTTATCGCCGCCACTTTAAAAGCCTGGCTCCATAATTTATCGCGGCTGGTCGTGCTATCAAGGGTGCCTTCCAGTTGTTTCGCTACCACAATTGTGTCGTAAATATACTGGTAATTCAAAATAATCAGACCCAGGGCAACTACCGCCAGGAGAAAGAACCATTTGCGGGAGTAGATGAAAACAATTACCAGGATTGCGATGACCGCAGGCAACCAGGCACTGATGCGCGCTATAGTGAGGGCAAACAGCCGGAATAACCAGGCGCCCAGCACCAGCAGCATAAAAAAGCGCTGCCATCTACTTAGGTCGTGCTGGAACAGCAGCAGGGCCACCGTTAGAGCGCAGAACCACATCGGAAATAAGCCGCCCGCGTTAATTATCCGCGACAGGTAGGCTATATTCAGTTCCAGCTTTTCCGTCACGTTCCCGGTCAGGTCCTTGTTCTGGGTCTGCATAACCTCGATGAAGTACCAGAATAAGTACCAGAATGACCCAATAACCAGCAGCCAGTAGCAAAATTTTACGATACTTAAATCGCGCACCACGTTAAAGCAGAAAATAGTCAGGGCTATCGAAAAGGCCGTTACCCCGATAGTCCCCAGTTGCACATTGAAGAACTTGTCTGAAATAATAACCTGGGGGTCTAAAAAGAAGCGCGACCACAGCATGGATAAAATCACGATACTCAAAAATACTATGGCCGGTAGATTGAGGGCTGAAGGCAAAAAGTGAAGGTCGCGATTTAACAGCATTTTGACCAGCCACAGGCCAACCAGCAGGGCGCTAAAGGCCAGGCTTAACGGTATTACACTGGCCGTGCCGGTGGAAAAACCAAAGCGCAAGACCATCATAGTTAGAATTAAAACGACAATGCCCCACTCGCGCCGGACCGACAGGCCCATCAGAAAAAGCGGGGCGAAGGGCAGGGCTAACAGGTAAGGCCGTTTTATGAGTTGTTCGGTACCCACGCCAATTTCCGCTAACATTAGCAGCAGGATAAGACCGGCTATAATAATTTTGCGTTTGAAGCGAAATTCGGCCGGGGTAAAAAATTTAGTCTGGTTTAGCATAGGTTTTACTTTTAAACCGGTGGTTTCTATCTACTTATTATCTAACTTCTGGCTTTGCTCAGTTAACCGAAAAGTCCTCCGGCACCTCAAATTCCTCAATGTTGTAGTCGTTCATCGTGTAAATTCTGACCGGTCGGGCTTCCCCGGTCCCAGGGGTGCCAGTGGCCGGGGCTGTTTTCTCGTGGGCGGGCTCCGCGTGGTCCGCAACCTTATAGGTGACGTTAGAGTTTAGGGTTCCGTTGTCCTCAACCGGTCTTTGATGATGATTTAAAGAAGCTGGAGCAGGTTTTTTAACCCTGCCGTTTGATTCGGTTTTATAGGGCTCCACCGGAGTTGTATTCCTGGGCGGTTGAGGAGTAATAAGCGGCGACTTTGGCGGAGGCTCCGGTGTTCGAGAGGCTGTGGTTGGATTTGGATATGGAGTTGAGGTTATGTTTTCAGCAGGCGCGGTTGGGGCCGCCGTACCCGTCCCATTAACCGTTTGTCCGGTAGAGTTTGACCGGGTGGCTTTGCCGAACCCAAAAAGGCTGCGCGGGCCGCGGGCTACGGTTATTACCCCTAAAACATGGCCGTTCAACCGCTCAACCACCTCAACCGCCGCTTTAAGTTCCTGGCCGCGGGTCTGGTTCAGTTCGCACAGCAAAATAGTTCCCGAGATATTCGAGCTTAACAGCCGGGTGGTTTTATCCCGCAAAATGTTGGCACAATTAAAGATAGCGAAATCGCCCGGAAGAGTACTTTGCGGCAAATCATAGATGCGCTGGGTCCCGCGATTCAAAATGGTCAATTGCTGTTCCTGGGCGGGTTTTAGACCGGCCGGGATTAGAAAGACGTTGGGAATAGCCGTTTCCAGCACCTTACCTTCCAGGTTGCCAAACTTGCCGCCATAGAAAATCTCGAAAAAGCCGGGGCGGTTAGCTAAACCCAGCAGTTCGTGCAGGCGCGGCTGGCTGGTATCGGCATCCACCAGCAATACGGTCGGCGAGAAGCTGGTCATGGAAATCGCCAGGTTCAGCACTATATTGGCTTGCCTGCTTAAATCACCGGGGCTGGTAACCAGGACCGACTTGCGTTTTTGGGAGAGCGCTTCCGAGAACATTATGCTGGTGCTGATAATTTCGTAAGCTTCGACTGCATCTTTGTTGAGATTAAAATTGGGTTTAGCCTTTGGATTGGCTTGAGGCGCGTTTTTCCGCCTGGTTTCCCGGCGCTTTTTGTCCGGCAGGTGCCCCAGGACTCGCAACTTCAGGCGAGCCTCCACATCCAGCCCGCTCTTGATGCGGTCATCCAGGTATTCCAGGAGAATGGCACAGCCTATTGCCAGCAGGGCGCCTATCCCAGCGGCCAGCAATATCGAAATCAGCGGGCTAATTGTCTGCACGCGCCGGGCCTGATTCGACTCTTCCAGGATACTGATAGAGTTCGGCGCGGAAAAGTTGCTGGTCCGTAATAGCTCGATGTAACTGCCCTGCCAGCTATCCAGCTGGGTCTGTTTAGCGGTTATTTTACCGCGCGCTTCGGCAATTTCAACGGCAGTGGTGCTGGTATTGAGAGCCTGGTTCAACCCGGTCAATTCCACGCGGCCCGCCTCGATTTTGCTTTGCAAGTCGTCCAATTGTTTTTGAACGAAGGCGCGCTGTTCCTTACTGGTATTCTCCGGCGCGGTAGGGCTTTGTTTGATCAATTCCCGTGAAAAGGCGTTAACCAACCTGACCACCCGTTCCGGGTCGGTATCGGTTACTACCAGTTCAATAAAGGCGGTGGAAGGCACTACCCTGGACCCGATCATAGTAACCAGGATGTCGTTTGGGATATCCAGACGCACCTCCTGTTTTACGCCATCCAGCACCGGCTGGCGGCGCAACAGTTCCAGGTAATAACCCGCCAGCCGGTCAGCCAGCCCGATATCCCCCTGGGCCGGGTTCACTTGCTTGATAATTTGCCCGACCATCAGGGTAGCACTGGCCTCATAGCGGGGCGGTGCCTTCGAGGTGATATAAAAGTTTGCCGTTCCGGCCAGTAAAGCTCCTGCCAAGATCAGCCAGGACCAGGACCAGAGAATTCTGATATAACGGCGGGTTTCTCTAGCTATGTTCATACTGATTAATCTCAATCAATTTATAAACTTATGAGGACATAAGCTTATAAAGATAAAGGGTTTATAACCCCATTTTTGGATGCGGTATATTTCGCAACGATTTTAACCGGCACCTCATCGCACAGGTGCTAAAGATTAAAAGGGGCTATATTGCTCAGATGGTTAATATTATGAACTGAAACTATTAATAACCTATTTAAGGGTGTGCCAAAACATAAAGATTTGTTCATAGAGGTAGTAGGGGGAATTTAAAGTGCGGCTTCTCCAAAACGGCCCTGCAAATAATCTAACATTCCTTTTAGTCGCGGCCGCCGCAGTGGGCGGGCCGCTTTATGGCGTTTCCAAACCGTCCAGGCGATTACGGTGCGCAGGTCTACCGTTAATAAGCTCCACCAGATGCTGAAGCGGCTCTTACCCAGGTTTCGCAGGAACAGCAGCCGGTTGCGGGTCATAAAATAGACATACCGGGGCGAGAGGTCGCGAGCCTTGAGGCTGATTTTGTGCCATACAACACTCTGCGGGACGTACCAGATAGAAAACCCGGCCCGGCTCACGCGGGCGCACCAATCGGTTTCTTCGTAATAAATAAAAAACCGGGCGTCCAGCATCCCGGCTTTTTCAATTGTTTCCCGCTTGACCAGCATGGCGCAGCCGGTTACGTAGTCAACCTGGCGCAGCCGGTTGAATATAGGTTCATCCGGCGCGTTCACACCCAGTTGGTGGGTCCGGCCCTGCTCACTGATAAGGCCACCCGCCGACCAGATGCGGGCCGGGTCATCAAAATAAAAGATTTTGGGGCCGGTAATTCCAATTTCGGGAGCGCTTTCTGCGACCTGCACCAGTGGTTCCAGGAAGCCCGGGGCCACCTCCGTATCGTTATTCAGCAGTAAGACATAATCGGCGGCCTGCTCCAGGGCGTGCCGGATACCGACATTGTTACCCTCGGCAAAGCCCTGGTTATGGTTGTTAGCAATGACGGTGGTAAGGTATTTTAGGGTGGGTAAGATAGCCGCGATTTGTTCGAGCGAATCATCGGTCGAAGCGTTATCCACTATGATTACATTAAAGTTCGGGTAGGTCAGTCCACCCAGCGATTCCAAACAGGCCAGGGTAAAGTGAGGCTGGTTCCAGTTCAACAGGATAATCGAAACGAGCGGGTCAGGTGCGCTTTTCATGAAAATACCCCTTTGAAATACCTCGTTAAAGAATAAGGGTGCCGCTTTAACAGGCACCCCACGGCTATCTAATTTTTGGTCAGGGCCAGGCGGTTATAACGCCTGACCAACCAGGGCCGGTTTATTGGCGGCATTCCGCCAGACCAGCGGGACCTGGTCCGTCACCAGTTCCAGGCCATCCACCAGGTAGCGCGGCTGTTGCGGGCCAAGTTCCCTGGCCCAACCGGCCATCCTGTGCAGGCCCGTTTCCAGGTCAACAGTCGTCCGGTAACCCAATAACCGCTCGGCCTTGTGGGTAGTACAAAAGGCTTCCTTGACTTCACGGGGCCGGTCAGGCAAATGAACAGGTATTAATTCAACCCTGACTCCCTGCGGGAAAAAGACTTTCAGAACCATTTCAGCTAAATGGTTAATAGTCACTTCTTCACGCGGGCCGACATTGATAATTTCGCGGTCAGTCATAGGGTCGAACCCGGCGCGCAACAGGTACGGCGTAAAATCGGCGATATTGGTAAAGGCTCTTTTCTGGGCACCGTCCCCGTAGATAAAGAAATGCCGGTCATTAAGCAGGGCATTTATAAAGATGCCAACCACATTCCGGTACGGGTCGGCAATGTTTTGCCGTTCCCCATAAACGTTATGCGGCCGGATGATGGTGTAATTGAACGAGTGGACCGCCGACAAAATCTCGGTAATATGTTCCATCGAAGCTTTGCTGACCCCGTAAACATCCACCGGCGAACGGGGCATCTCCTCGCTAAAGGGAGGCCGCTGGTCGCCGTAAACACTCATCGAACTTACCAGGACAACCTTCTTCAGCCCTTCCCGGATACAGGGGACCAGGACATTAAGATAAGCCATCAGGTTGCGCTGCACACAATTTACCGGGGTGAATTGGCTGCGGCCCTCGGTAGCATCCGCCGCCAGGTGGAAAAGTAATTCGGGTTTGGTGTTGCTGATAAAACTATCAGCCCTGGCCTGGTCGCGCAGGTCTAGTTGTGTAAAGTTACTTTTAGGATTGATATTGCGCCAGAAACCGCCCGACATATCATCTACGCCGAATACTTCATGGCCTGACCCTACCAGGCTGTCTACCAGGTGACTTCCCATGAAACCGGCGGCCCCCGTAACTAAGACTCGCATTGGCTGATACTCCTACTAAAGTGGCTGGTTAATTTTCGTTAAATTCCATTAAGATGAATATTTTTTATTCCGAGTAAATCTTTGCGGCCCCGCTTCTTCTCAGGGCAACCCGGCCCAGGCGACAGGGTTATTGTTTAGTTAGGTGGGCAGGTAGTTTCTAAAAACTACCTGCCCCTGGCGATAGAAATGGAAAGGAAATGGATAGGAAATGGATAGGAAATGGATATTAGATGTCTTTACTGTTGCCAACCCACTTGAAATGGCTGACTCCGATAGTCAGGAGATCTTTCAAGGTTGCCAGGCTATTGGCACTCTTGAGGAAGGTCAGGGCCGGGCCGGGCCGTAAAGCCCACTCCCGGAAAGCCCGTTTGGCCCACTGCTCCATTTGAGCGCTCGAAAGATGGGGATAATTGAGGACAGTCGAGCGGTCCATATCGAAATCTTCATACTTGGTCATATTGATCCAGCCGTTTTCCAGCGCCTCATAGTAGAAAGGCGTCCCCGGGTAAGGCACCGCAATGTGGAACAGGGCGATATCCAGCGGCAGGCTCTTGGCAAATTTAATGGTTTCCTTGATGGTATCTTCCGTTTCGCCGGGCATCCCGATGATAAAGTAGCCCCAATTTTTGATGCCGAACTTCTTGGAAGTGGCCAGGGAGCGGCGGGTCTTTTCCTCTTTGATGCCCTTGTGCATCCGTTTGAGGACCGTTTCACTACCGCTTTCCAGGCCCCAGCTAATCATCCAGCAGCCCGACTTGCCCATCAGCTCCAGCATTTCTTCATCCACGAAGTCTACCCGGCTGTTGCAGGTCCAATGCACTTTGACGTCCTGGGCAATGATTAGCTTGCACAATTCGATCACATAATCGCGCTTGACCGTGAACAGGTCGGCGTAGAAGTGGATGTTGCGGACCCCCAGCCGCTGCAGTTCCAAAATTTCATCAATTGTCCGCTGCGGGCTGTGACTGCGTACCGAGAAATCCCACATTACGTGTTTGATACAGAAGCGGCATCCTGCCGAGCAGCCCCGGCTGGTAGTGATGAAACAGTAAGTCCCTTTAATCATGGGGATACGGTACTTTTGCAGCGGCAGCAGGTGGTAGAGCGGCATGGGAAGGTCGTCCATATTTTCGATATTGGGCCGGTTGGCGTTATCAATAACCTGTCCGTCCTTACGCCAGACCAGACCCAGGATATGGCTGAAATCGGTAACGCCCTCTTCCAGGTTTTGTATTAACTCCCGGAACGTTACCTCCGGCTCAAAGCGCAGAATAAAGTCGAGCGAAGGGTAGTCGTTCATGGTTTCTTTCCACATCGGGGTGACGTGGCTGCCGATGGCGATGGTTTTAGTACCGTACTTGCGGGCCAGGAAGGTAACCCGCATATCGTTGGTCAGGGTCGGCGCGGTCACGTTCGTGACCAGGTATCTGGGTTTTCTCTCTTCGAGCAAAGATTCGAATTTGGGCCAGGTCATGTACTCGGCAATACAATCGACCAGCTCAATCTTTTTCTCGGGGTAAATCATGGCAGCCAGGCCCGCCATTTCAACCTGGGGCCAGATCATCTTTTCACGGCTGCGGCGTCCTACCCGGTGAATATCCCGGATGAATACTTCGCCATCCGGCGAGGGTGGGTTTACAAAAAGGCAGTCCAGGTTATAAGTACGCGGCACCACATCTGAAATACTTTTATGTTCCAGGTTAAGTGAAATGCTGCGTCTTTGAGCAATATGCGGCACGATATTTTCCTCCAAAACTTTCCAGGTAAATTGCTTTACCCTGGTACAATCAGCCGGGCCAGGCGCGGAGCTTAACCCACGGACCGGTCAATTCCAAAAAATGTTTAACACTCCGGTACCTGCTTCGACCGGCCAGTGGGTGACCTAGCCGAAATAAACCGGCCCTTCGCCGACCCGGTTTACCCGGCTGCCGATTTCCTGGTTAGCAATTTCCTCGGCGGCGCAAAAACCCATTTCCAGGGCGTGATCGGTATTGATGTAACGGAACAAGCCCTGGCGGCCACCGCTGATAATGTTCTCAAAACTTCCCAGGTGATAAGCCAGCAAAGCCAGGTTGGCTTCGTAATTAAGGTCATAACTGGGATAGGCATTGGGCAACCGCTCAAAGAAATGGCCGACCACGTCTTCCCGTTTGATCAGTTTTGCCTCAATCAGCCCCTCAATGCTTTTCTCGTATAATTCTTCTTCCGGGGTATTCCAGATTTCGTCGCCCAGGTCGCAGGTAATCTCCAGGGTGAGGCTGCCTTTACCCTCAGGGGCGGACTCTTTGGAGAAATTCTTCATCTCGGAAATCCGGTTGAAGATAACTTTCGGGTCTGGAAAGTAAATCCAGTGGTCGTCCGTAACACTCGGCTTATTCAGCTTGAGATACAAAAAGATCATCGCCCTGAACTTGAGGCTCCTGGCCGCTTCTATCACGTTCGGCGGTGGGGCCGGGCGCAAGCTGCGTAACAAAATCCCGATGGGTACGGTTGACACCAGGTAATCGCACGGCAGGATATGGGTCTGGCCGTTCTGTTCGTAGATTACTTCGGTGATACGCTTGCCGTCGTGGTGAATTTCGGTCATGCGGGCCTGTAGATGCAGCCGGGCCCCTTTTTCCTCGGCCCGGGCCGCGAGAGCTTCCGAAATGGAGCCTACGCCCCGGCGGGGATACCAGAATAAATCCTTGTATTCGGTATGATGGAAATTGTTGTCGCCCTTGCGCAAGCCCAGGGTGCGTAAAGTTAAGTCCCACAGGTCCACCACCGCCACCCGCTGCGCCGCCCAACTGCTCGAAAGCTTCTTGGGGTCGCGGCCCCACACTTTGGCCGTATAAGGGCCGAAATAGATGTCGTATAACCGGCGGCCGAAGCGGTTCACTACCCACGCTTCGAAATTATCGTCCGCAGGCGGTTTGATTTTGTTTTTGGCGACAGTGTAGGCAAAATCCAGGAAACACTGGATTGCCACGTGCCAGGGCAAACTTTTCAGCAGGTTCCCGGCGTTCAGGGGGTAGTCGTACATATGCTTCCAGAAAAAGACCCGTGTTTTGCGGAAGCGTTCTTCCAGTTCCTCCCCGATAAGATTGCGCACCTCCTGGATAATCGCCGGGTTGGTCGTATGGAAGCGATGCGGCCCGAAGTCCCAGAGATAGCCGTCACTGCGTTGAGTGTGGGCCATGCCGCCTACGTAGGGTTTCAGCTCAATGACATCCGGTTCGAACCCCTTCTGGGTTAACTTATAGGCAGCACCCAGTCCGGCCGGGCCTGCTCCCAAGATGACTACTCTTCTATCTGCCATCTATTGTTACCTCATTTCAAAAACAAAATATATGACTATCGCCCCAGGGAAATTGAACCCAAAGCGTCTATGCCAGGCTAAAGCCCTGAATAATAAGAAGCGTTGTTAAAAGTTGGTTGTCCGGTCTTAAACTCATAAAAAAGCCAGGGTCTTTGGGTAAGGGCCATAAAGTAATTGGCCCCACGCCCAGGCCGGAACAACCCGGCCAACCCACGCCGGGGCTTGCTACCGGCGCAGTCAACTCAAAATTCTTTATGTTTTGGTGGTTTGAAAAATGGCGGGTGTCCCCAGTTCCAGTTCAGCTAGCCTGGACGGGTCCAGTGGCTGGGTGACAAGGTTGCGGACAACTTTGGCCGGTGAACCAACCGCAATACAGTGGTCGGGGATGTCGCTGGTGACGACCGCCCCGGCCCCGATAATCGCGCCTTTACCAATCTTCACGCCGTCCAGCACGATGCAAGCGGCACCCAACCAGGCTCCATCGCCTATCTGGATGCCCCTGGCACTGATACCCTGGTCCATTACCGGCCTGGTCGTATCGCCGTAGCGATGCTGGACCGCCAGTACCTGCACCAGGGGAGCGAACAGGACCGAGTCGCCTATCGTTACGCCGCCCTGGCCCCGGATGACGCTGAACTCGCCTATGATGCACTGCCGCCCGATTTTGATCCCGGCGTTGGGTAAGTTTCGAAAGTTGTAGACATGCAATTCGGCATGGTGCATCAGGAAAGTTTTTTCACCGACCTCAATACCGCCCGGTGTCGCGTGCATATAGACCCCATGATCGACGTAGACTCCCTGGTGCAGGTGAATGTTTCTGGTAAAGCGCAGCCTGACCCCGGCTTCTATGGCGACTGTTGCCTCCAGCCGCATAATTGCTCGGTAGAGCAGGCTGCGCAGGGCAATTCCCGGTAAACTGGGTATCTGGCTGGCCAGGCCCAGGACCACTTCTTGTTTTAGATAATCGGCCAGGCTTCCCGCCTGGCTCTGGATATAGACTGTTAAATTTTTCATTAGCTCTAAATTCGCTTCAGGTAATCAGGGTGAGTACACTAGAATTCTATGAACGAGCAATAACAAGCCTGTGAAAGACTAATCGTGGGGGGTTAAAAGATTTAAACATGGCCTTAACTTACGGACACCCCGGCCATAAACAAAAAAAGGCCCGTTAGTAGCGGGCTTTGGTTATTGAAGTATTATTTTTAATGGGGGATTTTCAGGGCTACCCCGGCGGGCCGTCTAATAAGCCCCGGTGCCTTTCATGACCACCGGGACCGTCTGAAATAAAATACACAAGTCACTCCACAGGCTATAGTTTTTGATGTAGTGCATATCCAGCCTGACCCGGTCAGCGTAGCTTAAATTCGAGCGGCCGCTGATTTGCCAGAGGCCGGTCAGGCCGGGCTTGACCGTCAGCAGGTTCGACTGCCAGCGGCCGAATTTGTTCATTTCCTGGTAGGTAATCATGCGCGGCCCCACCAGGCTCATCTGCCCGAGCAGCACATTGATTAGCTGGGGCAGTTCGTCCAGGCTGGTCTTTCGCAGGAAGCGGCCCAACCCGGTAATCCGGGGGTCATCTTTGAGCTTGCCGTAGCGGTTCAACTCGATCAATAATTCAGGCCGGGCGGCCAGGATTGCATCACCGTTCACCGCCATGGTACGCAGCTTGTAGGCATTAAAGACTTTCCCGCCCTGCCCGACCACCTGCCTGCGGTGAAAGATGGAGCCGGGCGAGTCGCGCTTGATCAGCAAGGCCAGCCCCACAAGCACCGGCGAAAAGGCCAGTAAGACCGCCAGGGATGTCACGATATCCATAAACCTTTTCAAGAAAGCATTCATACCCGTAATACGAACTTTACTGATCGTCACCAGCGGCACGCCATTTATTTCCTGGACTTCCAGCCCGGTGGTTAGAATCTGGTAGAGGCTGGGGGACAACCGGATCTGGGCCCTACTTGTAGTCAGGGCGCGTGTTACCTCAAACAACTCCTGCGGCGAGATGGCGGTGCTGGCAATGATAACCTCGTCCACATTTTTGGTTTCGACAATTTCGCGTACGGTTTCCGGCAAGCCGAGCCAGGGCCAGGGCCAGGCCGGACCAATTTTGCGCTGGTTTTCCCAGCTAGAGGCCGGGCCGCTTGCCCGCTCGCCGTTGCTCCGGCGGTCCCCGGCGAAACCGATAATCTCCAGGCCGGGATGATTACGCCCCCCGGTCAACTGCTCGGCGACCTGCTGGACTTCGGAGTTTGCTCCAATAAAAAGCACCCTGGTCAGCCCGATGCTGTAGCCGTGCAACCGCAAGAAATAAAGCACGCGCCGGGCTAAAAAGCGGGAAATACAGATGGTTAAAATAGTGCTGACCCAGACCATTAAAAGCCAGGCCCGCGATATTACCAGTTTTTCATCGAGGAAAAAGCTCATAATAAGCAACACCATTATGGCAAAGGTACAGGCCGAAACAACCCGCCGGTATTCGGTCGTGCCGCCGTGCAGCACCCGCAAGCTGTAAAGCCGGTATATGGCAAAAACCCCGATAAAGGCCGGGGTAATCCAGAAAACTAACTCGGAGTAAAAGCGCAACACCGAGCCAGTAGGCACGTAAAAGAAACCGAATACTTTAAAGCGCAGCAAGAAGACCAGCGCGAAGTTGATTACCAGGGCCGCCGCATCCAGCAGCATCAGCCCGCCTATTTCCAGGACGCGCTGGCGCGAACGCCTGCGCAGGGTCAGGGGCTTGACATAGCGGGTAGCCAGGGGCAGCGGCAGGTCATGTGAAGTTTCATACGAGAGTGCCACAGGCCTATCTCCTCTTATTTATTACAAAAACCGGCGAGTAAACTATAAATAGGGGCATTTTGAAGGGTCCGGTGGCGGCCCTTTAAGAAACCGCCCTGACAAAAGCCGCCGGGTTGGCCCGGACAGCCGTCCAGAGTGCTTCCAGTTGCCGGGAAGCTTCCGGCCAGGTGTGTTCCCGCAATACAAAATCCCGGCCAGCCTGGCCTATAGCGGCCGCCTGCTCCGGATTTTCGAATAATTCAATGATTTGTCTGGCAAAAGCCGCCGGTTGTCCGGCAGGCACCAGGTACAAATCCCGGCCGCTTATAACATTGACCGACCGGCTCACCTGGTCGCTGGCGATGGTCGGCGTGGCACAGGCCAGGGCTTCCAGGACTTTGTTCTGGATACCGACGCTGTAGACCAGGGGCGCTACCGCCAGGGTGGCCCGGTTTAAATATAGGGCCAGGTCCGGCACGTAACCGGTGACCTCGATGCCATTTCGCCCGGAGTAAGCCAGCAAGTCTGCTGGCGGGCGGCTGCCCACTATCCAGAGCCTGGCGTCATGGCGGGCCAGGCGTACGCGCGGCCAGATTTCTTTGACCAGGTACCGGGCCGCCGCCGCGTTGGAATGGTAGCTCATCTTACCGGTAAAGATAGCCGTGGCCGGTTCGCGCCGGGTTCCGGGAAGTGGCGGCGCGAACTCAGCCGTATTTACCCCGTTGGGTATTATCTTTACCTGTTCGCCACCACTTTTAAGACCGGCCAGTTTTTCCAGGGCGGCCGCGTCTTCGCGGCTGGTGGCGCAAACCTGCTCGAAATAGCCCTCCGAGATTAATTCACCTTCATACCGGCGGGTTGGGGCCAGTTCCAGCCAGCTAACCAGGCGCTGTTTGAGCGGCCCATGCCGCAAAGTCCGTTCTACCAGGAGCGAAATCGAGTCGACCGCGTCATAGACGATGGGTACGCCCGAAAAAGCCAACTCCCGGCCAAGATAGGCGGCCCGGAAATGTTCGATGTGAATCAGGTCGTAGTGGCCGGCTTCAAGCAAATACCGGGCGGTCTTTACCAGGGCCGGGCTGTAGCAATAATGAGCCTGCATGGACCGGCGGCCCAAACCGGCCCGTAAACCACGGGCAAGGCTCGTTAGTTTTGCACAAAATACCGTAGTTACCACCAGGTCAGGCAGAGTCTGTTGCAATTGTTGAGCTTCGCAGCGCTCCTGCGCGTTAAACACCGGTGAAAGAAGGGTAATTTCGTGCCGCTCGGCTAGCTGTTTTAAGAGGTTAAAGGGCCGGGTACGTAGACGATTGGGAAGGTAAGGGGTGATAAATAATACTCGCACTGTAATTCTCCTGCCTGGCAATCGAAAGAAGACCGGCTCTAATTAGCCGGTCCCGGTCTGGTAGCCCCGGCGACTGTCCGGGCAATAAATTCCAGTTCCTGGAGGGTAAGCCCCGGATAGACCGGTAGAGAAAGGACTTCGCCCGCGGCCTGTTCGGTCAGGGGCAGATAATCGTCATAACCCCTTTCCTGGTAGACCGCCTGCCGGTGAATCGGTACCGGGTAATACACACCGCTGCCTATACCCTGCTGGTCCAGCAAAATACGCAAGGCATCCCGGTTCACGGCACTATCGGGCTGAATCCGGACGGTATACTGGTGGTAGACATGGCTGGAATTCGCGGTTACTACCGGGCAAACCACCCGGGCTTCCAGTTCCGCCAGGCGCGCGTTCAGGTAGGCGGCATTGGCCTGGCGCTGGACATTCCAACCGGGCAACCGCCCCAGTTGCACCCGGCCAATTGCCGCGTGCAGGTCAGTCATCCGGTAGTTATAGCCGGTTATTTCGTGATAATAGCGCTGGCGCATCCCGTGGGCCCGCATAATAGCGGCTTTATCGGCGATAGCCGGGTCGTTGGTAGTGATCATGCCGCCTTCGCCGCTGGTCATATTTTTAGTGGGGTAAAAGCTAAAGCACCCGGTGCCGAAACTACCGGCTTTTTTACCTTCCGTTTCGGCCAGGTGCGCCTGACAGGCATCCTCGATGACCGCCAGGTTGTGCTGGCGGGCAATTTCCAGCAACCGGCCCATCCGGGCGGGTTGTCCAAAAAGATGCACCGGCATAATGGCCCTGGTGCGGGGAGTGATTGCCTGCGCCACCAGGGCCGGGTCCAGGTTGAAAGAGTCCGGTTCTATATCCACAAATACCGGCCTGGCCCCGGTATAGAGAATTGAATTGGCGGTTGCAATGAAGCTGAATGAACTGGTAATTACTTCGTCGCCGGGGCCGATACCGTGGGCCAGCAGCGCCAGGTGCAAGGCGGTGGTCCCGTTGGTGACGGCTACCGCATAGCCCACCCCACAGGCCAGGGCAAATTCGGCCTCGAAAGCGGCTACTTCCTTGCCCTGGGCCAGTTGGCCGGAGGCCATTACCCGTAGTACGGCTTCCTTTTCTTCCTGACCGATAAAGGGCCGGGCAACCGGTATAGGCGCTTTCGTTTCAATAACTGTCATATGCTGGTAAACCTCTCACGAATTAAAAATATAATTTTCCCGGCAGATTTTGCACTGCCAGCTTACCGCCCGGGAATTTAGCTGCAACCGGTTGCCGCAACGGCAGACATAGCCGTGAGGCCGGGCCGGGTTGCCCACGACCAACTGGTGGTCGGCCACATCTCTGGTAACGACCGCCCCGGCCCCAATCATCGCGTAAGCGCCGATTTTCAGGCCCGGCAGGATAATCGCCCCGGCCCCGATGGAAGCGCCGTAACTTACAAAAGTTAGTTCCAATTCCCATTCATTGTCGTTCTTTAAGGTGCCATCGGTATTGATTGCGCGCGGAAAGTTGTCGTTGGTAAAGCAGACTCGCGGCCCGATAAAGACGCCGCTCTCGATTACCACTCCCCGGAAGAGTTGGGCCTGGTTCTGTATTTTTACGTAATCCCCGACCACGACATCCCGGTCAATATAAACATCCTTGCCCACGATGCACTGCTTACCCAGGGTCGCCTGCTCCCGGATTTGGGCCTGGTTCCAGATACGGCAACCTGCCCCAATAATAGCTTTTGGAGAAACTTCGGCAGTGCTATGAATAAACATTTTTAACTCCTGCCCATCGAATTCAAGCGAAGAAGGAGCTTCCGGGCTCTTATAGGTTACTGTGTCTGTAGAATGTTTCATTTTTCCCACCCCAAATCCGGCTAAAATGGCTCTGGATTTACTTTTTCTAAATTTAACAATTTTTGCGCGCATTTCTAATCCTTCCTTGTGGGAGCTTGTCTTAATCTAGCTTGTTTCAGAAAGGATCAGCTGGGAATAAACTTCCCGCAAGGGCGCATAAGCCCGGCGGTAGTCATAGAGTTCCAGGGCCAACTGGCGACCGGCCCTTGCCAATTGCGCCTGCAGGCCCGGGCCGGTCATAAGTTTCAGGCAGGCCCGGGCAAAATCCTCCGGCGTATCTGCCAGCAAGGCGGTCTTTTCGTTTTCCAACCGGATACTCTCCGCCCCGATGCTCGTAGAAATAACCGGCAGGCCCAGGGCCAGCGCCTCCAGGATCTTAACCCGCATGCCGCCCCCCGAAAGCAGCGGCACAACCAGACCGGCGCTGCCCTCCAACGTGGGGCGCAGTTCGGGCAAATACCCGGTAACCCGGATATTAGGATTGTGGCGAGCTAGATCATAAATTGCCGCCGGTGGGCGCGGACCGATTATGGTATAAGTGGCGGCCGGTTCTACAGCCAGGATCAGCGGGAAAACTTCCGTCGCGAACCATACAGCCCCTTCAACATTGGGCGGATAAAACATTGTCCCGAGGCTTACCAGGTTTAGCGAACCCGGTGCCAGCTTTAAGGGAACCGTCCCGGCGGCATCCACCCCAATTGGAATGACATGGCAATCCAGGTCCAACGCCCGGGCATCCTGCTGGTTAACGGTCAGGACAGCATCGAAAAGGCGGCAGATTCCCCGCTCGTAACGGCGCAGCTTGACCGTTTCCAGCTCCATCAGCAGCCGTTTCAGCCAGTTTTTTTCGCCCTGGCGCAGCCGGTCAATAATTTTCCAGACCGCGTTATGCTGGTCCAGCAAGTGGGCTTTGGCCGGTAGTGGCAAGCCGAATTGAGCCATATTAAGCTGATCGGCATGGATTACGGCAAAAGTGTTGCACCTGACCAGTTCGTTGAGGGTAGCGGTCATCCGGCCGGATTGGTCGCGCACAATCAGAAAGGGCCGGGAGGATATAAGACTGCGCAACAAGGCCAGCCCATCGCGCCAGCGGTCCCGCCGCATGGGGACACAGTGGACTTCTTCGCAATAAGCCATCAGCGCCTGGACATGCTCCGGGGTGTTATCCGGCCTGACGAAAGAAACCAGGGTAATGGCATAGTCCTGGGCCAGGAATTTAATCAGGCTGAAGGTTTTGATTTTTGGCCCGGCGTCCGGTGGATAGGGAAATACCTGGGTCAAGATTAAAATTTTTGGCCGTTCCCGGGGAGTTTCGGTTGCGCGCAGTACAGGTTGTATAGCAACATTGCTATCTTTTAAGCCAGCTTTAGCTATTTGCAACGCTCTAATCATGCATGCCCACTTTTTTGCAGTCCTTTTAGGTTTGGTAAATACCAACCCTTGCTGAAGTAAGGTCTGGAGCCCGGATAAACCCTGGTCTGGCTAAAGGCGCCAGCCAGGTTTCCCGAGCAATACCGGCAATTACCGGAGTAAGCCGCCACAAGGTTCGCGTGTCCCGTCAATATTAGAGCTTTGCCCGGGAAACAGACAGATTTATTTCAAGCAGACCCCTATAGCTTGTATAAATAATTTAAGGTTTGCCGGTGATAGCATTATGAAAATGTTTTTGATTCGGGTGACACATTTTTCAGCGAAAATCCCGGAAAAGCAGATTGTAAAGCTACATTTTGCCAGGCGGGCCGGTGGCGGTTTAACCTGTAAAGGCCGCCTGGGCCGGGACTTCCGGGGCGAAAAATGCAACCGTCCGTCTTAAACCTTCGTCCAGGTCAACGCGGGGCTGCCACTCCAGGAGCTGGTGAGCCCTGGTGCAGTCGAAATAAGCCTGGTAAATATCGCCCGGTCTTTTGGGGCCGCGTACTACCGGGACCTGGTTCCCGGCAATCCGGCTCAACCGCCTGTAAAGCTCATTTACGGAAGTGCCCAGGCCGCTACCGAGGCAGAAAATTTCGTTGTCGCCCCCCGTGAGAGCCTTCAAATTCGCCTCGGCGACATCCCCAACATAGAGGTAATCTTTTTCCTGCTGACCATCCCAGTCAATCCGCACCGGTTCGCCGTTCAGGATGCGCCTGGCAAAAATAGAAATCACGCCCGCCTCGCCGTTAGGGTCTTGCCGGGGACCATAGATGTTGCCGTAACGGAAGATGGTGTAGTCCAGCCCCTTTTCAAGCTGGTAATAGCGTAAGTAGTGTTCCATAACCATTTTAGTGATACCGTAGGGCGATACCGGGTGCTGGGGCGTGAGTTCGGTAACCGGGAGATGTTGAGGCGGACCGTAAGTTGCCCCACTACTGGCGAAAATAACTTTGCGGGTGCCCGCTTGCAGGCTAGCTTCCAAAAGATTAAGCATTCCAACAACGTTAACTTCCGCATCCAGTCCCGGCAAATCCGTTGAAATCTTCACGGAGTGCTGAGCGGCATGCAAGTTAACCACTTCCGGTTTTTCGCTTAGAATTATTTTCGCGGCTTCAGGGCTGCGAATATCCAGCTCGTAAAACCGGGCCGCCGGATTAAGGTTCTGGCGTTTCCCGCCGCCTTTTTCCCACAGGTTGTCTATTACAATAACCTCATGCCCTTGTGCCAGGTAAAGATCCACGATGTGGGAGGCGATAAATCCGGCCCCGCCAGTCACTACAATTTTCAAAGAATTCTCCTTCTATTTTCATCTGAATGATTTTTATTAAGTTCAAAAAAATCTATACAATAAGGCCAGTTATTAGCATTTATACCTTTTAGATATTAAAAATAGGGGAAATCCCAGGTCAGGTAGATTAATGTTTAGAAAAAGATGCAAGATTGAGGAAATTGCCAGATGGCGGCTAAAAACAGGAATACATAAAGAATATGCAAGCGAATCCCCCGGAAAAACGTTATGCCTGGGTAAACCGGCCTTAAAACCCTTCTTTTGCCCTTTGTAAACTTACAGAAGTAGTTTATTACTTACACTTATTCTTTCACGAAGATAACAATCTTATAAATAGTATTTTTATTTTAATAAAAAAAAGATGAAATTGCCCCTTGACAATTATTTGAAAATGTTATACAAAAGACTTACAAACTAAACATAGAGTACTAGATATACCTGAGTAAAAAGTACTAGATATATTTAGCGTAACACAATAATTTTAAGGTTTATCATTTGGTAAAATCCTGTCAAATTCTCACAAAGTAGGTTACCTGAACGCCTCACATTACTTCTAATCAGCAACTTAAACCCTTAAAGCTGGTAATTTTATCCAGGTTCTAAATCAAATCCTTCACCAGGAACCTACACAAGCAAAACTTAATTACTATTCAATGTTTATAAGTCACCTATTCAGCAACCTGTAACTGACCCAGGTATAAGTTGCTAGAGCGATATTTTAATAATTGATTCTGAGGGAATTACCTAATCTTTTCAACTCATAAATAAAAGGCTAATTTTTGATAGTTTGAGTGAGACTATCAGTTTTATTAACCCACATTGTTGATCGTATTGTAATCAGGTTATTAAGAAAAGTTTGTAACCTTATTTCAAGCTGCACTACAACTAAGAATTGTTATGGCAGTTGTTTTTGCCTTTCCTAAAATTAATTACCCTGGCAATACGGCTTGGACCCCACTTATATGCGTTTATATGAGGTAGTATCATGAATATCCTTGTTGTTGATGATGAACCATTATCCAGGAAGATGCTGAGTGTTTTACTTGAAGGTGAAGGGTTTGTAATAAATATGGCCGAGAGCATTCGAGCCGCCCGGACTGCATTAATCTACGATACTCCAAATTTGATCATTCTGGATGTTTCATTACCGGATGGCGACGGGTTTACCTTTTGCCGCCAGATTATGGAGGAAGAATCCCATATTCCCATCATTTTGCTTACCTCACGCGACACCTTGCAGGACAAGTTGACCGGCTTCAAGTTCGGAGCCGATGACTACATCGTCAAGCCTTATGAGTTCAACGAGCTTATAGAGCGGGTTAAAGCGGTCTTACGCCGCAGCAGTTATATGCAACACCACCTGGTCCAGGACCATATCAAGGTGGGCGACCTTGAACTGAATGTGGGTGAGTTGAAACTTAAGATACGTGGCAAGCAAGTGATTCAGCTTACCCCCACCGAGATGAAAATTTTAAGCTGCCTTATGTCAAACGTAGGTCTGGTGTTGAAGCGGTCACGGATTGCGGAAATCGCCCTGGGCTACGATTACGGCGGGGCCAGTAATGTTGTAGACGTTTACATCCGGCGTTTGCGTAAAAAGCTGGAAATCGACCCGGCCCGGCCCCAGTATATAGAAACCGTAATAGGGAGTGGTTATCGAATGTGCAAACCTGCTGAGGTTAAGCAGGTCACTATTTAATTTCCAGCTGGTCAATTGGCGCAGGAAGAAGGTAGTAACAGTATGACAGCAACACCCTTCTATTTACCGATTACGGCCCTTTCACCCGTATATGATACGACAGGGGAAGAAAAGTATTCCGCTTTACTTGGCAAAGTAAACTGCCTGGAACAAGAGCTAAAGGCGGCCCACAGCACGGAACAGCAATTAGCCCGGCTATGTGAGCAAGTTAGTCAGGAGAACGAGCAGTTAAACGAGTTTATAGCCTCAATCGCGCATGAAATGAATAATCCTTTACAGGTAGCCTCCAGTTTCATAAGTTATTTGCTCCAGGAACGCGCCGGTGATATCAGCGGAACCCAACACGACTACCTTACGGCAGCTACCGCCGGAGTAAAGCAAGCCCAGGTACTATTGCAGGATTTATTGTGTGACTCCCAGCTAGGGCGCCTTCAACTGGATGTTGATTTGAAGCCGGTAGATTTGCGTAAAGTGGTCCGGGAAACTTTTAACCAGTTCAGCCTGCTGGGCCAGACTTCTCACACTACCCTGGTAGGGTGCAACCTGGAAGGGCCCGAATGTATGGTGCTGGGAGCCGAAAACCGCTTGCAACAAATTCTGGTTAACTTTCTGACTAACGCATTTAAATTTTCACCCGCCGGCAGCCAAGTCATAGTGGAACTGCGCCAGGTCGAAGACAATTACCGGGTCGAGATAATCGACCAGGGACCGGGCATCAGGCTCGAAAACCAGGCTCTGATTTTCGAACGGCGCTTCCAGGTAAAAGACACCGCAGGGATTTACCGGACCGGGTTTGGCCTGGGTTTGAGTATTACCCGCGAACTGGTCGAGTTACAGGGAGGTTCTAGCGGAGTGGAAAGTGAAATAGGCCAGGGCAGCCGGTTCTGGTTTAGTTTGCCGGGGATTCCCGGCCAGCCCTGAAGACGCGAGGTTTAAGCGGTTAAGTTGGAACAGTCCGCCAGGTACGGGGTAACTTTCAGATGCTCCAGAACTGACGAAATTCGGACCAACTAAACCAGCCCTGGCGAGTGGGGCCGGGCGGCGCGATAACCGGTTTTAGGCTACTTCTCCCGAACTGTTTAGCCTGCGCAATACCATATTTTACCAGGACTGCCAGGCTAATCAGCAGTTTAAAGCCCAGGGCCACGCGCCGCCCATAATATTTTCGGAACAGCAGCACTTTACTCTTTTGTAATTGCCAGGTCATCTTAGTCCAATTTTTGCGGCTGCTTTGCCCGCCCAGGTGAATTATGCTGGTATCCGCCAGGTAATAAGTTTGCCAGCCTTTACGCTCCAGGCGCTGGCTCAAATCATTTTCTTCGCCATACATAAAAAACTGTTCATCCAGCCAGCCTATTTCCCGCAAAGCGGCGGTCCGGGCGAACATAAAGGCCCCCTGGATGGTCTGGACCGGCCGGGTGGTCTGGCTCTGGTCGGCCCTATAACTGGGGTAGGGCCGTTTGAGCAAGCGCCTGCCCACCCCTGAAACCACCAGCAACTCCCGCCATAAATTTAGATAGGGCGCGTAAGAACCCTGGAAGCTGCCGTCCGGGTTCAGCACCTGGATACCGCACAGCCCGACCCCGGGGTTATTTTCCATAAACCCAAGTACCCGGGCCAGGCTGCCAGGCTGCACGATTACATCGCTATTGAGCAGCAGGCTGTAGCGGCCCCTGGCGATTGCCAGACCCTGGTTATTGGCCGGACCGAACCCCCGGTTAGCCTGGTTGGCTATTTGCCGGACCTGCGGAAAATGCTGAATTACAGCGGCGAGACTGCCGTCCGTAGAACCGTTATCCACCACGATTATTTCAAAGCTAGCGGGGTCGCCGGGTGGGTTAGCATAGACCGAGGCCAGGGTATCCAGCAAGAGTTGCCGGGTATTCCAGTTAACAATAATTATAGTGAGGTCCAGTATTGATGTATCCACAATTAACTCCAGGAGTATACCGTGCCTTAAAGGGCCATGATTGGGCCGGAACGCCGGGTTAAACCCGGGCTTGCCGTTAAAACAATTATGATTGCTGTTTCTAAACCCGGTATGAAATAGTGAAAGCAAGCCAATTACAAGGTATTCACCCGGCGGTTTCATAGCCGAGTGTCCTATAAAGAGCGTTTAAGGAGCTATAAAGTACTTTGACGGGTATGAAAAGGTATTAATTCAGGTTTCCCGGTCATTTGAAGCAGTCTTTAATCTGAATATTTTACTTTTGGAGCAAGCTCCCGGTGTATACCGGATAACTTCACCGATTGAAAAGGAATTTGTTATGACACTAGACCAGGCCAATTTCAGGCAAGTACTTAGCCAATTTGCTTCCGGAGTAGTAGTTTTAACCGTTAAACATGCTGACATATGCCACGGAATGACGGTCAGTTCTTTTTGTTCGCTTTCGCTAGAGCCGCCGATGGTGCTGGTATGTGTGAATCAAATTTCTTATTGCCTGGATTTGATCGAGCAGGCGCAAGATTTCGGCATCAATATCCTGGACGAAAGTGGCGAATGGTTGTCCCGCCATTTCGCCACCCGGTCGCTTTCTAAGTTCAACGAAATACCTTACAGGCTAAGCTCTACCGGTGTACCACTCCTGGCCGGGGCGTTAGCCACCATCGAATGCCGTTTGGTTAACCGGTTTCCAGGAGGTGACCATGTCATATTAACCGGCGAAGTGAATAACGCCACGATAGCACGCAACACCCAACCGCTAATTTATTTCCGCCGGGATTACAAACATATCCTGCCGGAAGGCATCAGTTACGCTGACCTGGCGGCTACCCCGGCCAGCGCAGCCCAAAATCTGCCGGTTGTTACGACTTAAAGAAGACCCTGGCGCTATCGCCATTCCAAACCTGACCGGCATAAAATTAGGCTAGGGTGTCCCACCCCTACCACCGCCTGTAAAGTAAGGGTATTTACTTTACACCAGGAATTTTTTAGTTATTTCCCCCTATGCATTAATTTCGCCATTTAGAAAATTTTAATAAACGATTTGCCAGGCAACCCAAAGTTCCCCCCTGGAAAAAGCCGGGATACCCGGCTAATGAAGGAATCTAAACTTTTCCCACAACGCTACCTTTTTATGTTATGCTTGTTGCAATCGACTATTCTAATAGAATACACTGGAAGGGTTCAGGTCAAAAGTCTGCGAGAGTCCCGATAGTAATGAAACCTGATT
>JAQBPB010000097.1 GCA_028287745.1 Chloroflexota bacterium
TCGAACTTGCCGAGGTCCGAAAGGTGGCTGGCGAGCCAGTTGGAGAGATCGTTCTTATAGATAATCTCTTGCAATGCCTGGTTGCGGGCCGCTTTTTCGGCGGCGGGCATTTCCAGGGCCGTAACCATGGCCCGGGCTGTACCCTCGATGTCGTCAGGGTCAACCCCGATGGAGTGGTCGCCCATTTCTTCCCAGGCCCCGGTATTGTTCGAAAGGACCAGGACGCTGTCTTTTTCGCTGACGATTACGGCCTCTTTCGCGACCAGGTTCATACCGTCGGCAAGCGAGTTTACCAGCACCACATCGGACATACTCAGCGCCGCCAGCGCCCGGGCGTAGTCGTTGCCGTAAATATTGTGGACCGGCTGCCAGCCTTCGCGGCCGAACTCCCGGTTGATCTGGTCCATCAATTCAAAGGTCTGGTCCTTGTACTGGGCGTACTCCGGCACGCTCTCGCGGGTCGGCACCAGCAGGGCCAGAAAGACTACCTTACCGTGCAGGGCGGGGTGATCTTTTAACATCTGCCGGTACGACTCGAACCCGCTGTAGACATTTTTATTAGGGTCGAGGCGGTCCACCCGCACGATTAGCTTTTCATACTGGCCCAGTTCGCCGGCCAGCTTAACCTTCCACTCTTCGGCTTCGGGCGAGTGATAGACCTTGAGGACTTCCTGGGGTTCGATTGAGATAGGGTAAGCCCGCACCCAGGTATAGTATTTTGCCCCGCCCTGGCTCAGCCTGACAATGTTCACAAAACCCTGCCCGTCCTCCTCGATGGTTATACCCTCGACAAAGGCCCGGCAAGTATCGGCAAAAGCTTTCACGGCGCTTTTGGTCTGAAAGCCGACAATGTCGCAGGTCAGGAGAGATTCGCAGATAGTGCGGACCCAGGTGCGGGGCAGGTTTTGCCAGGTTTCAGGGCCGGGCCAGGGAATGTGGGTGAAATGCATCATGGTCAGGCCGGGGTGTTCCTGTCGCAGGATAGCCGGGGCCAGGTATAGCTGGTAATCGTGAAATATGGCGTATGCGGCCGAGTCGCCCCGGTTGGTTTCCTGGCTGACAATCCCGGCAAACTCGCGGTTGGCCCGGACATAGCCTTCGCGCCAGGCCACCCACATTTCGCTGGTCGTTTCGCGTTCCTCCAAAAGCAGGTCGTTCATTTCGTGCTGGACGAACCAGAGCAAGGGATTGCTGATTACGTTCAGGTATTTATCAAAGCTGTCTTCGTCAATATTGACAAAGCGGAGGCGTAAATTGGCTTCCGGTTGGGCGGCCGGGGGCAGTTCTTCCGGTGGAAGGTTGGCAATCTCGCGGTCGGCCTCGCTCAGGGCGGCGGCAACCCAGGTCAGGGGGGTATAGTTGGTCAGCGAGCTCAGGGCAGTCACGACCCCACCGCTACCTCGTTTGGCGGTCAGTTCGCCGTTTTCACTTTTTTCGTACGTTACCGGGCCGCGGTTGCTGGCAATTACCAGGCGGCGGCCTCCCAGGACCGCGCGGCAAATTTCCTGCAGGGCGGCCTCGTTGGAACCGGATGAATTATTACTCTGGGGGTTTTCTGGTACTACCAAGTTAATAACTCCTTTATTCGTTGCTCAAAATGATTCTTAGCCTGTATTTTATTACGCAGTAGTTTACGATTTGACGGTTATTTTGGGGCCGGGTTTTACTTGCCCGTCCTTATTCAAAGTCCTGCCTTTTTAAGCCGGAGCGAGGTACCCGGGGGTAGCGGCCGCGCCAGTGCAGTGGCCTGATGCTATGGCAAGTTGGTAACCTTTCCTGGAAAACAGCTTTAATGGCAAAATTTAGTTTACGGAGTATTCAGGATGACATACCTGGAAGGATACTTCCTATAATTATGCAAAAGTTTAGACTGGCGCGGTTA
Source organism: Chloroflexota bacterium (assembly GCA_028287745.1). Taxonomy (GTDB): domain Bacteria; phylum Chloroflexota; class Chloroflexia; order Chloroheliales; family Chloroheliaceae; genus 54-19. The sequence goes on from JAQBPB010000097.1 coordinate 1,883, forward strand.
GACCTGGTGAAAATGAGGAAAGGTCTGGAAAGAGGCGTGGTAGGGTTATAGCGGATGAGTAGCGGGTAATAGGGCGGCATTAGCTGGCAAAACTAAACCTGCTCCGCCAGCCAGGTCAGGAAGGCTTGTACGCCGGGTACACCGTCCACCAGGAAGTCAGCCGATTCGTGGACCTTTGGGTTCATTTCAGGGCTTTTAACGCCAATCGCGAAGCCTTTCTGGAAGCCTCCGCCCTCCTGTTCCAGCTTGCGCAGGGCTAAAAAGGCATCCACATCGGTCAGGTCGTCACCCAGGAAGACCAGGCTTTTCAGGCCGTACTGCCTGGACAGGTCGTACAGGGCGGTGCCTTTGTTTATTTCGACCGGGGGGCGGATTTCGACCACCATGCGCCCCTCGCTGATAATCAGGCCGGTATTGGTACAGGCTTCCTGGACCGCGCTGACGACCGCCTGCCGGGCCAGCACCGGGTTGGGACAAAGCCGGTAGTGAATCGAGGCTGTCAGGCCCTTGTCCTCGAAAAGCAGGGCGGCTTCCTGACCAGGCGGAGTGGTAGACTCGCCACTAAAGCCAAAGTGGTCGGCGGGGAGGGCCAGCAACTTATGGCGCGTGAAGTCCAGGGCGGCGGCCACCAGCGGCTTGTACCGCACGACCGGTGGGGCCGGGACCGGGTTATCGCGATTGGGTTCGAGGGCTTCCATACCGTGGTTACCCAGGTAGAACAACTGCGGCAACCCGACCAGGCGGCGGCCGTCGATGGGGCTGCGGCCCGAAATCATGGCGACCAGCTTGAGTTTGCCGGAAGCGTGCAGCTTTGCCAGGGCTGTCCGGACCCCTTCCGGTACAAACGATTCGGAAGGGCTAGCCGCGATGGGGCTGAGAGTCCCGTCAATGTCGGAAGTCAGGCCCATGCCGCCCGCCTGGAGCGCTTCCAGGATTTCGCGGTAAAACTGGGTAGGGGTTTTAAGATTGCCGTCTAGCAAGTCTTTCAAGCCTTCCTTGGAATATCAAAGGACCAAAAATCGTTCGCGATATAAGAATTGGCAAAAGTATTGCGGGCTTCGGCCTCAAGACGCGCCATGCCGGGTCCCTCGACATTGCCGCCTTCGTAGCGCGGGCTGAAATGGGTCATAATCAGGGCCGTTACCCCGGCCTGGCGGGCTACGAGTGCGGCCTGAGTCGCGGTCGAATGGCCGCCCCGCACCGCTAAATCCAGGTCGTCCCCGGCGTAGGTCGCCTCGTGAATCAGCACATCGGCGTCACGGGCAAGCTGGACCGAGTTTTCGCAGTAGACCGTATCGCAGCAGTAGACCACTTTCCGGCCCTTTATGGGAGGCCCGACCAGGGTCGCGCCATCCACCAGGGTACCGTCCGGCAGGGTGATGGATTCGCCGCGCTTCAAGCGCCCGTAGAGCGGCCCGGCTGGAACGCCCAGCTTCTGGGCAGCCTCGACATCGAAATGGCCCGGCTGGGGCTTCTCGGTAACGGCATAGCCGTAAGAGGGAATCCGGTGGACCAGGGGCAGGCAGGTGACGGTAAAGCGTTCATCCTCATGTACCAACCCGGGCTTGACCTCTTTGATGGTCAGTGGGTAGCCCATCTGGCTACCGCCGCTGACATCAAAAGTCGTTTGCAAATACCGGGCCAGGCCCGGCGGCCCAAAGACCGTGACCGGCGTTTCAGCGCCATATTGGAGGGAGCGGCTGGCAAGCATTCCGGGGAGGCCGTAGAAGTGGTCGCCGTGCAAATGGCTGACAAAGACATATTGAAGCTGGCTCAAGCGAATTGGTGAGCGCATAAGCTGTTGCTGGGTGCCTTCACCGCAGTCGAAAAGCCAGAAATCGCTTTGCTGGTTAAATTGGAGGGCGACCGCCGAAACGTTACGCAAGCGTGAGGGAGCCCCGGCACTGGTGCCTAAAAAAGTCAGTCGCATACCATGTAAAGTCCTTGTTTATCGGTACAAAATAACCGGTTGCAATGTTTGTGCCATTGGCTGGTTTTACATTTCGTTTTAAAAAAGTAGTTGCAATAATGAAAGTTATGCTATAATTAGCTTACAAACATACACGCGTTTTATTAAGAGTTTAAGTGAATTTGGGTTTATTCAAATGAAATAGCAGACAATTATTTCATTCGTTTAAATAAGCCAGCCCGGGATTTCGGAAACATTTCCCTTTTAAGGCATTTGCCCGGGATAGTATTTCACTGCCACAAATTTATTAAACTCATCATACATTCAACTTTTCCTGCTACAGGTAAAATGTAAGCCTACCTGAGTTTATCATTATATTACTATTTTACCTGGAACGGGTAGAGCAGATTTATTTGTGACCTTTCTGATAACCAATCCAATATGGTTAGTGCATTTAAGAAAGGAGCGAAAGCTTGATTCAGAAAAATAAAGCTCTCAACTTGTTAATGGCGCTTATGCTTTGCCTGGGCCTGGTGCAGATAGGCCCGGCCCCGGCTATGGCCGCCGAGGGCAGAGTAATAGCGGGTGGTCTGAACTATCCGCGTTATATGGCAGTTGATGATGCGGGAAACATTTATGTTACCGAACCCGGCACAGGCGGAAGTGAGACGCTGCCGCTGCCCCCGGGGCAAGAAGGACCGGCTGGCACGCGAGGTAATACCGGGCAGGTAAGTAAGATTGCCCCCAATGGCACTAAAACAGTAATTGCCAGAGGACTACCATCCTATAATTCCCCGGATGAAGGGGCAGTAGGGCCGGCGGGGATCGTATTGTCGGGAAATTCCCTTTATATATCAACCGGAGCTTCGGGGGCCGGGGTTGCCAGTCTTTCACAACTGCCAAACGAAGGGTCAATTTTGAGGATAAACATCAGTACGGGTCAAATTACGAAGGTCGCCGACCTGATTGCCTTTGAGAAAGCCAACAACCCGGACCCGAATGCTATTGACTCCGACCCGTACGGGCTGGCAATGGGACCGGACGGCATGCTTTACGCGGCGGACGCTGGCGGCAACGATTTGTTAAAAGTAAACCCTAATACCGGGCAGATAACGCTTGTGGCGGTGATGCCCGGGTTGGCGGCGCCTCCAGGATTTACCTTCCCGCCGGGAGGGAACCCGAATCGAGGGGGCCGGGCCGAACTTGACCCGGTTACAACTGGCGTGGCGGTAGGGCCGGACGGAACAATCTATGCCGGGAACCTGAGCGGCGGGCCTTTCCCTAAAGGAGCGGCCAGGGTAGCGAGAGTGACGCCGGACGGCAGGGTTAGCTATGCGGCAAGCGGGCTGACAATGGTTACCGGGGTAGCAATCGGGCCGGACAAGAAGCTTTATGTTTCCGAACTCACCGAGAGCCTGGACTTTAGCAAAACTCCGCCGGAAATCAAGCCGGGCCGGGTGAGCCGGATAAACGCGGATGGGTCTACTGTGGTAGTGGCAAGCGGGCTGTTGTTCCCGAATGGGATCGCCTTTGATAAAGCAGGCAACCTGTATGTGACGACCGGGACGGCATTCGGTCCTCCAAATGTGGGGACAGTTACCCGGTATGATGGGGTGGCCCCGGCGGCGGCACCCGTGCCTCTGCCGAATACCGGCCCGGTGTCAGGCCAGGTATCGTTTATAACCGGGTACAACCTGGGCGGAACTTTCCTGAACTTCTGGCAGGCTAACGGTGGGTTGCCGGTGTTTGGGTACCCGATTGACTCCGAAAGGATGTCGGACGGAGTTATCGCGCAATGGTTGGAACGTAACCGGTTCGAAATGCACCCGGAATTGCAGTACCCCTATAACGTGTTACTGGGCCGGTTGGGAGCGGAAGCGCTTCAACAGAAGGGGATAGACTGGGCTAGCTTGCCAAAAGTAAGTTCGGCCCCGGCGGGCTGCCGCTACTTTGCGGAAACCAGCCACTCTCTCTGTAATGACTTCCTGAAGTATTGGACCCAGAATGGCCTGGAATTCGATAGACAGTCTGGCAAGACTTTCGCGGAGTCGCTGGCGCTGTTTGGGTTGCCGATTTCTGAACCTAGAGTTGAGACCAATTCCAGCGGGGATACGGTTTTGACCCAGTGGTTCGAACGGGCCCGCTTCGAGTTCCACCCCAATAACCCGGCGCAATACCGGGTGCTGCTGGGGCTGGTAGGGACGGAAGTTAAATTCCGGACGGGTGCGCATTAGCAGTTTAGCTTTCGATGGCAGGAGGTGGATTGCTGCGCGGTGGGCGATCCACCTTTTGCATTAAAATTTATGTTTACGAGGAACGGTATGAGACGTCCCGGCCTTTTCAATTTGTGGTTGGTCTGCCTGGTTGGGTTGATGCTGGCTTTGGGAGCGGCCCCGGCCAGCGCGAATAGTCCGGTTGCAAGCACCGGAAGTGGGAACCCACTTTTTTTTAGAGAAACAGGCCACACCCTGGCCTATAATTTCCGGGCCTTCTGGGAGAAGAACGGGGGCCTGCCGATTTTTGGTTATCCTATTACAGAGGTGTTTATGGAAAACGGCTGGCCGACCCAGTATTTCGAACGGGCGCGGCTGGAATGGCACGCTGAAAAGGGCCTGGTGCTTGGCGGGCTGCTGGGACGGTGGTCGATTAAGGATTTACCGGAGCAGGCGGCTTTGAAGAGGGTGGAACCTTCCGGGAGTAAAGAGGTGATGTTCTTCAGGGAGACAGGCCACAACCTGGGAGGGGGTTTTAGGGATTTCTGGCTGAAAAGGGGCGGGCTGCCGGTCTTTGGATTTCCGCTTTCAGAAGAATTCAAGGAGGTAAATCTCCAGGATGGGAAGCTTTATACGGTGCAGTATTTTGAACGGGCCAGGTTTGAATGGCACTCTGACCTGCCGGTGCAGTACCAGGTTGAACTGGGGCACCTGGGCAGGCAGTTCCTGGCGCAGAACCCGGCCCCACCAGATGCAGCGGCAGCGGTAAAATCGGCCGAAGAAGCCTGGAAGGGTTTGCGCCCGACAAGGGTAAAAATCCCCAGGATTAAGGTGGATGTGGAGGTGAGCGAGGGCGGGTTTGCCTTTAATTCGTGGGATGTGCCGCGTTATTCGGCGGTGCATTACTGGCCCGTGTCAGGGTTTCCAGGCGGTAAAGGGAATATTATTATGGCGGCCCACGCGAGTTTTAAGGATTACCTTTTCTATAACTTGCCTGAAGTGTCCCTGAATGATGAGGTGGTTGTTTCGGGTGCAGGTAAAGAGCGCAAGTATAAGGTGGTGCAGATTTTGACGGTGCCGCCGGAGGCTAGCTGGGTGATGGACCCTTCGGATTTTGAGCTGCTAACGCTGATTACCTGCGTGCCATTCGGAGTTTATTCCGATAGGCTGGTGGTGAGGGCGGTGCCGCTTACTTGATGAGGGTTCGTTGGTTTTAGAGGCCAATGACCTATGCCAATGACCTATAAAGAAACCTCCTGGCTTTGGAAGCAGGAGGTTTCTTTTTTGTAAGTCAGCCGAGAGGCTGGATAACGCAGGTGAGGCCGGGGGGCGTCAGTCGTCCTGGCGGCGGCTGATAAGGTTCCGGACAAGAGCTACCAGGGCATAGACGAATAACACCAGTGCCAGGGCCGAGAAGGGTATCAGGAGCAAACCGAGGGCGCTGCGGTAGACATCGCCCAGGTCCCTGGAAAGTTCCACGAGAAAGAGGGGTACGACCGCGAAGAGCAGGCTGACCGGCACTTCCAGGGCACGGCGCAAGAATTTGGCCTGGCGCGCGACCCAGAAATCGTAGATT
>JAQBPB010000098.1 GCA_028287745.1 Chloroflexota bacterium
ACTATCGGCGCGCTCATATCAAGCTCGTCGCGGTCCTGGTGCAGCGTTAACTTTGCTCCCGGCTGATACCGGTTTATCAGGCAGGCATCCGGGACGAATCCGGGAAAACCGGCCAGGTCGGCCGCCCTTGCCGCCAGGTCAGCGAACACTTCCGGCATCGGGGGCCAGTCCAGGCCGCTGGCGGGGTCGCGGCGGTCGTAGCGGTAACCTTTTGAATCACTGACCCACCCAAGCGGGCCGCAATTGGTCATCGCAACCGACATCCGGTAGCCGCCCGGCGTGACCATGTGGCGGAAGGGCGCGGCGGCTTCAATCTCGTGCAGGGCCGCCAGCAAGGGTTCCTCCACGCCGCAAGCAAAGCCGCCCAGCCAGCGCGCGCCCGGCGCAAAGGCCGGGTCCCGGTCTGCCCCGCCGAACATATCGGCGGTCAGGTAATCAGGCTTATTGCGCGTCATGGAAGATCACTCCGGCGGTGTGGCGCTGGCCCGACCGCACCCGGCTGACCCCGTGCCGCAGATTGACCCGGTAGAACCCCCGGGTTCCCTGGACCGGGCGCTGGTGGACTGCGAAAACTACGCCATCTCCCTGGCGCAGCGGCACCACCTCGGCCCGCGACTGCATCCGGGGACGTTGCTCGGTCAGTACAAACTCGCCGCCCGTAAAGTCCCGGCCCGGCTCGGAAAGCAGGAAAGCCACTTGCAGCGGGAAAACATGCTCGCCGTAGAGGTCCTGGTGCAAGCAGTTGTAGTCGTCCGGGCCGTATTGGAGCAGCAGTGGGGTCGGGCGGGTCTGCCCGGCCTGGTGGCAGCGTTCGATAAACTGGCTGTGGCCGGCGGGATAGCGGACATCCAGGCCCATCGCCTCGTTCCAGCGGTTGGCGATAGGCGCCAGGCGCGCATAAAGCGTGCGGCGCAGGTCGGCGATGAGGCCGGGCAGCGGATAGGTGAAATATTTGTACTCGCCCCGCCCAAAACTATGCTGGGCCATCACCACGCGGCTGCGGAAGTGGCTGTTATCCGGGTAGTGACCGGCGATAAAGCGGCATTCTTCCGGCGACAGCACTCCTTCAAGCATGGTCCAACCGGCGGCATCCAGCGCGGCGGCGGCCCGGTCCCAGTTGACCGACTCCAGGCGCGTTTCAATATTTTCGCCAACCGGGGCAATTTCTTTTTCCCGGGTTATACTCATAGGGCGGCCTCTCTTTCAAGCAAGGTTCGGTTCCCTGGCGGGTTTTTTATTTCTGATGATATCTTCCCACTACTATACCTGTTCGGGCGGCAAGAAGCTGGCGGTATTCGGGCATATCAATCCGGGTCTGAGGTGGTTCGCCCGCGGTATCAAATTGCCTAGCACTGTTTTATTTTCTACCCACCGGACGCAGCAAATTATATACCTGAATATAAGAATACCGAGTTAAGTTAACCCACCTGAGGCAAATCCTTTCTATTTACTTTGCAGCGTTGGATTTAGACTTTAAATGTTTAGCGGAAGTTCCGGGCAGTGATTAAGCGTCAAGAAATATTGACAAAACTTGACAACAATTCATCAAATAATTATAAATTAAATAATACCGGCTCGCCAGACCCCATAAAAACTTTAGTTTTATAGTTTTTTGGTGCAAATAACTATATTATACATGTATTGACAACCGGAAAGGGTAATGTTATACTCATAATATCTTCTGAGTAATATACTTACCTGTCAATGAAAAGCATTGCGCAAAGAGGCAACAATATGCTAGACAAAGCTGTTGAAAGAATACAGTGTAAGTCTCCACTATTTCCAACGCAAAATTTAATCGTAGGTATCCTTACCAGTGCATGGTTAAAGCCTTGCCTTTTAGTACCGTCACAAAACCTACAATTTAACGTTAAAGCAAATTAAACCTGTAAAAATAATAAATTAATGCTCTGATTGCTGATTATTACTACGATCAGGTTTGAAACGTCCGGCTGTACCTGCTGCTAACAGGTAGCCCTGAAAGAAATTTCCCGCCGGTCCGGTTTATCTAATTAAGGATACCGGGCCGTTAAATTCTAACGCTCCTTCCGCTCTTTGCCGTTTCCGGTCTAAGAGTTGGTGTTTCCTAATACCGATCTGCATAACGCTTTCCGGGCGAAATCGGAAAGCTTTCATACAAGTAATAATAACTTCATTCTACTTCCTGTTTAGTTCCGGGGTATAGATGATTTCTATTCCGGACCTGGCTGAAGTAAGTTTTACTGTGCCTTTTTTCTGCCCTGTTCCTACGGCCTGGCTTTTTGGTTCTCGCCGGTTTGACCGGTGGGTGACATGTCTACCCGCAGGTACGGCTGTTAGAGTTTTGCCAGGCTACCGGACCGGTTGGCCGGAAAGTAATTCATGGCAAGTGAACCTGTTTCCGTTTGTGATGAGTGAATAAGCCAGGTGATTTAAAACGGGCTTATTCAACCAGACTGTACTAATCCGGGTCTTTAAACTTTCCTGGTATTTTAGCCACGGGGCTGTTTGGGACTATACCACCGGTTAGCCAGCGAGTTCCTATAGGGTTATGGGAGAGGTTGACTCAAAACCGGGACCCTGGATTAGGGACTATCGGTTTTAATTATTGATTTCGTTCTCTGAGCTTTGTCAAAGAAGCAAAGATTGGAAAGGTAAAAGATGTCAAAGTTTTTGGGTAAATTATGCAGCGTCTTTAGCCTGGGGATATTAGTCTCCATGCTTCTGGTTGCCTGCGGAGATAATACCGCCACACCGAGTACTTCGGCTCCTGCCACTACGGCTGCCGCAAGTGCCACGACTGCCGCCGCAAGTGCCACGACTGCCGCCGCGAGCGCGACCACTGCCGCCGCCGCGAGTGCCACGACTGCCGCGACCAGCACGACCGCCGCGGCGGCCAGTGCCACCACCGCTGCCGTAAGTGCCACCACTGCCGCCACCGCCACCGCTGGGACGGTAGCCCAGGGAACCATACCGGCTAACCTGAAGGCCGGACCGGGCGTGGACACCGCTGCCAAGACCATTAAGGTTGCCATGATGGTGCCTTTGACCGGCGCCCAGGCTCCCCAGGGCGTGAAATTACAGGTTGGTCAGGAAGCTTACTTCAAGTGGCTGAACGACAACGGCGGCATCAACGGCTACAAGGTCGTACTGGTACCCCAGGATACCAAGTACAATGCTCAGACCGGCGTCCAGGTTTACAATAAAGTATCCGGCGATGTTGCAATGATTTCCACGATCATGGGTACGAACGTTTTAACCGCGATTAAAGACCAGACCATCAGCGACAAGATGCTGGTAATGTATTCCGGTTCGTCCAGCAGCTTGATCCCGCTGGCTAACGTAGTTACAACCGCGCCGCCTTACCTGATTGATGCCGTAAACGCCTTTGATTACGTCGTGAACGGGCTGGGCAAGAAAAACCCCAAGACCGCGATTGTTTACCAGGATGACCCGCTGGGTGCCGACGCTCTGCACGGCTACAAAGAAGCGGTTAAGGCTTTTGGCCTGCAAGATGTAGCTCAGATCCCTTACAAGGCTACCGACACGGATGCTACCGGGCAAGCCACCGCGCTGAAAAACAGCGGGGCCGAGTTCGTCTACCTGGCCGGTGTGGTCGCGCCTATCGGCAAGATTGTTAACACTTCCGAGTCCCTCGGATTTAAAGCAAAATATATCCTGCAAAATACCGGTTGGGACGTAACCCTGCTCAATACTGCCGCCAGAGATGCTTTAACCGGCGCGATAGTCCTGGGCCAGTACGCCAGTTGGACCGAGACCAATCAAGAAGGTATTGCCACTATGGTTTCGGCTCTGAAAAAGTACGCGCCTAGCGAGGTCGAGAGTAATTACACCACCGCCGGTTGGATCCAGGCTATGGTTACGCATATTATTCTCAAGAAAGCCCTGGAAAATGGCGACATCACCCGTGACGGTCTGCTGGCAACATCCCAGGCCCTCAAGAACGTCAACCTGGGTGGAATTGCCCCGACCTTGAGCCGTGGTAATACCACCAATGAGCGGATTTCCATCCGGGTTTCCCGCATCATGGAAGTTGACCCTTCTACCCCCAGCGGTCTGAAGGTAGTTAAACCTGAGTTTGGCGGCGATTTCGCCAAGAACTTTGTCTTCAAATAGGGTTTAGTTTCAGTCTCCCGGAACGCTTAACCCCGTTCCGGGACCAGGCCCCGGCCTGCTGGTGTTAAACCCGGTCTCTCTAAAAGAGGCCGGGCCTGCACTGTCAGCCCAGGGGTCTTTTTTTATTTTAGCGGGTTTGGGTGATTGGATAAGGGACCGGAATAATGGGCCGGATAAAGGGGAAAGGTTATGGCGGGCCTTTCCCCTTGGACAGAGAATAATAGAGGAGAAAGCTAGAACGAAGCGTTCATTGCCGCGTTTATCTTCCGGCAGTAGTAATTCCATACATTGAGTTGCGCTTTGGCGGCGGTCATTTCTATTTGCTTCGCCAGGGCGTCTTCGTCACTGCTCCAGGTGATTGGCCCGCAAGCCGAGGCTAATAACTGGATATTACAGGCCCGTTCCAGGTTGATGGCCGTCAGGATGGCTCCCTGGATGGTCGTGCCGGAGGTTACAATACCGTGACCCTGTAGCAGACAGGCCGGTCTATTGCCGATACATTCTTCCAGTTTTTCGCCCAGTTCGCGGCTCCGGATCAGGTTGGAGGTAAGCGTAAATCTCGGCACGTCCGGCGGGGACAATTGGCCGCCTTCGTGCGATAGCGCCCGTAGCGGTTGGTCCAGGGCCGCGAAGGCAATCGAGTAAATCGGGTGGGTGTGTACCACACAAGTGATTTCCGGGTGCGCCCTGAGAATTTCACTGTGGATCGGAAATTCGATATGGCGGGGCAGTTTGCCTTCAACTACGTTGCCGTCCAGGTCCAACCTGATAAAAGTCTCCGGCGTTACTTCATCAAGCCCCATTTCCGCCGGTTTCATCCAGTAAGTGTCGGCTCCCGGCTCGCGGTAGCTGACGTGGCCCAGGACCGTATCATTATGACCGTTGTTACCTAAAATCCGGCAACCATAGGCTAAATCGCGGCGTAATGCATAGCTGTCTTGAGAGAAATTTGTCATTAGTCTTCCTTGTCTATTTTTTCCTAAAGACACAACGGCTGTCAGGCAGGTTTTAATTGCCCTTGATGTTACGGAGGCCGTCCCTACCCCACAATTCCCGGCCCCGCCGGGCCGGTTGTGGCTGTCCAGGACCTTGACCGGGGTCCCAGGCACGGCCCTTGGTGATAGAGTTCTGGCTTTTTGAGCCCTGGCCTTTGCTGTCAGGCTATTGCCAGCCCTCCGGGACCGGTCCCGGAGGGCGCAGTAAAGACAATCCGTTTCCGTACCCCGGAATGCGATTACAGCAGGCGCTCAAAAAATATTTAAAACGGTCTTTTTGCGGATGCGGGATGTTACGTTTTGTAGAGCAGTTTTGCTAAATACTTTGCCGTCAAAGCGGCTGTCAATCGGCAAGCCCGGAAGGTCGTAAACCGCGGCTGTGGCAGTGCCACGGCCGTTATCCGATAAAGTTGCTGTAACTTTGCCTAGCATTATTGCATCCTTGCTCAATGCTTAATTCTTATATCTTAAGTATCTTAATTGGAAGTTAATATGAGTATAGCATCCAGTTTATAGGTTGTCAATAATAAGCTTTATGGTTTCTTAATAAATTAAATTCTGGCCTGAGGTACCGCCCTATGTTAAGTTTATAGTGATTTTGCCGGCCGGACAGGCCGTTGTTAAAGGAAAATTCCCGGGCGGTTTCCAGGCTGCCTGGCTGAGGTATTAATAATTATTTGTCAATCTCTGTCAATAATTAAGCCGGGGTTTGTCAAGCGGTTAATAAGGTATAAATTCACCGCTGCGGATTAGCGGGCTGAAATGGAGAAGTATTTTGCGAGTCACGAAAAAATAGTCAACCTTAAAGCAGCAACATAAAGGGCCAAAAGCCTTCTTTATGTTGCCGGCAAAATCAGGTTGGGTTGACCTGGCCTTATCTCAGCAACAGGGTCGGAATCGTTGCCGAGCGCAAAAGATCGGCAGTCTTGCTGCCAAAAACAAGCGTTCTCAAAAGAGAGTGTGAATAGGCTCCCATTATGAGCAGGTCTATGGATTGGTCGCGTACCGTCCTGGCGATAACGCTTTTCGCTTCACCGGGAATCAGAGAGGCGCTCACCTCAAAGCCTACCGCTTCCAGAGTAGTCCTGGCCCACCCAAGTTGTTTTGGGGCATCGTGGCTTTCTTTGCCAGACATAAGCAAGTGGACCGGTATCCCCCGGAAGAGTGGGCTGTCCGCGACCATTTTTACTCCACGCCGGGTCACGCTGCCGCCATCGAACGCGATCATTACCCGCCGGGGTTCTGTAAAGTTTTCCATTACGGTAAGGATGGGCTTGTGCAAAGCCCGCACTACCCGTTCAACGTTGCGGCCCAGTTCTCGTTGGGTGGCCTCTGCGACTTCGCCCTTCCGCCCCATTACGAGCAGGCGCACGCCGCTTTCCTGCTCGGCCAGGGTTTCTTCCAGTTCGCCCAGGCGTTGACGTACATCAACCGACTCCACGCCGGTTGCCAGGGCGCGTTCGCGCAGCCGGTTCAGGAAAACGCGGCCTCGTTCCCGGGCCGCCTTAATACGGGTTTCGTCCTCAGTGGCGAGTTGGGCCAGCAGGTTTTCTTGCGCGTCAATGCCGATGGCTCCGCTGTGATCTTTGCCGGAGCCAATCTCGGGGTGATTGTCGATGACATGTAGGAACTCCAGCGGCGCTTCCAGGCGCCGGGCCGCCCAGGCGGCATAGTCAGCAACGTAGTCGGAGAAGTGCGATTGGTCCACGCAGGCCAGCACTTTGTTTTCATTTTTCATGATTTGTCCCATGTTAATGGCCTATCAACACGGCATCGGTACCGTCTTTGTCATGCACGGCGAACTTGTCCACCATCGTGGCGCTCGCTTCATTCAGTCCGATAACCTCCACCTCTGCGGCCTCCCGCCGGAACTTGATGACCACTTTGTCCAGGGCGCTCACCGCCGTAATATCCCAGAAGTGGGCCTGACTCACGTCAATGCGGACTTTCTCGATGATTTCCTTGTAATCGAAGGAATTGACAAATCGTTCCGCTGAGGCAAAGAAGACCTGGCCGGTCACCTTGTAAGTCCGCATGCGGCCTTCGTCTTCGGTAATCGAGCTGACGCGCAGAATCTGGCCTACCTTGTGGGCGAAGAAGAAGCCCGACAGCAGCACGCCGACCAGTACACCCTTGGCCAGGTCATGGGTAGCGACCACCACTACCACCGTCGCAATCATCACCACGCTGGAACTTTTCGGGTGCGTGCGCAGGTTCCGGATGGATGCCCAATTAAAAGTGCCTATGGATACCATGATCATTACGGAGACCAGTACCGCCATCGGTATGCGGGCCACCCAGTCACCGATGAACACTACCATCAGCAGGAGGAAAACGCCCGCCACCAGGGTCGAGAGGCGTCCACGCCCGCCCGACTTTACGTTGATGATCGACTGGCCGATCATTGCGCAGCCTGCCATGCCGCCTAGAAAGCCGGTCACGATGTTAGCCAGGCCCTGCCCTACGCACTCACGGTTCTTGTTGCTGTTGGAGTCGGTCAGGTCATCAACGATTGAGGCCGTCATCATAGATTCAAGCAGGCCAACCACGGCCAGCGTGGCAGATACCGGCAGGATGATGGCGAGTGTTTCGAAGTTCAGCGGCACATCCGGCAGCAGGAAAACCGGCAGGCTGTCGGGCAGCGTGCCCATGTCGCCCACCGTGCGGATGTCGAGGCCCAAAAAGATTGCCACACCGGTTAGCACCACAATTGCTACCAGCGGTGACGGTACGGCCCTGGTAAGGTGGGGAAATAGGTAGATGATGCCGAGCCCCGCCGCTGTCATGACGTACACATGCCAGCTTACATTGATTAGTTCTGGTAGCTGGGCCATGAAAATCAGGATGGCTAACGCGTTGACGAACCCGGTGATGACCGAGCGCGACACGAAGCGCATCAGTGCGCCGAGCTTGAACCAGCCCGCAAGGACTTGTAAAACACCGGTGAGCACTGTCGCGGCGAGCAGGTATTGAAGGCCGTGGTCTTTGACCAGCATAATCATGACCAGGGCCATCGCGCCTGTTGCCGCCGAGATCATGCCCGGACGGCCACCCGCAAAGGCTATGACGGTTGCAATACTGAACGAGGCATAAAGCCCTATCTTGGGGTCAACCCCGGCGATGATCGAAAAAGCAATCGCTTCGGGTATGAGGGCTAGCGCGACAACAATGCCTGCTAATAGGTCGTTTCGGACGTTGGAAAGCCAATTCTGGCGTAAGTATTTTATCATTCTTCTATTCCGTTGTTGTCACATTCGGGCAGTACCTTGCGTGACAAGTTTGTTATTAAGCAGATAATGCGGTCGATTCGTTATTCGGGTGTTCTTTGCAGAAGTTCAAATGCCAACCCCAGGGCTGGCAGAGCTAAATCCCCGTAAACGCCCTGGTTCGTGTTAAAGCCTGTTACAGCTATTATGCGCAGCAAGGACATTAGTATTGCTGCACAGTGAAGTAAGCAGCAATCTTTCTCTTCTTAAATTTACCTGGCGCTAAAATCGTTAAAAGAATAAAAAGGGAATTATAAATAAGTAGTAGTTTGAATTAAAGGCAATCCAACCGGTTAACAGCTAGCTTAACCTTGAGAAATTAAATTATTAAGAAACTACTGCTTACTCAAAGTGGTGAAGTCATGGCAATAAAAAACAGGGCTTTGAAGAAAAAGCGCGGTAAGTGGTTTTAGAAATGGCCGGGTGGTTAAAAAAAGAGGTAATTGCTAAAAATTGTTTGGTCTTACCTAACCTGCTAGAAAGCCTGTTAAGCCTGAGGGGTGTAATCGTGATTTCAGTAGTTTTGACTCTAGTAACAAACCCTTCGAACCGCGTGACGAGGTGACCGGCCAGCGGGCTGGCAAAGCCGGACAAAGAAGACGCCGCCAGGTAAGCTAAACCGGTTGAAAGAGGCAGGCTGTAGGACGGAATAAGCAGATAACAAACCGGCCCTTTTTCAGGTCTTCCTATTTTACGGCTACCTGATGAACTAAATTTAGAGTGAGTATAAGCCCTTAGATTTAAGCGTCTATATTGAGATGTATAAGTTAAACAATTCATAATTTTTAGGTTCGCCTCTAAAGGCTTCAGGCGGTTATCCGGCTACCCGGGTAGCAACCTGGAAACCATTCTATCATGATAACGATAGAATAGGAATTGTCTCACCAGGAAAGCCAGAAAACCAAACCTAAAATACTGTTTCAAACTCCTACCAGTCCGGTCCCGGTACTTGCTTCCGGCCGCCCTCCGGTCAAATACACCTGCCTGAATATCTTCAGGCATAAAGAAACCTCCCGGCTTTTAAGGCTTGTTGAGAACCTTTAAGCGCAAGAGGTTGCTTTATTTTTGGCCCTACCTCAGCCTGAATGCCAGGTTGAGATAGGGCCGGTCAGGTCAGGTCAGGCCGTTCCTAGCGCAGGAAGGCGTCAACGTCAACCCGTGTGCCGGTGGACGCGGTGTTGCGAGTCCCCAGCACTCTGATTTCGATAGTATGGTTGGCGTTGGTCAGCCCTTCCCGGTTGAAGGCTACGAAACTGCCCTGGGCCGTGCCAGCCGCGTAGAGGTCTACTGTGGCAACTCTTACCCCGTCCAGCCAGACTTCCGCCCTACCGCGGTCGGGACCTTTTGCCGCAATCCAGGCAGTCTTTGTACCCGTAAAGCTGTAAGTTAACCTGGTTCCGGCGACCGAAGAGGAGAGTACGTTGTTGCCCAGCGCCTGGGTCACCGCCCCGGCAGTCCACTTACCGCTGGTTTTAACCGCTTTGACGGTTTCCTGGTCAACTGTAAGGGTGTAGGGTGCGCTGTTTACCCACTCGCTGATGTTCCCGGCGGCATCGCTGGCCTGTAACCGGAAGGTATAGGTGCTGCCCGGTGTCAGGTTTACCGTTGCCTCGGTAGCCGTGACGGCTGCCAGGGGTACGTTCGCGAAAGCTGCCGTATTGGTCTGCATCTGTAACGCATAGCCGGTAACCTTTACATTGTCGGTCGCGGCAGGCCAGCTAACTCTGACCGGCACTCCCCCGCTACTCAGGGTCGTGCGGGTGAAGGTCGGCGTCCAGTTAACAACTGCCGCCCTGGCTACCGGTGCCGTGCGGTCCTCCGCCGCTGGAATAGTGTAGGTTTTGGTTACTACTTCCGACCAGTTCCCGGCCAGGTCCTGGGCCGCGAAATTGTAGGTTGTATTAGCCGTTGGGCTGAGAGGAGCGGTGTACTCCTTACGCGCCGCGTTGGTACCGAGGGTCGGGTTACTCGCGTCGGTCGTGTAGAAGATTTTGCCCGGCTTGCTGGAGCTAACCGTTACTTTTTGCCCTGCCGGTAACAGGCCGCTATCCGGGGTGACTGACACCACCGGCGCCACACTGTCTACCGTGTAAACCTCTTTATATACCGGGGTCGAGACGGAACCGAGGACCGCCCGGTATTTCAGGGTTGTCGTTGCATTAGCCGGTAAAGTAATCCTGGTGGTATCGGAGTACTCGATATCCGGGTTACTACCGTTAAGAGAGTAGTAGATTTTAGCTTCCGGTTCGGTGGCAACCAGCGCTACCGGTCCTGTCGAACTGGAAACACCACCTAAAGGCGACGCGTAAGTTTCCAATTTCGCCAGTTGGCCCTGGATAACGAATTCATCGGTCCGGGCGACCTCGTTGAAAGCTCCACCAGCTACTCTTTCCTCCAGCAGGAAGAAGTTGTTGCCGGTCGGGCTGCCCACCACTTTGTGCGGGGTAGCGCCGTCACCGATAAACCCGGCCGGGGCGGCGGGTGCCACGTTCGGGTCCCAGCGCAGCCAGGACTTGATGCTGCTATCCCAGAGCTGGCCGAAGTTGCAGGGCGGCCCGCCGCACCCGATGTCCTGGTTGTAGTTCAAAATACCCTTGGCATCGGTTTGAACTTGCATTTCGCCATAGGGATGCTTTAGCCGGTAAACCGTGTTCGGTTTAAGGCCGGTGATTTTAGCCCGGATACGGTTAAAGGTAATTTGCTGCCCGGCTGCCGGGACGGCCGGAGGCGCAAAAGCCGCCTCGGTTGCCAGTACCAGCAAGCCCCTACCTCCGCCAGGAGTGGTCAGGGCCGCGTTCGCCGCAAAGTAGAAGGTTTCACTTGCGAAGTTAGCCGGTACGCTGGGAGTCCGGGTCGGGTCCGGTGACGGCCCAAAGCAGGGACCACTTTGAGTACACAATCCCAACTTTAAACCGGTTTTGTCGGTATAGGAAACCGGGAAGCCGGTAGCGCCGTTCACCGGGCTGTTGGCGTTTGCCCCGGAGGCAATCAGGTAGGTTTCGTTGTAAGTATCCGAACGGTTGCCGGAGGAATCCTGGACCATAAACTTGAGCATGGTCATCCCGGCGTTGGCTCCTTCCGAATTCCTGTCTATAGCAATTGGATTACTATAGACCTTCCGGGCCGAGTTGGAAGGGTTCGCCGGGTCGCTGCCGTTCAGCGTGTAATAGATGGTCGTACCCTCGTTGGGTGTCGCCAGTACCACGTTTACCGGGGCGTTGTAGACCTTACCGGCCGGTGTGACGCTGGCGGTCAACTTCTGGGCGTTAATGGTATAAGTTTCAGTCCTGACTTCGGACCATTGCCCGCGTAAGTCCTTAGCCGCGAATTTCAGGGTAACGGTATTAGCGCGGGAAGTATTACCCTCGATGCTAACCGGATTATTCGGGTCAAAGGTTTTTGCCATGCCGCCCTTCGGGTCCTCGCCATTATCCGTGTAGTAGACAATAGCGTCCGGGTCGTTGGCTTGCAGGGTTATGGACTGGTTGGAATTGAAGACGCCGCCTGAAGGGTAAGCTTTAGCTTCGAGCTGGTAGTCAAGGCCAATCACTACAAAGAGATCGGTTTCAATCTTATTCACGCCGTTTCCACCGGCGTTTTTACCTTCCACGCGGAAGAAGTTGTTGCCGTGAGGGCTGCCTGCTACCTTGTGCGGGGTAATACCGTCACCGACGGTGCCCTGGGGCGCCTGCGGTTCGCTGTTGTCCCACTTTAACCAGGGTCCGAGGCGGCCAACGCTGGCCTGTTCGAAGTTGCCGCAGGGTCCGGCCATACAGCCTAAATCCTCGGTGTAGGCAATCTGGCCCCGTGCGTCGGCCACGAAATTTTCTACACCATAAGGATGAGTTACCGTATATTTCTCGCCGGGGGCCACTCCTTTAATCACTACGCGAATACGGTTAAAGAGAATTTGCTGTCCCGCTGCGGGCATACCGTCGGCCGAGCTGAAAGCTCCCTCGGTCGCCAGGACCAGGCGGGCCCGGCCACCGTTACCGGCATCCATTTCCGCCCGGGCATTGTAATAGAACCATTCGTCCGGGAAGTTTGAGGTCGCGGCATCCGTAATGGAAGGCGCTTTGTTCGGGTCGGGCAGGCCGGTCAGACAGCCCCTGGATAAATCCAGGCATTGCCCCAGGCGCAGGCCGGTTTTATCCTCGAACCAGAGCGGGTAGCTGTTGGATTTAACATTTTTGCCCAGGATAAACTGCTCAATCGTCACATCATAGGTTTCGTTGCCCACCTGGGAAACGTTTCCGGCTTTATCTACCCCAACGAAACGCACGTTATAAGTGCCGTGCCATTTGAAGTCGATAGAACAGGGCGTACAGTTCTGGCTGGCACCCGGCCCGGTGATTACAGGGTTGGTTCCGTCAGTGGTGTAATAAATAGTCGCCTCCGGGTCGTTGGAAGTCAGGGTTACCTTTAGCGGCCCTTTACTGTTCCAGTCGTTACCGTTCGGCGTGGCGGTAATAACCGGCGGTAGGTTATCGATAGTGTAAACTTCCGTGCCGGTCTGGACCGTATTGCCCGCCGAGTCCACCACCCCAAAGCGTAAAGTGGTGTCAACCTTTTGTTTTTGGACAAACGGAATCTCAACGGGGATGGAGTAAGTCTTGCGCTCAGGATTTAACGCATCCAGCGGGTCGGACCCGTCCAGGGTGTAGTAAGTCGTTAGATTATAGTCGGAAGCTACGATAGAAACCTTCGGCCCGGTGTTGTACAGGCCGGTGTAGGGCGTAACTACTACTTTCTGGACTGCCAGTTTGCCAGACACCACAAAAAGATTGGTTGTGACCGGTTCGCTAAAACCTTCACCCTCAATCTGGAAGAAATCGGTAGCGGTCCCTTTAATACGGTGCGGGGTCGCGCCATCACCGATATAACCGGCCGGGGGCGCCAGCGCCGGGTCGGGGTTGCCAAAAGTATCCCAGGTTATCCAGGGGCCAATGCGGCCGCCCGGAGCCGGTATATTACTGAAGTTACAGGGGGTTGCCACGCAGCCGGTGTCTTCGGTAGCCATATTGGGTTTTATAGAGCCATTAGAATCGGCCGTAAATTTTTCGACGCCATAGGGATGGGTAAAGGTGTATTCCTTACCGGGCACCAGCCCGCCGGATACCACCACCCGCAAGCGGTTGAAAGTTATTTGCTGCTTGAGAGTCGGCGGGCCATTCAGGAAGGCAGCTTCCGTCGCCATTGTCAGGGTTGCTCGCCCGCTGCTCGGGCTACCTACTGCCCGGACATTATTTATAATGGCGTTGGAACTGAAATAAAAAGCCTCTTCCGGGAAATTGTCAGGAACATTGGCCCGTTTGGCCGGGTCTGGTAAGTTGGCAAAGCACTCCGGCCCGGCCACGCACAATTCCAGCCGCATCTTCTTGTCGCCGGTTTCAGGGTTATCCTGCCCATACTGGTACCAGAACGGAAACCCGGTATAAGGGTCTACGGGGCCGGTCTGTGTGAGGGAGGCCCTTGCACTGGGCTGTACGGCCAGTACAAAGCAGCCTGCCAGCACTATTATAGCTATAATGCTAATGATCCAAAATCTAGGTCGTACTTTCATAACATTGCTCCTCATCCAATAATGCTAATTCCCCGGCAGCCTCGCATGCGGCTGTGAAAGGAATTCCGGACTAAATACATGTCCGTGAGTGAGAAATACTTATCCGGAATGCTGCTCAAAAAATAGCCTGTTACCAGTCGAAATTCTCATAAAAATGTCCTGGTTAAAAATATTCGTGTAGCCCCGATAATATTTAAAGGTGATACCGGGGACCGGCCCCGGCATCACCTGAAATGAGCTTATTTGCCACAATTGGTTGTAACAAACGTAGCTTTCCCGCTTGTGGGGGTAGTAACTAACCCCTTGTCCTTGCTGTAGAAGTAGGCCGTGTACTGGCCTGCCGCGAGCGAAGATGTAGTGACCTTAAAGGTGCTCTTCGTGCCCGAGTCCTGGACCAGGGTTCCGGACCTCGGACTGACCTTTGAAGGGTTGGACTGGCCGCTGTACGGGTTTCCTTTATAGAGCGCCAGTTGGGCGCCCAGGGAACCGGGCAGGGTCCAGGTAACGTTTACCGGCCCGCTGGCCTGGGTATTAAAGACGTAGTAGTAACCCCAGCCTGCCTCTAGAGCCGGAACCGTGACATTACAGGTCTGCGCGACAGGCGCCGAGCTTGCAATGGTGTAGTTGAACGACTTAACAGACTCGTTTCCGGCCCGGTCCACCGCCAGCACTTTCAAAGTCAGGGTCTTGTCGACTGTTACCGGCCCACTCACAGCCGGGCTGGCATTGGTCGGCGTGCTGCCATCGGTGGTGTAGTACATCCGGACCGGTTCGGAACCGGCCAGGCTGACCGAGACCGGCCCGCTGAAACTGCCTTCCCCCGGCGTGGCGGCTACAACCGGCGCAATCGAGTCACCATTGAGGGATGGGAGGCCCAGGCAGGACAGCCCATCCAGCGGTTTGATCGGACAGGTAGGGTCGGCCAGGGTTCGCATGAGGCCCCACATACCCGCCTGGGTAAATGGCCGCCGCATGTCGCCATAGAACGAGTCACCGACCATACGCTGCTGCCCACCGGCCCCGCCAACAATTACCGCATCCAGGGTTTGCCAGGGACCAAATGCGCGGTTCTCCCCGGAGGTGCCTTTCTCGATAGCGGCGTCATAGGACCAGGAGTAGCCGCCCAGGTTCAGCACGTGTACCTGTTCGCTGCCCGGCGTAACCAGGGCATGGACCCTGACCGGGTCCCCGGCATAGGCCTGGAGCAGCGGTGTCGGGGGCGTAAAGCTGAAAGCTTTGCCGGTATCGCCTTCCTTCAGAGGCGCGGACTTGTAGTTGATCAGGGCATTGCCGGATACCTCTGTCGGGTAAGGCATGTCGTCCTGCCCGATTTTATCGTCGGTTTCAGCAAAGGCCAGGGTAAAGTCCCGGTAACCTTTCCCGCCCGGCACATGGACATCTACCTGGGTGCCCACGTCTTTAGGCGCGCCGGTAAGCGGGTCGGTGAAAGTCGCTCCGGCCGGCGCGACTACCAGGGCCCCATACAAGCCTCTGGGGCCGGTATCTGTCGCGCCCACCAGCGCCCCGGTCGCGCTTAAGGTAAGCGGGTTGCCGCCAAAGTCACTGATTACGGTGCTTCCCAGGTTGGCTTTATCCACATAAAAGCGGTAATTGCGCGACTGGCCCGGCCCGACCGTTTGTTCCGGGTTAAACCCGACATTTGCCCCGGCCGAGTTAATGTCCTGGACCAGTTTGGACAGGTGGAAAGAAGCCCGGGCCTGGCCGCTGGCGGCGTCATTGGTCAGCTTGACGTTCAGGCATTCGCCTGCCGCCACGTGCAGCACCAGCGGTTCGGCGGGTGCTTTGCCTGACTTGATATCGGCCGCTTTAGCCGTTGGCACATAGGCCAGTGCCGCGCCGGGTACCCCGGAAACAACGCTGATGTCAAAGTTCCGCTGCGGCGCTCCCCCCGGACAGACATTGCCCTGGCTGCTAACCTCCGGCGGCCGCGCCGAGGTCCTGGCAGGCAGGCTTACCCCGGTAGCGGGGGCGGGCCGGCCCGGTAACGGCAGCAGGAAGTTCGGGTCGTCCGGGTCATTCGTAACCTGGCCTGGCAGCACTCGCAACATACCCCAGGCTCCCTGGCGGAAACGCTTGCCGATGCCATTCATATAGAGATAGTCGCCGGGCGTCTGGCTGGCACCGCCTTCCAGGATCAGGGTAAAGCGTTCGGATACGCCGTAATGAAAGGTATCTATGGGTGAGGCTTCGACTTTCCCATCCAGGTCTTTGTAGCGGTTTTCCCAGAAGAAGCGGTGACCGTCTATATGGAAAGTGTCTACCCCACCGCTAACATTGACCGTCCGAATTACGAAAGGATCGCCCGGGTAGGCTCGCGGCAAAGGCGTATTCGGGTCGCCGTGCCGGTAGGAACTTAAAATTAGCGATGGGTCAGGGTCCACTTTCAAGCGGTCCGCCCAGGGAGCCGCCCGCAGGTTGAGGGTAGATTCATTGGCCGGGTTATCGTCAATGGTCCAGAGGGCCATTTCCCGGTAGCTGCCGCCAACCAGGCCCGGGGTCCCGCTGGGGGTGCGGATGTCTACGATTGTGCCGGAATCAACTTCCTTCCCGGTGCGCGGGTCGTGATAGGTTGAGCCGGTCGGTTCCACAATGAATTGACCTACCGCACCTTTTCCCCAGCCGTGAATGCCGTCTACATGGTCGTGCCAGAAGATATTGTCGAGTTCAACGTCCGGGTACCACTGGTACTGCATGTACTCGGTCCCGGCCCACGAACCGGCCGGATGGTTGATGCTTACCGGTTTGGTCAGGGTAACCGTACCCGCGCCCGTGGCCTGGTTGGTAACGGTAATTGTTTCAATCTGGCGGATTTCAATGTTATCCGTACCCAGTTCAAGGCCAATCCAGACCCCCGGTTGGAATTTGGTTACTTTTGAAAGGGCCAGGGTTTTCTCGCCCACCGCGATAGGCGCGGTCAGGGTCGGGTCTTCTATCCGGTAGGGCCGGATAGACTGGTCATAGGCGTACCCGGCGCTGGCTCCGTCCGAGCCTTGCGGGTCAAACTGGACGTGATGAATATGGATGTTGGACTTGGCAAAGCCGCCAAAGGCGTTTTTGTCGGTCCACTCCGTGACATAGGTCAACGAAATGCAGTCGCCATTATTGCCGCGCAAAGCCAGCGGTTCCACCGGCTTTTTGCCTGAAAGCAGGTCGGCTTTATCCTTATTCAGCACGAAAATCAGGGCGTTCGAGTCGGTCGCGCCCGCCTCGGTCACTTTTACCGGAACCTCAACCGAGGTAATGTTGAACTTGCGGCGCGTCGTAGGCGTCACACCGTCCCGGTTAGTGGCCGGACAGACCCCGTCAGGCCGCTTGAGCCAGGGATTGGTATCTTCCGGGGCAGTAGCGCCGGCGGGTTTGGGCAGCTCGGCGTTGTTACCGAGATACGGCGAACCCATATGGCCATTTCCGGAGAAGGGCGCTCGCTTGCCAATTTGGGGCCGCAGCAGCGGGTAGGCGGGCCGCCCTAACAGCGGATTGAACAGGATTTTTGGCCGCGTGCCCACGTACTGGTCGCCTGGCATGCCGCCGGGATGGGCTTCACCCAGGCGCAAGTTGGGCCAGTTGGTCTTATCTTCCGGCTCGCCCAGGTAGAGCGGGCCTCCGGGAGTATCGGTGATAGTCCAGTTCCAGACCGAGGCATCCTGGTCGGATTTTGGCAGGCCCATAGGCGGCAACTGCGGTTTTAACCAGTTAGCCAGGTTCTCGGCTGTCAGGACGGTTCCGTCCGGCATGGTTTTACCAAGCAGGCCGGTGGAGTCCACCGGCTCCGGCGGCAGGCTCTGGTCAGGCAGCGGCGCAAAGTCTACCTGGAGCGTATTAAAGACGCGCCAGACGCTCCACATACCGGAGTTGTAGTGGTGGGCAATGTGGCAGTGGAAGAGCAGGTCGCCCACGGCGTGTTGCACGCCGCCCGCGCCGCCTTCAATTTGCAGGTCATAAGCTTCGCCGGGGCCGAAAGATTGGGAGTCCAGCCGGGAGGAAGGCGATTCGGCCGTCTTGGGATGTTTCTGCAAGCTGGTCTGGTCATACTCGTAAGTGTGGTCGGCGTGCGGGTTGGAGCGCCAGCGGATGCCGCCGCCGTGTAAGTGATAGACGTGAAAGACTTCTGTCCCGGCGTGCAGGATGCGGAACTTGGTCGGGTCACCGACATAGCTCCGGGGCATGGGTGTGGCCGGGTCGCCGAAAGTGTAAGAGTTGTAAGCCAGCGATTTCTGGTGTTCGCCCGCTTTTAGCCGGTGCATAAACGGTTCGGAGCGGTAGTTGATTGCCCGCGAACCGGGCCGGTAGGCATCGGTAATCGGGTCAATCAAGGGCAGGGTTTCGCCAGCCGTTTTGGTGGAAATCTCGAAGCGTTCGTTACCGATTTCGTGGAAGAGTTTGACGCCTTCCCGGAAAGCTTTGGCGGGACCCTTGCCGCTGCTGCCGGGCAGGATGGTGCGCTCCCAACCGGAGTCAAGTTGCGGGTTGGTAATCACTTCGCCGTCCGGCTTCAGGTAGGTCGAACCGGCCGGTTCGACCACCAGCGCGCCAAAAAGCCCGTGTGAGGTAGCTTCCCGGTTGCCGGGACCGGGATGCAGGTAGTGGGCCCCTTCCAGTGTCACATCGTTAGGGATGTAGTAGCGGTAGAGGGACGTACCGTTGCGCGTTACCGAGGAAAAGGGGTTCTGGCCGATGGCATCACCGGACGAACCTATTTCATAAGAAAGCCCATCAATATGGATACCGTACTCGCTGGCGGAAATGTTAGTTACATTCTGGCCGTTAGAGGTCATGCCGGATGCGTTATTGGTGAAGTTGATTTCGACGCAATCGCCCAGGTTGGCCCGGATGACCAGCGGCTGGATGGCGTCATCGGCCAGGCCAATCGAGACTTGCTGGGTGGCTTCTTCGGCCCGTACCGCCGCCAGTTTGCTGGCAAGCACGTACATCTTGCCCACCGGGTCGTGATCGCCAAAGCGGTTAAGCGGAATATTTACATCAATTGCCAGCACGTCAAAGCGCCTGACCAGCGCCGAAGGCGGGCAGGGCGACCCGGCCGAACTGGCCCTGGTCGTCACAGCAGCCAGGCTGGACCCGGAACCTTTGGCGGCTTCTACTTCAGCTGCCGGAAGCAAGCTCGCCAGTAAAGAAAGCAGCAGGGCCGCAACCGGGCCGCCGTGTTTAGCTCGGTTGGGCATCCGGCCGGACTCTTTGCTCCACCAGGCGGCCAGCCGTACCTGGGCCAGGTAAAGAAAGGTCAAACCGGCCGCGACAGCCAGGTTGCCGAAGAGGGCCAGTAGCCCATCGCGCATGAAATGCAAATAAAACGGCAGGTGTTCCACTCCGCCGTGAGAAGCGCCAAAAAGGAAACTGTGGACCGGGGCGCCCCCAGCCATGACCAGGCTGGCCGCGAAAGACACCGCGTAGGTCAGCCCGGCCCAGGCGCGCAGGCTGTTGAAGGGCGAGCCAGCCCCCGGCCCCGGCCGGTAAATCCGGCCCACTATGGCAATACTCAGCCATACCGCCGCGAAGACTGCCGGGAGCATCAGGGACGAGTCGCGCAGCCAGTGCAGTACCGGCAAGAGCGCGCCCTGCTCGTGGCCTCCTTCGGACTCGTGGAGAAAATGCAGCCAGAACCCTCCACCGTAGGCGAGGGCGAAAGTATATGATAACGTTAATAAATAAGGGGGTGAGTAAAGATCCCGGATACCCTGCCGGGCAAGCGCCGATACCCTTCTCAGCTTAATTTTGGACATAGAAATCCAACCCTTTCTGTGTTCGGTCACCGGGAGCGGTGCTAAGGCACGCGCTACCCCAATTAGCATATTTAAATTGATTTTGGAAAAGAAAGTAGGACCGGTGCCGTTATCTAAAGCGCCCACCGCCAATAGTGGTCATACTTCCCCGCTATTCCAGGAGATAGAGTAAATTTTCACCCTTTGTTTGAATTTTCACCCTTTGTTTAAGTTTCGGAGATTAAATTTTATTTTTGAACGTGGTGGTCATCACCTGTGTCCGTTTCCAGTTGCGTGTCAACTTTGCCGAGATCTACAAAAGAAATTTGACCGTTAACCGGGTCGATATATTTGACCCACAGGTTCGCGCCGTTGCGAGGTGTAACAAAACTTAGCGAGGCATCCAGGTTGGCCCCGCCGGTTAATAAGCCGGGTTTGATGCTGGCACCTGACACCAGCAGCGGTCTGGGATTTTGTTCCTTTAACACCACCATTTCGAAATTGGCGGGAGAGTAGTTAACCGGCTGGTTGAGCTGGTTGGAAATGTGAATAAAAACCTGGACCTGGGCATGGTCGGCGGGGACGTAATTCTGAACACCATGGTTGGCTCCGGCCAGGTCCTGAGCTGAAACGCCATTAACAACCTGTGCGTGGGTGACGCTCACTTTCCCAAAACTGGTAGGAATAATTTCTGCCACTCCAAAAGACCGGGCTGCCGTGCCTGTGCCCGGCCCTTGTGAGGCGGGTGAAAGCACGCTGGCTGCCAGCACCGCACCGGCTACCGCCAGGAGCGCCACCACCCAGATAAAGATAGAGGATGGCCTTACAAGCGGTAGAGCGTCCCCGGCCGGTTGGCCTGGTCCGGTTATTGGCAGCACGGGGAATTTACCCTCTAATGGCATGGTCCGGCCAGCCGGTAGCATTAAAGGAAGCATTCCCCTACCACGTTTTTCAAGTGATGAGTGGGTTTGTTTTTTGGGTTTAGACATAATTCTTGCCAATCTTACCTGTTAAACGGGTTACTCCTGGCAAAGACACACTTAAATAAGCATATGCCCTGTATGCCTTTGCCTGTAAAGCGGTGCCTATTGATCCGGGTAGGATCAACCGCTTAACTTTAAGGCTAGTACTGTAATAACCTGACAGTGCCGATAGCCTTTTTACATTATGTTATGCCGGTTAATCGAAGACCAGACGTGGTGTAACGAAGACCAGACGTAGTGTAACGAAAAGAGATTAGTCTGAATCAGGTCCAAGTGCTAATCCGGCGAGATAGTTTCTCAGTACTAAATTTGCTCTGAAGGATTGTTTCTAAAAACCTGTCGGATTTCTAAAGCTATTGCCCTTCATCGGGGTTAGCAATTCAATTCCGGTCAGGTTTTCCCGCTTAAGTTTGTATAAGTCAAGGATAGTACTTATGGTGAAACTCAACTAGCCCGAATAGTCAAATTTTAATCTAGTACTTTGTGGGTGATTTTATTACCGCCAAAAGTCAATGCCTTACCTACTCTAAAAGTTAGTACCGGACAGAAAGAAAAGCGCTAAATTATAAGGCGTTTGTGATTGGAATGCCGAAAATCAGGCCATAAAATAAAGAGTGCCGGGAATAGTCAGGGGGAAAAGGCCGGGCAATCCGGCCAAAAGTCTGGTTTGAGTTGCACAGGTTCCAGCGGGGTGATAGTACCGGGCGGCTGGGCGCGGTGGCGGCTATTACCGGGCGGCGGGCATAAAAATAGCCGGACACCCGGCCCAAAAATCGCCCTTACTTACTCGGGCCTTACTCAAGGCTTTTGTAAGTTAGCGCCAAATTTGGTAATTGGTGTCCGGCTGTCCTGGTGTCCGGCTGTTTAATTTAGCCGGGCCGGGGCCGGTCCTCAGGCTTCCAGGACGGTCCGGGCTACCGCGGCTTTCCAACCGGCGTACAGGCTGGCGCGTTCCGGCCCGCTCATTCGCGGCTCGAAAATATTGCGTGGCCGGGGTAGTTGGGCGATAGCGTCCAGGTCGTGCCAGGTGCCTGCGGCCAGCCCGGCCAGGTAAGAGGCTCCCAGGGGCGAAGCTTCCGCCGAGGCGTTTTGCAGCAACTGGCAGCCAATAATATCCGACTGGAACTGCATCAACATCCCGTTGCGGCTGGCGCCGCCAT
>JAQBPB010000122.1 GCA_028287745.1 Chloroflexota bacterium
TACCGGCTACCCAATCAGCCCTGATAGCCACTTTCCTGGCTTCCTTCGCAGCCGGGCTGGTTAGCTGGGTGCTGGCCCGGCTGCGCCAATCGCCGACCACGCTTTATACCCTGCCCGGGGTGCTGCCGTTGCTGCCGGGCCTGCCCATCTATAGCGGGATGCTGGCCCTATCCCAGAACCGCAGCAACGACGGTATTTTGCAGTTAATAACGGCTACCTTCCTGGGTGGAGCAATTGCGGCCGGGGTGGCTTTGAGCAACACGGTCCTTGCCCAGGTCTGGCGGCTGTCCCTGTTGGGGCGGGCTAAAAAGCAGCCCTAGGTATTCTTTTTGAGTGGATACTGTGACACAAGTTGGCTTAAAGCTATTTATGGCATTAACCTGCCTCCACATCAATTAACCGGCGTTATAAAACCCTCACTCTGCCTTCTGAACTCAACCAGCATACTAACAAAAAGCCCGGCTGAGTTATCCCTTTGCCGGTGGCCTTAAAGTAAAACAAAGACCCGGCCTGGTTTCCGGCTGTTCAGGATGGGCTTTGAACCGTTCGTTTATTTTGGTCCTATCCGCCACCGGCATCCAGGGGGTACAGGGATATATAAAAATGAAAAAACCAGGTGTTGAATTAAACAACACCTGGTTAGCAAAGCTCAGTCTGACCTGGAAGTTAGACCGTTATTACCGGGTAAGCCAGGGATTAATTATTGTACAAACGCTTCAGGATTGGCCGCAACGTTGGCTTGTTCAGCCTGGGCCGCTTCAGCGGCTCGCTGTTTATTGTAACATTCTTTGCAATAAACCGGGCGGGCTAATCTGGGACGAAACGGGACGGTCGTTTCCACCCCGCATTCGGCACACACTGCCGAGTTAACATCAACCATCTTAGGGGGTAACGCCCCGGGGGCTGATACTGAAGGCAAATTCAGCGCGATTGCTTGCTGCTTGCGGCGGTTTCGACAGTCCGGACAGCGCCCCGGTTCGTTAACCAACCCTTTTGTCGCGTAGAAATCTTGCTCACCGGCTGTAAAAAGAAAAGAGTTTTGGCAATCTTTACAGGTAAGTGGTTTATCGGCAAAATACATTGTGTATTCCTCCATTGTGGCCGTACTCTCAAACAACCGTAGTTGCCTTTGAGAAACTTTGCCAGACCCGTGACCCGGTCTGCTACTTTAAACTTCTGTTATTGCTTTACTGGTACCAACAGGGTAGTCGAGACTGTAAATAACTTCTGGTAAATTACCAGATGGTTATCCTGCATAATTTAATAGTTTTATTATAGTTAATTTTTTTCAGAAATGCAATAGATTTTTTTACATAAGTCCGGCACTTTATCCACAATTTTACTTCTGCCAAAATCGTTACCCTTTTAATCCACTACCCTACCCATAGCATAGTTATCCACATTCATAACAACATTTACCGCTTTGACTCTTTGTCGATTCTGGTTTACTATTTTTTCCTGTACTTCTTGCAAAAAGACTGTTAATAAATAGTAGTAAAGGGTATAATAGGACTGTATCAAAATCTGTAACTATTGTTTGCCCATTTTAATATTTATCCCGAGAAACGATTTAAACTGTCAATAGGAGGCGCTATGACACAGTTTAGTACACAGGAACAAACCCCTGGCAAAGATGTGGGCTGGGTTGGTCCTGCCCCACGCGGTTGGGATAAAAACACCCGTACCGGGTTGGTACTGAGTGGTGGTGGTCTCAAATTCGCCGTTCACGCCGGTCTCTACAGCCGCATGGAGGAATTACCTTTTTTCTCCAATGAAAAAGCCTTAACTACCGCTGGCGTTAGCAGCGACCTCACCAATTTTGATGTCCTCAGCGAAGCCTTTGACTGCCTGGTCGGGACCAGTGCCGGTTCCCTTATGGCCGCTGCCTGGGGCTGTGGCCTATGCGCCGAAGATGCCGGGCGCATCTCGGTCCTTTTCAGCCGCCCGGAGTTCCAGAACTACATTCTTGACCCTAACTGGCTCGGTGCCGGTAGCTTCCTTCTTAAAGGCGACCCTGGCTACATCAAAGGCATCTACAAAGGCGAAGCCATCCAGCGCACCCTTGAAGTTATTTTCTCCCACAACTTCTTGCGCAAGCTTGGCAAGCTCTACCTATCCTATGGCGGCAAGCGCAAGCAGGCTAAAATTGACGGCCCTAAATTTGATGCTGCCCTGGCGAAAATCATTCGCGACCTGCGCAATCTACCCCGCGAGAAATTGCCTGACATGTCCGAAATCATCACCAACACCCGCGAAATCACTCGCGCCAAAGACCAGGACAAAGCCCTTGAACTAATCACCTTCCAGGACATCAACCCTGGAGTGCGCGTCCCTTACGAACGCTACCGCCTGAATGACGACCCCAACTGGGAACAAAACGCCCGGTCGGAGGCCGAACGGGTCTACCAGGAAAATAAGACCCACGCTTCAGCCTACCGGGCCGCCCTTAACGAGTACTACCGGGGTCGGGCCGCCGCCGGGCGCTATGTCCCGAAGGATCCCGATGCTCTCCGTCCCATGCTCCTTGTCGTCGGCACCGACCTCATTACCGGCCAGAAGACCATCTTTGGCAACTACAACCTTTTCGAAAAAGAACTGGTCTACAGCAAGCAGGGCAACGGCGCGGCGGACCCTTCCGGCATCAATTACTGCTACATCAACCCGAAGGGCAATCTTTCTTCCTTACCTGACACTATTACCGAAGAATTGCGCCCGCCTAACTACATTTACAAGGGCCTTTCTCGCGGCTTGCCGGTGGCCTGGTCCGTCCGCGCCAGCCTCTCTATCCCCGGTGTGTTCGCCCCGGCCACCATCCACTTTAAAGACACCCAGGGTATCGAACGCACCGACTTCTTTATTGATGGCGGTGTCACCGATAACTATGCCCTACAGGTTGCCGCCGACCCCGACATTGCCCGCTGTAACCGCCTTCTGGGCGGCAACATTGGTAATCTAGGCCCGCGTATCCACGACTTTGAGGCTCGCACCATCGTTGATGTCATGCTCAAAACCCTCTATACCATGGGTGACGGCAACGTTGACAGCAACGCCGACAACCGCCTGGTCCAGCGCACCAGGGTTACCACTATCAACGAACTGACCAAAAACAACGTCAATAGTATCAATGAGTTAAAAAAGATTCCCGGTCTCCTGGAGGAAGGCAAGCAGTTGGCCGACCAGTTCTTTACCGCCTTCCGCGATAAAGAAACCGGCCTCCTGGCCCTTGACCGCATTTTCGGCCCCAATAACGGCAGTTTCATCGTCTTTTTGCCCCGGGTCGAAACTTACGGCCAGCCTCCCGGCACCCCGGCTCCCCCTTCGCCTATCCGCCTTTCCGATAGGGACTTTAAATTGACCGGTTCATCTGAAATCGACCGCATTGCAATGATGAAAGACCTTTCGCCCGAAGTCCGGGAAAAGGTCAAGAAAGAACGTTCTCTTGAACTCGGCCAGCTCGAAGCGGCCCTGATTCCCCCTCCCGTAGTCGGGCAGGGCGGCCTGTTATTCGGTCCCATCGGCCTGGTTTTGCGGCTTCCCGGCCAGCTTTTGCAACCCCTGGCCTCAACCGACCTGGTCAACCAGGTCCGGCGGGCCGTCCTGCTGGTGCTGCTGACCTTTGTGAGCCTCCTGGCTATCGGCCTGTGGCGCGGCGCGGTTATGGCCGTTGAACTGGCCGGGTTCCCCTTACAGGCCGGGCGCATTTTCGATAGCTGGAACTACTGGTTTGCTCTCGGGGCGGTGCTGGTAGGCGCGCTTCTCGGATACCTGATTTTCTTCCGGGCCTTAATCTACGATTTCTGGGTCGCGCGCCAGGCCAAATTCTTGCGCCGTGCCCTGGAAGTGCCGGTCAGCCTGCTCTTCGCGGTCGTACCCCTCTTTCTCCTGGAACTTTCCAGGGACCTGGGCGATGTCTACCGCAGCGCCCTCGGCTTGCTCCTGATACCCTTCTCGGCCCTGGCCCTGGTGTTCTTCGTCTATGCCCTGGTCGCTCTTGTCCGGACCCTTATCAGCCGCCGCCAGGACGACTGACGCCCCACCCGGCCCCACCTGCGTTATCCAGCCTCTCGGCTGACTTACAAAAAAGAAACCTCCTGCTTCCAAAGCCAGGAGGTTTCTTTTTAGGTCATTGGCATAGGTCATTGGCTTCTAAAACCAACGAACCCTCATCAAGTAAGC
Organism: Chloroflexota bacterium; assembly: GCA_028287745.1. Classification (GTDB taxonomy): domain Bacteria; phylum Chloroflexota; class Chloroflexia; order Chloroheliales; family Chloroheliaceae; genus 54-19. Next base: position 4,177 of record JAQBPB010000122.1, read on the forward strand.
GGCACCGCCCTCACCACCAGCCTATCGGAATAAACTCCGAATGGCACGCAGGTAA
>JAQBPB010000130.1 GCA_028287745.1 Chloroflexota bacterium
CCACCAATTTAGTGAAAGTTCAAGAAGAAATAAAAAAGGAGCCTTCCTGAAAAAGAGCCCTTTTTATATCTTCTTTATTTTTAGACAGGTTACAGGTCGAAATGCAAGCTGTTAATACTATGGTTAAAAACGGTAGGACTGGCAAACCCGGCGATAATATAACCGTAACGCCCGTTGGTGACATAGAGGCTGCTGTAAACAGTAGTGTCGGTATGGTTTTCCAGGACAGCAGAACTCCGGACATCTATTCTTACCGCCTCTTTACCGGCCAGGGTTAAGGAAGTTAATTTACCCTGCGACACAGTGCCGACCTTCGCCAGTAAAAATTCCTGGGAGGTTAAAGCGTCTTCAAGTTCGTAAGCAATAACGTCAATCTTGCTAAAACCAAACGTCGGGACGGTTTCTTCTACCGGGTTAAGTAGCAGCTGGTTGCTGAAATTAGTGCCGCCTTGCACCGGGTTAGGCTGGCGTTTGGAAGTAGCCGTAAAGACACCGTGCCCGGTCTGGTCTACTATCTCCCAGTCGGCGGGATAAGCAATCGAATAGCCATAATGCGGGCTATAAAAAGTCTGGTAACGGTTTGCTGTAGGAGTAACGCTTTGTGAATTAAAGATGCCGGTATTTAAAGCGGCCAGAACGGCCAGGCAAGTTACCAGAGCCAGGAATAGAGGAAAGTTTGAAATATTAAGATGTCTGGACCTGGTGTTATGGACTAACAAATCAATTCCTCCTACCTTTAGTTTAAAGTCGGTGCAGGCTCCGACTAACCTTTCAACATTGGCAGGCTATTAACAACCGCCTCAGTTCACTCAATTATCAGGGTCTAATTGTAACCGCCCGGTTGAACTTACGGTATGATAAAAATCACAAGCCCGGGCCGCTTTAGTGCAGATAAGTGAAAAGCTGGTTGGTATTACTATTTAATAAACGTGTAAATTATGAATTAGTTGCGGCGTTTTTAATAAGTTTTTTATGTGGATTTCATGAAATACTATGGAAAATAATTTGGATTGGCAACCTGAAAGTAAGCTGCTAAAGCTAACATAATAAAACGATGAAAAGCAGGCAATTAAAAGCAAAATTGTCAGATTTCCGGTGGGTGGCTTATAAAATTACCGGTTTATTTACAGTGAAATAATAAATTTGGAGGTTGATAAAAACCTGGCGATTTTAAGAAATATCATTATACCGCTTAAGGCTATTTTGGCACGTAGACCGGGAAATAGGTGGGCCGGTAGACCGGGTGGTCGGCCCCGGACGGGGTATACCCGGCAATCAGGGCCTGGGCTTTCTGGTTAGTCAGGTAGTCGGCAAAAGTACGGGCCAGTTTAACATCCCGGTCAGTACCGGGGGCGTTATTGGGAACCAGCACTTCATAAGGCTGGTAGAGAGCCAGGTCGCCGGGCAGGGCGATTTTAAGCTTGCCTTTAACCGCCGGGTCGGCTTGCAGCTTAAGAAAGGTCGCCAGGGGAGCAATAGTGAAGGCTTTATCCCCGGCGGCTTTTTTTACTATCTCGGCGCTATCGTAGTCCAGCACCCGGTAGCCTGCCCCCCGGTCAGCCGGAGTATACAGGCCCTTCAGGGTCCAGAAGCGTTCCTGGGTTGCGGCCAGGCCCGGTTCCTGGGCCGGGGCAGGCGCATAAAAAGGAGCGTTATTAAGAGCCACCAGTTTAAGGAAACCAGCGATATCGGGCGGGTTTTTAACCAGTTGGTCATCCGCCGGGGCCAGGGCCACTAACTCGCTCCACAGGGCCAATTTCCGCTCGTTATACAGGGCCGGGTGAGGTTGAGGGGCCGGTTCGGGACCGGGTCCGGCATAAGCCGTGGGCGTGGGGAAAGACTCCCGCTGGTAAGGAGGATAGGTTGGGCCAGGCCCGCCTAGTTGGTCCAGAGCGGGGCCACCGGGCAACAGCAACACATCCACACCGGCCTTCAGGGCATAATCAATCCCGGCCGCCGTAGTTACCGGGAGCCGTTTAACCCGTACATTATTAGCCTGTTCATAGGGCGGGATAATTATGTCAAGTAAACCCGAATCTTGCAGTTCCTGGGTGGTTAATAGGACCAGCCACCTGGGCTCAACGACCGAGCGGTCGGTTGAACAGGCCGCCAGCGCCAGCGAGGAAACCATGAGAAGGGCAAGCAGCCATCCCAGGAATACGCCGGATTTTACGGGATGTTTAACCGGTGCCAGCCCCATTATTGTTCTTTGCCCGCGTTTACCAGTTGGACCTTGGCCGGGGGAAGGTTAAAGGTCCGGGCGCTTTGCCAGACACTTTCAAACAACAGGCGCATAGCCTGGGTAAAGTCCGCGTGTTCTATACGCAAGCTGGTAATACTTTGCTGGCCGGTAATCGGGTCGCGCAAGGCGCAAATAGCGGCGTGGTCGTCGGTCACGATAAGCTTCATTGGTAAACTATCGGCAACGCGAACCTGGGCCCCGGCCTCCCTGAGAATGGTTGCCCGGTTTGCCAGGTTGCGGACGCTGGATTCAAAGATACAGCGAACTTCAACGCCGCGCTGGCTGGCGGCAATTTCATAGGAATTAAGGGTCCGGGCATCCTGGGCGTAGGGTTCCTTCTCGAAAATCAGGATTGAGTGACCGGCGCTATTCAAGAGATCGTTGGCTACCTGGGTAACGCGGCCGCGTTCGCTGAGAATATCAATATAGCGCAAGAGGCCGGTTTCGCTGCGTCCGGCCTGGTGCAAGGGTTCCAGTTTTTCGACCAGTTTAGTTACTTTGCTGCGGCGCTCATGGAGCGTCCGTTCAAGCTCGTGTTCCTGGCGCTGCTGGTAAGCCGGGAGGGCCTCTTCCGGGGGAATGGCGCTATACTGAGCCACCGTTCCGGCTACCGGAAAGCAAAAACCCTTGGCAAGCAAGTTACTCAAAGCTTCATAAACTTTAGGACGGGGCACTTCGGCGACCTGGGCGATTTCAGCGGCCTTAAAAAGCGGACGACCTAGCATATTGATATATATTTTTGCTTCGTTAGCGGTAAGTCCTATTTCCCGCAACTGTTCAACTAAATCGTCGTTCACCCTTTTTATCTCCTCTGAACTTAATACAACGTAGAACGTAAAACGAGTGATTCTTGATGTTGCAAAGGCAGCAAAAACAGCGCTTAAACCCGCTAATATAAATCAATTAATCTCGTTCTACACAAAGTTACTTAAACTCGCAACCCTTTACCCTGCTTTTCGCCTATTATAGCAGTAGAATGACCAACATTAAACCGCATGGTCAGAAACCGCTGTATTCTCTCTTTCCGGAGAACCCGACTCGGCGTATTCTATTATTAACAGCACCTTGCTAACGCGCAAGCCATCCATTTCTAGCACCTTCAGAGTGACACCGGTAGGCAGACTCGCCAGGGTCTGGCGAAACTCCTCGTCAGCGTCTTCCACGACATCGCGGCTGATTTGTATCCGGACCGTTTCGTTAGGCACAGGGATGTGCTTTAACTCGGTAATCACCAGGCCGGCGATAGTATCCACCTCCAGCCGCTCGCCTTCTTTATCCAGGCCCAGGTCCAGCTTTAGTTCCTGGTTGAGGTCAAAGAGGGAGGTCCGGCCGCTCAAGATATACTCGTTATCGCTGACCTTGAAAATTGGATTTTCTTCATGGTCGTATTCATCCTGGATTTCACCCACGATTTCTTCCAGCAAGTCTTCCAGCGTTACCAGGCCCGCGACGCCGCCATATTCATCAATTACTATCGCCATGTGGTTGCGGCTCTTCTGCAAATCGGAAAACAGTTCCGACACATGTTTTGACTCAGGTACAAACAAAGGTTTGCGGGCAATATCGCCAAGTTTAACCTGGGTTGTTTCAACCAGGTAGCACCGCAATATATCCTTGCTAAAAACAATCCCGGTAATATTCTCACGCGTGCCGGTATAGACCGGGTAGCGAGAATAATCGGTTTCGAGGATTTCTTTAGCCGCCTCTTTCAGGGTCATATGGGAATTAAGAATGTTCATATCGGGTCGGGGAACCATTACCTCGCGTACGCGCTTTTCGCTAAAATCAAAAACGCTGCGGATGAGTTCTTCCTGTTGAGGTTGAATAATGCCCTCTTCCTGGCCGGTACTGATCATTGAAACAATTTCTTCCCGGCTCACCGTCGCGGTGGTCGCCCGGCTTTTACCGCCGAGCATCCGGACAATTAAATTGGTAGTAGACGTCAGTAAAATGATAAGCGGCGCAGCTATCTTGGCAATTAGCTCAATTGGTCCGGCTACCGCCAGCGCAATTTTTTCAGCGGCAGTTACGGCCAGGGTTTTGGGGACCAGTTCACCAAAGACCAGGGTTATAAAGGCAATTATTACCGTTACCAGTATAAAAGATAAAGTACTGGCCACAGGTGCCAGGAAGGAAACCTGTTGAAAGAGACCTTCCATGGTACTGCTGAGGCTGACTGCACCAAAAGCCGAGGCAAAGAACCCGGCCAGCGTAACTCCGACCTGAATAGTGGCGAGGAACCGGCTGGGATTATCGCTAAGGCGCAAGACTGCCCGCGCCCGGCGACTACCTTCGTCAGCCATTTGTTTTATTCTGCTCTTACGAGAAGAGACAATCGCCATTTCACTGGCGGCAAAAAAAGCGTTTAACAATACGAGAAAAATTAGGATTAGATATTCTATCCAACCATCCATTTATTTATCTGACTCCTCCGGGTGTTTCCTGTTACCGGTTAACTAAATAAAATTCCCTGTCAAATGGGAAATGTTCGTTTGATAAGTTTGTAGTTACTCAAAAACAATGAAAATTTTAAACTTGCATAACACTTAATTCTACGGAAGCCGTATTACCTGCCATATCGGTTGCTTCAAATTTAAGCGTGTGTGAACCTGGATTTAAAAGGGTTGTATCAAGTATATAGTTATATTCCTGCCCTCCGGCCGGGACTTTGGAGTAGCGAGTTGGTACGACACTTACCGATATACGCGAGCCACCATCCAGGCTTACCCAGGCACCGGCCAGTTTCCCTGCGCCCGGTTGATCGGCATCACTGGCCGGATTCTGGGCAAGCGACCAATCATCTATCGCCGAAACCTTAAAGACCAGACGGCTGTTGGAATTGACCGTGCCATTGCTCGCTACCGGATTGTAAGTCAGTGTTACCTTTGGCGGGGTGGTATCATAACCGCTGGCCTTCCAGACCGCCTGGGCCAGGACGATATGACCGGCCGGAGTGGGGTGAACATCATTTGAAGTTATCCAGGTTAAACTTCGCTCGTTACCGGCTACCGGAGCCGTAAAATCGGCAATTTTAACTCCTCTTTCCTGGGCCCGCTGTCGAATTACCCCATCAAACCGCCTGAACCAATCCGATTCAACATCGTTCCCCCCGGTGTTATAGGCCAAAGGGTTGTAATAGGTAGTTACCAGTAAATCGGCCTGACCAATCTGGGCCTTTATTTCATCCAGAATCCGGCTGAAATTTTTATCAAACAGGGCCAGGGCGGCTTCGCGCTCGGCTTCGGATTTACTCTGTACCGCCAGGATATCGTTGCCACCAATCGTCAGAGTAACCGGACTAATGCGCAGGCCCGCTTTGGCGGCGGCGGCTACCTCATCTTTGAACCGCTGTAACTGGCTTTTGCCGTTACTAACCGCCAGAAAACTAGTAGTAGTTTCACCCGGCACAGCCAGGTTGCGGTACTTCAAAAGATTCGGCTGGACTCGTTTTAAATAACTCGCATAAAAAAGGCCAGCATAACCTTGCTGGATGGGATCGGGAGACCCAATCCCATAAGCAACCGAGTCGCCGAGGGCAATATACTGGCTACCAATCGAAGGGGGCGGAGTTGGACGAGCCGGTTGCGCGGCCGCCTGGGTCGTGCCGGTACTCTGGAAAGGCAAAGGAGATGTAGTATTCACCGGCTGATTAACCTGGATGGCCGCGCTTTGGGAAGGTAAAGTAGCGGACCGGCCCGGTGTGGTCGCGGGGAAGAACCTCCCCACCAACCAGACAAGGGCCAGGCCCAGGAGCAAACCAGCTAGAATCGGAACTAAGAATCCTAATTTCTTCCGCATTTACTTAACTTAATCCCAGGGCCAGGCTAGATAGCTGCCCTTTAACGACTTAGTAAGGTAGCCGGGCGCTTCCAGTAATTCGCCAGGTACCCTTTTTGGCTCATTTCTGATTTGTCGCGTTCCAAAAGGCGGGCCGGTAAAGTGCTATTCAGGCCGCAAGCGCGCCCGACCAGGCAAAAGACCTGGACCAGGTTCGCCAGTTCATCATCGTGCGATTGGTGACCTGTCAATTTACCCAGCAGTTTATCAAAGGCCGGTAAAAGCTCTAACCGCTCAACGGCCGGTGAATCAAACCCGGCCAGCATCGCCCGGTGTGGCAGCAATTCCTCGTAGTCCATACCGGCATTGATGGCCGTACAGGCTGCCCAGTACCAGACTTCGTAACCTTCCAGCACAATATCCTGCGCAAACCCCTCGTGAATATGCGTCCCTTCGACCACGCCGCGCAACTCCACCAGCTCTTCAATCAGCCGGGAACGCAATTTGTGGCGGTCGCTCGAACGCAACCGGCGGCTCGTCCCTGACTCGGCCGAAAGATCGTTATCTCGCAGGTATTCATAAGCGCCCCATACCTCACGACTTAGCTTTTCCAGATTATCCAAAATAAAACTCTCCTTCTCCTGACTCTTACATATGTTCTTTATAGAACTGCTTTGTTCCTGGAATTCTCCGGCTCTTACACGGAGTTAAAGCTATCGTGGCAGAGTTACAGTGGCCGCATCGGCGCGGCGCAGAAAACCGGTTTTGTTCAAATAAGGTAGAAAGACCACATAATGGTCGCCTCGGACCTCGTAAACTTCAAAACGCTGATCTTTGCTTAGATAAGCAATTGGCGTACCATCTGCCTGGTCGTATACAGGAATATTATCCTGGCTCACCACCAGGGCGGGCGTTGTCTGGGACGGTTTCTCGCGCAGTTCCAGGACGGGCCGGTTGCTCAGAAAGTTAATCACACCCTGGGCAATGCTACGGGCGATGATATCCTTTTTGGAAAGCAGAAAAGCCCGGTCCCCGGCATTGGTCAGGTAGCCGGTTTCAATGATTAAAGCCGGTGTACCTTTACTCACAGCATTCACCCGGCGGCGGCTGTTAAAAGCATAGTAGCCGCTCATATTGCGCGTGATATTGTTATCCAGGGCTAACCCGGTCGCCGCGCCATAGCTGTCCGAAACGGCCTTCACAAAAGCGTCATCCGTAACCGGGATAGGGCTGAACCGGCTCCGGGCCAGCTTATAGCCGTTAGGAGCACCCGATGTAGAGGCATCGGCATGGATTGCTACAAAAGCATCGGCGGTATAATTTACCGGGACGGTAGCCGGTAATAAATCTACTTCATAGCCCTTATCCTGGAGCAGCTGGGTCACCCGGCGGGCCAGGTCAAGGGTTAAGTCTACCTCGCGCACTCCGCCGCCCGAACCGCCGGTCTGTGCTCGCAATGAGGCTAACTGGTCCGGCAATTGATCAATCAGCCAGTGCCCGGCCTGAATACCGACTTTTGGCTGGCCCTTCGCGCCGTAATTAGCTTTACGGTCCGGGACAGCCGCCTGGGTAGCCGGGATCAGGTTAGTTAAGGGTATTTTCGGTAAGCCGTTCACCCGCGGCAATTTGGAAACATCTAAGCCGGATACCGTACTTGGAATATTACCGGCCAGGGCCTGGTCCTGCTGTTCCGCTGGCGTAAGGCCAGGCGTAGTGGTCGGACCGGCTTTATCTATGTCATTAACAGTTGCTGTTTCCGGGGTGGCGGTGGGTAAGAAAACCGGGGCTAGTGTCGGTGAAAGCGCGGGTATATTCGCCACATTAGAATTGGACGTACCCGGCGTTTGAGACACGGACGACTTAAATGCGTTCGGCGTGAGTTGGGCTGGTTTGGAAGTTGTTACAGTGGCGGTTGGTACCTGTTCGGTACAACCGGCAACCATAACAGTCACCATTATTGCCACTATAAAACTGACCAGCTTTTTCGAAAGTTTCAATTTACAACTTAAAAACAAAAAACTTCACTCCGGCGCGCCCTGGATCGCTATAATTCAGCAGCATAAATTTTACCCATATTTTAGGTATGCTGCCTCTATTTTACCAGTAAAATAGCCCTTTTGCGACTAACTTTCATAATATCCTAATTTTCCTTAATTTAGTAAAATGACCTTTTTACAGCTTTGTAACTTGCGCCAGGTTCGAGTTAGGCTATAATTTCACTAAAGTAGCATGTTTCATTTCGTTAGTCTAAATTTCACAGGTCAGACTCACAGTAAGAAGGTGAGGTTAGGTGCCATGTTAAATACTGCCAACGAAGCCTCTTTTTTTGAAAATTGCCTGGTCGAAACCGGCCTGGTAGACGGCCGTTTTCAGCGCATAACCCTGGCCGAAGTGAGAGCCAGCGCGGAACGGCAAACAGCGCTCAAACGCGCCTTGCGCGATATTCAGACCGGGGCCGATGCCGTGCTTGCCAGGGGCAAACCCGCTGAGGACACCCTTGGGCTTAGCCTCCAGGAATGGGAATATCGCTGGTCAGCCTGGGTTGCCAGCCGCAAGGCGGCTTTTTACTCTCGTGCAGCCTTATTCCTGTTGGGCGAAGCCGAATTCCTGCCCTTTTTCCTTAATACTCTCAAGACCAGCCACAACATTGTTTTTATTTGCGCCGCCAGCGACCTGCTTCAACACGCCAGCGGCTATATTCTCAATGGGCCGGAAGAAGATTTACCCGCCGCCAGACTGGCAGATTGGTGGGAGCAAAACTTTGCCCTCGGAAAGGTAACTTTACAACCGGCCGCCAGGATGCAGACCGGCGCAAGTAGCTACTATGCCGGTCACTAAGTTAAAAATGGGGAAAGTTTTTTAAAGCAGCATAATTTTTGCGGAGAAGCGGAGAAATAACATTATGAAATTGGTCGCCTACAGTCTGAAGGGTGAAAGCCAGGTCAGGCGAGGGGTAGTAACTGGGGAAGATTATATAGTAGAAGTTCCCGGGGACTTCCGGGCATTGGGGGCGAACGACCTGGCCCGGTTAGAACAGAGCCTTGACGGGGCGGCCCAGGTACAACTAAGTGAAGTTACGCTGCATTCACCGGTACCTAACGCGGGCAAAATTCTTTGTATTGGCCTGAACTACCTGGACCATGTTAAAGAAGTCAACCAGACTATTCCCGACCACCCGGTCTTGTTTGCCAAATTCAACAATACGCTGACCGGCCACCAGGGTGCTATCCTGGTGGATGGGACCAGCCAGGCGGTAGATTATGAAGCGGAACTGGCTTTTGTAATCGGCAAAAGAGCTTACAAGGTTAGTGAAGAAGAGGGGCTGGATTATGTAGCCGGTTACGCTACCGCTAACGATGTGACCGCCCGTGACGTGCAGTTTGCCGATACCCAGTGGGTACGCGGTAAGAGCCTGGATACTTTTTGCCCGGTTGGCCCCTGGCTTATCACCAAAGACGAGGTGCCGGACCCGCACAATCTGGCAATTCGTTGCCGGGTCAATGGCGTAACGCTGCAAGACTCCAACACCAACCAACTAATTTATAAAATCCCGGCCCTGGTTAGCTTTTTAAGCCAGGGTATCACCCTTGAACCCGGCGATATAGTTTTGACCGGCACCCCACCTGGGATAGGCTTTGCGCGCAAACCGCAGGTGTTATTAAAGCCCGGTGACGTAGTGGAAATCGATATTGAACAGGTCGGTTTATTACAAAACACGGTAAAAGAAAGGTAAGCATGAGCAAACGATTGGATCAGCAGGTAGCAATTGTTACCGGCGCAGGTAGTGGAATTGGACGAGAAACCGCTTTGTTGTTTGCAGCGGAAGGCGCCAGTGTTGTAGCAGGCGATTACAACCTGGAAGCCGCCCAGGAAACCGTGGACCTGATCGGCCAGATTGAAGGCGCGCCCAAAGCGGCGGCCTTTAAAGTTAATGTTGCCAATGCCGCCGATGCCGAGGGCCTGACCGAGTTCACAATTAAGACCTTTGGCAAGCTGGATATCCTGGTCAATAACGCGGGGGTAGGCGTGCCGGGTACGGTCCTTACAACCAGCGAAGAAGACTGGGACCGGATTATGGCCGTCAATGTCAAAGGTATCTTCCAGTGTTCCCGTTTTGCCATTCCAAAAATGCAAGAATTTGGCGGCGGCGCTATTGTGAACGTCTCGAGCATCGCGGCAATTGTGGCCGTAGTTGACCGGGCGGCCTACGGCGCTTCCAAGGGAGCCGTCCTGGCCCTGACCAAAGCAATGGCCGCCGACCATATCAAAGATAATATCCGGGTCAATTGTATTTGCCCGGGGACAGTTGATACGCCGTGGGTAGGCCGGATGGTGGCAACCTATGCCGACCCGGAAGAAGCCCGGCGCAAGATGGTAGCCCGCCAGCCTATCGGGCGGTTGGGTAAACCGGAAGAAATGGCCGAAGCAATTCTTTACCTGGCTTCCCCGGCAGCTAATTTCGCCACCGGCAGCGCCCTGGTGCTTGACGGCGGGTTTACCGCTTTCAAATTACCCAGCTAAACCGCCCGGTGATTTCCGGCCTGGTTGGATTACTCAAACTTGTTTACCAGGCCGGAAACCCCCTGAAACAGCTGCTCAAACCGCAACTGTTATAGACAATTTGCGGCCTTAACCCAGAATAACATTTAGCCTGGCGCTAAAGCCCGGCCAATCTTTGATATTGCTTCCAAAAGACCCTTGACATAGGGGGTGGGTTTTGGTATTATATCCGGGCGCCCAACGAGAGAACATCTCCGAGGTCAAGTAACACAAGAAACCGGATAGGCTTCTACACTGTTAATTGACTGGACGCCGC
>JAQBPB010000101.1 GCA_028287745.1 Chloroflexota bacterium
GCGGCCGCAGCCGTGGTTGCGGCACCAGAAGCAGCGGTCGTAGCCGCCCCGGAAGCGGCGGTTGTTGCGGCCGGAGCCGGGGCTGATGTAGGAGCAACAGTATTATCACCGCAAGCCACCAGGGCCAGGGTTAATACAAGAAACAGGGCTAGAAAGTAATTTGTTCGTTTCACAAGAGTTCTCCTCCTCATTGAGAAAATGAAAATTTAGGTCAAAGTTACAACATTCTGCTTTCACAACAGCAAATTCTTTGCCGCGAATAAAAGTTATGTTGATTTGGCTTATGGAATTTAACCGGCAGGTATTTATCGGTTCGGTATTAACCAACAAGGTTTACCGGTTTGTTATCCCTGAACTGTGTCACGTGGAGAAGATTGTTACTGAATTAGCTAAAGGCAATTCAATCTTATAGCAGGTACAAAAGGATGCTGGCCTGCAAATCCAGAAATAAGAGTCCCAGAAAGTAGCGGGAAACCATCACCCTGCTACATTGCACCAGCTGTTAGATACCTGAATTGTTAGAAAATAAAGTGTCGAGTAAGTGGGCGAACTTTAGTGGTCGAAGCTAAAACTTTAGTAGATTTTATAATGTCCCGCATCACATAATGTGTGGCCTAATAACTATAGCACCTGCCGCAAGTGGGCGTCAATTACCTTCCAATAGGGCAGCCATAATTAAAGCTTAAAATGTACTTTCCGGACAACCCCTTGTAATGAAACCGCAGTTTACCAGAACGGCCGTTTAGGCTGCTGTTGCTTACCTTAAACAGGTCCATCCGCCGGGCCTGGAGAAAAAGCGGTCCGGTTTTTTGCTTTTAATAGCAAAGTAGGCGCATAACTGGTAAAATAAGGGCAGCGAATTAAGCTCAGAAACAAAGGTTTATATAATGCAGGATGTAACTTTCGTAGATAATTTTGATGTTATTGTGGTCGGGGCAGGGCACGCCGGGTGCGAAGCCGCTTTGGCCGCCGCCCGGATGGGCAGCCGGACCCTCCTTTTGACAATCAACCTGGACATGGTGGCCCTGATGCCCTGTAACCCCTCTATCGGGGGTCCGGCTAAAGGCCATGTCGTGCGGGAGATTGACGCCCTGGGGGGCGAGATGGGCCGCAACACCGACCGGACCATGATTCAAATCAGATTACTCAATACGGGCAAAGGACCGGCCGTCCAGGCTATGCGGGCACAGTCGGATAAGAAACTTTATGCCCTGGCCATGAAACAAACCATCGAGGAAACGCCTAACCTGATTTTGCGCCAGGCCCAGGTCGAAGAACTGGTAATTAAAAAGGATGAGCAGACCGGGCAAATGACCGCCCAGGGTGTAATCATTGCGAACGGCATGGCCTACGGGTCCAAAACCGTCATTTTGACCACCGGTACCTTTTTGAAGGGCCGCATTATCATGGGCGATTGGACCGCTTCGGCCGGACGGGCCGGGGAAGCCCCTTCGGTACAGGTCTCCAACAACCTGGCCGGGTTAGGCTTTCCGCTGCACCGCCTCAAGACCGGCACCCCGCCCCGGATTGATGGCCGGACGATTGATTTCTCCAGGACCACCGTCCAGCCGGGCAGTTCAGTCCCGTTAGGCTTTGCTTTCAGCTATTCCGAAGATGATAAACCGGTCCCGCTGGTCCCACCGGCCTTCCCTAAAGTCTTCCCGCAACTGCAGCTTGACGGCTGGCGGCCGCAAATGCCCTGCTACCTGGTCCACACTACGCCCCAGGGCCACGATATCATAAGGGCCAACCTGCACCGCGCCCCGATGTTTACCGGGATAATCGAAGGGGTCGGGCCGCGCTATTGCCCCAGTATTGAAGACAAAGTGGTCCGGTTCAGCGACAAACAATCGCACCAGCTATTCCTGGAGCCGGAAGGCTGGCTGACCAACGAAGTATATGTCCAGGGAGCCAATACCAGCCTGCCCGCCGATGTTCAGGTAGACCTGATTCATTCGGTGCCGGGCCTGGAAAAAGCCGAAATCATGCGCTTTGGCTATGCCGTGGAATATGACGCGGTCCCTTCAACCGAAATCCGGGCCAGTATGGAAACCAAACGGATTGCCAACCTGTTCCTGGCTGGACAAATCAACGGCACCAGCGGTTACGAAGAAGCGGCCGGGCAGGGTCTTATGGCCGGGATTAACGCTTCCTTGCGCACCCAGAACAAAGAGCCTTTCATTCTCAAGCGGGAGCAGGCTTATATCGCGGTCATGATTGATGACCTGACCACCAAAGAAATTAAAGAGCCCTACCGCCTTATGACCAGCCGGGCCGAATACCGGCTGCTGCTGCGTAGCGATAACGCTGACCTGCGGCTGACCGCCCTGGGTTACGAGCTCGGCCTTATCAACGCCGAGCGCTACCGGGCAGTTGAAAATAACCGCGACCGGGTTGAGGAATACCTTAAAAAGCTGGCGGGTACTTCTATTTCGCCTTCCGAGCATAATACCCGGCTCGTAGCCGCCGGTTGGCCGCAGATTGACCGGGGCATGAAAGCCAACGAGTATATGCGGCGGCCGGAAGTGGACCGGACAGCCCTGCCTTTGCTGCTGGACGAGGACATTGAACCTGAATTGGCCGAACAGGTGGAAATCGAAGCCAAGTACCGCACCTACATCAATAAGCAAGAGCAGTCGGTAGACAAAATGCGCCGGTTGGAGGACACCAGACTGCCCGAAAACTTTGATTACGAAGCGATAAACGGTTTGCGGAAAGAGGCCAGGACCAAGCTTATCCAGTTCAAACCGTCCACCCTCGGCCAGGCTTCGCGCCTTTCAGGGGTCAACCCGGCGGATGTAGCTATACTTATGGTCCAGTTACAGCGGCAATTACGCTTCAAGAATCCGGGCGAAATGGCCCAGACTTCGTAACCAAACTAGAACTCAGAGGTAATGGTGGCAAACTATCTAATCCCGGCCCTTCTAATCGCAACTCTGCCCGCCGACCTGGTGGCCGGACTTTCTAAAGGGACCTGGCCGACCCAGGCTACTTTAATGACAGTGGGTACGGCAATCATCGGCCTATACCTGGTCCGGCAGCTCTGGGGCGGCCGCGCCAGGCGGCTGGAAACCTTTTCCCGCCTGCAACTGGTCGGGCAGCAGGGGCCGCATTTTGACCCCCAATCAGAAGAAGCCCAGGTTCAACAGGATGAGTCTCGCGTAAACTATATATTTGGGGCGGGCCTGCTCAGTTTCGGGTTTGTGCTGAACACCTGCTTTATTCTCAGTTACCTCTTTGTCAGCCCGGTGGCTGTGACACCGACCGCGCTTGGGCTGGCGGTCCAGCTGGGAATGTTACTTATTTTTACTTTCCTGGTTTTAGCAATTGAGTTCTTCGGGGCAAAAGTTTTTCTTAAACGCTAAAGCAATACCATAGGGCGATGAACCAGGGAAAATAACCCGGCTGTGGCTAATTAGGGTTGCGTGTGGTAAAGGACTGATACAGTAGTTTTAGGAGCAGTACTGGCCTGGTGATGGAGTAACGTTTTATATTCCACGATACTAAATGGGAGAAATGATGCGTAAGGAAAAAGAGTATTCTCGCGATTTTGACTTCATGCCCAATCACCCGGCCGGGGTGTTGGCCTCGAAAGGTTTCCGGGCTGGCGCTACTTATTGCGGCCTGAAGACCTACGGTGAAGGCAAACTGGACCTCGGGCTGCTGGTATCAAGTGTGCCTGCCGCCGTCGCCGGGGTTTATACCCAGAGCCTGGTAAAAGCCGCCCCGGTCTTACTGGACATGGAAGTTACCAAAAAGGGCTACGCCCGGGCGGTTATCTACAACGCCGGGATTGCCAACGCCTGCACCGGGGAACAGGGCTACCTGGATGCTCAGGAAATGCAGCGGCTGGCCGGTGAGAAACTGGATGTCCCGGCCAATGAAATCCTGGTCACTTCGACCGGCGTTATCGGCCACCTGCTGCCCATGGATAAAATCCGGGCCGGGGTAGATTCTATCGAGTTAGCTGAAGGCGAAGGGGTCGGCACCCAGGCTTCCTTCTGTATTATGACCACCGACAGCCGCCCAAAACGCGCGGTGGCCCGCTTAAGTTGGGACGGACAGGTCGTTTTCATCGGTGGGATGTGCAAGGGCGCCGGTATGATTCACCCCAATATGGCGACCATGCTCTGCTATGTAACGACCGATGCCGCCGCTACCCCGAAATTCCTGCAGGAAACCTTAAGCGAGGTGGCCCAGGATACCTTTAATATGATTACGGTTGACGGCGATACCAGCACCAACGACACGGCCCTGCTGCTGGCAAACGGCCTGTCTGGCACCCCGGAACTAGGTAACGGCGCACCGGCCGAGTACGAACGCATTTTCAAAGCCGCTTTGCGCGAGTTAATGACTTACCTGGCTAAAGAGATCGCCCGCGACGGTGAAGGTGCCACCAAGTTAATGGAAATCTGGGTACGTGGGGCAGCTAACAAAGCTGAAGCCCGCCTGGCCGTCCGGACGATTGCCGGAAGTATGCTGACCAAGTCGGCGGTTTACGGTGGCGACCCAAACTGGGGCCGGATTATCGCGGCTGCCGGGCGCAGTGGCGCTAACTTCAACCCGAGTCAGACCGATATTTATATCGGAAACCTGCCCCTGATGCTGGCCGGTACGCCGCAGCCTTTCGAAAAAGCCCTGGCCCAGGCCGAATTGACCGGCCCTCAAATCTATATTACGGTCGACCTTCACGCCGGAGATGAGGAAGCGGTCGGCTGGGGTTGCGACCTGACCGAAGAATACGTGGTTATCAATAGCGAGTACGAAACCTAATTCCAGAGTGCGGCGTCCAACGGCGGCCCTTGAAGACAGGAAAAATTTAGTGGCAATGGAGTTTTGAAACTTACTCCATTGCCACTTTTTTATTTAAGCCTTACCTTTCGTAAACGGCAGGTCAGTTTGCAGTGGTTTTTGAGGCTAGGCTTTGGGAACAAAAGCGCGTTTAAGCACCGCCCCGTACTCCTGGAGCGCCCGCTGCCCGAGCAAGCTGTCCGGTGAATACAATTCGAAACCGTGGAAAGCGCCCGGGAAGATATGGAGTTCAACGCCGACCCCGGCCTGAAGCAGGCGGCTGGCATAATCAATATTCTCATCCCGCATTAAATCCAGCTCGCCGATACCAAAGTAAGCCGGGGGCAGCCCGGCCAGGTCGGCGGCGCGAGCCGGGGCGGCATAGGGCGAAGTAGTCGAGCGGTCCACGCCGGGTAAATATAGGTTCCAGGCGCTTTCCGAAACCGCCCGGCTCCAGACCCGGCCATCAGTAATCTCATAGCTGGAAGGAGTTATATTGCGGTCATCCAGGCAAGCGCACAGCGGCATCTGAAAGACCAGTTTCGGGCCACTCCGGTCGCGGGCCAGCAGGGCCAACCCGGCCGCCAGGGCACCCCCGGCGCTGTAGCCGCCAATCGCTATGCGGTCCGCGTCAATCCCTAGTTCGGACGCATTCGCGGCTACCCACTGCAAGGCGGTATAGCAATCCTCTATCCCGGCCGGAAAAGGGTTTTCAGGGGCCAGCCGGTAATCCACCGAAATCACCACGCAGTCCGCCTGCCTGACAAAATTAAGCGCGATATTATCGTGTTCGGTGGGATGCCCCACCACAAAACCGCCGCCGTGGGCCCAGATTAAAGCCGGTAAAGCCGCCGCCGGTTGGGGCTCAGGCCAGTAAATCCGGACCATAAATTCATGGGTACCTTCCGGCCCGGACAGATTACGTTCCTCTACTCGAACATCATGGGCTGCGTGAACCTGGGACATGGCCGCCATCGCGGCCGTCTGGGCCCGGCGGGCCGCCGGTAAGTCGGCCGGAAATTCATTAAATTCGGTCAAAGTTGCCAGGATAGGTAAAAGTTCCGGGTCTACCCGCTCTTCCAGTATCATAATTTAACTCCTTATAGTTGGGGGTCAGGGCCAGGCTATTAAACGTCTTTGCTCTTTAGCGGCAGGATTTAATAGTAATCTTACAAGCAGTAACCAGGTAGTCGGCATTATACTTTCCCGGCCTGCCCTGGGCCAAACACACCGCGCTAACAGCTTATTGATTATGTAAACCAGACCCCTCTTTTACCTGAATTTAGCAGGTCGTTTTTCAGCCATTTCATCCTGGGTGCTGCGTAAGGCAAGATTTGCCACACCCTTGCTTAATTATAAGAGGTTTCCATATTGCATTGTCATTCCGAGCGTAGTCGAGGAGTCCGGGTACCAGATTGGTGCCGTTGGCGAAAATATCCAGCTAGCCTTTTATAAAGACAGGGTGGCATTCGGCCCAATTTCCGCCTTTAAGGTAACCCACCGGGCGCAGGTACCCATTGGCGCCTTCATTGAGGTTCAGAATGACATGGCTTGAATGTTGCCTTCCTGGAAAACGGATAAAGTGGCAAATCTTGGTTTACGGAGTACCGAGCCGGGGCGAATGATCTTTGTGCCGTCGGCTGACGTAAAGACCGTAACTGGCCCGAATTCAATCCTATCTTGAACCAAATTCAGTTTAGGTGAAATACACCAACGGTGCGGCGAGTCCTCGACTACGCGCGGAAGGACAGTGCAAACAGCTATCCGGACTCGCAGATAACAAAAAAGGCGGGATTTTGGTCCCACCTCTTTTATTGATTTAATTATAAGCCTTTTTTTGCGACTTAAATTAGCTTGGCGATTTTCTCGCCCAGCCGGACACTGTAATTCTGGCCGCGGTCCTGGGGATAGACATGGGCCATATTTGCCAGGTAGACGTTTGGAATAGGCGTTTCATGCGGCGGCAGTTTACCGGCGTAATCCAGCGTGACAATCGGCTGGGCGTACCCGGCTTTCCAGACCCAGGCTTTCTCGACCCAGCTTTTATCAAAGTCAGGATTAATCTTCTTGAGATGCGGCAGGAACTCGTCCAGCACTTCCTCGTCCGATTTATTAAACAGCGCGTGGTTCATAGGCAAGTAATTGCCCATGTAAACCAGGTTCTGCCCGGCATAATCGGAAGGGGGCATGAAGTTGGTATGCTCTACCACCGCCAGGAAGGGATAGCCGGGGTCGTTGACGTTCAGCCAGTAAGTATCAAAGAACTTCTTTTTGAGCGAAAGGACCACGCAGTGCGCCCCGTAATGCTCCACCGAGCCGGGCCCGGCGTATTTCTCAACGTAAGAAGCAGGCAATTCATCTTTGGCAAGCTGGGTAAAGACCCGGGTCGGGGTAGTTACGACCACTTTATCAAAGATTTCTTCCCGGCCGTTCACGGTAACAATTACTTTACCTTCCTGCTCCCCGGTGCCTTTGCGGATGGCTGTAACATCACTTTCCAGCCAGACCTGGCCGCCTGCCTTCTGGACCGCCTCAAAAAGCTTCAGATAAAGCTGGTGGAAGCCGCCTTTCAGGTAGCCGAGGTACTGGGTGCGCTCGTGAAACCGGCTCCAGAGCCAGGGCATAGCAATCTGGTCGTATTTATCCCCGAACTTTGTCGAAAGCAGCGGCTTAAAGATTTTCTCAAAGGCAGCTTTACCGGCCCATTTCTGGACCCATTTGGCGGCCGTAATTTTCGAAAGCCGCTGGTAATTCGACTCAAATTTAAGATAAGCGCCAATCAAACCGAAGCGCAAGCGGCTCATGATGGGCAGAGGCTTGAAGTTCATAACAGCCAGGGCGGTATCAATCGAACTGCCGATTAAAGGTTTAACCAGCCGCCGCAGCCGTGCGGACTTCACTTCGTCAAAGATGCTGTCCATGCGGTAGATTTTGCCGCCCAGCAAAGTGCTGGTAGGGGGAGTTTTCCACTCCAACAGGTCGCCCAGGCCGAGTTCGCCAATCACCCGGATAATGTCTTTATCGGTCTTGAAAATATGGTGGTAGAACTTCTCCAGGTAAGGGCCGTCTTTACCCTGGTCGGTGACCGGGAAAGAGACCGCCAGACCGCCCGGCTCTTTACCCTTTTCGAACAGGACCACTTCATCCCCCAGGTTTGCCCGGCGCAACGCGAGAGTCAGGCCGAGTACCCCACCACCAATAATACCTAATCTCACTTAATCAATATCCTCTCTTGAAGCTACTGCTTATCCCTGGGAGCTTCAGCAGATTCAGGCTGGACGGGAGTATCACCCGCCGCAGGTTCGGTTCCTTCAAAAACTACATCCACCGGCTTCGGTTCCGTATCTACCGCCGGTGGCGGCACTTCGCCAACCGTACCCATGTCACCGGTTGTATTACCATTCGTTTCAGCAGTCACCACTTCGGCGTCAAGCGAACCAAGTTCTTTACCACCGACTTCTTTAACATTGGCGATTTCGCCGCTGACCGGCTCCAGTTCCGGCTCAAGCTCGCCCACCGGGGGCCGCACCCGCGACCTGTAATCCGGTCTGGCGGGAGCTTCAACTTCGGCTGGCGGGTTTTCAGTAACAACCTCATCCGGGGTAGTACCCAGGTCACCGGCTTTATTTTCTACGCTATCAGCCACAACCGCCGTCCCTTCGGAACCGGTAGTCTGTACATCCGTGGCAGACCCTGCGGTGCCGGTAGTGACAGCGGCAGGAACTGCAGCGCCGACCGTAGCCGGGGCCAACCGCATCGAAAGAGCTTCCATTGAAGGGAAACTTTTGCGGTGGCGGTAGAATAACAGGAACCCGGCCACCAGGATTGAGATAATCGCCAGCACCTGGGCCGTGCGCAAGCTGTTGACATTACCCATAAAGTACAGGCTGTCGGTGCGCAAGCCTTCGGTAAAGAAGCGGCCGATTGAATAAACTACCCAGTAAAGCAGGAATATGTCGCCGTCGCGCAATTTAACCTTGAAACGGCGCTCAATGGTCTTGGGACGCATGATACAAAAGAAAAGTACCAGGAAAGTAAAGTAATTCCACAGCGATTCGTAGAAGAAAGTCGGGTGGAAAAGAGCGTCTTTATCAATACCGTTTGTTTTAATCTGGCCGGAAGGCAGATAGGTATTCGGGCAAAGAGTATCGTCGGTGCCGGGCGTGGTACCGCTGGTGCGGTAGTCGCAGGGAATTTTGATTCCCCAGGGGTACTTGGTTTCGCGGCCGTAGGCTTCATTGTTCATAAAGTTGCCCCAGCGGCCAATACCCTGGGCCAGCACCAGGCCAGGCGCGACAAAGTCGGCAAAGCGCCAGATGCTAAAGCGGTGGGTGGTGGTGTTTTTAGCCTTCTGCCGGTTATAAAAATAGCCGTACAGCAAAGCGCCGAGTATACCGCCGACTACCGCTCCCTGGATAGCAATACCGCCGCGCCAGATTTCAATGGCACCCGCGTGAGCCGGGTTGCCGATGCTGAAAACATAGTCCTTATAACCTTCCCAGGTATTAAAGACATACCAGATCCGGGCAAAGACGATGCCGAAGATCAGCAGGATTGGCAAAATTCGCCAGACGTGGTCGGGGTCGTCACCGCGCCGCTCAGCCAGGAATTGGGCCAGGAATGAGGCGACGATTACGCCACAGGTAATGATTATCCCATACCAGCGGAAAGTGAGACTACCAAGGCTTAACGCGACCGGATTATTACCACCGCCCATACGCAATAGCAGGAAAATCCCGACCATGATTGCGTAAACCAGCAGGATGCCATACCAGCTCAGAATAAATTTAGATAATTTAAACCGGCGGGTGCCTGAAGCCGTTACCATTGCCATTAAAAAAGTGCTCCTTAACCTGATACATCAAAAGGCAATAAATTATTAATTTTCAAGTTTACTCTGGATAGACCTCATAATTACCGCCTATTATATACCATTGCGGCCTGAGCTTCCACCCGCTAACAGCCCGGCACATCCGTCCTTGATTTCGGGACATAGATTGCCACGACGTCCGGCCGGCAGGCCCGGTAATTAGCCAGTACGGCCTGGGAAAGTTCGGGCGATATATAAATATCACTGACCCGGTCGCCCGCCGCCACCCGCCGCTCAATCGACTGGCGCAGGACTACCAGGCTAAATTCCTGGCGGTTGAGCATTTCCAGCAATTTGCGCTGGTCCCAGCGCCCGAAATGCGTGGCATGGGTCTGGGTGAAAGGGTCGGTAGTAAAAATATGCTTGCCGGTTGCCAGCATCAGCGAAACATTATCACTGTAGATATAAGGCCCGCGGTCGTTTGTCATAAAAGCGGCCACTTCGGACAGGCGCTGCTTCTGGTGTTCCAGCGGAGCGCGGTACTCCAGGCCCAGCCAATCCGGGTTGCGGAACTGGGTTTGCAGACCTTCCAGGACCGTCCGGGTTGGGGCAAGCGCGCCCAGGACCGGGAAATTGTCCGGCCTGACCCGGCCTTCGCCTATAAACAGGCCGGTTACCTGCCAGCACACCACCAGCAATCCGGCCGCCAGGACCCAGCGCCGCCCAACCTTGAAAGGCCAGTCGGCCAGCCTGGTAAAGAGCAGACCCATTAAAATACAGGTCGCCGCCGACAGTTCCAGGAAATGGTTGTGGTTGCCACCGTAAGTTCCGGCGGAAATCCCCGTGCCCAGGGCAGCACCTGCATATAAGACGAAAAAAGTGCCCGGGTTGTTTCTTAAACTCTGCCAGCTAGCCTTAAAATAGGTCCCCCTGCCTGAAACTTCCGGTGGAAATAGGACCTTTAGCCAGTCCCACAGCCATAAAGGTATAAACAGCAGGGCCAGCAAGAAGAAAAGCTGGTAGCTCTGCAACCAACCGCTGAAGAACTTCCAGTAATTCGAAAAAGCCCAGGGTAATTCGTGGACCGTCACAATGTGATACCAGAAACCGCCCTGGCTGAAAATGTTCATCAAAACCATCGGCCCAAAACCCAGGACCAGATAAGCCAGCCCGAAACTAAAAGCCAGCCTGAACCCGTCACGGCGGTGGAATAACAGCCACAGCCCGGCCACCAGTACCCCGGCGAACGCGGTCTGCTTGGTTAAAGCAGCCAGGGCGAACAGGCCCGCCGCTGCCAGAAGTCCAGGGCTCCACCGCAGGAAGAAAAGCCGGAGTGTCGCCTCTTTGCGAGAGATATAGACCAGGTACAGCCCGGCCAGGCCCAGGAAAAGAGCCGTAACATCCGGTTTAACCGCGTTGCCCCAGAAAGCAACCAGGCCCAGGGAACTCCAGGCCAGGGCGGCCAGCACCCCGGCCAGGCGCGCGGCGACCGGCGCGATACCCCGGTCTTTGCCGTAAGTTACCACAAAGCGGTAAATCAGCCAGGCGATTGCGGCGGCGGCCAGGAAAGAAATCAGGCGGCCCGGTTTGAAGCTGGCGCCCAGGAAATGCAGCGGCAACCAGTTCAATATATAAAAAAATGGAGTGTACGGAGCGGAAATAAACCGGTCCGGACCGGGCAGGGCGAAAATATCCATGCCCCGGTCCATCAGGAGCGTTTCAGCGACAATCATGCTTTCCGACTCATCCACCTGGAAAGCAAAATTAAAAATCTGCCAGATTATATTCAAGGAAAAGACCAGCTTGGCGGCCAGTAGAGCAAAAGTCAGCAGCCACAGGCCATTTAGCAGATTAAACAGTTTTGGGGATAAATGCAGTTTCAAAATGGTTTACTTGATCAATTGCTGTGTCTTAGCGGCATCGGCATAATTGCGGCCCTTCCAACTTACCCCTTGCCCGGTCAGGGAACGGACCATCGAGTCGATCAGAATGCCCATGAATATCAACGTTGAGAGCGGCAAGGTCCAGGCGTAGACCGCCGGAACGCCTAACTGCCGGTCAAACCGGCGGCGCCCCACCACGCTTAGCCCTACCTGGAACAGGCTGAAGCCCAGCAGGCGTTTGGACGATTTCCCGCCGCTTAACGACCAGGAAAGCAGGGCGTAGGCCAGTTGTACGAAAGGAAACACGCCCAGCCAGAGGGCGGTTACCACGAAAAATGGAACGGTTACAAAAGGGGCCCGGCTCCCCACAAAGGCGTTCTTGCGAAAACCTTGCCAGATGTCGCCCAGTCCGGTATACATGCGGACCTTTACGAGGTCCTGGCCGTTGATAAACAACATCCGCCCCCCCGCCGCTTTAATCGCCAGGGCCATATCACGGTCGTCCAGCAAGGAACCCTTGAGCTTACCGCCGTAACCGCCCACCTGCTCAAAAGCTTCGCGCCGCAGCAGCAAAAACTGGCCGTTGGCTATGGCGACTTTGCTGCCGGGTTCGTTAACCTTATCGGGCGGGTACTGCAGCATAATACCCATAATCGCCAGGGGCATCAACACGTTTTCCCAGAAAGACAATAGTTCCAGGCCGGTCAGGGCCGAAAGCAAATCGGCTTTTCCTTCCACCGCCGCAGTCACGGCTACTCGCAGGGCCTGCGGAAAGTGAAAAGTATCGGCGTCGCTGAACAAAAAATAGCGGCTTTCGGTCCGGGCAACCTTATAACCTTGCTGCATAGCGTGAGGCTTACCGGCCCAACCGGGCGGCAAAGCTTCCTCTAAACGGACTATTTTAAGCCGGGCATCCTGGGCGGCTATTTCGGACAGTATGGCCGGTGTGGCATCGGTGCTGCCGTCGTCCACCACAATCAGTTCGAAATCCGGGTAATCCTGGGCCAGCAGTGAGCGGGCGCAGCGTTCAATATTACGGGCTTCGTTTCGAGCAGGCACAATAATCGTGACCGGCGGCAGGGCTAGGGCAGCTTCGGAAACCGGTTGAGTGCGCCCCATATTCTTGATCATGCCCGGCAAGCGCCAGGTACTACCAATCAACCCCACCAGACCTACCGTCTGGATTTCCAACCACCATTTTCGCTGGCCCATTCTAAAGAGATAACTCCTTCCAGGATGCCTGAAAAGTAAGAACTTCTAGCTTAACCGCCCAGGAAACCATTTTAGCATAAGTCAGGCGGCTTGGCAGAAGGTCCATGTGCTTGCCATCAGGTAGCAGCCAGCACCCCAAGAATGATATAATAAAAAAAAGCTTACAACAAAGCTTACAATAATGATAAGGACTTTTGCTTGAACCGGCTGCAACAGCTTTAGCCTATAGTTCATTTAGAAATTCTCATACTTAAGCGGAAGTCGTAATTACTGCATTACGCAGGATCAGAAAGAGATTTTTCTTTATGAATTGGCAAAAACGGGTGGAACCCGGTCCCGGCCAGGAGTCTGTCTGGGATTATCCCCGCCCGCCGCGTCTCGAAGATTCCAGCAAGCACATCCAAGTCATTTTCAATGGTGAGCTAATCGCAAATACCCACCGGGCCAAACGTATCCTGGAGACCAGCCATCCCCCGGTCTACTATATTCCACCCGAAGATCTCAGGTTGGAATATTTTCAACCGACCCACCACCTGACGTTTTGTGAGTGGAAAGGTCAGGCGGCCTATTACACGCTTAAAGTGGGTGCCAGGACCAGCCAGAACGCCGCCTGGTACTATCCCAACCCAACTCCGGAATACGCCGGGATAAAGAATTACGTGGCGGTATACCCGGGTAAAACGGATAGATGCCTGCTTGATGGCGAACAGGTTAAGGCGCAGCCCGGCAATTTTTATGGCGGTTGGATAACCCGGGACATCGTAGGTCCTTTTAAAGGTTAAAGGCAACAGGAAAAATGAAGTTTTGGGAGAAAGCCTGGAAACCGGTTAAATACGCCGGTTGGTGGCTTCTGCATGAATGGTTTTATGACCTGGCCTGGTTTGTAGACCGTATATTCGCGCCGGTCCTGGCTAAACCGGAGTTTTACGGGATGGAAAATATTCCCCGCAAGGGCGCGGTGCTATTCACTGCTAACCACTTGAGCCAGTGGGACATCTTTTTTATGCATTATTTACTGCCCAGGGCCGGGTATTGGATGACCAAACGCGAGCATTTCAAGGTCTTTTTCTTTGGCGGCTGGGCCAGGCTTTTTGGCGCTTTCCCGGTATCGCGCGGCGCTTACAACCGGGAGGCCCTGCAATTTTCGGTTGAAGTCCTTAAAAGGGGCGATGTCCTGATTATCTTTCCGGAAGGACACCGCGCCCCGGAATACCGGATGATGCCGGGCCACAGCGGCGCGGCCCTGATCGCGGTCAAAGCCGATGCTCTGATTGTGCCGGTCGGGTTCTCCGGGACCGAGAAAATAAGCCGCAAGAAAGAATATGGCCCAGACGGTAAGAAAATAAAGCCCCGGGTGTTTGTCCGGGTGGGCCAGCCCTACCGCCTGCCCCGTAACAACGAGTCCGGCCATCACCATGACCTTGAAGAATTAAACGACCTGATGATGAGCAAGATTGCCGAATTGTTGCCGCCGGAATACCAGGGCTATTACGCGCCGTCCGAACTGGCCGATCGCAAGCTCCTGCGCGAGCAGCAGCAGGTCGAGAAGCTGGCCCAGCGCTCCGACCGCAAAGCCGCCCGGCTGGCGAATAAAGAAGCCCAGGAAGTAATAAAGGTTCCCGCCATGAGGCAGGAAACGGTGGAAGAAAAGACACAGGAAGTAGCCAAAGAATGAGCGAACAAAACAAGACCCCTTTTAAAGTAGGCATCTTAACTTTAAGCGACCGGAGCGCGGCCGGAGTCCGGCCGGATACCAGCGGCCCGGGCGTGCGAGAAACCCTCCAGGCCCAACTGGCCCACGCCTTTGAAGTGGTCGCCTACGAAGTAATCCCGGACGAGCGGCCCCTGATTGAACAAAAACTGATCGAATGGTCCGACCGGCAAAAACTTAACCTGATTCTGACGACCGGCGGGACCGGCGTAGCGCCCCGCGATGTTACCCCGGACGCGACCCTGGCCGTAATTGAAAAGCAAGTACCAGGCATGGCCGAAGCAATGCGGGCCTACAGCTTACTAAAGACTCCTATGGCCGTCATTTCGCGAGCGGTCGCCGGTATCCGGGGCCAGACCCTGATTGTTAACTTGCCCGGTAGCCCAAAAGGCGCCAGGGAGTCGTTGGAGGCTATTATTGCCGCCCTGCCGCATGCCCTGGAGAAAATTATGGACGACCCGGCGGAATGCGCGTGAGGAATCAAAGCAAGTTGTTATTTAATCTATGCAATTAGTCATTCAGAGCGGCCCGGATAACGGCAAGGAATTTAACATTGGCGGAAAACCGCTTACGATTGGCACCGACCCGGCGCTAGAAATCCCGGTCAGGGACGCGGCGATTGCTCACCATCATGCCCGGTTCGAAAACGTCGGCGGCGTTATCTATGTGACCGACCTGGCATCCGGCAGCGGCACTCTCCTGAACGGCCAGCTTATGAGTCCGGCAGCCCGTTACCCGCTCCGCCCGGACGACACCCTCCGAATTGGAAGCACCACTTTTCAGGTAAAAGCAGCACCCCAGGGTGCCGGGGAAAACCCGGAGGCCGGGCCGCAAACCGGGTTGGAAAGCGGGACTGCGCCTGCAGCGGCTTCAAACCAGCCTGAAGCGGCCCCGGCCTCCGGCTCGCCCGCTTTCCAACCCTACCAGTACCAGATTGCCGCGCCTATAATAGCGCCACCTCCGGCAGCAGCGACCAGACCGGCCCAACCCGCCGTCCAGAAAACTCGCCAGAAGATAAACTGGTGGAGCGTTATTGCGGCCCTGCTGGTGGTGGCGCTGCTGAATTTTGGAGTGATTTATTTTCTAAATTCCAATAATCCCACTACAAATGAAGCCAGTATCACGGGTCCGGTCACCCGCGCCCCGGTAAGATTTACGCCGGGACCAACTCCCCTGCCTCCAACCCCGACCGCCGATACCAGCGGCGCGACGTTTAAGGGACCGACCCCCGGTATCGGGGCTAGCACCCAGGGCACCCAGGTCCAGTTGAGTCCGGATGATTTGCCGGTCTATCCGGGAGCCAGGCGCATAGAAAGTCCCGGCGGGGCGGTCTATTTCACCGAATACATAACTACCGACAGCTTTGATAAACTGTCGGAGTGGGCCAAAACTGCTTTTACTGAAAAAGGCTGGACTAATGTAGAGGTGAAACCGCTGCCGGGTAAAGAAGGCGCGGTCCTGACCGGCCAAAAAGGTAAATTAAACGCCGTAACCTACCTGCTGGGGCCGGGCCAGAAAGACACGGCCCCCTATGACAACTTCTTTAAGAGCGCTAACGTTGAACCGAATGGAGCGCTGGTAGTTATAAATATTACGAGCAGTTAGGGGCAGCCTAAAGTTTTACCAGGTAAGGGGTGGACTCCAGCGCCGGGATATCGCCTGCGCCGATACAAAACATGGTTATGCGCAATTCCCGGGTTAATTGCTCAATCAGGCTGCTGACCGCCTCCGCCGACTCGTCGGCCGCTTTTAGGAAAGGCAGGGCCAGTCCGGCTACATCCGCTCCCAGCACCAGGGCTTTTGCCACATCAACCCCGTTCCGGATACCCCCGCTACCGATAACCAGCCCGTCCGGGTTTGCCTGCCTGGCCCATTGAATGGATTGGGCGGTCGAGATACCCCACCCGGCAAAAGCTTCGGCGGCTTGCTGCTCGACCGGCCGCTTGATGCGGTGGCTTTCCACCTGGCTCCAACTGGTCCCGCCGCTTCCGCCGACATCCAGGCCCGCAACCCCGGCCGACTTTAACTTCAGGGCTACCTCATAAGAAATTCCGTTGCCGACTTCTTTGGCAATTACCGGCACGCCATCTTTTCCCAGGGCGCTGCAAACAGCTTCAATTTTAGCAAGCAGCCCTTTGTAGTTGGTATTACCCGCCGGTTGCACCGCCTCTTGCAAAGGGTTAAGGTGCAAAATAAGCGCGTCCGCCCGCAGCATATCAATGGCCCGGCGGCACTGGTCAACCCCGTAGCCGTAATTTAATTGGACCGCCCCCAGGTTAGCCAGCAGTGGAATATCCGGCGCGTAAGTCCGCACGTGATAGCTGTAAGCGAGGTCAGCATTTTCGACAGCGGCCCGTTGCGAGCCGACCCCCATGGGGATTTGCCACTGCTGAGCGGCCAGGGCCAGGTTGCGATTTATCCGGGCCGACCACTCGGCACCGCCGGTCATGGAGCTTATCAGCAGGGGCGCCTGGATAGTTTTATTTAAGAATTGGGTCTGTAAGCTAATCTCGGCCAGGTCTATTTCGGGTAAAGCCTGGTGGATGAAGCGGTAGTTTTCCAGGCCAACGCTAATTCCTTTAGCCTGGACATCTTCATTCAGACAAATGCGCAGGTGATCGACTTTGCGCTCGCTGGTAGGAGCGGCCCCGGCATCACCCCGGCCGGTCTGTTTGGTGGGAGTTTTCATAATAATTACTATCGTGGAAGTTAAACGGATAACGGTACACGTAGAAGGCTTGAACGTAACCGGGGGCGCAAGACTAATTTAGTCAAGGCCCCCGGTGTAATTACTTAACTTTTGAGTTAATAACTGTCACGTGCTGCGTTATCCGTGGAACGTGCGATTACTAACCCCGGCTGGTGCTGGCCGATTTGCGGATAAGAGCCAGTTCAGGGAACCAGTTCTCGACCTGGGCCGCAATGCTGACCGAGTCGAGCCCTTCTTTCTCCCGCATCAACGACTGCGCCCCATGTGTTACAAAGTGGTCGTGGATACCTACCCGGTGGACTTCAACTTCGTTGAGGCCCTTCATTTCGTAAAGCTCCATTACGGCGCTACCGAAACCACCGGCCAAAGCCGCTTCTTCAACGGTTACAATCCGGCGGTACTTGCGGGCCGCTTCCAGCAGCAGTTCTTCGTCCAGCGGTTTGATGAACCGGGCGTTGATAACAGCCGCTTTGATGCCGCGCGCCGCCAGTAGTTCGGCGGCTTCCATGGCCGGGTAAACTTCGCTACCCAGGGCCACCAGCGCCAGGTCTTCGCCTTCACGCAGAATTTCGCCCTTACCAATCGGCAAAGCCTTAAATTCCTTGTCCATCTCAACCCCGTAGCTGGCGCCGCGCGGGTAGCGCAGGCCAACCGGACCCAGGTGCTGGGTGGCGGTGTAGAGCATGTGCTGCAGTTCGTTCTCGTCTTTAGGAGCCATCAGCACAATGTTAGGGATACAGCGCAGGTAGGAAATATCAAACGCGCCCTGGTGAGTCTTGCCGTCGTCGCCGACAATACCGGCCCGGTCCATCGCGAAGATAACCTGGAGGTTTTGCAGGCAAACATCGTGCAGGACCTGGTCATAAGCCCGCTGCAAGAACGTGCTGTAGATTGCCGCCACCGGCTTAAAACCTTCGGTAGCCATACCGGCCGCGAAAGTTACGGCGTGCTGTTCGGCGATACCGACGTCAAAGAAGCGGTCCGGGTAAACCTGGGAGAATTTATCCAGCCCGGTGCCGCCGCGCATGGCAGCGGTGATTGCTACTACCTTTTTATCGGTTTCAGCCAGTTTAATCAGGGTGTTTCCAAAGACATCCTCATATTTGGGGCCTTTAGGAGCCACACCGGGATTAAGCTTATTGGGACGGGCGTGATAGCCAATCCGGGTTTCCACACTTTCCTCGGCATCGGCGTAACCCTTGCCTTTAACGGTAATAGCGTGAATAAAGACCGGCAGCTTGGCTTCTTTAGCCAGTTGGAAAGTTTCAATTAGCTGTCCAATATCGTGACCATCAACCGGTCCAAGCCCGATGAAGCCTAATTCCTCCCAGATGGTGCTGGGGATAACCATGTCTTTGACGGATTTTTTGACTCGTTTAGCCAGGCTGAGCATTTCGCCGCCCAGGGGTAATTTCTCCATGGCATGTTCGAACTCATCTTTAGCCCGCAGGTACATCTTATCGGCCCGGACCCGGTCCAGGTATTTGGAAAGCGCCCCGACGTTCTTGGAAATGCTCATTTCATTGTCGTTAAGGACCACAATGAAAGGTGTCTTGAGGCTACCGGCGTTATTCAGGGCTTCAAAAGCCATACCACCGGTTAAAGCACCGTCCCCGATTATCGAAACGACACTGAAGTTATCTCCCTTGAGGTCGCGGGCAACCGCCATACCCAGGCCAGCCGAAATCGAAGTGCTGGCGTGACCGGCGCCAAAGCTGTCGTGAACGCTCTCTGTCCGCTCCAGAAAGCCGCAAAGGCCATCAAACTGGCGAATAGTAGAGAACCGGTCCACCCGGCCGGTCAACAGTTTGTGCGGGTAAGCCTGGTGGCCGACGTCCCATACCAATTTATCAACCGGGCTATTGAAGACATAATGTAAAGCAATTGACAGCTCCACCGTACCCAGGTTACTGGCAAAATGGCCGCCAGTCTGGAAAACTGTTTCCTGAAGAGTCCGGCGCATATCGGCCCCTAACTCTTTCAATTGGTCCAGACTTAGCTTTTTTAAGTCTTCAGGTCCTGTGATGCTTTTAAGCAACCCAGCCATGTAACAATCACCCCTTTTTCAAATAAGCGCTATAGCGCACCACACATCCGGCCAAAAAATGACCAGATTTGAGCTACCCAACCCTTAAGGTTAAGGAGGGTATACCTCACTTATGGACTAGTTTAATAACTTCAGCCGGTTAGAACGTAATAAATGGCTGATAAGAAAGCTTAGATACGCCATTGTAATCCTGTCCCATAGGTGAGTCAAATACATTTACTGTAGAACGAATGTAGTTTGCAATAGGTTTCAATTATTAAACTTAAGATTTCTTTTGCACGTTTAGAAAGTTCTAAACGTCACAACCATTATAACATATAAATCAATCATCATATGTATTAGAAAAAAGCTTACATATGGTTAACGTTTTATAAGGCCAAAAGGATTGTACAATTCCTAAATGAAATGGACCAAAAAGGCGGCAAAATATACCTTTTTGGTATCCCAATCACCCGGGAGTGAGTAAATAATAAATGCCCTTAAATTATAGTGGTATAATTATAATAAATTAATGATGGGCCTCATAGCACCAAATGGAGGAACTATGCTGAAACTGGTCGTAGCCAAAGAGGGTAAAGAGTTAGCGCACATCCGTGAACTATTTCTCGAATACAGCCGCTGGATTGAATCGCAAGGCGCCTCAATGGATTTCCAGGGTTTTACCGGGGAATTAGCCGGGCTGCCGGGCAAATACAGCGAGCCGGAAGGTTCGCTGCTGGTGGCCTATATTGACGGGGAAGCCGCCGGGTGCGGAGGGCTGCGGAAGTTCAAGCCGGAAGTATGCGAGTTAAAGCGCCTGTATATCCGCCCGCGTTTCCGCAGGCAAGGCATTAGCCGCGAGTTATCCCGGAGTTTAATTGAGAAAGCCCGGGCGGCGGGCTACAAGTATATGTGGCTCGATACGGCCAGGTTCTGGGTAGAACCCGTCGCCCTTTACCGCTCGCTGGGGTTCCACGAAATTGATGCTTATTATGATAGCCCCTATGCCAGCGAGTCGTATTTTATGGAATTGGACCTGAAGAAAGCGGAATAGCCGTTTACAGCGGCGGCTATTCCGGCAAAGCAAGACGGCGGGTACTAGGGAGAGGTGGTCCGCTCGCGGGAGCGCTGCATATCGTATTTGACCCCATAAGAGGCCGAAGCGCCTTTGAAGAAGAAGACCAGGCCAACTACTACCAGCAAATTGAAAGGTAGAAGCTGGTTAAAATTCAGCGGTCCGAGGTTGACCGTGAAAACAAAAGAAGCAATCAGGGCCGCCACCAGGATAAAGCCGGTGCCTATCATAATCGGCAGCGCATCGGCCGCCCGGTCGCGGTCCCTGGCATATAGCGTACTATGCACCAGAAAGACCAGTACGGCGCAAACCGCGTCATATATCAAGACCGGCAAAAACGAGGGGACCATCAGGACGCCGATCATAAAGACCAGGTAAACTGCCCATATTAAGGGAGCAAACCGGCGGGCCATTGTTTCCGGCACCGCCCGGTAGAGCGTCTGCAAGGCCAGAAAAGTAAAGGTAGCCCCGTTCAGGAAATTATCCAACTTCCATATAAAGGCGTTCCTGTCAACAATATTTTGAGCCACAGCGGTGGTTGCGCAAAGGCTGGCAATGGTCATCCCGGCAAAAATAACAGGCCATACCCAGGCCCGCCAGCCGGGTTTTAACCGGCGCCCCGCCGCCGAGGCTGCCGGAATAATTAATAGCATCAGCACCAGAGCTACCAGGGCCAACAAATAGCCACTTACTAAAGTGGCAGCGCGTTCGCTCATTCTACTCCCAACTTATACTTTAAGAATACGAGGTTTATAACGTATGTTCCACTCGTAGTTATCATAGCTAATATTTTTGGCTAACCTGCCCGGTACGCCGGTCAGTTTTAGCGGCCCGCTGATAGTGAGAGCTTCATTGCGCCCGATAGAAATTGCTGTCCCGAGGCTAAACGGCAAATAAGGTCTGGTCCGCAAACTGCGTTCTTCGTCCCAGAGATTATCGGCCAGGTAATGTCCCTGCCGTTCGGCGTACTGCGCGGTCCAGGGCACCGGCCGCCCGGTCCGCTTATCATTGATACTGGCGGCATCACCCAGGACGTAGACTTCCGGGTATTCTTTTGACCGCAGGTACTCGTCTACCGAAATGCGCCCATCGGCCAGGTGCGCAAACCCGCTCCGGCCCAGGACAGAAGCGGCCTGGATACCACCGGCCCAACAAATTATTTTACCCCGGACGATCTTGCCGCCCTTGAGATAGACTACCCCATCTTCCACGCGCTCGATCATGGCCCCGGTAGCCACCAGCACTCCATGCGACCGCAATTCGCCCCGGACATACTCGCCGTACTGGCGGTCCAGGGTGGGCAGCAGGTGTTCGGCGGCTTCCAGAAGGACAATCCGGAAACAGTTTTGCGGCAGACCGGCCCGCCGGGCCAGGTCGGAGCAAAAATCTACCATTTCACCGGCCAGTTCCGAGCCGGTCAGACCGCCGCCACCGATAATAAAAGTCAGCCGTTCGTCCACCGCTTTGAGCGGCGGCTGGCTGGGATCGGTTACAGCCTTGAAGCTTTCGATAACCGCTTTGCGAAACCGGATGGCATCGTCAAGGTCTTTCATAGGGAAGGTGTGTTCGCGCAAGCCCGGAATAGGCGGGTAGCGCGTTTCACTTCCCAGGGCCACTACCAGACGGTCATATTCCAGGGGACCGGCGCTGGTAAGAACCTTCTTTTCAAGCGGAAGAATTTCCTGTATCTGGGCCTGGACAAACTTGACCTTGCGTCCATCCAGCAATTCATTAAAGGGAATACTGACCTTTTCAACCGGAATGGTATTGGCGGCCACTTCGTGGACCCGAACCTGCAGCAAATGAAAATCGCGCTGGTCAACCAGGGTTATTTCCCAGCCAGTACGGCCCCGGGAAATAGCATCCAGGCGTTGAGCCACCGCCAGACCGGCATAACCACCACCCAGTATCAGTAATTTTGGCATACTTCCGTCTCTTTCTAACGTACCACCAGGGTCGAGTAATAGCTTCGTAAAAGTCACTTGAAGTGAACATTTCCGATAAATATTTACTACTCATATACGAATTAAAAGCCGAAAGGTTCGGGTCCGCTTCTCATAAGAACACGTAACAACTAAAATATTTCCCGGAATGTATTCCTGCTTTAAAAAGGCCCTGGCAATATTATAGCACAGGGCCTTGTAGAGTTGCTTCCCTGACATGAAAATACCAGGGAAGCCAGGCTGGATAGCAGAAGGGAATTAACCCGGCCTATTAACTTATCGTCCGCTTGGTATTATTGCGCCCGTCATAGGAGAAAAGGGTCTTTTTATTGTCCATCATTGTTTCAAGGTGGACTGTCCGGCCCCAGATCGTATAGATGTACTGGAGAGTCTTTTCGGCATAGCCCACGTCAAGCGGGGTCTTTTCAAAGTGGTGCTTCAAATAGAGCTCGCGATTTTGCTTGTAATCGGCATCCTCGACCACGATGTAGGGGTCCCCAAAGTTGGTCATGCTGCCGACCAGGCCGTCACGCACTTTCTCCCAGTTTTTCTCAACAATGACCCACTGGTTGTCACGCTTTTCGTAAAGATACAAATCCAGGTCTTCAATTAACTCTTTGGTCAGGTAGTTCCGCAAGAAAGAAACATCATTATCCATCTCGCGGACTTCCAGAATTTTCTGGTGGCCCTGGCCGCCGGGCCGTTTCAGGACTTCGCGCTCATATTCGTTCGGCTCATTCCAGCGCCGTTCTATATCTTCCCAGATTTTCACTCCTACATAATAAGGGTTGATGCTGCGGCGGTTGGGCGAAAGCACCCCGGCGCTTAACTGGGCATATTCGGCATACTCGCCATCAGTCAGTTCCAGTTCGCGGACTATTCGCTGGTGCCACAGCGAGGCCCAGCCCTCGTTCATGATTTTGGTCTGGCGCTGCGGCAAGAAGTAAATAGCCTCATTATGGACCATTTCCATGATGTCCTGCTGCCAGTCGTCCAGTTCACGGCTGTTGAGCATCAAAAAGCGCACAATATCTTTTGCCGGCTTGGCAGGATATTTGCGCCGTATGGCTTTTTCTTTCTCGCGCTCTTTTTCGTGGTCTTTAGCGGTCTTGCGGTTATCCAGGTCCCAGAGGTCGGCATAGGGCGATTCGTAGGTTTTTTTAGTTTCGTCCTCTTTCTGGTAAGGTGGTTCGTCTTTAATCCGAATATTCGGGTCAATGTGTTCTTCAATAGATAGGACTGCATCCAGGAATTTTTCAACCTGGTCGGTGCCGTATTCCTGCTCGTACTGGCGTATCCGGTCCGCGTGCAGGCTGGCCGACTCGACTATCTGGCGGTTGGTATGCTGGAAATAGGCGTTATTCTTGAAGAAATCGGTATGCCCAAGCACATGAGCGATAATCATCTTGTTTTGCCACAAAACGTTCGAGTCCATCAGGAAGGCGTACGAAGGGTTGCTATTAATAACCAGTTCATAGATTTTACTGAGGCCGTAGTCGTACTGGGTCTTCATCCGGTAATAAGCTTTACCGTGGGTCCAGTGGCTGAAACGGCCCGGAATACCATAGGCCCCAAACTCATACATAATGTTAGCCGGGACGATCTCAAAATGGGTCGGAAACGGGTCCAGGCCGAATTTCTCGGCGATGGTCCAGCACTCCTCAATCGCCGCGCCTAATTCTTTTATTTCGGCATCGACGGGCTGGCCGTCACCGGTCCCGGCCGGTTTTTCAATGTTTATATCAAAGCTCATGTAAAACCCCCTAAACCCTGGCCTTATCCGCATCCGAAGTTGCGAAGAATTTTCGAAGGGCCGGGTATACCTCGGACTTGTCAGAAATCGTCACGCTGACAAACTTTTTGTTATCAATCCGGCCGTAAGCCGATAAAAGGGTGCTCATCAGGCTGTAATGGGTTTCCCGGATTTCCCCGTAGCCGAACAGGTTGCAGATGCCGATAAACTTCTGGACCAGGTCCACGCAGCGGTCGTTATCCCAGGGCAGGTTGCCGCCATCGGAAAAGTGGAACGGGTAAATGTTCCAGTCGGCCGGGTTGTAGCGTTCTTTAATAATTTGCAGGGCCAGTTCGTAAGCGCTGGAAACCTGGGTCCCGCCGCTCTCGCCCTTGTTAAAGAATTCTTCCTCGGTTACTTCTTTAGCTTCGGTATGGTGCGAAATAAAGACAATGTTTACTTTGGTGTACTTGGTACGCAGGAAGCGGACCATCCAGAAGTAGAAGCTGCGGGCGATATATTTTTCAAAATCTCCCATCGAGCCGCTGACATCCATCATGGCAAAGACTACCGCGTTGGACTGGAACTTTATCTCCGGCTCCCAGGTTTTAAAGCGCAAATCATCGTCTTTAATATCCCCAAAGTGGGCATGTCCTTTAGCGGCGTTGCGCTTCAAGTTTTCCAGGATGGTCCGCTTCTTATCCAGGTTCGCCATAATGCCCTTTTTGCGAATATCGGTAAAACGGACCGCTTCGCTTTCTATTTCGGCCTGTTTCTTTTCCTCCAGGTTAGGCAAGCCCAGGTCCTCAAATATATACGCGGCCAGTTCGTCCAGGGTAACTTCGGCCTCATAATAATCGATCCCTGGCTGGTCGCCCGCTTCCTTGCCTTTACCCTGGCCCGGTTGGGGCTGGCCCTGCCCGATAACGTCCCCAACTTTTGAGTCGCCATCGCCCTGACCGACGCCCTGCTGCTGGTTAAAGTCGTAGCGGAAGCGGTACTCGTCCAGCGAGCGCACCGGCACCTTGATGGTCTTTTTACCGTCGGAAAGGATTAT
The DNA here is from genome assembly GCA_028287745.1 of Chloroflexota bacterium. Taxonomy (GTDB): domain Bacteria; phylum Chloroflexota; class Chloroflexia; order Chloroheliales; family Chloroheliaceae; genus 54-19. The sequence continues at coordinate 24,951 of JAQBPB010000101.1, forward strand.
GTTTTCTTCACTGACAATATCAGCCAGGTTTTTCTTGATGGCTTCTTTGATTTTCTCTTTATGGCGCTGCTGGTCAATCGGCCCCTTGCGGTGGAGCGACCAGTCCTGTTTGCTGACCGAGTACAAGCCGTATTTTGAAATATCAGACATTTTAATACCTCTGGTGGGTGGTTTCCGGCGCTAACTTCCCGGTCGCCTGGCGGCCGGGCCATGTGGCGGCCCGGCTTAAAAGTTAGCAGTTCCCGCTTTCTTTAAGGCCAGGTACCCCGGCGCCCTTCCAGGGGAAGGAAGCCAGGGCAGGTAAAGGGGGCGAAGTCAGCCGGCTACCGGTTTAGGAGGGAACCGACATAATTAAGCAGGGCATTGGCGCTTTGTGTGGTATAACCCTGCTCCCGCACCAGGCGGTCTATTACATCGTTCATCTTGCGAAGTTGGTCCTGGTCGGGTGTCTTGGAACTGGTCGTGATTTTCACGATGTCTTTTAGGTCGGCGAAAAGTTTCTTTTCGAGAGCTTCTTTTAACCGCTCGTGGCTGGTGTATTCAAAAGCCTGACCGCGCCGGGCCAGCGACGAGATACGAATCAGGATTTCCTCGCGGAAAGACTTCTTGGCGTTCTCGGTGATACCGATTTGCTCCTCTATCGAGCGCATCAGTTGCTCGTCCGGTTCAAGTTCTTCCTCGGTGATGGGGTCGCGCAGCTTAATCTTGTTGCAGTAAGCTTCCACGTTGTCCAGGTAGTTGTTGAGCAGGGTACGGGCCGACTCCTCAAAGCTGTAGACAAAAGCCTTCTGGACTTCCTTCTTGGCAATTTCGTCGTATTCCTTGCGGACCTCGCTGATAAAGTTGATATAACGCTCGCGTTCCTCGCGGTTAATGCTGGTGTGGCTGTCGAAACCGTCGCGCAAGGCCCGCAAAGCATCTATGGGCGTAATAAAAGTCGCGCCTTCTTTAGCCAGGACGTTTGAAATCTGGTTGATGACATAGCGGGGCGAGATACCAAACATGCCTTCCCGCTGGGTTTCTTCCTGGAGTTCTTTTACGTCTTTTTGCTTGAGCTCTTCGACTTCCTCGCCGTCGTAAAGCTTTAGCTTTTTCATCAGGCTGATACCGGCCTTCTTGGGAGCTTCCAACCGGGTCAGAATCGCGAACATACTGGCGACACGCAGGGTATGGGGAGCGACATGCACCGTTTTTAGGGCGCTCTGGCCAATCAACTTCTCATAAATTTTAACTTCTTCGCTGACCCGCAAATTGTAAGGAACTTTGACCAGGATCATGCGGTCCTGGAGAGCTTCATTCTTGCGGTTAGCGACAAAGCCGGTATATTCACTTTCATTAGTGTGCGAAACAACCACTTCATCCGCGTAAATCATGCTGAAGCGGCCTGTCTTGATGTTTTGCTCCTGGGAGAGTGTCAGCAGCACGTACAGGAATTTTTCGTCAGCCTTAAGCATTTCGATAAATTCCATCATGCCCCGGTTAGCGACATTAAGTTCGCCATCAAACCGGTAGGCGCGGGGATCGCTTTCACTCCCGACCTCACCGATGGTACTTAAATCGATACCGCCGACCAGTTCGGCAATATCCTGGCTCTTGGGGTCACTGGGGGTAAAGGTTCCGACACCCACCCGGTGCTTTTCGCTGAGCATAATCCGCTTGACCGGGACTTTCTCAATTTTACCTTCATACTGATTTACCAGGTTCCACCGGCAGCGAGGGCAAAGGTCGCCTTCAATATAGACTCCGTAATCGCGTTCGAGGTCGGACCTTAAATCTTCTGGCACCAGGTGAAGGGGGTCTTCGTGCATGGGGCAATCTTTTATAGAATATACCGCCCCGTCGGCTGTCCGGCTATACTTTTCGAGGCCGCGTTTAAGCAGGGCGACAATCGTACTCTTGCCGCCACCGACCGGACCCATCAGCAGCAGGATGCGTTTGCGGACTTCCATGCGTTGTGCGGCCGAATTAAAATACTGCACAATTTGTTGAAGCGGTTTATCCAATCCAAAAATTTCATCATCAAAAAAATTATGGTGGGGTTCACCATTCTTACCCACTTCGGTACCGGCTGCCATTATCAGGTCATAAATTCGGCCGTGGGCAAGGCGGGCCACTTTGGGATGCTTACTGACTAATTCAAAGTAGTCAGCGAAGGTGCCCTCCCAATTCAAATCTCGCTCTTGGTTGCGGTAATCTTCCAGACGCTTGAGTATGTCCATAGGTTATAACTCCCCTTTCAACTGCCAGAGATAGCCTTTCCCAACCGCATAACTTTTCCAATGGAGAAGTTATACCTTCTAAATATTATCCTTTAGTAAGTTGAAAATAGGCTCAATCCTTATACCCTTGCCATTACCTATTAGATTATTCATAAGCCAAATAAATTAATTGATTTAGAAAAACGGTTTCGGGTAGATATTTATAGCAAAGAATAGCTGAAACGTTGTTTATTTGTCCTGTAGTTAAATTCTAAAATTTAACTCGACATTGAAGTTAAAGAGGTTATTAAAAATTGAATCAACCCCGGACCTGGCGAGAGTCCGGATAACTAAATTACGAATGAGGTTTGTAGAATGTTCCTCTTACGAGGATAACCTCGTTACTTAATATAAACGCAAAAGGGACCGAATTAGTTCTATCAGGGTGGCGAAACGCTAAAGGCGATTTTTATATAAAGAGAAAGCGTGTGCTTTCTCGAAATATAGCACAAATCAAGCTAACTTACAATCGCTAATGCGTTCTAAAAATAACTTTTGCCCGATTAGAAGGCCAATTAATAATAAGCTAATCTATATAGGTATTACAAAAGCAAAGCAGTGGATAAAGGACCGGTTACAGGGCGCAAATGCCGTCAGTCCAGTAAATCAGACGCTCCGTACGGACATCTACTCAAAAGGTATACCTGAAACATTTAGCCTTGATACCGGGGCCACCCTGAAACGCCCAGCGCACCCGCATTTGATTATAATAATAGAGCTTTACTGGTTAAATAATTATTTAGAGAGGGTTGAAAGGGCCGGTTAAACGCAATAGCCGCCGCCCAGGTACGTTACCCGAAGGGCGGCTATAATTTGTCCGGAGAAGCTTATAAAACTTTGACCCGGTTAGACAGCAGGCCGATATGTTCGATTTCAATTTCGACCAGGTCACCCGCTTGCAGGGTAAAGTTGTCCGGCGGAACGATACTGGTCCCGGTCGAAAGCAAGACGCCATCGGGGAAGCTGTTCGAGCGGCCCAGGTAGCCGATTAATTCCGGCAAAGTCCGTTTTAGCTGGGCGGTATTAGCACCACCGTGAAAGACTTCCAGGCCATCGCGCTGGATAGTACACTCCATGCGCAATTCCGGCTTTTCGGGCAGCCGGTCAAGCAGCCAGATGGCCGGTCCTACCGCGCAGCAGGCATCATACAGTTTAGCCTGGGGCAGATACAGCGGGTTAGCCCCTTCGATATCCCGCGAGCTGACATCGTTACAGACCGTGAAACCAATAAAATTAAGCTGTTTATCCAGCAAAACGGCCAGTTCCGGCTCCGGTACATTCCACTGGCTGTCCTGCCGGATGGCAATTTCTCCACCCGTCCCAACCACCCGGTGGGGCGTGGCTTTGAAGAAAAGTTCCGGCCGTTCCGCCTCATAAACCAGGTCATACAACCGGGAAGCGGCATCCGACTCTTCCATGCGGGCCTGGCGGCTGCGCCAGTAAGTTACCCCGGCTGCCCACACTTCCTGGCGGTCCAGGGGGCTGAGCAACCGGCCCTGCCCGGCCAGTTCGGCCATACTGCCGAGCGAATCTGACTGGCCGTTAAGTTCAGTTACATATTCGATCAGTGGGCGGCTCCCGGCGCCGGACAGCAGTTGCTCCCACGAGACAATATAGCCTCCCTCGCTCTGGCCGTTCGTGGACGGTTGCCGCAAAGGTCTAACCTGCTCATCATCGGCTACGGCAGCCAGGACCGGCCCTACGTTTTCCAGTATCAACCGGCAAATTTTCATCTAAGCTTCTCCTGAGTAGCAGTTTAAGGCCCGTATTAGAAAAAGCCGGTCACTCCCGGCTTCTTACTATAATAGAATACGGGCTATCACGATGTTGGGGGCAGCACGACAATACTATGGGCGTCATAGCTGTCGGTGCCGTTGGGTTGACCGGCAAATAAAACCGTGTCACCCACCCGCAACTCCACCGGCTGGCTGGGCACGTTGCGCCAGATTTGGGTCTTGGCCGGAATAATATTCAGGACGGTCGAGCCACCGGCGGGCTGCCCGGCCGAACTTAGCAACAACACGGTAACTTTAACCCCATCGATTTTATCAATCCGGCCGTAAATCGAAGAATTAATATTGAAACTATTCTGGGGCACGATAGCGGCCGGGGTTGTACCCGGCGCCGGGGCGGTGGCCCCCTGGGCGGTAGCCGTAGCATTCCAGGATGCCGCCCGCACTTCTAAAAATCTATCGCGCTCCAGGTTGGAATTGCCCTTGCCCCGGCTTACCCCAAAACTATAAGCCAGGATTGCCACACCAATCAATAAAGTCAATACCAGGATCGCTGGAATTACATATTGACCGAGGGACCGGGAAGAGCCGCCAAAAGCACCTGGCCTTCTGTCCGTCCCATCCGCCAGCAATCTTCGCATAGAACCGGTGCTCTTTTCAGGTCCGCTATTATCGATATTATTCATTAGCCTCACTATTACTTTAGCTAACCTGTAACTACACTGCTAGAAGGCTGCCTTTTTAACCCCTGGGTGTGGGTGTTGGCCCGAAAACGGTCGGTGTTGGCGTACTAACCGCCCGCGCTGGCACCGAAGCTGAGGGCGTAGGGACCGGCGGACCGGCTACCCGGGAACTTCCAGGACTCGCTATAACAATTGGTGTCGCGGCGGGCGAAATACTGGCGGTTCCCGCCAGAGTGCCAGCGGTCACTGACCTGGCCGGGCCAGGGCTTGCTGAAACGGTCGCCGGAGTACCGGTTACCCCGGGGCTGGCGGGGCTACTATTAGTTCCCGTAGTTCCCGCCGCAGCCGGTATAGTTAGACCAGGATTAGTCCCGGTCGTATCCGGTGTGGAGGATGGTACTACCGGCAGGGGCGCGGTACCGTACAAGACTATATTATCACCTTCACGCAAGAGACCGGTATCCATAATTTCCACGTAATCGTCGCCAATCAGGCCGATTGTCACCGGGGTGGCAACGACCAGGCCATCCGGCAGCACTACATCAACCACCGGGCCGACTTCCAGGGTTCTGATTGAAACTTTTGGCACCAGCAGGACATCCGGCTTGCTGCCCAGGACAAACCTGGCCCGCCCGGTCATACCCGGTTTTAGAGTGGTAAGTTCAGTATCCTGGTCGAGTAAAATAGTTACGGGAAAACCGCTCTGGTCATTGGCAGCCGGTGTATTAAGCGGGTTGGCACCGGCAGCCGGGACCGCCGTACCCAGGTTCCGGCTATCTTCGGTGCTGCCTGTGGCAGTCGAATTCTTCAAGCTGGTTGAAATGAGAGTTACTTTGCCCTTGAACGGATCTTGCCGCACGCCCCGGATACCCTCGAAGGTAACTCTGACCGATTGGCCCTGCCGGATACGCTGAATGCTGCTTTCATTGACCCTGGCTTCGAAGGAAGGCTTGGAAAGGTCCACCAGGGTAATCGCTACCGGCCCGGGCGCTACCGCCTGGCCCGGCGCGACATTAATGCTTTCTACCACGCTATTAAAGGGAGCCAGTAGATTTAACTGCTCAATCCTTAACTGGGCCTGTTTTACCTGGGCCGTCGCCTGGTCAACCGCGCCCTGGGCCTGGGCCAGGTCGGTCGGGGAAGCCCCTTTGCTTAACTCCTGGACTTCCAACTGGAATTTATCAACTTCGGATTGGGCGACCTGAATATCCCGAGGATTGCCGCCTTTATTAAGACGGTCCAGCAAAGCCCGCGCCTGGTTAATATCCGACTGGGCCGCGTTGATTTCATCCTGGGTCGGCCCACCCGCCGCTGCCCGGTCATAATCGGCCTGGGCTTTATCGACGCTGGCCTGGGCGCTCTGGATAGCCTGTTGAGTGGGGCCATCCTGCAAATTCTCAAGGGCCGCCTGGGATTCGATCATCAGGGCCTGGGCTTCTTTAACGGCCGAGGTCTGCTGGCTTTTAGCCGCTTCCAGCGCTTTTTGAGCCGCATCAAGCGTAATCTTGGCCTGGTCTACCGCCAATTTGGCCGCTTTTTCGCGCGCAAGGTCGGCCGGGGTGGTCGTTTCTTTAACCGTACCATCGGGGTTGTAAAGTTCGGCGCGGATTTGATTGTAAGTAGCATTGGCGGCATCCAGCCCTTTTTGAGCTTTATCAATACTTGATTGAGCCTGCTCCACCGCGCTGGATCGCTCGCTTTTAACCTTTTCCAGGTTTTGCGTGGTGGCATCTACCCGGGCTTTAGCCTCGTTCAAGGCCGCTTTGGAGGCGGGCGCTGTGACAGCCGCAAGCTGAGCCCTGGCTACGCGCAAGGCCGCATCGGCGGAAGCTACATCTTTGACGTTGGTCCTGGAAGCAACCGTATTATAACGGTACACCGCCGCGTCGACCGCATTTTGCGCCGCCAGCAGTTCGTCCGAAGAGCCGACTACTCCCTGGACCTGGGCCAGCCTGGCCTGGGCGATTTTGAGATTTTGCTGGGCGGTAGCCAGGTCGCGGGCCGGGCCGCCCTTGATCGCGTCAAGTTTACCCTGGGCGGCCTTTTGACCGGCCTGGGCGGCGGCCAGTTGGGCTTCGGCCTCCCGCGTATCCAGACGGCTCAAAACCTGGGATGCCTGAACTACCTGACCTGGCCGGACCAACACATCGCTGATAACGCCACTGGCTTGAAACGTAAGATTGGCCGTGCGGGCGGTCACCAGGCCGGAGGCCTTGACCACTTCTTCAATTTGACCACGGGTAACATAAGACGTTCGATAAGTGGACTGGATGTTCTCAGCGTTGCTCCGCTGAATATTAGATCCAACAATAAGAGCCAGCGCGACTAATATCCCGGCTGCGGCCAGCACCCAGAAGAAACGTCCTTCCGCGTTGCGGAGCCTTGTCATATTACTAATTTCTCCAAAAAGGTCCGTAAGAGATCAGCTAGTTTAGCTCAAAATTAAGTGTATATCATTATAAAGGTTCTAAAGAAATTTATCTAGTCCCTGTTGCTTAAGCTTTTCAACAATTTTCTTAACTTCCTGGTTCTGGCTGCGCGGAGCCACCAGGAGTACGTCCGGCAAGTCTACAATAATAAAATCGTTAACATTTATGGTCGCGATTAGTTTGTTTTCATTCGCGCCGTATATCAGGGAATTAAAGGTATTCAGGCCCAGGTGGTGCCCGACCACGGCATTATTCTCTGGCGAAGGCTGGCGGGCCGCGATCAGGTCGGCCACGACGGACCAGTCCCCTACATCGCTCCAACCAAATTCGGCCGGTAATACGGCCATGCGCTGGGACTTCTCGGCAATACCGACGTCAATGGTTTCGCTCTTTAACTGGTTCCAGATCGAAGCGGCCGCCTGGGGTGTTTCGGCCAGGGAGTATTCTTGCAACTGGCGGGAAAGTTCCGGCAAATAGGTAGCGTATTCTTCGGTTATGACCGAAAGCTTCCAGATGAACATGCCGCTGTTCCAGCTATATTTGCCGGTTGCCAGGTATTCTTCGGCGGTGGCCCTGGGCGGTTTTTCGACAAACCCGGCTACCTTGTACACTGGCAGGCCGTCTACATCTTCAATATGCTCGCTGCGCCGGATATAACCATAGCCGGTATGCGGCTCGTCCGGGGTAATACCCAGGGTGACGATATAGCCCGCGTCGGCTACCTGGGCGGCGGCCTTGACTACCTGGCAGAAACCTTCCGGGTTTGTAATAACATGGTCGGCGTGAAAAGAACCGATTACCGGGTCGGCGTCACCGGCCGCTTCGGCCAATTCCCGGATGCGGGCCAGCCCCAGGCCAATGGCGGGAGCCGTTCCCCGGCCTGCCGGTTCGATTAAAACATTTTCAGGTGGTAGTTCGGGCAATTGGAGATGTACCAGCGCGGCATGGTTCTCGCCTACCACGATTGTAATGTTCTCAGGAGGCATTAACCGTTGCAAACGCGCAACCGTTTCCTGAATCATTGTGCGGTCCGAAACCAGATCAAGAAGTTGTTTAGGATTATTATTACGGCTTCGAGGCCAGAGCCGGGAGCCCACGCCACCCGCCAGAACGATACCATACATCAATGGAAATGTCCCTTTCACTTGCAACCAAACTTAATTCACACTGTTGAAATTTAACGTATATAAAGAAAAATCAACCTGCTTCTCTATAAGCTAAAGAAGCAGGTATTTCGGCTAGTATACTATATTCTTTAACTCCTTACCACTGTTACGCCCAACCCATCCACATGACCCCGGTTGAGCGGTATGATTAGCGACTCAAGCCGGGGGTCGGTTGCCAGCTGGCGGTTGTACCGGCCGATTATGTCATTGGCGCTGCCGTGTTCATTTTTAATATCAGCCTTGAGGACATCCCCGTTCCGCAACAAATTATCACTCAAAATGACGCTGCCAGGGCGGCTCAATTTGATAGCCCACTCCAGGTAGCCGGGGTAATTACTTTTATCGGCGTCAATGAAAAAGAGATCAAAGGGGCCTTCACCGTTCCGGGCGATTTCCGGTAAGAGGTCCAGCCCGGCTCCTACCCGCACTTCCACCCGGTCACTTAACCCGGCTCGTTCCAGGTTACGCCGGGCTACTGCGGCGTGTTTCGGTTCGTATTCAAGGGTGATTACCCGGCCTTCCGGCGGCAGGGCGCGGGCTAACCAGATGGTGCTATACGCCCCGAGCGTGCCGATTTCCAGGACCTTTCGAGCGCCGGAAAGCTTTGCCAGCATATAGAGCAACTGGCCTTCGTTGGGTGAGACATTTATCGAGGGCAAGCCGTTTTGTTCCATATCTTTTAGAGCCTGTTCAAGGACCGTGTCCTCCGGTACAAATAAACCCTCCAGATAACTATCAATCCGCTGGCTCAATTGTGATTCGGTATTTTCACTCATGACCGGTTCCTTTCTTTTTTAAAAGATTATCACGTCAAAGGCTCTACCTTTAAGCCACCCAGTACCAGTTGGCAAACCGGGCGAAAAGCAAACCCAATAAAAGTGCCGCACCCAGTAAATAGATGTAATGTAAGAACCGCCAGCGCTCGCCCAGTATAGCCAGGCCGATGAAGGCCGGGAAGACCAGTAAAGCGAAACGGGGGTAGCTCAATAAAGGCTCTTTGGCCGCCGGTGAGAAAAGCGGCAGCAACCAGGCCATACCAAAATAAATCAGGTACGCCAGGGGCAGCCGCTTCTTCCAGACCTGGTAAGCCACTACCGGGAAAGTAACCGCCAGGAACAGCCAGAAAACCAGGTCAAGCAAGTTGGGGTCTTCCCGGTAAACAGTCCCCGCCGGTAACGAACTCAGCTTGCTTATAAACAGGTCAAACGCCTGGGCCACGGTCTGCCAGGGCAAGGACGAACGGCGGTTCCAGACCGGGTTGTTTTGGACCGACATAAAGTTGATCGGGTCCGATAGGGCGATAGCGTTGAAGGTCAGCCAGCTGCCGATAAAAGCCAGCGGCAGCAAGATAAACGCCAGGGTCGGTAGAGGTTGCAAGCCTGGCCAATCAAGCTTAATGCGCCAGCCTTTGCCAGGTCCCGGCGCAACCAGCGACCGGCGGTGCTGGACCAACCATTCCCAGCCCAGCGGCAGCAGCAGCAAAATTCCCAGGTTACGGGTCAAGGCGGCAAGCCCGACCAGTAATCCGGCCAGCCACCAGTTGGAATAGCGGCGGGCTGCCAGGAAAGCGCCCAGGCTGAGGGCCAGGAACAGGCTCTCGCTGTAACAGGCGGCCAGGAAAAAAGAAGTCGGGAAAATTGCCAGGTACAGGGCGGCCCTTCGCCCGGTGCTTTCGCCCACCTCGTGACTGACCAACAGATACATCAGGACAAAGACCGCCAGCGATAGTATGGCACTTAGCAAAACCCCGGCTAAAAGATAATTACCCAGGATAGTAGCCATGGCCCTTACCAGGACCGGGTAAAGCGGGAAAAAGGGAGAAGTATATTCGCCGGGCCGGTAGCCCACCTGGGCCACATACAAAAACCATTCGCCGTCCCAGTGGCTCCAGACGCCCAGGAGTCGTTCGTCCAGCGGTCCCAGGTTAGCCGGGGTATAGGGTGCGGTGCCGCCCCGGCCCAGGCCCGGCATTAAAATCCCGGCCAGAAAAGCCAGCACGCCCAGACCCAGCCGCCAGCCCACAAATAAAGCCAGGGGTTCCCGCCAGGCTGCCGCCAGTTTCCAGCCGGCAGCCAGGTTTCTTCTTAGGCGGCCAGGCGGTTCCCCGGCCTCCGGATTAGGCGGTAGGGCCGGGCGTTCCTTCAGGTTATCTCTCAATTACCAATCTCATTCTTTTTAAGACCACTGCCTGGTAGAGTAAAATTCTCAGGGAGTTTTAACGCTCTGCAGGAATGATTATACGCTAAATACCGGAATAATCTCGCAATAAAGCAATTTAAACTCCTGTTTAAAGGAAAAGCCGCCGCCAGTCAAAATAACTGGCGGCAGCCTTAGAATGTATGCCCCGCTGGACCGGGCCGGTTAAGAAGTAGTAACCCCTTTATAGTCTTTACCCAGGAAAAGCACCATGTCCGGCGCGTTTGGATAAGGCTTTTTATCCGCCGTCTTGGGGAAAATCTTAATTCTGGGTAAGAATTGCTTGATTTTGGTCAGGTTGCCGGTCGCCGCGCCATTGGTATAGTCGATCAGATAGGTTTCGTCCTCCAGGGCGGCCGCATCAGTTTCGGACATCCGGAAACCCTGGTCGCTCAGGAAGTCGGTTAAGGCAGTGCCTTTACCCTGGATACCGCTGGCGTTTAAGACCTGTAACCAGGCGTTATCGCGGCGGACCATTGCATAGGTGAAATTCCGCTTGACCCAGGCCTGGATATCGGCGTATTTATCTTCCCCGGCTCGCGGGATAAGGGCATACCCGATGGACCCGCCTTTATCCGTTTCCTGGATATAGTTATTGCCGGTCATAATCTCCGGGTCGAACTTGATATTGGAAGCGATGGTCCGGCCTTCGGAGGAGTTAAAGAAGTTCGCCAGGGCAAACATTTCGGTGGGGTCCATGCTTACCCGCAGTTTTCCCTGCAAGGCATCCATATAACCCAGGGCGTTACCAATCAGGTTTTTCTTCAAGACGTCATCTTTGATAGCCGCGACAACTTTCATCTGGCGGGCCGAACGTTTGAAGTCGCCTTCTTCCTCGCCCACACTCTTGCGGCTCCGCGAATATTGGATAGCCCGTTCGCCGTTCATAACCTGGCACCCGGCATCAAATTTTACCGTCATAACACTGGCGTCTACCGTGTCATCATCATTCCGGGGATAATTGTTGTCAACGAAAGGCCGCTCTACACAAACCGTAATGCCGCCCATTTTATCGATCAGGGTCCGGAAGGCATCGAAATTCATGGTAATCCAGTAATCAATCTTGATACCCAAAATATTCTGAATAGTGTTCGCAGCCAGGTTGGCCCCGGCGGAATGCTGCTCCTGGGGGTTTGTAAAGCGGTATTTAGGATCAAGTTCGTCCTGGGTTGGTTTTTCCCACTTCATCAGGGTGGACAAAATGCCGTTAACCTTACCCTTGAAGGTCTTGCCGCCAGGACCGGCCGGTATCGAAACATACAGGTCGCGTGGGATATTGAACTGGGTGACGGTCGAAGTCAGGGGGTCGAAACTCATGACCAGGATTGTATCGGTCAGGTAGGCGCCCTCGTGGCCCGGCCCGCCGTAACCCATATACATTACACTGATACGTTCGCCAGCTTTAATGCGCTGGACAATCTTGCTGTTGGCAACGTCCGGGGTCTGAGTAGGGGTAAGTATAGCGGCGGGCACTGTGGTAACAACCGGCGTTAGTTTAGCCATTACCGCACCGGGGTTGGCCGTACATTCTGCGCTGGCCGCACACAGGCGGGCTTGCGCAGTAACGGTCGCCTGAGCAAAAGATTGAGTATCCTGGGTAACTATCGAATCGCTTACTCGCGTTGCCTGTACATCTCCAATGAAATTCAAGACTCGCAGAATAAGTATACCGGCTACAATAACCACTATAGCGACCAGGCCGATTGCAATCCATTTACCATATTTCCTAAAGATAGGTGCCACGACGCTTGCTTCTCCTTAAATAATCCCATCCCGTGATGGGCAATGGGCAAATACCAGGCAGTAAAAACTACCTATACTTCTTAAAATACCTTATATAAACCCTGCATTGAGGGGTAAAATTGTAGTAAGGCACCCGGTAGTCATTAACTTCCGGGCATATTGGTGCATTATATCATAGGAATTCTGAAAACGCGCAAGGCCGGGTGGGGCCTATTTTTGCTTTTTGGATGGGGGTTGAGCCCGGTTTTGATTTGCAAAAGGGGTAAAATAATATTAAAATAACTTCATAATCCATTTTTAGCCTGATTTTGCTTAAAAATAATTTTACCGGGGTACCCGCTATAGCAGGTGCAGGTAGGTAAGATTGGCTATTCCAACGGCTTCCCAAAAAGGTAAAATAATCTAGAGATAACCTAGGCCCTGCTCAGGCAAAATTCACCTTTAACACTTCCTGGAGATGAAACATCGATGAATACACAGTCCAGCACCACGCCCGAAACAAGTTCTTCTCAACCGGGACTCTCCCTTATAAACGAAAGCGCCGCACAACGAGAAGAAAAAGAACTCACCCGGCAACTGGACTTGCTCCGAATTACCTCGCTTTTATTATCCTTTCTCCCAATGCCTGTTGCCGGACTTAACTGGCTAATGACCGTCCCGGCCTATCCCAAAGGGGCCTGGCTGATTGACCCGGTTATCTTAAACTCGATCGTATTGACCATACTATTCCTGGCATGTTTCCTGATGGCCCGCCCTTCCGCCAGCCAAAAGCGGGCTAAATTTACAATATACTATCTAATAATAAGCGCCATGTTGGGTTTAAGTGTTTACGAGATTTTACTCGGAATATATACTGCCAACGGGGCCTTGCTGGGAATGTTTATTTTCGTCCCGCTGATGGCAAGCGCTTTTGGATTAAAAATCCGGGAAATTGCCGGAAGCGCCCTGACCGCCAGCTTACTGATTATTGGCATATACTGTCTTCAGGAGTTATTCAGGTTAACTTCGCCGGTCGTAATACAGGACGATTCCCCCCTGGTGGACCTGATTTGTTGGCTGATAGTCATGGGGCTGGCCGGGTTCTGGGTAAGTACTATTTCCGTTCAAACCTATAGAAACCAGGCTAACCTGGTGCAGCGAATGGACCAGTTAGCCCGCTTAACCACCCTCCTGAACGCGACTAATGCTTTTGGCTCAACTCTCAGCCGGGAACTGGCCGGGATGACCGCCGACCTGCACGTTACTTCACGCCAGCAAGCCACCAATTTTCAGGAACAGGTAGCCGCAGTTACAGAGGTGACCACCAGCCTGGAAGAGTTAAACGAAACCGCCAACCAGATTGCTTCCAGCGCCGCCGCCGCTGCCGACTCGGCTAACCAGACAGTCGAAATCGCGACAACAGTCCGCAATGCCAGTGAACAGGCCCGCTCAACCTCCCAGGAAGGTAACGAAGCAGTGGACCAGGCGGTTGCCAGCGTGGAACGGGTGCGCAACCGGATAGAACTGCTGGGCCAGCGCCTGCTGCACCTGACCGAGCAAACCCGTAAGGTCGGGACGATTATTGATATTATTGATGAAATTGCCGATGAAACCCACCTGTTAGCATTGAATGCCTCAATCGAGGCCGCCGGGTCAATCCATACCCAGGGTGGAGAAAATTACCGGAGCGTCCGGGGCGACCGGTTTGGGGTAATTGCCCAGGAAGTGAAGAATTTAGCCGACCGCAGCCGCGAGTCGACCGAAGAGGTCCGCCAGGCCATTACCGAGATGCAGGGCGCGGTCGCGGCGGCTGTCCTGGTAGCCGAGGAAGGCAAAAAAGAAACCTCCGCCGCCCTTTCGCGCTCTCAAATCGCCGGGTCGGTCATTACAAAACTTAACGAAATAATTTACAACAGCGCCACGCAGGCGGAAGAAATCTTGAGTGCGGTCGAGGAAGTTAATATCCGGTGCGATGAGATCAGTATCGCGACCGGCCAGCAGCGCAGCGCCAACCAGCAGATTCTTTTCACCATGCGCACCGTGGCCCAGGTTTCCCAGGAAAGCGCCGGGGCTGTCTCAGTCTTATCCGATACGGTGTCTATGGTCAACCGCCAGGTGGACCAGTTAAACGCCACCCTGGATAAAACCAACCAATCGCTGCGGCTGGTTACAACTTAAAAGCCGCCGCGAGTCCGGCTGTTAAGGCGTAAGAATAATTTTGCCGAACTGCTGGCGGTTAACCAGCCGTTCCTGGGCTTCTTTAATCTGTTCCAGAGGGTACTTCCGGTCGATTACCGCCTCCAGGCGGCCCTGGGCGGTCAGGTTTAAGACCTCTCTCAAATTCTCTTTGGTGCCGCCATAAGAACCGATCACCATTACCTGCCGGGTAAACAGGGTGGAAAGGTTTATCCCGCCATCGGCCCCGGTAGTGGTACCGCAAATGACCACCCGGCCATTGCGCGCTACCGAAGCCATACTTTTATCCCAGGTCGTTTGCCCGACATGCTCGACCACTATATCGGCACCGCGCCGCCCGGTAAGCTGGCGGACGGCCCTGGAAAAGTCCTGTTCGGCGTAGTTAATAACCTCGTCCGCCCCCAGTTCCAGGGCTTTCTGGAGATTCTCGTTGCGGCTGGAAGTGGCGATAACCTGCGCTCCCCACAACTTGGCAATTTGAATCGCCGCCACACCGACCCCGCTCCCGGCCGCCAGCACCAGCACCGTTTCGCCAGGCCGGACTCCCGCTTTATCAACCAGCATGTGCCAGGCCGTAATAGTCGTAAAAGCCTGGGCGGCCGCTTCCTCGAAAGTAAGTTCCTCGGGCATCGCCACCAGGCTGTTGCCCGGCACTTTGACGTACTCGGCATGGCCGCCGTCGTTGCGCAACCCCAGGATATCGCCGTTCTGGCAGGTGGTTTCCTCGTTGGCGTGGCAATAAACGCAGGTGCCATCGTGCAGGTAAGGCGCGACTACGACCTGCTGGCCGGGCGTAAAGCCTTTGACATTTTCGCCTAACTGGGCGATTTCCCCGGCTACCTCGGAACCGCCGATATGGGGCAGGGTCGGCTTAACCGGGGTCAGACCGGCCCGCATCATCAGGTCCAGCCGGTTTAACCCGGCCGCCCGCACCCTTACCAGGGCCTCCTCAGGGCCAATCTCCGGCATGGGCCGGTCTTCTATCTGAAGTACTTCCGGGCCGCCGTATTCGCTGAATATCGCCGCTTTCATAAGGTTCCTTTCCAGGTTGTCTGCCAGGGCCGGTAGGCTCCGGGCAGCGTTCAGGCGCGTTTCTTCGCGCCCTGAATTTCAGGCTTCCGCCAGGCCAAGCCGTTTGAGCCGTTTTCGGACCGCTCCTAAAACAATTAAATGACTGCGCAGGTCAGGACTTTGCAGTTCCCGGTCCAGCGCCACCAGCCGGTCGAGCAATTCTTTCGCCTCCGGGTAGCGCCCTTCGGCCTGGCAAATCCCGGCCAGGTTAAACAGGGCTTTGGCTTCGCCGGGCCGGTCGCCCAGGGCCAGGCTAATTTCAAGGGCCTGCCGGTAGCAGCCCGCCGCTTCTTTCTGCCGACCGGCCCGGTAGTAATACAGCCCACCCAACAGGTTCAAAGCCTGGGCGGCCAGCCGCCGGGTGTCGGGCAAATCCGTCTGGCGGCAAGCGGACAGGGCCTGTTCTATATACTCGAGCGCCGGTTGCCACTCGCCCTGCTCGTAGTGGGCCTGGCCTCGCCGGACAAGCTCAAAAGGGTCTGCCTGGGGTTGAGTTGTATCTGTATTGCCTGGGAGCATTTTATTATCCATAGCCGCTTATTTCCAAGAAAGTTTAACCGGCCCAAATTATAGCATGACCGGCAAAAAGTAAAGCACCCTTACCGGCAAAGGTAAGGGTGCTTCTAAATTTCGAGCTGAACCGGAAAAGTTTACCGGCAGACATTGGCGCGCCGGGCAAACGACCCAGTAAAGCTAAGACCAGCCTAGCGGGACTTAACCAGTTCTTTGGCCGGGGTCGCGGGGGTTTTATCGGCGGCCATCTGGACCCGGTGCAGGGTCGCGGCATCAACTACCTTGTCAGTGAACAAAATGCCGTCCAGGTGGTCGATTTCGTGCTGCAAACAGCGAGCGTTGAGGCCGCTGGCTTTAATTTTCACCGGCTTGCCGTAAAGGTCCTGCCCTTTGACGGTTACATCCTCATAGCGTTTCACATCGCCGTACCAGCCGGGAACGCTCAGACAGCCTTCTTCGCCAATTTGCTCACCGCTGCATTTAACGATTTCTGGGTTGACCATGACGATATGGAAATGTTCGCTGCCTTCGTAGTCCATGTCTTCCGGGATGTCGATTACGATCAGGCGCTGCAACACGCCGACCTGGGGCGCGGCAAGGCCAATACCGTTGGCGTTTTCCATCGACTCAAACATATTCTTGGCAAGTGTGCGCAAATCTTTATCGAACTTGGTTACTTTTTGCGATTTGAGCCGTAAGCGCGGGTTATCATCAGTTAATATGGTTAATAATGCCATTGTAATACCCTCTAAAGGTCTAAATAATAATCAGTTTT
>JAQBPB010000021.1 GCA_028287745.1 Chloroflexota bacterium
TGAACCTTACCGCCGGGGACCACGCCATAAAGATGGAGTACTATGAGGCCGGGGGCGATGCCACAGCCAGACTGACCTGGGAAGCTACCGCCCCGGTCACACCAACCCCGCTACCGACCGCTACCCCCGTACCAACAGCTACACCTACGCCAGGACCTGCTCCGGCTACCTGGCAGATGTCCACCGCTGTTACGGGCCTCAAAACAGCCGGTAGCACCCTTTCAATCCAGGGCACTTATACCGCACCGACCGGAAGTAACGGCTCTTATATTATGGATGTCGAACTATATAACCTGGCTACGGGCAGCCGGGTTTCACAGTGGTTCACTTCGCAAACTTTCACTCCCGGCCAGGTAAGGACGGCCGCCCATAACTGGACAGCCACACCCGGTTCCTACCAGGTGCGTTTGGGCATATTCGATGCCAACTGGACCTTTATCGGCTGGCTCCAGGAAGGGACGATTATCCAGGTGAGCTAAAATCCAGGCCGGGTTGATAAACCCTGTAAGGCCACGACAACCCGGCCACCCGCCGCAAATAGCGCTATTAAACAATAAAAAAGCGGGAGCTTTCACAAGTCCCCGCTTTTTTATTCAGGTTTATTGGTATTCCAGCAAAGGGCCGGTAGATACAGGTCAATCAGGCGGCTTTGGTTTTTCGCTGGCGGTACTCTTTCAAAAAGTGTTTTACCACCGTCTTTAACTCGCTGACCTCGTGCGGT
The DNA here is from genome assembly GCA_028287745.1 of Chloroflexota bacterium. Classification (GTDB taxonomy): domain Bacteria; phylum Chloroflexota; class Chloroflexia; order Chloroheliales; family Chloroheliaceae; genus 54-19. The sequence continues at coordinate 722 of JAQBPB010000021.1, forward strand.
TGCCATTCCAGCCCGGCCAATTCTTCATAGAGGGCCAGGCGGTCGGGACCTCGCGCGGCCTCCGCTTCCAGCAAATCCTGGCGAGTAAGGCCCATTTCCCGCTCAAAGCGGGCCATCACTTCTTCACGCCGCCGCTGCTTGGCCCGTTCGCCCAACCACTTGACGACCCGTTCCTCATATTTTTCCAGGGTCCGGCGCGTCTGCTGCAGCGCCACAATCTGTTCTCTCTCCAGTTCGGCGGGGCCGGTATCAACAACGGTCAAAGCCAGCGCTACCCGGTCGCGGTACTGTTCAAAAACCTTGCGGGTGCGGGCATCGTCTTTGCGCTTGAAGCGGGCTTCCTCCCACCATTCGACTGAGACCTGGGCTATGCGGGCGTGGGACTTTACCCACTGCTGGGTAGGGGCAATCGTTACCCGGTCGTATTCTAGTTGAAGGGCCTGGGCTTCGGAAAAACTGCCTTCCAGCACATAATAAGGCGACATGCTTGAAATCAGGGCCGGGTGGTTGGACGGCCAGCGCCAGCGCCTGGCCCGGAAGCGGAACCGGGCCTGGTGGCCTTTCAAGCGGTCCACAATATCCCAGAAATCACCGATTATATAGAAAGTCTTTTTATCAAACCCGACCTGTACAGCTACCATATCAGTATCAATATCAGTATCAATTATTTTGCAATTTTAAGCTTATTGGCCCATTGTCGAAAGTAGATGTAGCCTGGCAGGACTCCGGCATCCGGGCCGGGGATATGTTAAAATCTAAGCACAACAGGCAGCAATCCTTCTTTATGAAGTATATATTATACGACTTCCGCCGTTGAGGCTTAAAAATACCGCGTAAGACATTAGACCAGTTACCTTTTAATCAGCCGTTTTACGCTCGACGAAAGCATTTAAGTCAAGCATAACTCCTATTATAAGTTCCTTATAATAGGAACTATAATAGCAAGTACCGAACCGTGGGGAGAATGATACCGTGGAAAATGGCACCGTCCTGGGACCAGAAGCAATAAAACAATTGAGTTTTGAAGAAGCCTACGAGCGCTTGAACGAAACGGCCTTGCGCCTGGAGCGCGGCAATCTAAGCCTGGAAGTGTCGCTCGCGCTATACGAAGAAGGTGTCCTGCTTTCCCAGCACTGCGAAACCCTGCTCAATAAAGCCGAATTGCGGGTGAGCCAGGTCGCGCCGGTTAGCGTGGGCTTTGGCGAGGAAACGGCTGACGACGATGACGACGACGACGATGACGATGACGACGACGACGATGACGATGACGAGGAAAACGAAGACCCGTTAGCCAAATTTTTCTAGCACCGGTTTTAGAAATAAAGCATCCGGCGGGCGGGAGTCTTTAAGGCCGGTGAAGCCTAAAAAGTCACCGGAGCCTTTGTAAACGCCCTGAAGCGGGGTTTGACGCTCCACCGGGCCTATGCTAGACTGGCGCATGGGTCAAAGCGGCGCAGGGCCGCTCCTGGTTGGTTGTTTATTGACCTGGGCATGAGGCTGGAAATCCGAGCCGGACCGTTAACCGGCCGCCCGAGATTTTTAAGTTTATGCTATATAAGATTAGAGTGGGTTTGTAGAATTTTGTCATTGGTTGAAACGCTCCTCCGGGCCTTTTTTGCCTGGCTAATTTATCCCGGTTTTCTTTTTTTATTTATCGCAGGAATAATTATAGAAGGCTTACGGCGAAAGTTCGCCGGGCGAGTAGAAGGACGCGATGGTCCGGCCTTGCTGCAAGGGGTTTTTGAGCTGGGTAAATTATTAAGAAAGCCGACCCCGGTCCCGGCCGGTTATGAACCGCCGGAAGACGACCCGGACGCAAATCAAATGGCCGCCACCCGCCGCGAAGGCAGCCGCTGGGGCCTTTTCGCCATACCGGTCTTTGGAATACTGGCCCTTTCTACCGGGGTCGCCTTACTGCCGGTACCAGGCAACCTCTGGCCTTTTCTTAATACGCCGGATAAAGCCCTGGGGGCCGATTTGTTAGCCGCCAGCCTCCTTTTCCTGGTACCGTCCCTGGCGGCCATCCTGGTCGGCTCGATGGGCGGTTCGGTCTACAGCCAGCTCGCCGGGGCCAGGGTGTTCCAGTTATTGGTCGCCTGCGCGGTGCCCTATGCCGTAGGAGTTTTTGGCCCGGCCATGGCCCTGGGGAACCTGAACCTGACAGCCGTAGCCGCCGCCGACAGTCCGGCGATACTGGGCGTAAAAGCGCTTTGCGGGCTGCTATTTCTGATGTGCTTGCCGGTCCTCCTGCGCCTCAGACCGCTGGCAGCTTCCAGCGGAGAGGTCCTTGAAGGTATTACCAACGATCTGGACGGGCCGCCGCTGGCCCTGTTCAGGCTGATGCAGTGGATGGAACGGCTGGCCTTTAGCCTGTTGTTCTCGGTCCTTTTTATCCCTTTCGCCCATGCCAATCCAATCTTTTTTATCCTGGGAGTCCTGTTCGCCCTGGGCATTATCGGAATTGTTGACGCGCTGTTCAGCCAGGTAAGGCTGCGTGATGCGTTTAATTTTTACCTCCGCTACACTAATCCGGCCGCTTTAGGTTTACTGGTACTCCTGGCGCTGGCAGTTAGAGTTTAATTTTTATGCTAAGTGATTTTATAAAAAATGGAATACCAGCCTGGATTCTGCTGGTAGTCGCGGCCGCTTTATTTATTTATGGCGCGGCGGCCCTCTGGACCCATATTTCGGTTGGGCGGCTGCTTTTGCAGAATTTATCCCGCTCAAACCGCGTCGCGCTGCCAAAGCTGGGCAAGCCGCTGCCAATTCTACCGGCCGGAACGACGCAGCAAGAAAGCACCGCCCTGGTACTGGCCCGCAACCCCCTGCCGATTGATACCGGCCAGCCAGCCATACGGGACTTTAGCAATCTTATCTACCCGGTGGCGGGCCGTAACGGGCTGCACTTCGCGGCGGAACGCTGTATAAGCTGCGGCCTCTGCACCTATAGCTGCCCGACCGGGGCTATCAGCACCCAGAACCTGGACGGGCAGAACGCTTACCTGCGCCGGTTCGACCTGAAAAGCTGTGTCTATTGCGGCCTGTGCGAGGCGAATTGCCCGACTTCGGCCATCCGGCTGACCTTTAACCCGGAGCCCAGCCAGCCGGAGGCGGAATTGCAGGTAGTCGAGGGCGCGGTAGAAATGGCCCCTTGCCGCCTTTGCCGCCGCAAAATCCCCCAGGCCGATTTGCTGGCCGAACGGATTTACCAGGGTGATACGGCCACCGGCTCTAAACTTGAAGTAAATTACCGCCGGATTATTAACCCGCAGGGCATCTGTAAGGAATGCCAGAACCGGGTGTTGGAAGCCGAGGAGCTAGTATGCGGGTAATAGTAACCGGCGCAAATGGACAGGTCGGCAGCGCCCTGGTGAAATTGCTGCGGGCCGAAGGTACGCAGGAAGTTAAGACCATTACGCGTGAAAACTGCGACATCGCTGACCGGGTGCTGGTCCGGCGCTTATTGGGAAGTTTCCAGCCCGACCTGGTGCTGCACCCGGCCGCCTACACCTATGTGGATCAGTGCGAAAGCGACCCGGAAACGGCTTACCGCATTAACGCCCTGGGGACGCAAAACCTGGCCCTGGCCGCCGCACAGGTAGGCGCGGCCATGGTCTATGTCAGCACCAACGCGGTCTTCAATGGCCGCAAAGCCACCCCCTACTATGAATATGATATGCCTGACCCGGAGAGCGTTTATGGGCGGAGCAAGCTGGCCGGGGAAGAGTATGTTAAAACCTTGCTCAATCGCTTTTATATCGTGCGTACAAGCTGGGTGTTTGGGCCGAGGCCGACCGAAGGCAAGCTTAACTTCGTGCGGCGCATGCTCCAGCTTGGGGACGAGCGCGGCGCCGTATCGGTAGTGGATGATGAAATCAGTAACCCGACTTATGCGCCGGACCTGGCCGCCGCAATCTTGCAGTTGGTCCAGACCGAAGCCTACGGCCTGTATCACCTGTCGAACGAAGGCCCGACCAGCCGGTATGAGTTCGCCCGGGAAATCTTTCGCCTGGGCGGGCGCAGCCAGGTAAAGGTTACACCATCCAAGCTGGCCGACTTTCCCCGGCCAACCCCGCCGCTTTACCAGAGTGCTTTGCATAACTTTGCCGCCGCGACTAACCTGGATATTCGCTTACGACCCTGGCAGGAAGCCCTGGAAGAATACCTGCGGTCCGACCGCTAACATCTTATATAAACCTGGCTTGCGCTTGTGAACCTGGCAACCAAAAAGTAGCACCTGCCAGCCTGTTCCGGGCGAAAGCCTTATTAAAAGAAGAAGGAAACGGCAAAAAGCAATATGGAAACCCGGAATACTACTTTTACACGCCATTTCCCCCTGGAAGGGGTTTATAACGTACGGGACCTGGGCGGCTACCCGACCCTTGACGGCCGCACGACCCGGCCGGGCCGGTTTTTAAGGTCTGATAATATAGGGAAGTTATCCGAAGCCGCCAGTAAAAAACTGGTTGATTGGGGCATTAAAACAATTATTGACCTGCGCTTTGATTGGGAAACCGCTACTTTCACGCATTGTTTTTCCTCTCACGAATGCGTCAAGTACCTGAATGTCTCATTGATTAATAAAGATGTTGTGCCGGGTCTGGATAAATGGACCACCCAGGATAAAGCGTATATTGCGATCCTGGAAGGCGGTAAAGTCGAGTTTCGCCAGGTAATGGAAACCCTGGCCGACCCGCAAAATCTCCCGGCGCTGTTCCACTGTCATGCCGGTAAAGACCGGACCGGGCTGATCGCGGCCCTGCTGCTTTCACTGGCAAAAGTACCCGCTGAAACAATCGCCGAAGATTACGCTATAACTCGCCAGTACATTGCCCCGCTGCTGGAAAAGTGGCGCGAAGAAGTTATACAGGCCGGTCGTGACCTGGCGAAGTTTAACCTGGATAACGCCTGCGACCCTAACACTATGTTCAACACCCTTAAGCACCTTGACCAGAAGTATGGCGGGGCGGAAGGTTACTTGCGCGACACCGGAATGAGCCAGGCCAGCCTGGACCGCCTGAAAGCGTCCCTGGTTGAGTAAATTCACCTATTCCGTAATTATTCCTAACTATAACGGGGCGCGGTTCCTGGCCGGGTGCCTGGACTCAATCCAGGCTCAGACGCTGGCACCCCTGGAAACAATTGTGGTAGATGACGCCAGCACTGATGAGTCGGTCGCGCTGGTTAAAGCCAGCTATCCCTGGGTCAAGCTCCTGGTAAGGGAGGAAAACGGCCAGTTTGCCAAAGCCTGCAACGATGGCTTTGACGCGGCCCAGGGCGATATCCTGGTGCTATTCAACAACGATGCCGAAGCCGAACCGGGCTGGCTGGCCGCGATAGACCGGGCCTTTCAGGAACGGCCCGAAATCAGCAGTGTCGCCAGCCGGATAATGCTTTACGACCGCCGCAATATTTTTCATACCGCCGGGGACTACTACAAAGCCAACGGGTTGCCGGGCAACCGGGGAGTCTGGCAGGAAAACAGGGGCCAGTACGACGTTTTGGAAGAAGTGTTTGGGCCGTGCGGCTGCGCGGCGGCCTACAAGCGAGAAGTCCTGGAAGCGGTCCGGGCGGATAACCCGGACGGCAAAATCCTGGATGAAAGCCTGGCAATGTACTGCGAGGACGTGGACCTGAACCTGCGGCTGCGCCTGCGGAATTTGCGCTGCCTCTACCAGCCCGAAGCGGTGGTCTACCACCGCCTGAGCGCGACCGGTGGCGGAACCCTGGCAAGTTACCGCAACGGTCGTAACTTTATTGTCGTGGCGCTTAAAAATCTACCGGCCAGCGTACTGCTGCCGAACCTACCGGCGATTGTCTTCACCCAGCTTAAATACGCCTTTAATTCGCTGACCAAAATCAGGTTAAATACCGAACGAGCCCGCCTGAAGGGCCAGTTTGACGGCCTCAAAGCCATCCCTGATACCCTGCGCCGCCGCCGCCTGGTCCAGGCCCACCGCAGCATCAGCAATGAACAATTCGCCGCCCTATTGGAATATAACCAGGAATAAAGCAAAGTTTATAGAAACGTTTTTACTGGCTTTAGTTAGCTTAACTAAAGCCAGTTATGAATCTCTTTGTTTCTCTTTAATACCATTAAAAAGTTAATTCAGTAGGTATTTTCAACCCGCCTGTAGTTAGGGTTTTACTAAAATGCGGCCCCGGACTTTGGCCCCAAGAATCTCAGCGGTTGCCTCCGGAAGTGCAGCCAGGCCGACCTCACGGGCAACCAGCCCTTCCAGGTTTTTAGGCTTCAAGTCGCTGGCTAAACGCTCCCACAGGTTTAAGCGCAGTTCCATCGGGCAGTTTACCGAGTCAATGCCCAGCAAGTTGATGCCCCGCAGGATAAAAGGGAAAACTGTGGCGGGAACTTTTGGCCCACCGGTAACACCGACCGAAGCAATCGAGCCGCTGTATTTGGTCGTGCGGGTCAGGTAAGCCAGGGTGCTGCCGCCGACCGAGTCCACCGAACCGGCCCAGCGTTCCTTATCCAGCGGTTTCCCACTGTCGGCTGTTACATCCTCGCGGCTCAAAATCTCCGAGGCGCCCAGACCTTTTAAATAAGCCTCTTCGGACTGTTTACCGGTGCTGGCCGCAATCGTATAGCCCAGGTTTGAGAACATACTGATGGCGGTGCTGCCTACGCCGCCGGTGGCCCCGGTAACCAGAACCGGGCCGCTCTCCGGTTGCAGGCCGTTTAATTCCAGTTTGTGGACCGCCAGGGCCGCCGTAAAACCGGCCGTGCCCAGGATCATAGCTTCGCGCAGGCTCAGGCCGCGTGGCACCGGCACTACCCAGGCCGCCGGGACGCGGGCATACTCGCTGAACCCGCCGAAATGCGAAACCCCCAGGTTATAGCTGGTGACAATCACTTCGTCATTTTCGCGAAACCTTCTATCGCTCGACTCGACCACATGCCCGGCCAGGTCAATTCCTGGCACGAAGGGGTATTTACGGACTACCTGGCCGTTGGGGATACTGGCAAGACCATCTTTGTAATTTATGCCGGAGTACACCACCTTGATTAAAACATCCCCGGCTGGCAAAGCGTCTTTGCTTAATTCCTTGACCCCGGCTTCAAAAGCCTCGTCAGTCTTGTTGACAACAAAAGCCCGGAATGATTCTGCCATTGCCCTTTTCTCCCTTTTAGTTTTCAAAAATAAGCGGCCTTGAGTAAAGCTTGCATAATCATAGCATATAGACTCTAAATCTGGCATACCCGATGCTTACTGAACTTTTAGAGGACTTCACAAAAGCCCGGGGAGGAATTTTGCCAGAAGGACCAAGCATCAAAAATATGGGCGACCGGTTACGAGCGGCCCTGGAGGGACAAACTATTAGCGGCGTCCGGTCGCGCTACAAAAAAGCCAGGCTGGAGAACTGGCCGGAATACATCGAGGGTCAGACGGTCACAGCCGTCAGGACGCATGGGAAGAATCTCTTTATTGACCTCAGCAACGGCTATTCAATCTACAGCCACATGCTCATGTGGGGAAGCTGGCATATTTACGAGCCGGGGCAAGCCTGGACCAAAAAAGACCGCCTGGCCCGGCTGGTGCTGGAAACGCCGGTTTCGGTGGCGGTCCTTTTTAACGCCCCGGTCTGCGAACTGCTTTCGCCGGGCCAACTGCCCCAGCATAAGACGGCTCAGATGGGGCCGGACCTGCTTTCGCCCACTTTCGAGGCAAACGAGGTGCGCTATAGACTGGATTTGCCGGAAAACCGTGAACGCGAATTGGGCGAAGCGATTATGGACCAGTTCATCGTGGCTGGTATTGGCAATATCTTAAAGTCGGAGATTCTGTTCCAGGCCGGGCTGCACCCGCAGCGCCCGGCGGGCAGCCTTAATCCGGCTGAATTTGACGACCTGCTGCGCTACAGCCTGGAGTTAATCCAGCGCTCCTACGAACAGGACAGCTTCTTGCACGCTTTCCTACCGCCCGAACTTTTACCGGAAGAAGTTCACGGGAACACTTTAGGCTACGTTTACCGGCGCCGCACCAAACCCTGCTATGTTTGCGGTACGCCCATAAAGATGGTTCGCCAGGGACTCGGCCAGCGCATGACCTGGTTCTGCCCACACTGCCAGCCGCTCGAAGGAATCGGCCTCCCGCTTGACCGCCGGTTAGCGATTCCCAACCCGGTTGAGCATCCGGCTTGAGGCAATAAGTATTTACCGGCAGCTTTACATGGCCTGCCAGAATGAATATTTAAGTCAGTCAGAGAAGATAAAAACCGGGCTGAAAAGAGCAACCTGCTACTCTAATAGTTAGAAGGAATAGGTAAGAGGTCCAAGGAAATCCCGAATAACCGCATTTAAGCCCTAAAACATCTTATTATTATTTTAGATTGCTAAATTTATAACAATTTATTTGAGCTCATAATCCAGTTATGACCTGGATTATGAGCTCACTAAGGCTTTAAAACAATCTTTAGTTCTGGGTACATTCAGAGTACTGGCCGGTAGAGGCTTCTTTAGCGGGGCGAGTGATCTGGCGCAGGCGCGGGGAGAGCAAACCCGTGACGCCCGCGAGTATACAGGCCAGGGCCGAGATTCCGATCACCAAGTTAGCGGTTAGAAATTGCAGCAATACGCTGCCCAGGAAAATTCCTAACGGACTACAGGTGCTTAACAGGGTGGAGCGTATGCCGAAGACCTGGCCTCGCAAGGGGGCCGGAGTCAGCCGCTGCAGCATGGTCGTCTCGATAGTCATATAAGGAGCCCAGGCGCACCCGGCCAGGAAGAAGAAAAACATTGCCAGGGGCAGACTGGTCAGCCAGACCAGCGGCATTAAAAACAGGCCCCAGGCCAGGGCCACCGTGGAAAATACCACGCCGGGCCGGGCATACCGGGCCAGGAAAGGTATAAAGATCAGGCCAACTACGGCTCCCGCCCCAAAAGACGACCACAACAAACCAAAACCCCCGGCATCCGTCCCAAGTTGCTGGCGCGTGAAAAGGGGTAAGGCCGGTTCCAGGGGCATATAGGCCAGGAAGAACACAAAAGATAAAGTTGTAATTATCCGCACTTCTTTTAGCTTGAAGAACACGCCAAAGCCGGACCAGTTAAAACCTTTACTTTGTCGGGTACTTTCGCCGGTTTTACTACGTATAATATCGGGCAGCGAGAACAGCAGCAGCCCCATCACCAGGAAAGAAACGGCGTCAATCAGCAGGACCGACGCCCCACCCAGGAGGCTTATTAAGAACCCGGCAGTGGCGGGTCCGGCCATAAAAGAAAACTGTTCCCCGGCCGATAACAGGCCGTTAGCCGACTCCAGTTCATCATTTGAAACCATTTCCGGCATTAATACCCGGACGCCTACATTGGTGGCCGGAGTAAGCATACCGGCCAGCACCGCCAGCAAATAAATCACCCACAGCTCGAGTTTATCCAGCCAGTACAGGATGGGAATAGCCCCAATGATGATTGAGCGTAAAATATTATCGATTGCCATTACGTGACGGGGCTGGAAAATATCCAGCAAGCGCCCCAGAAAGGGACTGGTCAGGATGGCCGGAGTGCTGAAACATAAAAGGACGATTCCCAAAGCCGTGCCTGACCCGGTTATATCCAGCACTAACCAGAGTAAAGCTATCATAGTAAACGCGTCGCCAAACCGCGAAATAATTAAACCCATCCACAGGCGGCGAAAGCGGTAATCACGCAGCGGTGTGCGATTCAGCTGTAGTGCCCTGAGCAACTTTTTAATCTTCTTTCCGTATAAGACGAGTCCTTGGTAGTACGCCGCTTATGAGCATATTCGGACATTTAAGCCCATTTTAATGGTACGTTAAAGTATAAAGGAAACCGGTCCGATTATCACCTGTTCACAAGTACAGTAAATTCCCTGCACTTTAAAAAATTTGCTAGTATAATAGGTACGAAACCGCTGCAAGCGTCCGGCCCGGTAAAACCGGATACCAGGATTCCAGGCAAGTTGCCCGGGCAATTCGGCCCGCAGGCATTTTATCCTGGTAGCGGTCTGCCTGAACATTCAAAAACCCAGCCGCCTGCGGCACCGGAAACCGGGCCAGAGCCAATTTGCAAACTGATAAAAATAAAGTTCCCCTGACCCAACATTCATAATTAATGAAAACTGCTCGAATTTTTGATTTTAAGCCGGAACGCCTGGCGCAAACCGAAACAGCCATGTGGCAAGCGTATTATGACCGCCAACCGGCCAGGCTTTTTAACCTGAGCGTGCGGCTGTTACAGGAACAGCTGGGCTTTAGCAAAAGCCAGGCCCTTTTTAACGCCTACCGCCTGACCAGGGCTGCTTTTGCCTTCAAACGGGGCCGCACCCACCCGGAATACGAAAAGGCTTTACGCTGGTTGGTGCCCTTCTACCACGCGACTCACCGCCGGTTAAAAGCCCGCTGGAGTCCCCAGGCGGTCGCCGAAAGCGAACTGGAGTGGTGGATTATTCACCGGCACGATTTTGAACCGGGCCAGACTGCCAACCTGGAAAAAGCGCTGTCCAAACTTTGCGCGCAGCTCTACCAACTACCCGAAGCCGGTTTAACTGAGTACGCGCACTGGCGGGCCGAAGCAATGCTGCTGACCGACCAGGGCATCCGGGCCAGGGAAAGAGGGGAACCGGTTACGCCTGATTGGGCGGCCGTAGAGGCTTGCCTGGAAAAGTCTTACCGGGCTTTAAGCGACAGGCTGCACCACAATAAGCCCGAAACTGCCGCGCCGGTGAAACGCATCCTGGCGGTAAAGCTGGCCGACCTGGGCGACGCTTTGCTGATTGTCCCGGCGTTACGGGCCCTGAAGCAAGCCTACCCGGCGGCCAAACTGGATGTCCTGACTACGGCTACCGGCCGGGGCGGTTTGGAGGGTTTACCCTATATAGATGAACTGCTAGTTTTCGATAAGTACTTGTTTGATAATCCGCGCCAGGCGCTCAAGCCGCGTAACCTGAGCCAGGCAGTGCGTTTCATGGCCGGGCTGCGCTTCAAACATTACGACACCATTATATTCTTCCACCATTTCAGCCTGAAATTTGGCATCTTGAAATTTAGCGCCCTGGCCCATGCAACCGGGGCCCCCCGGCGGGTCGGGCTGCATAACGGCGCACGGCTGGCTAATTTCCTGACCGTGCGCGTTACCGATAAAGGCTTTGGTGGGGCCGGTCTAACCGAACGGGCTTACTGGCAGCAATTGGTCCAGGCCCTGACCGAGCGCGCGCCGGGCCATGGCGGGCCTCTGACAGAATACGACACCAGCCCGGAAATCTTTCTCGGTACGGCTCCCCGAAACCGAGCGGCAGAACTACTGGCCGAGGTGCGCGGCCCGGAACAGGCCCGGCCCCTGGTAGCGATTGGTGCGGGCGGCGGCGGTTATACTATCGCCCGGCGCTGGCCTGCCGTAAATTATGCCCTGGTGGCGCGGGAACTGGTTAGAAAGAACGGGGCCAGGATTGTGCTGCTCGGTACGCCCGGTGAAGTTGAGCTGAACGAACAGATTAAACGGCTGGCCGGGGCAAGCGACTCTATAGTTAACCTGGCCGGGCGCACCAGCGAAAAAGAAGTAGCCGCGCTGCTGGCCGGGTGCGGCCTGTTTATCGGCAACGATGGCGGTCTATCTCAACTGGCCGGGGTGGCTGGGATACCGGCAGTAGTGATTTTCGGCCCGACAAACGCCACCGCCTGGCAGCCTTTTGGCGTGGAAGAAGGCCGGGTTAGAATCGTCCAGGCGGAAATGGATCTACCCTGCCGCCCCTGCCTGTACCGGGGCAAAACCCTGGGAAGCCGGTTGGGCTGCGCCGCCCGGCCCTGCCTGACGACGATTACGCCCGGGCAGGTGCTTGAAACAATTGAAGCCTTAAATTTGTCCTATTAAATAGGGGAAATAGCCCGGACAAACGGGCCCTAAATTAAGGTAAGATAAATACGGATTAAAGCCAGTTAAAGCTGAAACATAATTCAAAACGGTACGTATAGACTCATAACTTAAAACATGATAGGATAAAGTTATGAGGTGTAGTACGCTGGACTAGACCGTTTTTCAGCTTTGTCGGATCGGTTTCAAGCAAACGGCCTCATATTGGCCTGATAAAATTTGCAGGGACCTTTTAAACCGCAATCAATAAAGCATGAGACCGGCTGGCCCAAAGGCCGGCCCTTTAAGGAGGCAATATGGCAGGCATTCTCGATAGGATTTCTACAATTCTTCGCTCGAATATAAATTCCGCTCTTGACCGGGCCGAAGATCCGGAAAAAATGCTGGATCAAATTATTCGAGATATGAATGATGCAATTGAACAGGCTAAAGGCCAGGTCGCGACTGTAATCGCCCAGGAAAAACAACTTGAAGCCGAAAAAATTAACGCTGAACGGTCGTCCAAAGAATGGGAAGCTAAAGCGCAGCGCGCCGTAAAAGCCGGGCGTGATGACCTGGCAGTCGAATGTTTACGCCGTAAGAAAGATTTTGACGGTATCGCAGCGACTTATCAGCAGCAGTACGATTCACAGCACGGTATGGTAACCAAACTGCGCAGCCAGCTAGAGTTGCTTATGCGCAAGCGGGATGACGCAGTCCGTAACCGCGATGTGATGATTGCCCGGCACCGCCAGGCGATTGCCCAGAGCAATATTGCAAAACAATTAGCGTCAATGAATACCCTCGACACAAGCAGCGAAATTGGCCGCATGGACCGGCGCATTCGCGAGCAAGAAGCCCGCGCCGCTGCCCAGATGGAACTCAATACCGGTGGAGCATCCAGTATTGATGACCAGTTAATGCAATTAGAAGCCGGCGATACTATGGATGACGAATTGTCAGCCTTGAAGTCTAAAATGGGCATGGGGGGCGCCCGGTAGTCTGTCTATCGGTGCCTGCAACTTCAAAGACGTTGTAAAAGCGGGTAAAGCCCTATAGGCTACCCGCTTTTATATTTATGAGCCTGATCAGAAAATAATGCCAGGGAAAATAGCGATTTTACATTATACTTGCCCGCCGGTGGTGGGTGGAGTAGAAGCAATAATGGCTGCTCATGCCAGGCTTTTTGCCGCCAGCGGTTACCAGGTTACCTTGTTTTCCGGGCGCGGCCCGGTGCCTCCTTCCGACCAGCCAAACATTGATACCTTTATCGAACCTTTAATAGATAGTAAAAACGAAGAACTCCTGGTGCTGAACCGGGAACTTGACCAGGGACAGCTTCCGGCCGGTTTTGAAGCCTTCAAGAACCAGATTGTTGAACACCTGGCCGGTAAGCTAAAGGGATATGACGCGTGCTTCGTCCATAACGCTTTTACCCTGCACAAAAACCTGCCCCTGACGGCCGCCCTGTTCGAGCTAGGCCGCCGCTTACCGCAAACAAAGTTTATCGCCTGGTGCCACGACCTGGCCTGGACCAACGAACTGTATGCCCCGGTGATGCATCCCGGCTACCCCTGGGACCTTTTGCGCACCCCGGCCCCGGAAGTTACTTACGTGGCGATTTCGCCCCAGCGGCAACTGGAAATCCTGGAATCTTTCAGACCGGCACCCCCGGCCTCCGCAATTCCGGTCGTGCCGAACGGGCTGGCCTACGCCGACTTCTTGAAGTTAGGTTTGGAGGTACGCCAGGTGCTGGCCCTGACCGGCCTGGACGCAGCGCAGCGGCAGGGTGCATGGTTGTTACTCTTACCGGCCCGGTTGACCAGGCGCAAAAATGTCGAACTGGCAATCAAAGTGGCCGCCGCCCTCAAGCAAATGGAAAAAACGGTGCGCCTGATAGTGACCGGCCCGCCCGGCCCGCATAACCCTAAAAATGATGTATACGTCCGGGAATTAATGGCCCTGCGCCAGGAACTGGCGGTCGAGCAAGAAGTTGTCTTTCTGATGGAAGCCTGGCAGGACGCCCAGGGACAACCCCGCATGCTGGCCGATGAAACAATTGCCGACCTCTACCGGGTAGCCGATTTGCTGTTCTTCCCTTCGACCCAGGAAGGTTTCGGGCTGCCGATTATCGAGGCGGGCTTGAGCCGCTTACCAATTTTCAGTACCCGGTTGGCCCCTTTCCTGGAAATTGCCGGGGAAACCGTCGCTTATTTTGAACCTACCGACTCACCCGAGAAAATTGCCCGGTTAATTGTCGCTGAATTGGCAGCGGACCGGCAATTCCAACTGCGCCGCCAGGTATTGGAGATGTATACCTGGGAGAGCATTTTTGAAAATCTTATCCGGCCGCTGGCCGGTTAAAAACCACTAGTATTTGGAAACCGCAATTTAGCATGACCTGGTTCCCAGGAGATAAAAATGACCAATGAACTAAAGCATCCTTACCGGGTGCTGCTGGCCCTTGAAGAACGCACCGAGCAAAGTGATAGCCACCGGGCCGAAGTAACCCGCCTTATTCGGGTGGGGCGCTCCCTGGCCGGAGCCCAGAACGCCGCCAGCTTAACCGTTTTGGGTTTAATCCCGGTGGGCGAAGGGCAATCCTTGAGCGAAGGAGCCATGCCCGCCCAGAGCCAGCGCACTTTACTAAGCCAGCTAGTCGCCGAAACCGAACTTCCGCAAGAAACCGGTAAATTAGAAGTTAAGACTTCGGTCAGAGTCTGCAATATCAAAGAATTAGGCCAGGAATTAAACGATGCGCTGCTGGAAGGCCAAATTGATTTGCTGCTGCTGGAAGCGCGCTGGTTTGACGAACCCGGGCTCAGACAATCGGACAAGACCGGCGAACTGCACGGCCCACTTGAAGAAATGATGCGCCGCCCCTTATGCGATCTCGCGATAATCGGGCCGGGGGTTGATATTGACCAGAGCAAGCGGATATTACTGGCGGCCAGGGGCGGACCTTTCTCCGAACTGGGCCTGAGTCTCGCCAGCGGCGTGGCCGAGCAGAGCCAGGGCGAAGTCACCGTTTTACATGTAGTCAGGCAGGACCTGGATGGCGATGGCCTGGATGACACGGTGGACGATTCGGGTTATGCCGAACTGGTGCGTGGCATGGGCAACCGGTCGCGGGTCCGGCGCCGCCAGGTAGTATCTTCCAACCCCCAGGAAGCAATTGTGCGGGAAGCCCAGCAGGGCTATAACCTGGTGATCCTGGGCGCTTCAATGAGCGCTTCGATTAACATCGGCGCGACCAGGGCCGAAGCCCTTTTGCAAAATCCCTTTGGGCCGGTCGCCCAGGCCGTTATGAACCAGGTCAGGCCAACCGGGTCGCCGGAACTGGCCGAACCAATTCCCGAACAAGCGGAACCGAAAAGCGGGCCGGGCGTTATTATAGTAAGAACGGGCGCACCTCGCGATTTTTACTTTGCCCGGTTACAGCGGCGCAAGCAGGAAACCCAGGCCCGCCTGTCTATGGCTAACGAGGATTACATTTCCAAAGTAGTCGATAAGTGGTTCGCGGAAAATACCTTTGACGCTGATGAATACAGCGACATCGAGCGGTTAATTCACAGCAAAAAAAGCCAGGGATTGACCATCAGCCTGGGATTACCGGCCCTGAACGAAGAAAAAACTATCGGCGACGTTATATCGGTAATTAAAAAAGAACTTTTTGATAAATACCCGCTGCTGGACGAGTTAGTGGTAATCGACAGCCAGAGTACTGACCGGACGGTGGAAATTGCCAGGGAGTTAGGCGTGCCGGTCCATGTCCACCAGGAAGTTTTGCCTTCGATACAGCCGCGCCGGGGTAAAGGTGAAGCTCTGTGGAAAAGCCTGTATGTCATGAAAAGCGATATAATTTGTTGGGTTGACACTGATATAATCAATATGAATCCGCGTTTTGTCTACGGGCTGGTCGGGCCGCTTCTGAAAGAACCCCGTATACAATATGTTAAGGGGTACTACCGGCGACCCATCCGGGTAGGTGATAACATTTATGAAACCGGCGGTGGTCGCGTTACCGAACTGACTATCCGGCCCCTGTTTAACCTGTTCTTCCCGGAATTAAGCGGGATGATTCAGCCGCTAGCCGGGGAATACGCCGGTCGCCGGACCTGCCTGGAACAGCTACCCTTCTTTACGGGGTATGGGGTGGAAACCGGACACCTGATTGATGTGCTGGAACGCTTTGGCTTAAATGCCCTGGGTCAGGTCAATTTAAGGGAGCGGCAGCACCGCAACCAGGAACTGGGCGCGCTCAGTCAGATGGCTTTCGCTATTACCCAGGTAGTTATCAAACGGTTGGAAGAACGCGAGCGCTTGCGCCTGACTGAAGACGTTAACCGGACCATGAAATTAATCAGCCTGGGAGAACAGGGTTTAAGGTTGAGTCTGCGGCATATCGAGGACAGGGAGCGCCCGCCGATGCTCGAAATTCCCGAATATCGCCAGAAAAACCGCCAGCGTCTGCTACGGTCCGAATAGTTGTACTAAAATTACATAATACTTTTGAACTACTCAAGGAATATTAATGCAACACTTCAAAGTGCTGTCTTTGCTATCGTTATTTCTAGCCGGTTTAATGCTTAGCGTTTTTGAAGAGCCTCATACCGCCGGGGCTGCCGCCCCGATTCCGTTGCGCTGGTTCTATTTTGTCAACGGCCGCTCAAATGCCGCCCTGCTGGCTAATTACAATAATATTGATATCATTTCGCCTGACTTTTACCGGCTCCAGGCGGATGGGACCATTCGAGGCTCCAACCGAGCCGATGTCACTAACTTCGCCCGGTCCAAAGGCATTAAAGTAGTGCCAATGATCCAGAATGACCCATCTAAAGATGATTTTAATAAACTTCTTTCGGACCCGGTCCAATTTAAAAGTATTATCGATACAATCGAAAAGCAGGTCGTTGAGAATAACTACGACGGCTACCAGATAGACTTTGAAGACCTGAATAGCGACAGTGAAACCCTGTTAACCAACTTCATGGCCGAACTGGCTAAGCGGCTGCGCCCAAAAGGCAAGCTGGTGACTATGGCGGTTGTCTCGCGCACTTCCAATACCTTTAACGGCCAGTTTTCAGCCGCCTATAACTACGCCAACCTGGCTCCTCACCTGGATATGGTCACCATTATGACCTATGACTATTCCTATTCGAGCAGTGCGCCGGGACCGGTCGCGCCGGTTAACTGGCAGGAAAGGGTGTTGAAGTATGCCATTCCGCTGTTTGGCGCCAATAAAATATTACTGGGTATTCCCTTTTACGGCTACGACTGGAACCTGACCAAACGCCAGACCGATAAAACTGTCACGGCTAACAGCCGGGGCTACGATGATACGCTCAAGTTGGGCGCCGAGAATAACGGCACCTTCGGCTATGACGCGGTATCCCAGAGCCCCTACCTGAACTACACCAAAGATAACGAGGAGCACCAGGTCTGGTTTGAAAACCCGCAATCGCTCCAGGCCAAATTCGACATGATGAAGCGGCAGCAGGTGCGCGGCTTTGCGGTCTGGCGACTGGGCTTCGAGGGTAAGGAATTCTGGCCGGTTATCAAAAATTTGGTAGTGCCGACCAAACGAGTAGCCCGCCCGGGGCCGGATACCAGTTACCGGGTGTACTACCAGCAGACCGGCCATACGCTTTCGAATGTCTTTAAGCGCTACTGGGATAAATACGGCGGCTTACCGCAGTTCGGCTACCCATGGACCGAAGAATTTGAAGAACTTTCGCCCAGTGAGCCGGGCAAAAGCTTTACCGTCCAGTATTTCGAGCGCAACCGCTTCGAGCATCACCCTGAATTCGCCGGGACGCAATATGAAGTGCTGCTGGGCTTACTGGGACGGCAAGTGACCGCCGGTCGCGAGTCGGAACCGCCCTTCAAGCGCGTCACGCCGGGGGCAGCGCCTTTGCTTAACCGGAACGGTACCCTGCTTTCAATCAAGAACCTGCTTAACGCAGTAGAACGGCCTAAAATAAACTATTACCCTGAGACAGGGCATACCCTGGGTGGGGCTTTTAGAGATTACTGGGAGAAAAACGGCGGCCTGTCGATGTTCGGCTACCCTATCTCCGAGGAATTCGAGGAGCGAAACCCGTCCGATGGTAAGGTTTATACCGTCCAGTACTTTGAACGGAACCGTTTCGAGTTCCACCCGGAATTTGCCGGAACCAGGTACCAGGTCCTGATGGGCCTGCTGGGTAACCAGATTATGGCGGAAAAAGACTGGCTGTAAGATTCCAGACAAAAAAGCGGCCCTGGCGTTAAATTATTCGCCCGGGGCCGCTTTTTAATTTAGCGGCTTCCGCCGGTTGAGTCGCGCGGGCTGAGGTCCATACCGTCAGTCCCAAGTTCGTTAAACTCGTTATCGCGGCCAGGAGTGCCCGAACCGGTTACACCGGAACCTGATAGTGGGCTGCTAAGGTCGGCCGCGTTATAGCTGGCCGTGTTGGTATTTGAAGTATTTCTTTCGTCCAGCCCTGAGCTTGTTTCAAGGCCGGTGTCTGCAATCCCGGTGCCAAAAGGCGTGCTGCCGACCGTCCCGGTGCCTCTATCCGAAGCGGTTCCCGGACCAGGGTAACTCCCGGCGCGGTCCGGCGGCATTCCGGCGCTGCTGGCGTTAGTATCCCGGAACGGGGTCCGGTCATTTTGAGCGGTCCCGGCCGTGGAACCGGCGCCCATATTACCGGTGGCGGGCTGCGTACCAAATTGGCCCGGAATAGTCGGGCCGGTCCCGGCTGAATCATTTATATCCGAGG
The DNA here is from genome assembly GCA_028287745.1 of Chloroflexota bacterium. Taxonomy (GTDB): domain Bacteria; phylum Chloroflexota; class Chloroflexia; order Chloroheliales; family Chloroheliaceae; genus 54-19. Next base: position 19,313 of record JAQBPB010000021.1, read on the forward strand.
CATCGGTCGCGTGATTATAATGAATCGTGTTATCACCGGCGGCTTGCCTGGCCTGTTCTGTTGAAGGAAACTCGTCCCGGCTTGTCCCACTGCGCCCGGTGCTGCTGGCGCTTTCGGGGGCGCGATAACCAACTTCCTGGTCGTGATTCTCCCTTGATTCTTGCATAATTTTACTTCCTTTCGGGGTCGCCTCCGTGACAACCTCAAGTTATTTCTGGCAAAGATTGTGCCACCTGACATCCTAAACAGGACTTAAAGGTTATATGATCACAATGGGAAATAATTTATAATTGCTTTAATGAATTAATCTAAAGCTCATTTTACTTGCTAAGAGGGTAAATTTAACCTATACTTATAATTTATAAGGGCAAAACGTAAGTAAACCATCTGATACCCCTAGTTTATTAGCTCACATAGTGCTTGATGGCTGAAAAAAAAGCGGTGCGTCTTAAAAATGAAGACGGGGCGAGTGCTGGTCCGGTAGAAAGCGCTCCTATCCCCGGCGCCACTTTCGCAGACCTTGATCCGGTAAAGGTAGCGGCCTATTTGGCTGTCCTGGAAGAAGAGTCGGATGACCGGACCAACAGCAGCGATAGTCCGGCCGCGCAAATGGCAGCACTGGGTTTACTGCGCCCGGTAGGCACCGACCCGAACGAGTTTATCCCCACTACCGCCGCCCTGCTGCTTTTCGGCAGGCAACCGGCCCGCTATCTACCCCAGGCCAGCGTAAAATTAGCCCACTTCCGGGGAACCGAAATAGATGGGCCGATTGTGGACCGCAAAGAAGTTTTTGGTACCCTGGATAAAATAATTGAAGATACTGCCCGGTTTGTCAGCAATAATATGCGCATTCCGGCCCGGATAGAAGGCATCTACCGCGAGGATATGCCGGAGTATCCCCTGGTCGCCGTCCGTGAGGCGATTACCAATGCCCTGGCGCACCGGGATTATGCGATCAGCGGCCAAAAAGTAACCGTGCGCGTTTTCGATGACCGGCTGGAAGTCGAAAGTCCGGGCGGGTTAGCCGGGCCGGTAACCCTGGAAAACCTGGGCCAGAAACGCTACAGCCGCAACCCTTTACTGGCCCGCCTGATGTATGAACTGCGCCTGGTGGAAGAAATGGGCACCGGTATCCGCCGGATGCGCCGGGCGCTGGCCGAAATTGGCAGCCCCGCTCCGCGCTTTGAGACTGACGCGACTTCTTTCATAGCCATCCTGCCTTCCCGGCCCCAGCCCGAACCGGTCGAGGAACACAAACCCGTAATTACGGTTAGAGGCGGGACCGCGCCGGTCTTTGAAATTAGCCAGGCTGACCGGCCCGAGTACTTTGCTTTACTGCAAGCCGGACTTAATGAGAGGCAGGCCCGGGGCCTGTTCTACGCCAAAGAACGCGGCCGCCTGACCAACCGCGATTACCGCCAGGTCAACCCGGATATTACCGACGAAACCGCCCGCCTGGACCTGGTGGGCCTGGTCGACAAAGGGTACTTGCTGCGGTTTGGCGACAAAAAAGGGGCCTCTTACCTGCCCCGTTAGCAGCCTCCCGGACTCCTTTTCAACCCGGCCAACGAGTACTTTTCAGACCTACCACAACCTTTTTTACCTGGTTTATTGTTTGTTTTTTTGATTTATTTTGCTTTTGTAGAAGCTTAAACTTAGCTTAGAAACAAACTAAAAACCAATCATACCAGCTTCAAATATTTGCCACGCTTGCATTGATAGGTTATAATCATGCCAAAGCTTCTACAGCGTAGAAGGAGCTGAATATTGTGTTGCTGTAAAGCTGCTCAGCTTACAGACCTTAGCTTAATTCTAAGCGGAACAGCAGGGAACCCAGGAGAAATCAACATTCCCAGGTTTTTTTAATTCTAGACTTTTGTTTATTCTTTTCCCTGACTGAGTTTTTTAAGGTCGAGCAAGAGTTTGTTTAGTCTGTCAGGGTAACCCTGTACGGAAAATAAGTTTTATTACTGAAGCAAACTCTGGAAAAGAAGGGATAAATAAGGGGGAGACCACATGCAAGGTAGCGAAGTACAAGAGTTAGGTCAATTGTTGCGTGAGGCGCGTGAGCGTAAAGGCGTGACCCTGGCTGATGCTCAACAAGCTACTAAAATTCGCTTGTCATTCCTTCAAGCACTGGAAAAAGAAGATTTTTCGGTTTTACCGCCCCCATTCTATATCCGGGGTTTTATTAAAACCTATGCGGTATACCTTAACCTGGAACCCCGCAGTACAGTCCAGCTTTTCGATGATATGCTGGAAAATACGCAGTCCAACCGTTTAAGCGAACAGCAGATGCCACCTTCGGCCGACAGCGGCGGCCAGACTGCCCTGATTCCCCTGGAAGGCTTAAGCCAGGGTGAAGCTGACCTGGTAGTTAACAGCAACGAACGGTTAAACTTGCAAGCCCTTCCACCGGCCAACCCGCCTACCCTTGTCAGCGGCCAGCGCCGTTCGACCGGTTTTATCCAGTCCTTTGAAAGTAATCCCATGGAAGGACCGGGGGCCGGGGGCTATTCTTCCCGGAAGTTAAACAGTTTAGGCCAGAATGACAAATATGTTTTAAAGTCGGTAATGCTTCCTACCGCCCGGGGCGCTTTCTACATGCCAAATTTCGTCCCAACTATCCTGGTAGTTATTATCGTACTGGCCGCCGCTTTGCTGATTTACCGGGGGATTTCCAACCAGCCTAAAGATAACACGCCCGCCCTTCTGGATGCGGTCACAGCTACGGTAGCGGCCGGAGGTTATCCTGGGCCGTATGCCATCACGCCTGACCCCAGCCTGGTAAGTATCCGGGCCACCCAGACCGCCGGTGACGCGGGCAGTATCATGAAAGCCCCGGCTTACTTCACGCCCGATGCCTCGGTAAAAGCCCTGGACCGGGTCGGGACAACCGGCGCCAATGCGACCCCGGCAACAGGGAACCGGACAACTGCAGCCGATACTGCGGCAACTACCCCGGCCCCACCGGCCCAGGCAGCTGCGCCTGCGCCTGCGCCCGCTCCTACGGTGCCGCCACCGCCACCGGCCCCAACCGCTACACCGACACCACCGCCTTCACCGACCCCGGTGCCTGACCCGATTAATGTAGTGGTAACTATTTCGGATGTGGACCCTAAAGGCAGCTGGATAAGAATTACCGTGGATGACAAGGTGCAGGTTGAAAAGGTCGGCGCCCCTAACGAGACTTTTACTTTCCAGGGCCGTAAGGTCGCGGTCCGGGCCGGTAATCCCGGGGTAATTAAAGTTTCGGTAGACGGTGTAGATAAACCTTACACCACACCGCAGAGCGGAGTTATTACTCATACCTGGTTTGCCGGTGGCAAAGACCTGATTGAGAAATAACATAGACTAACGGCCTTAAAAAGATTATAATAGTGGACCAGGGCGGGCGAGTTTCTCAGCCCGCTTTTTTTAACAAATGTTGGCAGAGTGAGGTAAAAATGGCTTCTAGTTTTTCTTTCGATGTAGTTTCGGAATTCGACCGCCAGGAACTGGTAAACGTGATAGACCAGGCCAAGCGCGAGGTAACTACCCGGTTTGACCTCAAGGATACCAAGACCGAAATTGATCTTGAGGCTGAGCAAATTGTCATTAATACCGAAAATGAATTTGTCCTCGGGCAGGTTAAAGATCTCCTGACGACTAAAACGGTCAAACGCAACCTGTCCCTCAAAATTTTCGACTTTCAAAAAGTTGAACCGGCTGCCAGCGGACGGGTGCGCCAGGTAATCAAGCTGAAAAAAGGTTTGAGCCAGGAACTGGCAAAACAGATAAGCAAATTGGTCCGGGATAGCTTTAAGAATTCCCAATCGCAAATACAGGGCGATGCTTTACGCGTGACCAGCAAGAGCAAGGATGAACTCCAGCAGATTATTACCCTGCTCAAAGGCAAAGATTTCCCGGTAGCCTTGCAGTTCACCAATTACCGTTAAGTACGTTGAACGGGTAACATAAAAAGGCAAAGCAGATTATAAATTCCTGTATTCTCCCTTTAACCCCTATTTTTCACCTGTTTACAGGCTAAACTTTCGTCGTTTTGCGTTTAACGTTACCCGTTTCACGTCCAGCGATTATTATGTAAGGATTTCATGAGAAGTAACATCAAGTTAAATATTCCCACCCGGCGCCCTCACCTGGATAACAAATCTTTTTATTTGTTAACCCTGGGCTGTGATAAAAATACGGTGGATAGCGAAGCCATCGGCCAGTTACTGAGCGGCTACGGCCTGCGCGAAACCTTGAAGCCGGAACGGGCCCAGCTTTTAATCGTCAATACCTGCGGCTTTATCGACTCGGCCACCCGCCAATCGCTGGATGCCCTGCAAGAACTGGCCGATGGCAAGCAAGCGGGCCAATCGCTAATCGCGGCTGGTTGTCTGGCTAGCCGGGCGGCCGAAATGATCCAGGCCGAAGTGCCGGGCGTGGACGGCGTCGTGGGCGCTTTGAAGTGGGATAGCTTCGGGCCGATGCTGACTAATCTTGGAATTGATATCGACAACGAAGCGGACAACAACCGGATTACCTACGGGTTATTGCGGCGCAAGAAAAAACAGGGGCCGACCTCTTATCTGAAAATTTCGGATGGCTGCGACGCCGGTTGCGCCTTCTGCATTATTCCCCAGATGAAGGGCAAACACGCCAGCCGCCCGGTCGAGCATATTCTACGGGAAGTTCGCCAGTTAGCCGATAGCGGCGTTAAAGAAATTGTGCTGGTCGGCCAGGATACCACTTTCTACGGCCGCGACCTGGGCGTGCGGGACGGTACCGGTACTGCGACCTTGCTCAAGCAGTTGGCCGAAACCGCGCCCGAAGTATTATGGTTCCGGTTGATGTACGCCTACCCGCGTTTTGTCTCGCAGCCTCTGATCGAAACAATGGCGAGCCTGCCCCAGATGGCTCACTACATTGACATGCCACTGCAACACGCCCATAAAGCGACTTTGCGCCGGATGCGCCGCCCCAGCGACCAGTCGGAAACTTACGGCACAATCGAAAGGCTGCGGGCGGCTATGCCTGACATCGCCATTCGCACGACCTTTATCGTGGGCTATCCGGGCGAAACCGAAGAAGAGTTCCAGTATTTATTAGATTTCATTGAAGAAATGAAATTTGATAACGTGGGCGCATTTAAATTTTCGCCCCAGGCCACCAGCCCGGCGGCTTTACAGGAAAACCCGGTCCCGGAAGAAGTAAAACAAGAACGCTACAACCGGCTTATGGCTTTGCAACAGCAAATTTCGATTAAAAAACAGCAAAGCTTGATTGGCCGGGAATTAGATGTTATTGTAGAAGGTAGCGGTACGGTTGACTACAGCCCGCGCGACAGCCGGGAAATCTGGGTCGGACGCAGTTACCGCAGCGCCCCTGAAGTGGACGGCATGGTCTTTATCGAGCCACGCGCCGTAAAAGCCGGTTTCCCCCAGGGTCCACGGCCTTATACCGCCCGGGTCAAGATTACCGATGCAACTGAATATGACCTGTGGGGCAAACTAATAAGTTAGGAATAAAGAGTGCTAAAAGCTAACCTGCAAATAGCCAATCTGTTAAGCTGGTCCCGGATTCTATCAACGCCCATCGTAATGGGCCTGCTAATGCTTGCTGATTGGGCGCCTTCCTACCTTATTGCGGCCATACTTTTTACGGTGGCCGAAATTACCGACGTGCTGGATGGGTATTTTGCCCGGCGGCAGAAAAGCGTATCCAACCTGGGAATATTCCTGGACCTGACCGCCGATAAGCTTTTCACTGCCGGAGTGTTAGTCACCATGGTTGAGATGAATATCATCTCAAGCTGGCTGGTAGCGATTATTCTTGGCCGGGAATTTTTGATTACCGGTATGCGAACTTATGCCGCTTCGGCCGGGGTAGTGATACCGGCCGGTAAGTGGGGCAAACGTAAGACCGTAATGACCGGCGTATCTTTGACCTGGCTGATTATCTGGGCCGACGCGGCCATGCGGCCCAACGGGTTGTTGAAAGGCTTGAACGACCTGGTCATTGCCGGTGACTTCCAGCCTTTCAAATGGTTCTTCCTGCTGGCCTGGCCGCTGGTCTACTTTATGGTTTTCCTGACCCTTTACTCCGGCTTTTTATACATGAAGGACGCCGCGCACCTTTTTAGCGAGCGCCCACCTGCCCCGTTAACACCTTCCAAACCGGTAGAGCCGCTGCCGCCCGGTGACGAAGGCAAACCAGTTAAGGTTATTGAACCTTCCAAATAAACCTCTCAAGGTAAAGTCCTGGTCGGAACCAGGCAGGTGCCATTATGAACCTGTTCGATTACCGCCGCAAGAAAGATTTACAGGGACGGACCACCGAATTTTCGCGGTCCGCCCCGCCTCCAGGACCGGGCGAAATCCGCCCCGGCCCATCCACCGTGCGTCCCGACCTGAGCAGCCAGCCGACTACCCGGTCGCGTTCTTTACCTTTTCCCCATAAACACGTCCGAAGCCGCACGCCCGATAAATGGGTCTATAATACGCCACTCGATAACTACCGGCGCAAAACCGAAGCCGAACGGCAGGTTGTAAACCCGGCCCAGGTGTCCGAACAGCAGCAAAACTGGCGCAAGCTGATGCCGGACTGGTTTACCGATGAAATTATCCGAGATGTCCGGCGGCGTCACCCGATTCATATCCTGTATATCGGGAAACCGGCCTGGCTCATGCTGCCGCTAATCCTGATTCTAGGCGTAGTTTCTTTGTTTGTGCCTTTTTTGTGGATTGTTGTCACGCCGCTGCTGCTGATAAATGTAGCTTTGTGGGGCTGGTATATTAACGACTGGAGCAACGATCACCTGATAATCACCGACCGGCGCTTCATCCAGCTTGAGAATGTGACCCTCTTTAACAAGGCCAAAATCGAAATTCCGCTGGACAAGATTACCGAAGTTAAAATCGAAACCGGGCGCGGCGCAATTGAATACTTTTTCCGGATTGGTACGGTAACCGTCACCAGCACCGGGCGCAGCCAGATTACCTTCAAACACGTCCATGACCCCGAAAGCGTCCGGATGGAGTGGGATAAACTGCGTAAAGCCTACTTTATGTTCCGCAACGATTTCCGCAAAGAGCGAATGCGCAATTACCTGGAGAACCGCATCTGGGGCGCGAAGCTGGTTAACTGGAACGAGGAAGAAGAAGCACGCGAAATAGATGTAATCGAAAATCCCAACTGGCTCCAGCGAACTTTCCCAACCGGCCCTATCCGGGACCGCCGCAAGAAACAGATTACCTGGTATACCCATCCCTGGGTACTTTTCAAACGGGTCAGCCCGCTGGTCCTCTTACTACTGCTCCTGGTATTATTTGGCATTTTCGGCTTGCCTTTCATCTACCGCCTGGACAATTCGCTGGTCAGCCTGTTCAGCTCGATTGGTTTCGTAATGGCCTTTATCGGTATCTGTGTAACCATCTGGTACAAGTATGAGAACTGGCACAACGACCGCTATGTTATCGGAGAGGAAAAAGTCTTCGATATTGAAAAATTGCCTTTTGGCTTCGATGAAACGGTCGGCGTAGTCGATATTCGAAACGTCCAGGATATTCAATTTGAAAAACTCGGCATCATCGCCAACCTGCTGGACTTTGGTTCGGTAAAAATCACCACGGTCGGCGGCCCGGCGATAACTTTCGAACGAGTGCCTAAACCGGAGCTTATCGAGGATGAAGTTTCAAGGCGTAAGGAAATTTTGAAGTTTTTTGATGAAGAGCGCCAGGACCGGCTTTATGCCGATTTCTTCGCCTCTTACCGGGACGTTTTAATAAACCCGCCCGCTGTAGAAAACCTGGAAGACAATAGCGGCCCGGATTTTTACCCTGATGGCCGGGACGGTGGTCCCCGGTACCGGGCATAATTATGGCATTTTACCGGACGAAAACCAGGCGAGTTGTTACTCATTTTTTCCTGGCGGGCCTTATGGCAGCCCTCCTGGTATTAAGCCTCGCCTCTCCCGCCTCTTCCTCAACCTTGCAAGCCGCCAGCGGTCCTAAAATACAGGTCAAAGCCGGTTATGACAGCTTCTATAAAATGAATAGCTGGCTGCCGGTCCAGGTAAATTTAAGCCTGCCCGAAGGCAACCCGAATTTTGACGGTTGGGTAGAAGCCTCTTTCACCAACTTTGACCCGGTCAGCCGGATTTACCGCCGGGCAGTCCAGTTAGTGCCGCCTGCCAACCGCCAGGTCTGGCTTTACCTGCCTTCCAGCGGCCGGAATATCGTGGAAGTGCAGGTCCGCCTGACCAATCAGGCTGGGACCGTAATAGAAAAATTCAACCAGCCAATTCAGCCGCTGGACCAGTCCGAATTATTGTTGGGGGTAATAAGTGATGATAGTGGCGCCCTTTCAGGGCTAAACGGCCAGCGCCTGACCCAGCCTTATAACAGGGGCAGCGCGCTTTACAACCCTAATTACTACTCCAGGACTCCGCAAGTCGGAAACAGACCTACCTTCCGGGTGGCGCACCTGGCACCCTCGGATTTACCGCCGGATAGCAGCGGTTGGGATGGCCTGGACGGCCTGGCCCTGACCGACCTTTCCAGTGTTACCCTGGGCGACCAGACTATCAACCAGGCCAGCCTGGAAAATGCCGCCGCCGCCTGGCTGGCCCAGGGCCGTTTTCTACTGGCCGCCGGGGATAGCAGTTTGCGCCGGGGCGGCTTCCTGACCAATTTCTTGCCGGTGAAGGCGGCCGGACCCTCACAGAATAAAGCTTTCCCCGCCGAACTGGGCCAGTTCTTAAACGGTGCCCCGGCCCCGGCCCAGTTGTTAATTGCCGATAGTACACCGGTCCCCGGAGCAATGGTCCAGTTAAGCCTGGATGGCAAACCGCTACTGGCTAAAAAACCTTTTGGGCTTGGTGCAACCTGGTTTACCGCCACCGAATTGAGGACACTGCCAAATTCGGTATTGACCGGGTTGTGGTCAACCGCTTTGCGGGATTTTGAACCGCACATGTCTTACCTGTCGGGGCTAAGGCAACCAATCGATATTTACTGGCCCTGGACCAACCAGCTAAATCCCAACACCAAAACTGCCACCCTGCCTGATATCGGGATAATCGCGCTTGTTTTAGCCATTTACATTTTTCTGCTCGGGCCGCTGGCCTATTTCGGCCTTAAAAAGCTGGGCAAGCGAGAATTGGGCTGGATCATTGTGCCGGTGCTGGCCCTTAGTTTAACGGCCGGTTTTTATATCGTTGGTGTCGCTACCAGCGGCGAACCCCTGGTTATGAGCCGGTTCTCGGTGGTAACACTAGGTGAAACCACCCAGGGCAAACTGGCCGGTGGAGTCACCAGCCTGGGCACCCTGTATTCCAGCAACCGGTTAAACGTCCAATTAAATGTAAGCGACCAGGCCCAGGCTACGGTGCTAACGCAATCCCGCAATTTTCTAAACCCGCGCAATCCCAATCCCAACCTCAACCCGGCCGGGGATTTACCGGTGTTGCAACAGGGACCGGGCGGCGGTTTTGGTAAAGTCCTGATGGGCCAGGATGACCAGCGCAGTTTTGCCCTGCAAAGCCCGGTCCCAGCGGAAATCGGAGAGGGAATAATTGCCCGGTTGACCGCCCAGGGTAATGAATTATCCGGCACAATTGAAAATCGTACCGGGACCGATTGGAGTGAGCTGAGTATCTGGAAACCGGGCAGTTTGATTTACCAGGTCCCGGCGCTTAGGGCCGGTGAAAAACTTACTTTAACCAAAAATTTAGCTATCGCCACCGGTACCGATAATTTAATATTTGCCCTGTCCGGTATGGAAGATCCCGGAAATGGGGCCGGTGGCTTTACCCAGCTTTACAACCCCCGGGTTTACCAGTCGCAAAAGGCCGCCGCCATCGCTACCCTTATCGGGGTCCAGGGCGAAGTTTTGGCAAAAGACTCGAACCGGGCCTATTTAATCGGCTGGAAACAGGCTTCTTTTAATTTCCCGCTCCAGTTACAAAATCAGGCGGCCAGCACCACCGATTTAACCCTGCTTTTTGAAGCGATAGTCTTACCTTAGTTAATTTCAAAGCTAATTATTTCAAAGCTAAAATGGAAACTTTAGAGCAACCCTCGGATAGCCTGGAAACCCGCATACTGACCGTAGAAACCCGGCACTTATCGAAAAGTTACGGCCAGTTTCAGGCGGTCCAGGACATCAGCCTGGAAATTGAGCCGGGCGCCATCTATGGCTTTATCGGGCCGAACGGCGCGGGTAAAACTACGACCATGCGTATCCTGGCAACCCTGCTGGAACCGAGCCAGGGAGAAGCCTGGGTCTGCGGCCTGAACATTAATGACCGGCGGGTAGATAACCTGGTGGCGCTGCGGGCCTGTATCGGTTACATGCCGGATTTTATCGGCATTTACGATAAAATGACCTGCTATGAATACCTGGAATTTTTCGCGGCGGCCTACTATATCGACTCAAAACGCCGCACCGGCCTGATAAAAGATCTGCTGCAACTGGTTGATCTCACCGACAAAAAGGATACCTATATCGAGGGGCTTTCACGCGGCATGACCCAGCGTTTGGCCCTGGCCCGTACCCTTATTCACGACCCTAAACTCTTAATCCTGGACGAACCGGCCAGCGGCCTTGACCCCCGGTCCAGGGTCGAACTGCGCGAACTGCTTAAAGAGTTAAGCCGCATGGGCAAAACAATAATAATTTCCTCGCATATCCTGACCGAGCTCACTGAAATGTGTTCGCACGTAGGCATTATCGAGCGGGGCGCGTTATTGACTTCCGGTAAGGTTAGCGAAATCCTGGGAAAACTTAACCGGCATTTGCGGGTGATAAAACTATTGGTCCGGCCGGTAAAGCCGGAAAAGGTCAGCCTGCTTCAGACGATTCTTTCAAGCGGGCCGGGAGTTAAAGCCGCCCGGCCCCTGGAAAATAACGACCAGGCCCCCAATCAGAGCGAATGGGAATTACTGGTCGAAGGCAACGAAACCGAGTTGCAAGCGTTATTGCGCTACCTGGTGGAGAAGAATATTCCGCTCTTTAGCTTTTCCGAACAGCCTACTAACCTTGAAGAAATATTCCTGCAAGTCACCAGGGGATATGTATCATAAATCGCCCAATTGTTAGAAGAGTGTTAAATCTGCTTTTCTCTATTGCTAAAAAGGTTTCAGACGGGTTAAAATAAAGCTCAATCCTTGCCTGGTGGAAGGTTTGTTCTATTTATCGCCAAAATCTCCCGCAAACAGGAAGTAGTTTTATGGCCGGGAATATTTTGCCGCAAAGAGAGCCTGGGTCTCGCCTGGAAATCCTGCCGCGCTTAATCAGCGGTGGCTGGCAATCTTTGCGCTATAACCCCATTATCATAAAAGAGTTGCGCTACCGCATGCGAAGCTGGCATGGGCTAGTTGACCTTGCTACTTTTAGCCTGCTGCTGAGTATCTTTGGCCTGATAATGTATAACTTCTACCAGAGCAGCAACCGCTTATACTACCTGGGCAACAACGCTTATAATGTTTACGCCACCGGCAACCAACCTCCCCGCAGCCAGGAACTTGGCTCTAATTACTTTATCGCTATTGTCGTTGCCCAGCTATTCCTGGCCTGTATCCTGGCACCCAGCTTTAGCGCGCCGACTATCGCCGGAGAAAAAGAACGCCAGACCTATGATGTACTGCTGGTAACGCTTTTGCGGCCCCGCGATATTATTATCGGTAAACTTTTTTCTTCGCTGGCTTACCTGATGCTGGTCACTATCGCCGGGATACCGGTCGCCAGTGTCGCCTTTTTGATGGGCGGCCTCGAGCCGGACCAACTGGTAGCCGCGATAGTGGTAATGCTGGTCACCGGTTTAGTGCTTGGCTCAATTGGAATTTACTGGTCAAGCGCGATGCTGCGGAGTACCGCGGCCAGCCGCAACGCTTTCATCAATATACTGGTCCTTTACTTTGTGTTGCCGCTCTTGCTGGTTTACGGCCTCAATATACTTTTTCAACCTTATGGCGTCTTTGAACTGTCGGTCTACGCGGAAAACGACCTTAAAGATACCCTTATGTGGATATCATCAATCAATCCCATGTATGCCATCGTAGATACCAACGAAATATTAAAAAACCGGGCGGGCAGCAATATTATCTTTTTCGGCAATACTCCCGGTGAATTTCTCTTTACACCCGCCAGCCGGTTTTTGTTTATTTCCAGCGGAATAATTATTATCTATTTGTGGCAGGCCATCCGGCGAGTTACCCCGTTGCGGATGGAAAGCCAAAAAGGGCCTGAAGCGGTTAAGAATAAAGCCGGAACCAGCCAACCGCTTGGCTAATCACTTTTCCAGAATAGCTAAACAAGGTAAAAGTTATGCAAGTATTAGAAAAACCTGAATCGCCCAGGGCTCCCGGACCTACCCAGGACATCAGTAAGGCCGAATACCAGAAATTGGTCCGTTACCTTAAAAAGGTTGAACGGCGTTTGCGCGTCCGGCAGGCGGTCCGGCTTTTGCCTTATGCGATTCTGGCGGGCGGTCTGGTCGGGCTGGCGCTGGCCGTTTACAGCCGCCTGACCCCTTCTTTTACTATCGAACAGGTAACTTTGATTGCTTTACCGGTCTTAGCTATCAGTATACTGGGCGTTTTGGTCTACGCTTTTTTCCGGCCGCGCAAGTTGCTCGATACCGCCCGTCAGGCCGACCTGGCCCTTGGCTTAAAAGAACGCCTCAGCACCGCGATTGAAGGCTATTCCAACCCTGATAAATTCGGCTACGGCCTGATGGGCAACCACCAATTCAGCGATGCCACCCGCGTTATCCAGGCGCCGGGCCGGAAAATATCCAGGGCTCTACCCATGCAAATTCCGCGCAGAGAAGGCCTTGCCTCGCTGGCAATTATCCCTTTATTGGTGCTGGCCCTGGTGCTGCCCAATCCCTTTAGCGACATAGTTAAAGAAAACCAGGCGACCAAAGTTAAGATCGAGGAGGAAGCTCAAAAAATTGAGCAGCTAAAGCAGCAGATAGAAAAACAAAACCCGGAAGCGGCTAAAAACGATCCTAAGACCCAGGAACTTTTGAAGCAACTGGAACAGGTCGAAAAAGATTTGCTGGATAAGAGCAATAACAAGGACGAAGCCCTGGCGGCCCTTCAAAAAGCCCAGCAAGAACTCCAAAACATGGCTGACCCCAATAAAAGCACCGCCGAAAAAGCCGCCCTTGAGTCACTGACCCGCAGCTTTAACAGCGCCGATGTAACCAAACCGACCGGCCAGGCCCTCCAGCAGAATTCGACCGATCGCTTTGAAAATGCCGCCCAGGAATTGGAAAAACTGGCTAAGAACGACGCCCTGGAACAGCTCAAGAAAGACAGTGCCCAGGCCTCCCAACTGTCCGATAAACTTGCTAAAGATGCCGAAAACTTTAAGAATACTAACCCGGCTATGGCCGAAAAACTCCAAAACTTGTCCAGCGCACTTAACCCAAATAACTTGCAGCAGGACACTAAAGGAGCCCAGAAAGCCTTAAACGACCTGGCCCAGGAGCTGCGCAATAGCGGTAAAGAACAGCAAATCAACCAGCAAATGCAACAGGCCCAGGCCCAGTTGCAAAAGAGCGAACAGTCGATTAACCAGGTAGCTCAAAAGGGCACCGAGAGCCAGAACAGTAAACAGGCTGACAGCCAGAATTCGCAAAACGGCGATCAGTCCCAGGTTGACCAAAACGGCAACCCTCAAAATTCGGCCGGCCAGCAAAACCAGCCAGGCGACCAGAGCCAGCAAGGCCAACCCGGCCAGGAACAGGGGCAGCAGGGACAGCCGGGTCAGCAGCAGCCCGGTCAGGGACAGCAGGGTCAGCCGGGTCAGCAGCAGCCCGGTCAGGGACAGCAGGGTCAGGGACAGGGGCAGCAGCCCGGTCAGGGCCAAAGTCCCCAGGGGCAGCAACCCGGCCAAAATCAGGGCCAGGGTAGCCAACCGGGTCAGGGTCAGGACCCGGGCCAGGGCAACCAGGCGGACCAATCCGGCCAACCGGGTGAGGGCAACAGTCAGAACGGTAGTAAAGCGGGCAAGGGTAGCAGTGATAATATGTATGCCAACCCGACTATACGCCGGGACAACGGCACCCAGACCAATGTCAGCGGTAAAGACGGCCAGGGCCCAACCAACAACCAGACAGTTAACGGTGGGAATCCCAGCGGAAATGCCAGCATACCCTACACCGATGTGCTGGACTCATATCAGCAGCAAGCCGCTCAACAGCTGGATAAAAACTATATTCCCATTACACTTAAAGACCAGATAAAGCAGTACTTTGAGGACCTCAACAAAAAGAGTAAGTAATTAAGAATATCGTTGCTCATAGAACGTTAAACGTCGGACGGGTAAACCCCTGACAGATAATGAATTTTTGCGGGTAAAGTGGGGAAGTCCTTCTTTTAACCTGATTTATCTATTATGGTTATCGTTCTACGTTCTACATTTAATGATAAAAATAAACGACAATTCTAAAGAAAGAGAAGCTAATGACTACTGCCGCCGCCCCACTAACCATTACGCCGGACCAATTCCGCGAGTTAACCACCCGGATTGAAGAAGAAGTAGGCAAAGTGATTGTAGGCCAGCACGATGTAATGCGGAATATTCTTATCAGCATTATCGCGGGCGGTCACGTGTTGTTGGAAGGCGTACCGGGCCTGGGTAAAACCGCCATGGTACGGACTCTCGGGCAGGTCCTGGACCTGCACTTTAGCCGGATTCAATTCACACCGGACCTGATGCCAGCCGATATTGTGGGCACCAACATTTTGCTGGATGACCCCCAGGGCGGGCGGCAATTCCGCTTCCAGCCCGGCCCGGTCTTTACTAACCTGCTGCTGGCCGATGAAATTAACCGGGCGACCCCCAAGACGCAATCGGCGCTATTGGAAGCCATGCAAGAAAAAACGGTGACCGTTTCGAACCGCAGCTACCGGGTGGAACGGCCCTTCTTCGTACTGGCAACCCAGAACCCGATTGATATGGAAGGTACGTACCCGCTGCCGGAAGCCCAGCTCGACCGCTTTTTCTTTAAGCTGCATGTCCGCTTTCCACAAGAAGATGACCTGATGCAAATCCTGACCCGGACGACCGCCGGGGACCAGGCGGCTCTAAATAAAATGGCCGACGGGAAAATTATAGCCGCCATGGGCGACCTGGCCCGTGAAGTACCGGCTGCGACCCATGTCACCAATTATATTGCCCGGCTCATCCTGGCGACCCACCCCGATAATGCCGGGGCACCGCCTATTACCCGCCAGTACGTCCGGTTCGGAGCCAGCCCGCGCGGTGCCCAGGCGCTCATGTTAGCCGCTAAAATCGTGGCGATGATGGAAGGCCGCTATAACGTGGCCTTTGACGACATCAAGGCGGTTGCTTTGCCCGCTTTGCGACACCGCCTGATTTTGAATTTCGAAGGTGAGGCCGAAGGAATTCAGTCGGATACGGTTATTGAAGAAATTTTAAAAAGTGTTCCTATGGATAAAAAGTAGACTTGAACAAGACATCCGGCCAAAATTATAAGCAGTCTTCCAAAAAACGCCTGGGCGCAGTGCCAGCTTTGTTGCTGGTGCTTTGTTTGCTGTTAGCCGCCTGCGGTGGATTAGAAAAAAACCTGAACCAGGTTACGGCTAACCCAAAAGTTACGGCGGCCGTCCAGTTATCGCCGGTTTCCATCGCGGTAAACAACAGCCCGGCGGCAGTCGCCAGGGCAGCCAGTGGCGCTACCTCTACGCCGGTAATCGCGCCAACTCCAACTATCGACCGGAAATATCCGGTAGTGCCTCCGGCAACTCCCACTGTAGAGGTTAAACAAGCGCCTACCCCGGTAGTTACCGGCACTTTTGAAGCTATAGACCGCGAGGCCGAATTACAGACCATCAAGGCGGCCTATGACGCTATCAATAAACATCTTTTCAAAGAACCTGATACGGCTACCTTGCTTAAAATCGGTTTGAAAGAAGAAGCCAGTGTTACCGGCGGAACGTTACCGGATATAACTTTCAGCAAGGATACCGAGGCCAACTGGAATATTTTCACGAATAATTTTGGTAAGATTCTGGACGCGGCCGGGAATTTCAAATATCCGAAGTTTCAACTGGCCCGCCGGATTGTCAGCGAAATGGCCGACGCAATCGGGGATGACCATACCTACTTTATGGACCCGGTCAGCTATCAAAGCCGCCAGAATTTACTCTCCGGCAACAATGCTTCGGTCGGTTTTGGAGTAGTGATTACCACCCAGGACGAAAAAGCCTATATCGTGCGAGTAGTACCCGGCAGTCCGGCCGAAAAAGCCGGGATTAAGGCGGGCGACCAGTTCGCGGAATATGACGGCAAGCCGATTACCGATAAAAGCTGGTCAATGGTAAGAAACGCCCAGGAAAACGAAACGCATAACTTTACCCTTATACGCTCGTCCAGCCCTCAACCGATTGTCGTTAAAGTAACCAAAGCGGCCTATAACCTGCCTACGGTCGAATACCGGCTGATAAACGATCATATCGGCTATATCGCCATCCGCGATTTTTTCCTGAATGTGGCCGATGAAACCGATAAAGCCATGGTCGAACTGCGCAAGCAGGGCGCCAATAGCTGGATTATAGACGTGCGGGAGAATCCCGGCGGTATAAATGTCGAACAGGTCACCGGCCGTTTCGTGGCCGGCGGCGAGATTATGGGTTACAACACCAACCGGCAAACCCGCGAGGAGATGAAGGTCAACAACGACCTGCAAAATAACCCGAATAAAGGCAAACCGTTCTCACCTTTACTGCCGTTAACCCTTTTAATGGATAATGTGAGCGCCAGCAGCAGCGAAATGCTGGCCCTGGCGGTAAAGGATTTCAAGCTAGGCACCCTGATTGGCACCCAAACAGCCGGGGCGCTGGGACATACGGTGGCCTATCCGCTGGGCGATGGATCAGCTATCAGCGTAACGGTGGACGAGTACGAGTCGCGGGGCGGCGCCAAAGTAAACGGTATCGGTGTAACACCCGATATAGCAGTTGACCGTTCGATAGAGGACCTGGTAGCGGGCCGCGACCCCCAGTTAAAGACCGCTGTGCAATATTTGGAGAAAGTAGTCGCCAAGAAAAGCAACTAATTATTCCTGGAACCTCCATGTGGAGCGGTTAAACCGGCTGGCGGCATAAGTTATAACAAATGTTTCCCGGTCCAACCGCTAAATATGTCACCTGTTAAAATGACCAGTACCTTTCACCTTCCCGGTTTAACCTTTATCGTTCAACGAAAGCCCTATCTATGCCAGCTTTACTAAACGAAGAATTTTTACGCAAAATAGACCGGCTGACCCTGGTGAGTAAACGGGTCCGGGCGGGCAGCATGAAAGGCGAGCGCCGCTCGACCAAACGCGGCACTTCGGTTGAGTTTGCCGATTACCGCGACTATACGCCGGGCGACGACCTGCGCCAGGTAGATTGGAATATTTACGCCCGGCTGGAACGGGTTTTTCTCAAGCTGTTTGAAGAAGAAGAAGAACTTACTATTCACGTCCTGATTGATTGCAGCCGGTCAATGGATTGGAGCGGTCCTTCTTCTGATTTAATCCTGGAGGAAGGGGTAAGCCCGGCGGACCCACGCTTTAATAAGTTACTCTACGCCAAGCAAACCGCCGCCGCAATTTCATATATGGCCCTGGCCGCTATGGACCGGGTCAGCCTGGCAGCCCTGTTTTCGGGGCGGAGCGGTTCGGAAACTCGCCTGCCTATGATGCGCGGCAAGACCCAGACGGTCCGGATGATCCGGTTTGTGGAAGAACTACCGGCCGGGGCCGGTGGCAACCTGAATGTCGCGCTGCGCAACTATGCCAGCACTACCCGCCAGCCCGGCTTGCTATTTCTAATTTCGGACCTGTTCGCGCCGGGCGGCTGTTTTGAAGGAATAAGGGCGCTCCAGGGTGCCGGGCATGAAGTGGTCCTTTTGCACGTCCTCTCGCCGGACGAAGTAAATCCGAGCGTACGCGGTGATTTCAAGCTGGTGGATAGCGAAACCGGCGAAAGCCAGGAAGTCAGCATTGATACCAATGCCCTGGAAGCCTATCGCCGCGAGTTCGAAAACTGGCAGCGGGATTTGATGGATTTTTGCCGCCGCCGTTCGGTCAACTACATTCAGATCGAAACCAATACTTCTTTTGAAGACCTGGTGCTGCATTACATGCGGCGGCGCGGTTTAGTTAACTAACCTTGAAGGCAGGCCGATTGTGGGACTGTTAATACCTTTCGCTTTAGGGCTGTTGGCCCTGGCGGTGCCGATTGTCATACTGTATCTGCTTAAAGTTAAACGCGAGGACTTGACCGTCAGCAGTAACTTTTTGTGGAAACGGGTGCTGGAAGACAAACAGGCCAACGCGCCCTGGCAGAAATTTCAAAAAAACTGGCTCTTGCTACTGCAACTGCTCCTGCTTTTCTTGCTGGTATTTATCTTATCGAGGCCTTTTTTTACGACGGATGCTCAGGCCAGCGGTAATATTATCGTACTGCTGGATGCCTCGGCCGGCATGCAGGCTAACGATGTCGAACCCAGCCGGTTTACCAAAGCAAAAGCCGAAATTAACAGTATTATTGACGGCATCGGCGGCAGCGACCAGATAACCCTGGTCCTGATGCGCTCCTTTCCCGAAGTTTTAGCTTCTAATTCCACCAACAAAAATGAACTTAAGGCCGCGCTCGGCCGGGCCAGAGTAACCAGCGAACCGGCCAACCCGAAACCTTCGATAATCCTGGCCGCCGCCGCCGCCGACCGCTATCCCGGCACAACCGTCGTGGTGGTCAGCAGCGGAGCCTTTGCCCGGGAAGAAGGCTTGCCTTCGCTTAAAGCCAAAGTCAAGTTTATTAAAGTCGGTAAGTCCGACCAGAACCAGGCGATTAGCGGGTTACGGCTGCGCGAAACCGGCGGCGGGCCGCAGCTTTTCGTGGGGCTGAACAATTACTCGGCTGAAGCGGCCAAAATAAGCCTGGTAGTAACCGTTGATAATAAACCTTTTGATACTCGCCAGGTAGATATTGGCCCGGAAGACAAGGGCAGCATTACCCTGACCGATTTACCGATCAATACCAGGGTGGTTAATGCCAGGATAAAACCGGTCGGACAGGCCCAGGATTACCTGGCACCCGATAATGAGGCATGGACCGTACGCAGTGCCGGTTCGCCCCAGCGCTTGCTGCTTGTTTCCTCCGGCAATACCTTCCTGGAGTTATTCTTTAACCGCCTGCCAAACTATAACGTTACCAAAGTGCTGCCGGAAAATTATGAGTCTTTATCTAATAAAGATGGTTTCGACCTGTACATCTACGATAATTTTGCGCCTGAAAAACCACCCCAGGGGGGTATATTCTTTATCAGCCCGCCGACTTCGACCATGCTGCCTTTGAGCGGATCGGTAAATACGCCTTCATTTGCCAGGCTGGACCAGAACGACCCGCTCTTGCGCTATACCGATCTCAGCGCCATCTTTATCAAACAGGCCAATCAGTACACGCTTCCCGGTTGGATGAAAGTGGTCGCATCCAGCAGTGAAGGCAGCCCGCTGCTGGCCGCCGGGGACCAGCAAGGCCAGCGGGTGGTTTTAATGACCTTTGATACCCACCAGAGCGACATCGGCCTCAGCACCGCCTGGCCCATCCTGCTCATAAATACGCTAAGCTGGATGCAACCGGCCGGGGCACTGAACCAGGTAACGGAAATAAATCCGGGCGAGCCGATTAGCTTTAATATAACTAACCCTACCCAGGAAATTAGCGTGCAGCCGCCGGATAGCGGTTCACAGGTCTTAAAAATTAACAGCGGGGTGGCATCCTTTACCGAAACGGGCCGGACCGGTATTTACGGCGTGACTCACAAACAGACCGTGGGCGGTAAAGTCAATTCCAGCAATGATAATTTTGTGGTCAACCTGTATAGCGAGCTGTCCAGTAATATCCGGCCGCTGGACGATTTAGGACTCCAGGGCACGATTCAGACCGTTAACGGCGCGACAGCAAGGAGCGACCGGGAGTTGTGGCAGCCATTAGCATTAGGCGTTCTTATAATAATGATGCTGGAATGGTGGATTTTTTACCAGGCCAGCCGCACAAAACGCAAAAAGTCCGGTTCAGTAAACGGGTTGGATAAAAAAATTAAAGCCGCCGGGAGTTAAAATAAAAACTTGAAAGGCCTAATAGTGCCTAAAACCCCCCGGAAAAATGTTCAAATGTGGAAATCAGCCAAACTATCCACAGGGTTATCCACAAACCCAAATTTTGTGAGAAAATATTTTTGAAGGAGGTATTGCACAGGCATTAACAATTTGTGGAAAACTGTGAACTATTTTTTAATCATTCATGAAAATTGAATCCAAATAAAGTATGAGTTACAAAAAGACTCCACAAAATGTGGACTAGGTGGAAAACTTTTTTAGTCATATATTGACGTAATCTATAAAGGCATACAAGATAAAGGCCTTTATAGCTTGCAAGCCACTATTAGGCTAAAAAACCCCAAAAAGGCCAAAAAAAAGTAATCCACATTCATGTGTGGAAATGTGTAAAATTATACACACAAAATGGTTTTTAACAGGTGGAAAATTATCGCCTGGCTTTTTCCCCAAAAACACCTACCCAAAGAAATGCTTATGATAGGAGTCACTTTACCTACTTGCTTCTCTGATTATTTGCTGCTATTATTTCAATAATTCTAGCGATTAGGCGCTAGGTAAGATCAGGTATAACCAGTGAAGACGGGCCTTTAATTTTATCCTGGTCTTATCTTATACGGAACGCTAGCCTGTTCCCTAGTTGAATAAAATACAAGGGTGAAAATACTTTTATTGATGGGACCACTGAACAGCGGATTAACAGGATGTTGATCGCATTTCAGTGTGCCTTAATTTGTCGGATTAGCGGGTTTTTGTTCTTTTTAGTTTTGGCTCACGAAACCCGTTAATTTACAGGCATTGTCCCTACATTATTCTAACTGGAGAGTTTCACTATGCCAGGAAGTAATAACAACGGTCAAAACTTTTCTTTTGACGAATCATATAATTCAAATACTGAGAGTCAAACATTGGTTGATTTTTCCTCCCGGTCTGGTGGTAGCTTCAATGATACCCGGCAAATCTGGCAGATTGCATTGCGCGATCTCTATATACAGCTTGAGCGACATGATTTTGATTCATGGATAAAGAACCTCACTCTGCTTGAGATTAACCAGGGGACCGCTTTAATAGCGGCCCCCACTTCATATGCCTGCCGCCGCCTTGAACAAGATTTTGGAGAAGTGATTAGTCAGGTACTCTCCGGCGTAGTCAGCGAAAATTTACAGGTCCAGTTTACTGTTGAAGCCCCGGTACAGGCTCAGCTCTTTGACCCGTCACCACCTTCCGCGAATACCCGCAGCAATTTTAACGCGAACAACGGCCAGCCCAGGCCGGCCCCTACCCCCGGTATTAGAGCTAAAGGCCCATACTTAAACCTGGAACAGAGCGGTAATGGCCGTTCTTCGCACCAGCCGCGCAGTAGCGCCACCTCCCAGTACGGCCAGGGTGGGCGAAGCAAATCCAGCTCAAGCAGCCCTTATGGAATAAAAAGCCGCCCGACCGACCTGCACCTGAATACACTCAATCCCTATAACTATAGTGATGAGCTGCCGGAACCGGATAGCGACATGATGGGCGTACCCGGCAACCCGCCGGTGGAACAACCGTCTGATTATGAAGCACAGGCGATCCAGTTTGGACTCAACCCGCGCTACGTTTTTGATAAATATATCGTCGGTAGCAGCAACCGGATGGCCGCAGCCGCCGGTCGAAGTGTAGCCGAGAATCCCGGCAACAGCTACAACCCGCTTTTCATCTACGGTGGTGTAGGTCTGGGCAAGACTCACCTTTTACACGCGATTGGACATGAGGCCTTGCGTTTGCGGCCTTATCTCAAGATTATGTACGTTTCCAGCGAAAAGTTTACCAACGACCTTATCAATGGTATTCGCGAACAGCGCATGGAAGAATTCCGCAACCGGTACCGCAGCATGGATATCCTGATGATTGACGATATCCAGTTCATCGCCGGTAAAGACCAGACCCAGGAAGAATTTTTCCATACCTTTAACACCCTGGTCGAAGCCAATAAACAGGTCGTGATCAGTTCGGACCGCTCTCCCAAATCAATGTTGACCCTGGAAGACCGTCTGCGCTCGCGCTTTGAAGGTGGTTTAATCGCCGACGTAAGTTTACCCGACTACGAAATGCGGCTGCTGATATTGCAGGCTAAAGCCAAGTACCAGCAAATTCATATTCCCCAGGAAGTAATGGAATTTATCGCCCACAAAATCCCCAGTAACATCCGGGAACTGGAAGGGGCCTTAATCCGGGTAGTCGCCTTTGGCTTCTTGAACAAAATGGCGATTTCCGTGGACCTGGCCGCCCAGGCTCTTAACGACTCGCTGCTCAATTCCCGCAAAAAGCTTGTCACCAAAGAGCGCATTATCGAAGCGGTGGCGAACTTCTACAATGTAGAAATGAAGGATTTACTGGGTAAAAGCCGCAGCGCCGATATTGTCCTACCGCGCCAGGTTTCGATGTACATTATCCGGGAACAAACCGACCACAGCCTGGTTGAAATCGGCCAATCGCTGGGCGGCCGCGACCATACGACCATTATGCATGGTCTGGATAAGATCGAACAGGCCCTGGACAGCAATATCCAGCTCCGCCAGCAGATCAATACAATCACCCAGATTGTCTACAATGGCGAAGGTAAATAGGCTCACAAACTATTTCCACTAAAGTTAATAATTACTCTAAAAGCAGGCATAATGCCTGTTTTTTTATTTTATTCCAATAGGGTAAATTACTATTTTTACAATTTTTTCAACGTCACCCACAATATGTGGATAAACATCTATATATGGTGGATAAGGGCCATTTATTGTAGACAAACCGGTGTTTATCTGTGCCTTTTCTATGGATAAAATTGAGGATAAAAATCTGAGTTATCGACATGCCTTATACCACATTTTGTGTACAAGTAATCCAAAGCCACCATATGTTTTCCCCTTTTGGGGATTAGACTGTCTGATAAGAGGGCCGAATCGTGGAAAGAGTCGCCTGACTCGTATAATCAGATAATGTGTTCTGAATCCATGTGGAAAGTCTATCCACTTTTCCAGCCACTTCTCCACAAATAATGTTAGGATTAATTTGACCATTTAGCCTCAAAAAAGGCCCATTTCCACAAATCCACCGCCCCTATTACTAATACCTCTAAATATATATATATATATAACATGATTCATGTAGAGAGAATTTTGTGAATAACTCTCACCCCGGCTTAACCACAGAAGCTATTAAGAAAGAATATATCCTGGGCCAACCTTAAATGAATAATTTAGCGTGTAGAGTCTTTAGATGATTCAAGCATAAGGTCAGGCCAGAGTCTTGCTAGAATAAAATAGACCGGAAATATTTATTGTGCTATAACCGTAGAGCGGTACACCGGTATCGTTAGGCGTAAAACCGGGAATAGGACTACAGGCGACGGGCTATGCTTGAAGTAACCGGCTATTCTTATCCGGAGCAGGCTTGCCTGTGGCGCAGGGTTTTACGTTAGCCGTTCAACGAAAAGCAATAGCACCTTGCGGAAGTTTTAAATATAGAAGGTAGTAGCCAATGGCAGTAATGCGATATACATTAATTGATAATTCCGGCACTATAAGCTTTATAGCGCCCTGGAACACTTTGAAAGCCCTTGTAGCGGGTTGCAGCCGCAAACCGGCCCCAGAGGACCTGCTATCCCTTTTAGAAGCCGCTTCAAAATACGACAGCGGCCTTCAAGAGTATGTTTTAAACGGTCTGGCCGTTTTCGATGAACATTTCCGCAGCGCCGGGCAGGATAAAACTGAATTAAGCCCCCAGCTTGAAAAGGAACTCCGCGAATTACTCGCCAAAAGCAGTGACATACCGGAGCGGCCGCCGGTTGCGGAAGGCGAGATTTTCGGCCAGCCCCAGGAGGAAGAAGTTGAAATTACTTATGAGGAATTGCTGGAAAAGCAAAAGCAGCTGCGCGGCGTAGCTCTTTCCCGGCACCCGGTCCTACGCGTAACGGACGATGACACCCGGCGAGAAAGTTTGGAGCCGGTCAAAATCGGCCTGGTAATCATTAATATACCGGCGAAGCGCATTATCCAGGTCCAGAATAGTTATGGGGTCTTGAAAAGAAGTGACCGGGGCCGGTACTTTGAAAATGGGCAACCTACTGACCGTCTTTATTTCTATCGTTTACCCAGTGCCTGGAGTTTACTTCCGTAAATTTGGTTTTACTTTTCCCGCTGTGTTTATGGCTATGGCGTGTGCGACAGATGTAAAAGGCGGCAATACCGCCCACCAGACAGCACAGGAAAAAGATTTCCACCATGCCAATGATGCCATCAGGCAAGTACTGGTTAAAGATATTGGCGGCAATATTGGGAAATAGACTTAGACAAACCATAATTACAAACTTCCGTTTTACTACACCGTCTCATCCTATCTAAAAACTATGCAAGCTTTGTGCCAGCTAAAAGAAAATGGGTAAACCTGGGCCTGTGTAGGGGCGTATTTGCCAGGTTGGGCTGTACCGGCCTGAGTTTACCGGCAACCTGTAAACGACCCCTTAACAGGTTGCGGTATGCGTCACCGGTTGCGTGGAATGAGGTTTTGAAAAGGTTGGAAGAGTTAAAAAAGAGGCGCGACTGCGCCCCTTTTTTTAACCACTTAGATGCTATTCCTGCAAAAGACCTGGTCTAGCTTTTGCCTGGTGTGTTATTGGAACCGGAAGGATTCTTGGGGTCATCCGAACGGGGCGACCTCTTGGTAAATAGCCCTCCGAAAAGCATGCGGCTGTAGGTGGAGCGTATTTCTTTGGTAGTCGGCATTGCTACATCACCGGAGCGTTCGTCCTGTAGAGGTTGCTTGCGGCTGGCCTGCCAGCGTTCGCGGGTTTCAACGGCTTGCGACAGGTATTGTTCCAGGGGTGCTACATCCGAAAGAGATTCCGGTTTGGGCCGTCCGCGCTCGTCAAACAGGCCCGCTTCTTCAATAAGCTGGCGCAACTGGGTTAACTGCTGCTGGTAGCGGTCTATCCAGTTGATGATCGAGTCCGAATTGGTCCGGCAAATATCTACATGCATAGCCAGATTGCCCCCGGCCAGTCGGGTCGTATCCTTGAAGCCGGTGCTAGCCAGGCGGGACATTTCACGCCAGCCCGGGCTGGACCCGGCCAGGTTTACCAGGCCCACCGAAGTCAGGTAAGGCAGGTGGCTGATCGCGGCGGTATAGCTGTCATGCTCGGCCGGGTCCATAAAGTAAGCGTTTGCGCCAAAGATATTTACCAGCCGGGTGACATTTTCAATCGCTTCTTCCGGCACGCCCGGGGCGGCCATCAGGCAGTAAGTGCAGTCCTTGAAAAGGGTCGCGTCGGCCTGTTCCAGCGAGGCGGTCTTACCGGCCATCGGGTGTCCGCCAACAAAACTGACCGTCGTCGGTAGCAATTCTTTGGCCCAATTCATTACCTGGCGCTTGGTGCTGCAGGTATCCGTAACAATCGCGCCCGGCTTGAGATGTTCTTTAATATCTTCGAATGTCTCGCGCACCGCCATGACCGGCGTAGCCACAATTACCAGGTCGGCGTCTTTAACGGCGTCCATCGGAGTAGCGACATACCGGTGGCAAACATTCATTTTTTCAGCCAGGGACCGCTGCTTACCTTTCGCATCAAAGCCGACCAGTTCCACATTGGCGGTTTGGCCTTCTTCCGTCTTAGACCAATTCTTCAGGGCCAGTCCTATGGATCCACCAATCAGGCCCAGGCCAATAATTGCTATTCTCATTCCTACTCCATTCTTTTCTTCTCATCTCATCTCTTGAACTAAAGGCAAGTTTAGTACAGTATACAAAGAAAATAATAGAAAGGAAAATTTTCTTGAGGGGTGATCCTTGTCACATTTTGCTAAAATCTGAGACTTTTGGCCTTATATTAACGTATAATTGACATGACGATGGAAGTCATACTATCATACGAGAAATGCAAAATAAAAATTCGTCTGAATCGGCGAAGGCATTACCGGCAAAAACAAATACCTACTGAAAGCGTGGATAGGTTGGATACCGATAAAATACGGGCAATTACATCTGCCCCTAATGAACCGGCTTTGCATTTTGCTGAGCAAGAAAAATTAGTCAGTGGCAAAAGCAAACTTCAGCGTTTGAGAGGGACAACTTCCCTGGCCGCTTCCGCTTTACTGGCCGGATCGTTGTTATTAAGTGCTTGCACCGATGACACTGATGATTGTATTGTCACTACACCACCTACTAATGTTAAGACGAATTTAGTCTTACCGCCGATTAATAGCAGTTCCCAGGCTACTCCTGCCCCTTCGCAACCTAATTCCAGCCAGTTCACCAGCGGAACTAGCAGTAGTGCTAACCAGACTTATTGCCGCAGCCGCCGGACCGGCGGTTTTTACTGGTATTCCGGGACTCGCTACTATAGCAGTAGCGGTTCCTGACCTGCGGCTAGCTAATTAATGCTTATGCCAGAAATCACTTCGCCAGGGCCGAAATCTCCACGACCCATGTCGCTGTTGCGGCGCTGGAAAAATGCCGCCGGACCGCTGGCAGGCTGGTATATTCCAGCCGCACCGTTTACCGCTTTAGAACTTTATGGCTCACCTCAAATCCCTTTACGCGAACGCATGAACCCGGCGCGCCTTGACAGCCTGGGCCATTCGCTGGCCCAACGCTTGATGCTGACCGAACAGGGCCAGGCTGTCCAGAGTGGCGAAGCCGCCATGGTGATTGATTTACCAGGCGCAATTTCGGCTGCCCTGGGGTTGGGCCTACAAGAGGTTGGCATAACCCCGGTTTTACTCTTTAACGGACTCTACCGGCCGGACTCGTTCATTGAAGGCAAAAACAGCTTGCCCGCCATTATTCGCTATGGTAGTAAATTAAAGCCCTGGTCCGGCCAGCCGGGTTACGCTTTCTTGCTTGAAAGAGAGCGCACCGGCCCGGAGCCGCCTGACATAATGTCTTTGTGGCGCACTTTCGATAACCGCTATCACGCGGGCGTACATCTTTTCCCACCTTTTGAAAAACTTAAAAATAGCGGCGTCACGGCTTTTATTGACCTGCGGCTGGCCGGAGACGAGTTACCCAATGATGCCAACCGCTTTTACCGGGAGGCGGCGCGGTCCGGTTTGGATGTTTTCCAGGCGGCCCTGCCCGCTGATTGGTTACTGGATTAAAAGGTACATCAACGATGAGAAGCCTGGCTCAACAGCTACACCACCGTTACTCACCCCGGCGTTTTTGCGCTATGGTCCGCATTTTGAATGAACACGCCTCTCTGCACGACGGTCTTTTCGAGAGCAATGTCTACGGGCGGCCCTATGTAAGCTTTGGCGGATTGGTCCTGAGCCAGGCTGAACGGACCGAACTGGCCGACCTGACCAACATTTTCAATGACATTTACACCACAGCGATGGCCGCAATTGTCCGGGAAAGTTCCGCGACTTTGCGTTCGTTGGGCTGGCCGGAAAACCTGGAACACACCCTCCGGCGCGAACCGCTCAACCGCTTTCTAACTCCACTTGGCCGCTTTGATTTTGCCCTGGATACGGCCGGGGTCTGGCGCCTGATGGAATTCAATAGCGATACGCCCAGCGGCGCCCAGGAGGTCACACAGGTTGAAGAACGGCAATTCCGCTATCTTCATCGCATTGACGCCCGTGTGGAGCGTCTGAACCCGGCTATAGAGACTTCTATGCGGCAGGCGCTGGTTGATGAAGCCCTGTTTGCCCCTCAACCAGAAAACGTTCCACCCTCCGAAGGGCCAAGCCTGTTACCCAGGGTGGGCTTCCTGGTCCAGGGGCGCCACCTGACCGACCTGGCCCAGGTAACTTACTATGCCGGTATCCTGAAAAAAGCCGGTTTGGAAACAATCGTAAGCGACATTTCCAATTTCAACTTGCTGGGCGGCCAGATTTACCTGTTGGGCCAGCCGGTAGATGCGATTTACCGCCTGTTCCCGGTGGAAAATTTATCGGTAGAGCCGATTTTTGCGGCCTTCTTGCAATCGACCCTTAACGGCTGGCTGAAATCCCTTAACAACCTGCGCGGTTTTTTTGCCCAGAGTAAAGCCATCATGGCCTGGATCTGGCAAAACCGGGAAAATCCTGTCTTTACCGGCCGGGAACAGGCTGTTATCGCCCGGCACCTGCCCGAAACTTACCTGGTGGAAACTTTACCGGAAGATTTTGATTACAGCAGCTATATTGTCAAGGAATTTTACGGCCGGGAGGGTTCCGAGGTCTATAATGGGGCCGACCTTAGCCAGGAAGGCTGGCTGCAGTGCCGCGAATGGCGGACTTTTGTCGCCCAGAAGCGGATTGACATCGCCCCGGTCGAACACCTTTTGCCTGACGAAGAATGGCAAAAGGTCCTGCTGGTGGAAGCCTTTCCCTGTGTCGGCAGCTATATAATGGGCGGAAAGTGGGCCGGTTGCTATACCCGTATCGGTGGTCGCATCACGGATAGCTTTGCTCAATTTATTCCAACCCTGACCGAAACGGAATAATTTTACTCCGGAAATTAATGGTCGCCCAAACGGCATAAATTAACTCTTAGATTTTATCTTTGCCAGAACGGAATATTTTTGGGTTAAAAGTTTTAGAATTCTAATCGCCGCCCAAAAGGAATAAATTAAGTGTAAATCCCAGGAATTCTATCCCTACCGAAACGGAATAATTTAATTTCAGAATTCAGGAATTCTTACCTCTGCCGAAACAGAATAAATAGTTTCGGGCCAAAAAAATATTCTTTACCGAAACGGAATAAATAGAAGTAGCCCAAAAATATTCCAATTCGGTAAATGTTGCATAAAAGCATTTGAAATTAATTATTCCAATCGGGTAAAGATTGGAATAATTAATAATAAGGATGACGGTACAAATATGAGCCAGCAAATCTCCGGTAGTTTTTTAGGGCCATTGCTTAAACAAAATTATTCCGTTACGGTCAGCGGCGAACCGGAGCTACTTCACGAACGGGACGGCCAGCGGGTCTTTAAGGTCGATCTGACTACCGGGGAAGCTTTGACGGTGCGGCTGTGTACCTTCCACCGCTCGCAGGACCGCGTCCTGGCCGATACCGGGGCTTTGTACTTCCTTAACCAGGCGGGCTTTCCGGCGCCTCACCTGCGCCTGACAACCGGTGGCGAGCGAATATTCCAATGGCAGGCGGGCTGCTGGGGCTACGTCCAGGACTTTATAGAAGGCGAAAACCCTTTTATGGACCTGGAAACCCTGGCCGAAGTAGGCCATCTGCTGGGACGCCTGCACAAAATGGCAAACTCTATTGAAAATTACCCGGTTGAGGTAGGCTGGTTGGAAGAACTGCCGGTGTCGATTCACCGGGCCGGGGCGGCCTCGGCTACTAAGGAATGGTCAGTTAAAGCGGCCGAAATTGCCCATAATCTAAGCACTCTGCCGGTGGAAGACTTAAAGCGGCTGCCTTACGGCTTGTTGCATACCGATGTCCACGAAGGCAATCTTTTACGGGGGACCGACGGCCGCCTGTACATGCTGGATTGGGAAGACGCCGGGTTAGGCCAGGCGATTTTTGACCTGGCCCTGGTGCTGGGCTGGAACTGTGTCTGGCAAAACAGCGCCGGGATGTTGAAGCCAAACCAGCCGCCCGAACTTTATGACTTTGACGAAGAATACTGCCGGACTTTACTGGGTAACTACCAGCAAGAGCGGCCCCTTTCCCAGTTAGAGCGGCAAATGCTCGGTCCGGCCATCCGGTTCGTTTTGGGCTGGTTCGCCGCCCGCGATATAGAACGCGAACTGGACGAACCGGGCATCAGCGAGGGCCTGGCCTTTACCAACTGGGCGATTGTACGGAGTGTTACGCCCGAATGGGCCGCTACCCTGACCCGCTGGGCCACTGAAACCGCCAGCTAGTTTTATTGGTTTAGATTATCCGTTAAATTCTGGATAGTAGTAACAAAACCAGGCTGGTACAGCCAAAGCACATAGAATATCATCAAAAGTTTTAGGTGGTTTTTTCAAATCTGCCGCTTGTTCCCGAAGAATTTGTATTACGCCTTCAGGATCAGGGAAAACTGATCCATTAAAAATCACCAGGCTTTTTAGCCTGAATCTTATAGCGGTCTAAAGCCGTACTGAATGATGTATCTAACACAACCTTAAAAGAGGATATTTCCTAGAATCTCCTTTGAGTCTTGTTGTAAACAGCTAGTCATAATACTCATACCGGCTAAGTTAATCAGGCCATCTTTTGTTGGGCCGCCGCGTCCAGTCCTAACTCCTTGACGGATTGCTGGCGCATCAGGAATTTTTGTATTTTGCCGGTAACCGTCATCGGGAAAGCCTCGGTAAACTTGAAGTAGCGCGGCACTTTGAAATGAGCAATCTGGCCTTTGCAGAAAGCTTTTAGCTCGTCCTCCGTGACCGTTTCGCCGGGTTTTAGCTTGACCCAGGCCATTATTTCTTCGCCGTACTTCTGGTCCGGCACCCCGATAACCTGTACATCCGAAATCCTGGGATGCTGGTACAGAAATTCCTCTACTTCACGCGGGTAGACATTTTCTCCGCCCCGGATAATCATGTCTTTAATCCGGCCGACAATATTGACATAGCCCTGGCTGTCCATTGTCGCCAGGTCGCCGGTATGCATCCAGCGGGCCTCGTCTATGGCACTTTTGGTTGCTTCCGGGTTGTTCCAGTAGCCGGGCATCACACTGTAGCCGCGCGTGCATAACTCGCCGGTTTCGCCCACCGGCACGACTTTACCGGTAGCCGGGTCAACTATTTTTACCTCAACGTGCGGGTGGACCTGCCCGACGGTTGAAACCTGTTTTTCCAGGGGGGTACCGATTTTAGTCTGGGTACTGACCGGGCTGGTTTCGGTCATGCCGTAGCAGATTTCAACATCTCGCATATTCATCAGGCTCTGGACCTTTTTCATAACTTCGGTCGGGCAGGGCGACCCGGCCATAACGCCCGTCCGCAGCGATGAAAAATCGAACTTACTGAAGTCAGGATGCTCCAACTCGGCAATAAACATGGTCGGCACCCCATAGAGCGAGGTACATTTTTCCTCCTGAACCGCTTGCATTACGGCCAGTGGGTCAAAAGCTTCCGAAGGGTAGACCATTGTCGCGCCGTGGGTAACGCAGCCCAGGTTGCCCATCACCATGCCAAAGCAGTGATAGAGCGGCACCGGAATACAAATCCGGTCCTTATGGGTAATATTTTGTAACCCGGCAACGAAATAGCCGTTGTTCAAAATGTTGTGGTGGGTGAGGGTGGCGCCTTTGGGAAAGCCGGTGGTGCCGCTGGTGTACTGGATATTTATCGGGTCATCAAACTCCTGCTCCAACTGCCGCCCGGCCAGGGCCTGCTCGGTTATAGCGCCCGCCATATCCATTACATTGTCCCAGGTAAACATCCCGGCTGAAGTTTCCTGGCCCAGGCGAATAACTGTCCGCAATTCGGGAAATTTAGCGGCCTGAAGCTGGCCGGGTTGGGCTTCTTTCAACTCGGGGCAGAGGTCGTAAAGCATCTGGGTATAGTTGGAGGTTTTGAACTGCGGCGCGGTAATTAGAGCCGTACAACCGGATTGCCGCAGGGCATATTCCAGCTCGTTCAGGCGGTAGGCTGGGTTGATATTGACCAGGATAATGCCAATTTTGCTGGTAGCAAACTGGGTGATGACCCACTCGGCGTTGTTAGGCGACCAGATGCCAATCCGCTGACCTTTTTGCAGGCCCAGTTGCATCAAACCCCTGGCAAAACGGTTAACTTCAGCCTGTAATTGCCGGTACGTTAGCCGTATGCCCTGGTGGCGTGAGATCAGGGCCTCGTTATCAGGGTACTTCCCGGCTGTCCGGTCGAACATATCGCCAATTGTAATACCCAGTAAAGGGACATCGCTGGTGCCGCTGGCGTAGCTGAATTGGGGTGCACTGATTTCCTGGCCGGGCTGCTCTGCCCGGATTTGATCTTCTACCTGCATTGTAGAAACCTCCCGGTAACTAAAACTACAAAATGGGATTCTTGGTCAAAATCTCATCAATTAAGCCGTATTCAACCGCTTCTTCCGGCGTGAAGTAGCGGTCCCGCTCCAGGTCGGACGCGATTTTTTCGTAAGACTGGCCGGTATGCAAAGCCATGATCTTTTTGATTTTATTTTCAATAGCCAGCAGGTGTTTGGCCTGAATCTGGACATCCGGCGAAGAAGTGGGCCCGGTGAAACCCTGCCATAAAGCCGGGTGCTGGTGAATAATCGCGTTAGGTAGCGCATAGCGCTTGCCTTTGGCCCCGGCGCAAAGCAGGACGGTCGCCATACTATAAGCTCCACCGGCGCAAATTGTCACAACGTCCGGCTGGATAAACTGCATCGTATCGTAGATACCCAGGCCGTCGGCGACCGAACCGCCCGGACTGTTGATATACATGTAAATATCTTCCTGTGGATCATCATGCTCAAGGAAAAGCAACTGGGCCATTACCACGTTGGCTACCTCGGCGTCTATGGGCGTACCCAGCCAGATAATACGGTCTTTGAGCAGGCGGGTATAAACGTCCATCGACATTTCGCCACGTGGCGTTTTCTCGATGACCTGGGGATGTCCGGAATTCATAGGGAAAATCATCAGTTGCTCCTTGATTGTTGAGGAATCTGGAAAATTTACGCCTGAAAGATCAGTAAAAAAAGGGCCTATGTTATCTTCAAAGATAGCATAGGCCGGTTTATAACGTCAACCAGGCGGCGTTTTATTCGCAGTCGGGCCAGATTGGCTGCATTACGACCCATTGTTCAGGAGTACGCCGGATCATTTTTTCAATTTCACCGGTCATTCGACTGGCTATCCGGGCGACATCGGCTTCTCTATCGCCGGTGTTTTCCGGTATAAACATATCGTCTTTGTTGAAATCAATATAGTATTTAAGGCCCTTACGGTATACATTGACCGTGGCTACCGGGGCGCCTGTCCGCAAGGCCAGGTCGGCTGTGCCCATCGGTAACTTTGCTTTAGCGCCAAAGAATTCCTGCTCAACCCCGTTTCCGATCACATCCCGGTCTATCGCGCTACAAATCAAATTTCGCGGCTGTTTGACTGCCCTGAAGATCTGGCGCATTTCCGGACTGGACACTGAAATGGTGTGGCACCGGGGGTCGAACTGGCGCAAGCTGCGGATTAAATCAAAAAGTTCCGGCGGTTCAATTGGTTCCACCAGCAAATACATATCAACATCGTTATAGCTGCAGACCTGGCCACATAAGCTAAAACTGCCTACGTGCGGTGTATAAATGAGGATACCTTTTTTACCCAGGCTGGCTGCCTTTTCCAATACTTCCGGCAGGCCGGTTACCGTGATCATCCGGCCCAATTTATCATGGGGGATTTTAGTCACTCGCAGCAAGTCGTAATAATTGAGCAGAAAATGATGAAATATCCCACGAGCAACCTTTTTACGTTCTTTCAAAGGTTTATCGGCCAGGGCGTAAGAAAGGTTACACAACACTACCCGGCGTTTAGCAGGCATCAGATAATACAAAACTATTCCGATCAGTTTACATACCCAGTAAACCGGCCGTTCGGGTAGTAACGGCGCTATTCTGGAACCCCATAAAAAGAGATGATAGGCACTCATAAATTGCTGTTGCTTTCTTCAGATTTAAGATTGGCGGTATTGCGATTCCGGCGGGCTTTTTTAGGACCGGCCTGTTGCTGGCGCTGGTGTTCTGCAATTTCAGCGTCAGTCAGGAAAATCTGGTGGAACATATACCACTGGTCGGGATGGCGCCGCACCAGTTTTTCGACTGAATTGGCGATGGCCTGCGTTATCGCAACAATGTCGCGGTCGCGTTCCCCGGTAAGTTCGTATTCAATGGGCGGCTCCCAGCAACCATAAAAAGTTTGATTGCCCGGCTGGCGCGCTACATAGCCCAGAACCACTTTTGAGCCGGTCATATAAACCAGGGTGCCCGGTCCGGCTGCAAACCTGACCGCACGGCCAAAGAAGTTTACCACAATACCTTCATTTTGCAGGGGCGAGTCCAGCAACAGGACCACCATCCCGTTGTTCTTTAAGGTGCTGACCAGCCCGCGCATTGATTCTTTAAGCGAGTAGATCTTAATGCCTTTGTTACGCCTGGCTCCCTGGAGCAGTTCGTTAAGCTCGGCCGGTTCGAAATCTTTGGCGACCGAACTGATCTGGTAGCCATGCGCGGCGGCAACCGTGGCGGCTCCGTCCCAATTACCAAAGTGAGGGGAGATCAACATTACGCCTTTACCGGATTTTTGGGCTTCTTCAATGTAGTCCCAGCCAGTGCCGGTCACCAAAGCCGAAATTTCCTGGCTGGTCAGGTGCGGCTGGCGCAAGAAATCTACCATGTATTTTACGTAATTGCGGAAGCTGCGGCGGGCCACCTGGCGGACTCGCCGGTTGATCGAGGGTTCTCCAAGCACAATCTGTAAATTTATATCGGCATAATGGCTGTGGTCGCGCCATAACCAGTAGTAAACTTCGCCTCCGATAGCCGCCAGGGTATAAGTAAGCCGGGTTGGCAACTTCCAGAGCAGCCAACTGGCAGATTTATAGGTTTTTACAAGCACTTTATCTTTATTCATTATTATAAATCACACAATCTATAAAAAGAACCCAAATTGAAGCCGGTTAACTCCGGTTGAGCTGGTTCCGCGCATACATATAGAGAAATTCGTTAGCGTAACCGGCCTGGTCACCCCATTTAGCCGCCGCAATTTTATGAATTTCGCGGGGTTGAACTTTCTGGCCCTGGAAATAAAAAGTTTCCATAGCCCGGGTAACCCAGGTATCCAGCGGAAAAGCTTCGTGTTTTCCCAGGGCAAACAGCAAGACCCAGTCGGCCACGTTGCGGCCCACTCCCGGAAAGACGGTTAACTGGCCGTGCGCCCAATCATAAGGCAAGTCGCGCAGTTGTTCAAAATCAAAATCCTGGGCGACTATCTTACGGGTTGTTTCCACGATGTATTTTGCCCGGTATTCAGCTCCCAGTTCACCGGCTAATTCTTCCTGGCCGGCAGCTTGCAGTTGTTCCGGGGTAGGAAACGTATAGCCCCGGTAGCGGCCCAGGACCAGGGTCTGTCCGTATTTCTTACTGATAGCCTGGACCGTCCGCGAAACGGCCGGAATATTGTTGTTGGCCGAAAGAATAAAGCTAATCAGGATTTCGAAAGGCGGTTGCATTAACAGGCGCAAGCCATAATAACGGTTAATCGCCCGCGCGATATGTTCATCCGTTTTTAACGCCACCGTGATTTGCTGGTATTCGGTATCCTTATCCAGGCCGAAATAGTTTTCAAAGCTGGCCCGGGCTTCCGCTTCACTGGCGGCGTGGCTGGCTAACTCAACCTCAAAAGAACGGCCGGTCTGCTTTATACGCACAAAGCTGTCACCGGCTACACCGTAATAAAAGCCATCTTCCAGCCGTTTCCAGCGGAAGGTTTGACCGCATTCCAGCGTGTAACTCAGATTAAGGTGGCTGTTTTCAAATTCAAACCTGTAGTTCATGGTAGGCCGAATTATAGCACGGTAAAAAAGGCTATGCCAGTTAAAAAAAATTACCTGGTTGGTATTTTGCCGCTTTGGAATAAATGTTTATAAAAGCCGGTAAATTTTGGACCCTAAATTTGCAACTGGCATAACAAATTGCTGCTTTATAGGTTTTAGTACCTGTATGACATTAATATGCTGTATCCTGGTAGATAACCCAATTGTATAAACCTTTGGGTTAGACTAGTATCAATGTAGTTATAGGTTATACCAAACTGGTAAAAATAATTACTGTTACATTAAGCAACCCTATTGACAATTGATGAAACCAGAGTCATAATATAAACAGTTAAACGACTTGGAAGTTGGAGAGCTAGGCTACCAGGTCACCAGAGTAGCATTTCGGATGCTGCTATTGTCATCGTTCGGTAACTAAAAATGTAGCTCTACATATGCAAGCAGGAGGTGTAACGACAAAATATGTCGAAACTGAAACCTCAAGATATGTTTGGTGTACGTCAAGAAGACATTTAAGGCCCCGCACCGCCTTTAGAAGGTGTAAAGTAATAAAAAGTCAGGTGGACTAACTTATTCGTTAAGTTGAAACGCCGGTTATCCATTCGGTCTTTGCGAGTGTGGGGCTAAAAATAATTCAGTTCCTGTAACAAGGTTATTGATAGGATATTTTGTCAGATTAAGTAATCGGCATCAACCTGATCAAATCAGGTCCGGTAGGATCTACACCGTTACTTGAACTGTAGTGTTCTTTTTATGACGAAAATAAAATAAATTTTTAAAAGCGGCTTTCTGGATAAGATAGCCGCTTTTTACTTATTATTTTTTAATATTACAGAAAATTATTTAGCTTGTGGCATATTATATGCGTAGATAGCTGTTAAGCAGGAAAGGAACGTTAGCCCGGTGCCGATTAGCGGCCAGCGGCATTGTCAAGAACTCGGCCTGGAAGGCATCGAGTACCCATAGACCAAACCCTCAGTTTTCTCCTTTCCTGGTTATAAAGCCGGTAGCTACCATTTAATGGTCTACCGGCTTCTATTTGTTATTTTGTATTAGTACCAGGGGGTTTAATAACGCTTTATATCTCTATCAAGAGTGGGTGGTAATTCATAATTCTGGCGAACGGTGTTAATTGGCACGCCCATTATTTTAATCCGCTCCGGGCTGAACACGCCCAACCCCAACCAGTCGGCATACCAGATATGTTTGACGGTTTCTTTATCCGGTTCGATACCCATTAAACGGCAGCAAGTCGCGTCTACCGCTACCAGGTCGGTTCCAACCACCAGTATTTGTGAATTGCGGTTTTTCCCGAAGAGCGGGCCATCTTCTTCCATACCCATAATGCCGTCTACAATCGCTAATTGGGGCGCGAGAGTTTCATAAAGCTCGACAATATTGGCTTCGATCCCGGTTACGTGCAAATTATTCTTGGGCCAACCATATTTAAGCCCTGGTACAATCCCGTACAAATTCTTCATGCTGAGGGTGGCACCGGCCCAGTGATGCGTCTTTAGTTTGGGCATGGAGACGATTAAATCAGCCTCGGCAATAGTTTTAGGCAGCCAGGTATA
This sequence comes from Chloroflexota bacterium, assembly GCA_028287745.1. GTDB lineage: Bacteria > Chloroflexota > Chloroflexia > Chloroheliales > Chloroheliaceae > 54-19. The sequence goes on from JAQBPB010000021.1 coordinate 56,476, forward strand.
TTCCCGCCCGGTGTAACTGCCTTTGCTGGGTACTTTTACGACATCATCATGATTCAGGTCCACAAACTTGATGCCGCGTAACTCCAGCATCGGTTTTATACCGCTAGACCAGAGCAAATCGGTCAGGTCGCGCTGGTAGGCCGTACCTTCGGCCACAATAATTTCTTTGGCCCCTTTTTCCTGCAATAACTGGATAGCCGCCTCGATTACCGCCGGGTGCGTATTAATCGCCCGGTCGGGTAAGTTGTAGATAATGTTTGGCTTGAGCACGACTCTTTTATTTGCAATTACGGGCGAGTCAATCAATTCCCAGGCCGTCCGCAGGGGTGTCAGTAAATCAATATCGTAAGAAGGCGCGTTAACAATCGCGACCTTGGATTGCGTGCCGATACCCTTGCCCATGCGCCGGAAACTTACTCCAAGCCACTTGATCAGGCCCAGCGGGCGCGCAGCCAGTTCGGCTATCGCCACCGAGCCACCAATGGCTCCGGTTAGCATCAACCGCGTGAACTGTCGGCGAGTTAATCTTTTCTTTCGAGGTTTAGTACGTAAAGTCATATTTATAGCTTAGTTTATATCGGTTACTTTGGGTTCAAATAGTAACGGTTATCGCTGAGGGCCAGCAAGGCAATTGCGGTGGTATAGGCGCTGTCGGCCCAATCGCCGGTAGTTCTGTTCTGGCCGTTCAGGGTCCTTTTTGTAACCTGCTGGCCTTTGTACTGGAATACTCTATCCCCGGAGGTCAGGCCTCTGACCAGCCGCAAGCGATATTTTTCAACTTCGGTGGCTTCTTTGAAAAGACTCAGGGCCCAGGCGCACAAGGCTACGGTATGGTCGGAGTTGCTCTCCATTATGTAATTTTCCAGGTATGCCACACCTTTGTCTACTGCCGTAATATTCGGGCCAAAGTCCGAAGCCGTAAGAGTAATTCTCCAGGCGACCAGCGCGAAAGAGGTAGCGTCAGGGGTAGGCGGCAGGACTTTACCCAGCATATAAGGGTTACCGACATTCCAGCCGCCTTGCGGGCAGGCCCGGTCCCGCAGGTAATTTTTAGCGTTGCTAATTTCTTTGGTCAGGGGCATCGTCGCGGGGTCTTCGACAACCAGGGCGATTACTGCCAGGGCTGTAGGAATAACCCACCCGGCTTCACCCGGTCCCCAACTCCAGCCCAGGTAAGATGAGTCTATCCGGAACAACCGCTGGACCTGGGCATTGACCTCGTCATCCACGCTCGGTTCCCGGCCGCTGCCCATGATCCAGCGCCTTCCCCGGTCTAACATGTCCTTATCTTCGGGCTTGCCGTAATAGCTGACCAGTTCAGGGATTTTTACCAGGACATTTAACATCCAGATTACCGGGTAAGTCATCCAGCTGGCCCCGGGGTCGTCACGCATAATGCCCCAGCTTCCATCGCTATGCTGCTGGGCCCGCAGCCAGGTTAAAGCCTTTTGAACGGCCTGGTAACGTTTTTCGGGTACATCTTGCCCACCGGCACCGGTCTGATTAAAAAGGGCCAGCACAGCAAAAGCGGTTGGCTCTACGTAGCTCATACCACCTCTACGATAGCCCCAACCGCCATCACTATTCTGTGAGTTAGCTAGAAAATCATAGCCTTTTTGTAAGATCTCGCTAAAATCAGTTGCCATTACTTTGTAACCGGGTAGCTATTTGTTCCACCATCACCTCGGGTAGGATTTCGCCTTCTACCGGGGTGGGGTGTACCACAAAATTGCGTTTAATAAAATCTTCAAAATCCCCAATTTCAATTGCCGGGGCGCTAGGTCGTTTTAACTGGCGAATATGGCCCTTACCCAGGATGACCATGGGGTGTACTACTACCTGGGGCAATCTACGGACCGAGAGCCAGGCTTTTACTTCACGCGCGGCGCGAATACAGGCCCAGGTCGGGCTGTCGTCAAGCCGGCGGCGCGGTTCGGTAGCCTGGACTACTTTGAATTGAGAAAGGGGTTTGGGACCGGGTGTATTGACCCGGCCACGCACGTAGCGATACCAGGTATCGCCCTCGACCGCATAGTCACCTCTGGAAGAATCCATCTGGATAACTATGGCTCCGGGTGGCCCCAGCAGTACGCCGTCAATTTCACCAACCGACCGCGTGCCTGGGAGTATCAAGTTGCGCAAATAGATAAAGTCGTCTCCGAGGTTGGCTTCCAGTATTTTGCTCACTTCGTCTTGAAGCTGGATGTTCTGGCGGTAATTTATTACCAACCGGCCGAACCAGGCTCCACTGGCAATTAAGCCCAGCGCAATTACTACTAAAATCCAGAAGATCAGCTTTTCACTCGCAAAAAGACCCAGTCCCAGCAAAAATAGCAGGAATAAGCCTGCTACTCCTTGCAAGAGAGCTAATATTTGGTCCCGCTGGTTAGCTTTATGTTTGGTTGAAACAGGTTGGGAACGGACGACTCGCACTTTCCTTACTCATTATCCTTGTTAAAGACTTTGTAGATTTGACTTCCATCTGACAGGACCGTGATAAATTTTAATTCTATGCCCATTCCAATGGCTGTTTTTGCCTGGTAAAGTTCATCGAGACCGGCATAACGTTCCGGCCCAAGTACAAACCAGCGGGCCTGAAAGCGTTTAGCAGCTTGCAAGTTTGCTACCAGGCCGTCACTTGCCTGCGCAATGGCAGGCCGCCCGGTTGCATAGTGAAAACTTAAAGGTTCCGCCAGCATTATAACATCTTTTGCCGCCGCATTTTGCTTGAACCAATCTTCCAGCCCGCGAGCGCCCTGGTAATCGTTGTCCCAGACCGGCCCGGCAAACGCTATGACATAGTAAAGTGTTACCCCAATGGCAACCAGGGCCATTATAGAGGCTGCCCGGGGCTTGGGTTTTCCGCGCCTAAACCATTCAAACCCGGCCAGGGCCACCCCGGCCTGATAGGGTATAAGGCCCCCGGCGGAATGGAAAATAGTCCCGTGACTGCCTATTTCGGTAAAGCCAAGCGCCATAACCAAGTATAGCATACCGCTATAGACTAAAAACGGCCGGAATTCCGGCCGTTTCCGGACCGGCCACAGCCCAATTAAAAAGAGCGGCCCCAGCAGGAATAGCCCCTGGAATATCATCAGAAAAGCATTGACGCCTAAACCCTTTAGCTTGCTCTCCAGGATATTAGTCAAACCCCAGCGAAAGTAGTAACCCGCATCCAGCGAAATCCCGTAGCTGAAGAAATCCTGGTAATCGCGTAAAAAGAGAACTTTGGTGTTATTGGCCGGGAATATTGCGCCTAGCTGGGCCAGGTTGCGGGCCAGCCAGGGGCTTACCACCAGCAGGGCCAGTCCCAGGGCGATTATTAACATTCTCCAGCGGGGCAGGTCTTCCAGGGCCCCGGCGGCTTTCGGATTGCGCCGGGCCGTCCAGACGCGCCAGGCAAAACAGGCCACAAGGGTAAAAGTAAGCAGGATGCCGTCGCTCCGGCTGAGATAGGCCAGCCCACCCAATACGCCAGCCAGCGGCAGCCAGCGGTCGTTGTGGTAAAGCCCCCGGTAAATTGCCATTAACATTAACAGGCTGACCAGGGCAAACAGGGCAAAGTTGTCCGGCGCGTTCCAGAATAAAAAGTAACGGCCCGGAAAGAGCATTACCAGGGCCATTAGCCAGCTATAGCGGCGTTGTGCTGCCCCGAATAATATTTTCCCCAAACCATAGGCCAGGGGCGGCAGGCAGCAACTCATCAGTATAAAAGGCAGGGCGGCGGCCCAGAACGAAACGCCAAAAATGTTGAAAGAAAGAATAATCAGCAGGCTTGCCAGCGGGGTCCAGTAGCTGAAGGCCGCATGCTCCAGGTTGCCGGGGGTAGCCGGGTCAAACAGGCCGCCCGCCTGGTAATTCCAGACGGTAGTTTCGGTCAGTCCCTTGCCCGCCTGCCAGTTTCCGGCAATCTGGTAGTAATAATAGGCATCGACATAGCCCGGTTGATGAATTACCAGGGCCACTACCAGCCGCAGGGCCAGGGCGGCCAGAAATAAAACCGCGTAAGGTTGCACCTGGGCCAGGTTCAACGGCGATAACCTGGAAAATAATTTATTAGAAGTTGATTGAGGTTTTAGCTTTAACATTCACCGGGCTTATCGGTTAGCTTTTCTTCTGGTTTACCAGCATAACCTGAAATACAAAAAAAAGAAAGACCCCACTTTCGTGGGGCCTATCTGTCCGTGCAAACTCTTTAATTTTAGCTGAGACCTTTGGTCACGGCGCTGAAGACTGAACCAATCTGAGGGCCAAGCAGGATCAGAATGGCAATTACGACTACAGCCACTAAGAACAGGATCAAGGCGTACTCTACGAGGCCCTGGCCCTCTTCTTCCTCATTGCTTTTCTGGAAAAGCTTTTTGAAATCTAACATCGAATTCTACCTCCGCGTTAAAAAATTTTGACAAAAATATAAGCAAATGGGCTTTGACTGTGGTGTGACACGCTTTTCAAGTAATAATACTTCGGTAGAAAGTTGAGGAGGATCAATAAATTCCTAAAATATATAAATCCCCAACTCGTATACTGTTATATTATTCCCTGTCTAACGTAGGCTGGTACTAATGCGAAACACATTTACTTGAGGCTATTTTAGAAAAAATAGCTAATTGCTGCAATAGCCCATAAGTACTCTGGATTTACATAAGCGTGCTAGTACTGGCGGGCTATAAAAATTTTAATTAAAGTACTACCATCGTAATGTTGCCAGGACTACACTAATGGGATGAGCGCCGTAACCCTGGTTCCCCGGCCCATCGTGCTGTCAATGCTCAACTGGCCGCCGAGCATTTCGATCCGCTGGCCCATACTGGCAATCCCCAGGGACTTTTGTTGCAGCTCCAGCGAAAGCTTGTTTATATCGAAACCCACCCCATCGTCTTCCACGGTAATGGTAGCCGCACTGTCACCCATATCCAGGACGACCTGGATGTGGGCCGCATTGGCATGGATGGCAACATTGATTAGGGCTTCCTGGATAATTCGGAAGATAGCAGTTTCAACGTGTGTCGGCAGGCGGCGCTCCCGGCCCGAAGGCAAAAAGTTGACCTCGACTTTGTTTTTCTCGACATAGTCCTTAATGTAACGGCGCAGTGTTGGCAACAAGCCCAGGTCGTCCAGGATCATCGGTCGCAGGTCAAAAATAAACCGGCGAGTTTCCTGTAGAATTTCGTTAACCATTGATTTAAGGCCGGTAATTTCCGACTTGGCCCGGTTCACATCGGCGTCCATCCAGCGTTCGCAGATTTCGGCCCGCAGAACCAGGTTGCTCATCGCCTGGGCCGGTCCGTCATGGAGCTGGCGGGATACCCGCAGCCGCTCGTTCTCCTGGGCCTGGATAATTTTACTGACCATGGATTGGGCATCGTTGGCACCCAGCCCGCCGACGCGCCCACCGCTGTGCCCGGCTTCGTGTTTAGGCCGTTGGGCCAGCGTCTGGGCCAGTTTAATGTTTTGTTGCTGGCGTTCTTTCAAAAGCTGCTGTTTGGTCTGCAAGCCTTCCAATTGCTGCCGCATTAAAATCATGCGCATGCGCTGCTCGATCATCAGGTTGTAGAGGTTGCGCATATCGCTTTTTTCATAACCGTCCAGGTTGGCTTCCATTGATTTAACCTGCCCGCTCAGGCTGGAGTCGCGCTGGCTGAGTTTATCGACTTCTACCTGGTTCTGGCGAATAATAAGTTCAATCTCGCGCAGTTCTCCCGCCAGGCGGTCGGCTTCCTGTTGGGCTTTGAATTGTATTTCATCTAGCTGAGCGTTATTGGCCTCTTCGTCAAAAGGCATCGCTGTGTAGCTCATAACAACCTCATAATTAAGTTTGGGTACCTGGAATTAAAATAAAGAATCAGGTTAACAATAGCTTCTTGATTATAGCCTATACCGGTCTTACTTCACAATTGGCCGGAAAACAAAAATATAGCGGTGTGACTAAAAAGCTACAGTCACACCGCCTGTTAAAGTTTACCGGCCGCGGCTAGAAAAAGCCCCTGGCTCGCGCCCGGTCCGTCCCCAGCAACCCCAGCAGCACTTCGTAAGGCGTCCCGGCGTTTTCCGGGTGCAATTCAAAGCGGTTACGTTCAAAATACTGGACTATGTACGGGCCTTCCTGGAAAGGTTCGCTGATCGGGTAACCAAAGATTGCCAGACCGCCTTTGGACTGCCAGTAAGCCAGGAACTGATTTCTCAAAGTGTGCCCGGTTTCCGAAAAGTAGCGCCCTGTTGCGGTAGGCGGAATGGGGTCAACCGGTGGGAAGTTCAGGCGACCCCTGGTGGACTCGCTGCCCAGCAGGCCCAGCAGGACCCGGTAGGGCGGCTGCTTCTCCGGGTGATACTCGAAGCGGTTGCGTTGGAAATACTGGACCGTATAGGTCCTGCCATCGGTCGGCGAAACTTCTGAGAATTCTTCCGAAATCGGGAAGCCAAAGACAGCCAAACCACCATTTTTCTCCCAGAATTCCCGGAAACCGTGTGACAGGTTATGCTGGGTTTCATTGAAGTAAAGCGACCCTGGCATTGGGCTACTCGGGTTAAAAGCGTTGCCAGGCGTGCTGGGGTCCGGCGCGTTACTCGGGCAGACCGAACCTGCACCGCAGGTTAAGCGGTTATTATCCACGTCAAATTGTATTTTGAACTCTTCGCCTGCCTGCCCGGTCAGCATAATTTTAACCGGCCCCATTATCCTGCCACTACTTTTAACTCTCAGGCGCAGGTAATATGTACCGGCCGGTAAATTACCGAACAAGAATCCGCCATCGCTATTCGGCGTAGTGGTCCGGTTGACCGGGTCAAGGTTTAGCTCGGTATCCGCCGGGTCGCTAATACCCGTAACCTGGCCTCGTATGCCGGAGTCGGCACCGGGCTGCGGTATAACACCGCCGCCCTGGATAATGGCCTGGGCAATCCGGCTGGCGCTAACCCGGCCACTTCCATATTGACCCTTTTGGTTGCCGGGAAGTTTTTCCGCAGTAACCTCTATTAAAGCCTTGACCTGGGCATTACTGAGATTCGGATTGGCGGATATTATCAGGCTCGCCAGGCCACTAACAATCGCTGCTGAATAACTCGAGCCGTCATCATAAACATAGTAACTTCGGATACTTGCTCTGTTAAAAGTGTTTGTGGTGGTAATAGTTTTTCGCAAACTTCCATCAGTGCTTATTACTGGAGAAGAGCTTACGGCTGGGTCGCCTGGAGGTAAGGATCTATAATTTTGACCAACATAACAAACTTTAAGGAAGTTGCTGAAGCAAGGATCCGCTTGACCACTTACCGGGTAACCCTGTGGATCAGGATTTTGGCATTTCTGATAGGCATACTTAGTTACGGTATTGTTCAAAGTTATCGGCGTAACCTGAATACCGTCAGTATCAGTATAAGATGTACCGGTTTGTGGGGTTCCCTTTATAAGACTATCTTCCTTTCCAATCGGTGTTACAAAATCACAGTATGTTGTAAGAATATTTTGGCCTGGGGCTACTACTGAAACATAATTACCATATTGGTTGGAGGTTAGCTTATCATACTCATCCGTAGCTCCTACCCCAATTACACCCGGAAAGGCCGCAGGATAACTGGCTGTAGAGTTTCTTGGTGGGAATGGATTGGTTGCGTTAGTTACAACTGGTCCTGCGGCTGTAACTATTAAAGAACCCCTGTTTTGCGCATAGGTAATACTATCTTGTAGGGTTAGAGAAGGTGTGGATACTTCCTGGCTCCAGCTTAGATTTATAACTCTTGCTGCTTTATCGGCGGCATACGTTATACCCTGCGCTACTGAGTCTACCGTACCGGTACCCGTGGCATCCAATACCTTTACCGGCAGGATTACGGCCTGCCAGTTCAGGCCAGCTATGCCCAGGCCATTATTTGTTGTACCGGCGATAATTCCTGCAACCGCCGTACCGTGCCCGTTATCGTCCAGTGCCCCTGCGCTCGGAGGAGTGGTTGTGAAGTTGTAGCCAAAGGGCCAATTGTACTTGTCACAAAAAGCATTGTAGGGATTACCATTACCAGAAGCTGTTGTTTGAGTTACAAAGGTATAATTCTGGCTAAGGCAAAGGTCTTGATGTAATGGATTAACTCCTGTATCCAGTACGGCAATAATGTGAGAATTACCGGTAGTTAAATTCCATAAATCGGTTATTCCAATTTTACTTAAATACCACTGGTTGGACTGGGTATAACCGCTCTTGTCAACGTATTGTTTCTGGTAAAGGTCGTCATTGGGCGGGGCGCTTTTGGCGTGCATAATATAGTTCGGCTCGGCGTATTCAACCTGGGGATCCAGGGAAATAGCGGCGACCAGCTTTTCCATATCCGTATTTGGACCGGCAAAGAATTTGAAGTAGCCCGGCATTTGTTCCAGGGCACGATAATGAGAAAAGCCATAGGTTTGATTTAGCGTGTCGCGCAAGAGCCGCTCCGGCTCCAGGCCCATATTATTTACTCGTTTACCTCCGACAGGTTCCCGGAATTTTACGATAACTTCCCCAGGCACATAAGAACCCGGTGTATAGACCGGGTGGCTGGTTTCGTTCAATGGCTGGCTCGCCGCAAAGGCCGGACTGTTCACGCTGAATACCAGACTGAAAATTAGTAACAAAGCAAAGAATATTCTTATTATTTCAAAAGAAGAAATTCCCCTGGAAATTGGCCTGAGGGTAGCGGGTGAGAGTGCCATTACTGAGTTCTCCTGTATACTTCGAGTTCCGTTTGTGCTTTTGGAGGGATTTAAAATTCAAATTAAGCTCTATCTTAACATAACGAGCTCTTCTAATTTACAACCTTTTTTTACTTTACGCAATAGTAACTTATGGTAAGTTAGGGCTATTTTTTCCCTTGATTAAAGGGAAAGCCGGGAATCTAGGGGCCGCCCAGCAGTCCGGCTTTTTGCGCACTTTCACGGGCCAGCAGTCCAAGCTGGATGGCATAGGGTGTACCTTCAAATTCGGGGAAGTAATCCATACGGCAGCGCTCAAAGTATTGGGTCAGCCGTTTTTTACCGTTCGCATCGGTCACTTCGAAAGCTTCGCTGATAGGATAACCCAGCAAGCTCAAAGCCCCGTTAGCCTCCCAGAAGGTTTTGAAGGGGCCACTGAGAGTATGGCCGGTGGGGTCGAAATACTGGGTAGTGGCTGGTACCGTCGGCAACTTGCCGGGTTCGGCCAGGCGCTTGAAGGCAGCTTCGGTACGGCCTTTGGCGGCATCGCTACCGACCAGGCGCGGCTGTACCTCCAACCGGGTGCTGGCGTACTCGGTATGGTATTCCAGGACCGCTCGTTCAAAGTACTGGACGGTCATGCCGTTTTCCTGGAACTCTTCACTGATAGGCAGCCCAAAGATAGGCAAACCGCCTTTACCTTCCCAGAAATCCCTGAAAGGCCCGGCCAGGGTGTGGCCTGATTCCTGGAAGAAGCGGATTTTATTGTCTGTAGGCTTCTGGGTGACAATCTTAAAGGCCCCTACCAGCGATTTATCGGCCAGGCTGGTGGCTAACTGCCGGGAAAGGTCGAAGTTCTGCACCACAACGTTAGCGTCACTGCTCTCAATTTGAAAATCGTTAGTGGTTTTAAGGTTATATTTTTTAGACTCAACTACCAGCCGGTATGAGCCGGGAGGCAGGTTGGTAAACTGGTAGCGCCCGCTTTTATCCGGGAACCGCACATCGCCCGGTTCCAGGGAAACGGTTAAATCTAAAGAGTTGGGTAAACCTTCAACAATCCCGGTCAGGGTAGCGTGGTGGCCGGGGTAAAACTCGCCATTCTGGGCCGCCAGTACGGCCTGGTAGACATCCAGTTTGCCCCAACCCAGTTTGAAATTGTAATTGGAAGGGTTGATCGCGCTAAGGGATGTTGAGCCGGCGCTATCAGCCTGTAGACCAGCCACCGGGGTCAAAGGAATACGCGTGGGTACTGGCCCGGCCGTCTGGGTCGGCAGGGGTGCCGCCGTAGCGCCGGGTGTGCCGGCCGGGGCCAGCACGCCGGGAATGGTCGTAGCGGTCCCTTCAATAATGTTGCGAATCTGGCGGTTGGAAAGGTTTGGATTTACCGAAAGCATCAGGGCCGCCGCCCCGGTTACAAAGGGGCAGGCGGAACTGGTACCCGAACCCAGGGCATAATCCCGGTCGCTGGCCCAGTTCAGGCTCAAAATATTGGCACCGGGAGCAACGACCGAAAGGTATTGTCCATAGGTGGAAAAAGGCGCGGGCCGGTTCAGTTCGTCAATGGCACCCACAGCGATAACATTATCAAAAGCGGCCGGGTAGGTAAATTCTTGCTTGCCTTTGTTGCCCGAAGCGGCGATCAGGACCAGGCCTTTATTAAAGGCTTTTGCCACCTCATCTTCCATTACACGCGACCTGACCGGCCCGCCGGTACTCATATTAACTATCTGGACCGGCTGGGTGGTAGTGTAAGCCAGGCCCATTGTCAGGGTGGCAATGCTGCCCCAGCTATCATAATCCAGCACTTTAACCGAAAGCAGGCGCGCCCCCCAGCTAATCCCGGCAATCCCCAGGTTGTTATTGGTTTCGGCGGCGGCAATTCCGGCAACATAAGTACCGTGCCCGTTATCGTCCCAGGCGAAATCATTGGCCGGTTCGGCCACAAAATTGCGCCCCCGGTCGGTCATTATTTTATTGCGCAGGTCGTTATGTCCATAGGCCAGGCCGGTATCAAGGATGGCGATTGCTACTTTATCCGAGCCGGTTGAAACATCCCAGGCTTCCGGGGCGCGAATGTCACGGACGGCCGGTTGCTGGTTCTGGGCAAAATAAGGGTCACTGGGTTCCTGGGTTAAGGCATAAATTGGGTAATCGAGTTCGGCATAGCGGATAATCTCTAATTCCTGGAAAGCGGCGATAGCATCAGTCAGGTTGCTCGTAGGATCAAGTTTCAGCCGCCAGGTGCCTAACTCGGGGTCAATTGCGTCGGCGGCCCACACGCCAAACTTCTGGGCCAGGGGTTGCACCTGGGGCCAGGCTTTTTGCAATTGGTCTCCCGAAAGCCGCTGCCCGATCAAAGCCGCCATTGGGGCAGGGGTTTGACTGAGAGGGCGCAGGCTTTTAGACAGTTCGGTTTGGAGAATATTAGAGAGTGGTGCTTCTACCCGGATTAATATTTCACCCGGCAGAGGGGCCGGGTCAGAATTATATTCCGTTTGGGCCAGCCGGAGAATTCTACCCGGCTTATTAGCAGCATTAAAAAGACCGTTCCCGCCAGTGCTGAAAAAGTTCCAGCATAGTGGAGCGATAAGTAAAAGTGACAGAGAGATTGAAAGGGTTAAGGCGCTTGGCCTGGACGTGCGGCGGCCTTTTTTTCGGCTCCCCGTTGACGCCTGGGTGGCAGGGCCTTTCGCCATGGGCTTGCCTCCCTAACTTACAGCCTTAATGAAAAAACTACTCATTGCTGCCAATATACAATTTTTAAAAGAGCGATGCAAGCCTTTAACGCCCAGGGACCAAAGCTTAAGCAATTCCTAATACAAATTGCCTGTTTCTGGAAAGTAGAACAGTACAACTTACTCGCTAAATTTAACTGTCACAGGAAAAGATAAAAGCAAGCCGCGAACGCAAACAATTTTCTGCCTGGGAAATTGTTTGCGTTCTACGTTAGACGTGTAACGTTCTACGATTAATCCACTATTTCCGGTTTGGGCCGGGTAATACTTATGTCAACCCAGGAAAGAAAGGTTGCCAGGAATTCGCGCTGGTTATAGTAAGATTGGTTGGGGTAATTTTCTTGCCCGGCTTTGAAGCCGACTGCGTCAACTCCCAGGGCGTTGCAAAGGTAAAGCGCCCGGGGCAAATGGTAAGCCTGGGTTACCAGGATGGCGCTATTAATTCCAAAATTGTGATTGGCGCGGTAGCAGCTATCGTAAGTCCGCAGCCCGGCTTTATCGGAAAGGATTTTTGCCGATGGAACCCCTTTGTCAATGGCATAGCTGCGCATGGCGCTGATTTCCTGGCTGGTGACTTCGTCGCCGGTCAGCAGTAAAATTCCGACTTTACCGGCCTTGTATAAGGCTACCGCCGCGTCCAGGCGGTCGGCCAGCATCCAGCTTGGTGACCCATTACGCTGTAACCCGGCCCCGAATACAATGGCGACCGGCCTGGCCGGAATAGATTGGACGGTACTATAGGTCTTTGATTCGTTGGTAGCTTTGATTAGTTCGACAATAGAAAAGGGTGAAAAGGCCACCAAAAAGATTGCCAGTATTGCTATCAGCAGGCGGTTTTTAACACGCCGGTTCCGCCGGGTACTCTGGTGGGTAACCCGTTCAGAGTTAGCGTGTTCAGGCTGTTGGGCAGCAGTATTAGCAACTGGACGACCATGCCTGTCTGGTTTTACCGAAGGTGTGCCGTTTCGGCCGTACCCTGGGGCTCGCTCTGATTGCATTCCTCTCCTTATGATGGTATCTCCTGTCAACCGTGGTTAGTGGTCTGGCCGGCGGTACGAAGTTGATTATATCATGTTAGCGCCAGGCAATGAAACCGGTTGTAAAAGTTAGGCTGGATTATGGTATAATTTCAGACTTGAAAAAGGTTTTTATTATTTATTCTAGGAGGTAGAAATTTCTTATGGTTTCGACCAGCGAAATCAAGCGTGGAATGACCATTGACTATGAAGGTCAACTGCTGAAGATTTTGGAATTTGATCATCAGAAAATTGGTCGCGGTAGCGCCCAAGTCAAAATTTCCTTCAAGAACTTGCGCACCGGCGCTAACACCGTTAATACCTTCCAGGCTGGTGCTAAGTTCAACGATGTGCGCCTGGAACGTGAAACCGACCAGTTCCAATACCAGGATGGCGATGAGTTTCATTTTATGAATACTGAAACTTTCGACCAGGTAATGTTGCGGGACGACCAGATCGGTGATATCAAATATTACGTGCGCGAAGGCGATAACGTAGACATCCTTACTTACAATGGCGAACCGATTGACATCGAAATCCCGCCCTCTGTAATTCTTAAAGTCACCGAAACCGAACCTGGTATTAAAGGTGATACCGCTACCGGCGCAACCAAATTTGCTATGACTGAAACCGGCTTGCGCGTATCGGTCCCGTTATTTGTTAACACCGGAGACCGGGTTAAAGTTGATACCCGTACCGGTAAGTACGTGGAAAGGGCCTAATATGGCAATACCAGGCTCGCGACAAAACCGTCCTGGTGGAAGCGGTAGCCAGGATAAGCGAGGTTACCCCCGCTCTAAAGATGACGCTTTCTCGGCCCCCAACCGCCCTTACCAGGAAGAGCGGCGGCCGGTGGTAAGTTCTCATGAAGCCGGGCCGGTTGAAGCTGCCCCGGCTACTAACCCGGCATCAAACTTCGATGGTCAGAGCGCTTTCACCAATCAGGAAGTACGCGAACTGGTGAAATTGGTCCATGATAATGATATAACCGAGCTGGTGTTGGAGCGTGATAACGGCGCGCAACGCCTGGTTATCAAGCGCAAACGGCCCACCCCGGCCCCGGTAATGCTGCCACCCCAGGTCGCAGGACTGGCCCAGGCCCAGCACGATGTGCCTATTTCATTATCGACTAACCCAGCGCCTGCTTCGGCCATTCCCGACCCGGGCGCGCCGCCCCAGGACTCTTTCCATAAAGTTGTCGCCCCTATGGTCGGCACTTTCTATCGCGGCCCTGACCCGAAGGATACTCCTTTTGTCCAGGAAGGTGATATGGTCGAGCGGGACCAGGTTATCGGCATCATCGAAGCGATGAAGATCATGAACGAAATCAAAAGCGACCATCGCGGCCGGTGTGTCCGCATTTCGGTTGAAAACGGCCAACCGGTCGAGTATGGGCAGACTTTGATGCTGCTTGAACCGGCCTAAACCGGCCCGGCCGGTAGCCGGTATTTCGCTTAAGTTGGCGTTACCGGGTAAGTTTGCTTAAAATAAGCAATTTAACGGTGATTTCTAAGCGGCTACCGACTACATTCAACTGAAAGGTGACAAATGCCTTACGCGAAGGTAAATGACCTGGATATTTATTATGAGCTGCACGGGCCGGAAGGCGCGGAGCCGCTCTTTTTATTTAACGGTGCTTTCGGGGTAATTGGCGCTAATAGCGACTGGAGTTTTCAACTGCCTCGCCTGGCCCAGCAATACCGGGTTATTGCTTTCGAACACCGGGGACACGGCCGGACTAATAACCCGGCCCAGGGTTTTAGCGGCTATGATGTCCTGGCGGCGGACGCGGTTGGCTTGCTACGTTATTTGAATGTTTCCAGGGCGGCAATGGTTGGATTCAGTGATGGCGCGATTACCCTGCTCGAATTGGCCCAGCGCTATCCCGAAATGATTGAAAACCTGGTGCTAATCGGGGCGAATTACTACAATGACGAATCCTGCCTCAAAGCTATGGAAACACTCCGCCCTGAGTACATCGAGCAGCATTTCCCGGCCTGGTCCGATAACCTGGAACAGCAGCACGGCAGCCAGGGCATGGGTTACTGGAAAGAACTGGCCGCCCAACTGAGTGAAATGTGGCTGGAGAAGCCCAATTACTCCAAAGATGACCTGGGCCGGATTGCTGTTCCAACCCTGGTTATGACCGGGCAACACGACAATTTTGGCAGCCTGGCGCAGACCCTGGATATTCACCGGGCGATAAAGGGCAGCGAACTTTGTATCGTGCCGGGTGCTTCACACCCGGTATTGAGCCAGCGGCCCGAAATTACAACCATGCTGATTCTGGATTACCTGGACCGCCAGCGCAAGCGCCGGAAGAAACTGGCAAAGGCTTAAACCCTGTACAATTTCACCCCTGAGTCAGCGGAATTATGCTTTCCCCAGATAACCGAAAACCCTCCAGCACTCCTGGGTAAAAATTGGGATAATTGGGGATAATTGGGGATAAGCAGGGTTAAATTCTGGAAAACTAGTACTTTTTGGGGAAAACTTGGCAAAACATCCTATCTAAAAAAGTTGGAAATTACCCCTACATGGAAATTTATTCAGTCACCGAAGCCCTTTATTATCTAAAAATAAAACTGGATTGCGACGAACATCTCAGCGACCTGTGGATGCAAGGCGAGGTCTCCGGTTGCAGTCGGACCGCCAGCGGCCATTACTTTTTCAGCCTTAAAGATGGCACCGGCCAGATGTCGTGTGTCCTGTTCAAACCGGCGGCTATGCGCCAGGCCCACCTGCCTCGCGATGGCTCTAATTATATTATGCACGGCCGGATGGATGTGTATGAGACTAATGGGCGGCTTCAATTCTATGTCGACCAGATTCAGCCGGACGGGGTTGGCCGGTTGCACCTGGAGTTCGAGGCTCTCAAACAGCGCCTGGAAGCCGAAGGTCTCTTTGCTGTTGAAAGAAAGCGCCCGCTGCCGGTCCGTCCCAGAACTATCGGGATTGTTACTTCACCGACCGCTGCCGCTTTCCAGGATATTTTGAATGTGCTGGGGCGGCGCTACCCGCTGGCCCATCTGATTTTATCACCGACCCAGGTCCAGGGTGAGGCCGCGCCTCCGCAAATAGTCCGGGCTCTGGCCGCCCTGAACCAGCTTGCCGAGGTTGAAGTTATTATTGTGGCCCGGGGCGGTGGTTCCCTGGAAGACCTGTGGGCTTTTAACGATGAGCGGGTCGCCCGGGCGATTTTTGCCAGCCGCATACCGGTCGTGACCGGGGTAGGCCACGAAGTAGACTATACCATCGTGGATTTTGTTTCCGATTTACGCGCGCCCACGCCCAGCGCCGCCGCCGAACTGGTTGCGCCGCACCTGGACGAGTTGCGCGATGAAGTACACAGCCTGGCTGACCGGGTCTATATTGCCCTGCAAAATAAGCTGGACGAAGAACGCAGCGGCCTGGAAAGTATTAACCGCCGCCTGATTTTGTCGTCACCGGCTGCCCGGATTGCGGCGATTCGCCGCCGCATGGAAGAGCTTAAAGAGCGCAATAGCATGCACTTGAATCATTCGCTGGAATTGCGCCAGGCCCGGGTAAGTTCTCTGGCCAGTCGCTTGAAAGTGCTGAATCCGAACCAGATTCTCGAACGCGGTTATGCTATTGTGAGCCGGGAAGCGGATGGGCGGGTAATTACGGATGCAGGCGAAATCATTGCCGGTGAGACGTTGCAGGTAAGAGTTAAAAATGGAACTTTCGGGGTGAAAACGGTTTAAGGTTTAGTGGGAGATAGAAGATTACTCGTCCTACCGTTATTCTTTACTAAAGAGCGGTAGTGTTATATTAAAGCGCAGGCCGCCGCCGGATGGTAGGTCGGCCCAGATTTTGCCCTTATGAGCTTCGATAATCTCCTGGCTGATATAGAGGCCGAACCCTGAACCCTGAATACCGGAAGCTTTAGCCTCCGGTGTCCTGAACTGGCGCTCGAACAACTTCCCTAAATCACTTTCCTGCACGCCCATGCCGTAATCTCTGACCTGTAGGAAAAGTTCTTCACCGGGTAAGGCGCTCAGGCGTACTTCTACCGGTTTAGTAGAACCCTTCGAATACTTTATGGCATTGTCCAGCAAATTGCGCACTACCTGGCCCAGCCGCGTTTCATCCCCCTGTATATTCAGTTCGGTTGGCAGCTCCAATTCAAATTTGGCCGTATGAAAAGCGCTTTGAAGATCCTCGACCGCTTTTAAGGTTAGCTGCACCATGTTAGTCTCACCTATGTCCAGCTTAAACCCACCTGCGGCAAGCCGCCCGACATCCAGCAAAGTATCGGTCAAAGCGGAGGCGCGCCGGACATCCACCACCAGGCTATCCAGCATCGTTTTTAGTTCCTTACTTACGCCGTCCCGGCGGGCCCAGCGGGCAGCCAGGTGAGCCCGGAGTTGTAGGGCGGTCAGGGGCTGGCGCAAATCGTGGGCCGCGATAGCGATAATATCGTTAAGGGTATCAATTTCGGCTTCCCTGGCCTGTTTTTCATCCTCGGCTTCCAGCTCGAAGGCAATCAGTTGCGCGAGTAACTTGAAGGTAGCCAGGCTATTTTCACTGAGATTAGCCGGTTCGTGTTGAATATCAAGGGCGCAAAGTACGCCAAAATAGCGGCCATCGCGCCGTATAAGCGGTACGGCGATATAGTTCTCAATACCGTACGTATTTACAGTTATATTATTGGCATACTCAGGATGCTGGCTTGCCTGGTTGACGATTAGAGGCGCGACCGTGCCTCGCACAACGTTTCAGAAAGTGGTTCGTAACTCCAGGTTGTCGCCAGGTTTAAGCCCGAAATTAGCTTCGTCCAGGACTGCGCAAGCTGTCCACGAGTCTTCAGTTACCCGGGCCACCAGTGAAATACGCAGGCCGGTTGTATAACTTAAAACTTTTAGAATTTGCTGCACTGCGTCAGAGTGGCTTAAAAAGGCAATATCTTTTTCGATATAATCCAATTCATTCATTTAGCTTAAAACTTCTATCTGATTTAGTAAATCAATGGGGGATAATCCTGAGTAAACTTTACAACCAAACCCACTAGCCATACAATTTATACTGTCTATTTTAATCTGAATATTGAAAATAAACAACCTTTGTCGGCGCATTAAAAAGGGCAACCTTTCGGCTGCCCTTTCAGGTACGTTAAACTTAAGCTTCGACCGGTTCGCCACCTTCAGGGTCAGGAGCCGGTAAAGCTCCCACCGGGCCAGCCGGTAAGGCCGCCAGGTCGCCATCCAGTGAAATGGGGATAAGCTTGAATTCATCGTTTTCGGCATCTACGATAACTTTGCTATGTGGCAGCAGAGTCTGGTTCAGAATGCCTTCGGCCAGGCGGTCCTCAAGCTCGTTCTGGATTACGCGGCGCAACGGACGCGCCCCATACTGCTTGTCGTAACCCTTCTTGGCAATGAGGTCCATCGCGGCTTCGGTAACTTCCAGTGTAATTTCTTGCTCCACCAGCTGGACCTGTACCCGTTTGAGCAGCAGGTTCACAATCTGGCGAATTTCAATAGAAGTTAACTGGTGGAAGACGATAATATCGTCAATCCGGTTTAAGAATTCCGGCCGGAACATTCGTTTCAGCTCATCCCGGACTTTGTTCTGCATGGCCGTGTAATCGGTCGCGGCCTGCTTGGACTCATCCTGGTTGGTCTTGAAACCGGGACCCATGCTGTTTTTGCTGATAAATTCCGCGCCCACGTTCGAGGTCATAATAATGATCGTGTTGCGGAAGTCTACCCGGCGACCCTTGGCATCACTGAGATACCCGTCTTCCAGGATTTGCAGCAGCATATTAAAGGTTTCCGGGTGCGCTTTCTCGATTTCATCAAGCAGCACTACTGAATAGTTCTTGCGGCGGACCGCTTCGGTCAACTGGCCGCCTTCTTCGTAACCGATGTAGCCCGGAGGCGCTCCGACTAACCGGCTGACGTTGTGGCGCTCCATGAACTCGCTCATATCAATTTTGATTAACGATTGCTCGCTACCAAACATGAACTCGGCCAGGGCTTTCGCCAGTTCGGTCTTACCGACACCGGTCGGACCCAGGAACATAAACGAACCAATCGGCCGTTTGGGGTCTTTAACCCCGGCCCGGCTGCGCTGGACCGCTTTGGCGATTTTATCAATCGCTTCTTCCTGTCCGATGATGCGTTTGTGCAGTTCTTCGCGCATCTTGAGCAAGCGTTCGCTTTCTTCGCCCGCGATGCGCATCAGCGGAATGCCGGTCCACATCGAAACGATTTCAGCAATATCTTCCTCGGTTACGTAGGGCTTTTCGCCTTCCTGCTGGTTTTCCCACTTGGATTCCATTTCGGTAATCCGTTCGCGAAGCCGGTCTTCCCGGTCGCGCAGGTCCGCCGCCAGTTCAAATTGCTGGGCGCTGATAGCCGCTTCTTTTTCCTTGCGGATGCTGTCGAGGCCGCGCAGCGCTTCTTTGAGAGTCGGCGGGCTGCTGCTGCGGTGCATGCGCACCCGGCTGGAAGCCTCGTCAATCAAGTCAATCGCTTTGTCAGGCAGGAAGCGGTCGGTCACATAACGCGCCGCCAGTTCCGCCGCCGCTTTAAGGGCCTCATCGGTAATAATCAAGCGGTGATGCTCTTCGTAGCGGCTCTTGATACCCCGCAGAATCTGGACGGTATCTTCAACGCTCGGTTCGTCCACCTGGACCGGCTGGAAACGGCGTTCCAGGGCGGCATCCCTCTCAATGTACTTGCGGTACTCGTCAAGGGTGGTCGCGCCAATCGTCTGCAACTCGCCGCGTGACAGGGCCGGTTTCAGAATATTAGCCGCGTCTACCGCGCCCTCGGCCGCACCGGCACCGACCAGGGTATGTAATTCGTCAATGAAGAGGATTGCGCCGGTGTTTTTAACTTCGGCGACAACCTTTTTCAGGCGTTCTTCAAACTCGCCGCGATACTTGGTACCGGCGACCAGGGCGCCAATGTCCAAAGCCAGCAAGCGTTTGTTGAGCAGGTTTTCCGGCACATCGCCGCTAATAATCCGCTGGGCCAGACCTTCTACGATTGCGGTCTTACCTACGCCGGGTTCACCAATCAGGGCCGGGTTATTTTTGGTCCGGCGGGAAAGTATCTGAACGACCCGTTCGATTTCTTTCTTGCGGCCAATAACCGGGTCCAGGCGGTCCTGCCGGGCTTGCTCGGTCAGGTCCACGCCCATGGCATCTACAAAAGGTGTTGCGCTGGATTGTTTAGGCTGGCTGCTGTAGGTACTCTGGTTAAGGACCTGGATGACCTGCTGGCGTACCTTTTCCAGGCTGACTCCCAGGCTTTCCAGCACCCCGGCAGCGATACCTTCACCCTCGCGTACCAGGCCCAAAAGTAAATGCTCGGTACCGATATAATGGTGATTGAGGCGTCGTGCTTCATCGACTGCTAACTCGATAACTTTTTTAGCACGTGGCGTAAGGCCTATTTCGCCCATTACAGCGCGATCGCCACGTCCGATAATAAATTCAACGGCAGAGCGAACTTTATGTAGTTCTACCCCCAGGTTATTTAACACGCGGGCCGCTACTCCGTCACCCTCGCGCACCAGACCGAGCAATAGGTGTTCGGTGCCAATATAATTATGGTTGAAGCGTTGGGCTTCTTCCTGGGCCAGCGTCAAAACTTTACGGGCCCGCTCGGTAAATTTTTCGAACCTATCTGACATAAAATTTCTCTCCCACTAGAGTTAACAGGCAAATGCCCTGCCTTCCGCCTTGCTAAAGCCTAGCACAAGCAAACGAACGTAGTCCAGTTATTGAGATTTGTCTTCAAAAAGTACTCAGCTTTTTGCGATTAAAAAGGCTTTCTATATGTAGAACTTGGTTTTACTATGAGAGCTTCTTAATGGTTGTGTTTAATAATATGGGGTAAAAAGGGAAAATGTTGTTCGCCCTTTCCATTCCGGGAACAAGCCTCTTTCTTCAAGCCACACCGGTTAAAGTTATTTCTCAGGCTTATTTCAGGTATTGTACCACAACTGTAAACAAACTTCCGGCCTACTTTGTTAGTAAAGTGTTAGAAACAAGTTGCATTTCCAGCTGATAAATAGCTACGTACACCTTATGGTTTCTGCTGATTTACCGTTAGAAAATACTTGACGCTTTTGATTTTCCGCTTCGACTTATTGCCCGTACCCTCTCTTTTCTTGCAAGAAATGTTCCTTTACTTGCCCCTAAAGGATCACTATTGAGGCAGTTAAACGAATTGATTATCCAGGCGGTTAACTATTTAAGCTTTTTACAGAGTTGATTAATTATAACCGGCTATTGACTCATGGGAATGACGTGCTATATTATTAGTACGTACTGGGAAACTAAGCCGTCACATAACCTTGCTTTTGATAAAGAAATTAAAGAGAAAGACGTTGGCCGACTTAACACCCGAAACCGAAACGCTACCTATTTTGCCGGACAATGTGCCGGTAACAATGCCCGACCTGCCCGTGCGCCTGACCATAAATAGCCTGGAGCAGTTCAAAGCTATGAGCGACCCGGTAAGGATGCGAATTTTGCGCATCATCCGGCACCAACCGGCTACGGCCAAGCAACTTGCCGAACGGCTGGGCGCTACCCCCGGCGCGATTGGATATCACCTGCACGTGCTGGAAGCGGCCGGGCTGGCCCAGGTAGTGGCGCTGCGCGTTACACGGGGCATTATTGCCAGGTACTACACCCGTACGGCCCGGATTTTCATGTACGATATGCCCCAGGAGTTAACGGAAGCGGGGCTGCTCAGCCTTAAATTTCTGACCGATGCTCGCGATGAGTTAGCCGACGCTTTCCTGGATTACAAAGAAGATGCCGATATTTTCAGTGGTTTTCCGCACGCCCGGATTTCCAGGGAAAAGGCCGAAGCTTTCGCCGCCCAGCTTAAAGACCTGATTGAAAACTTCTTGCAAGAGCCGGATGACCCAGAGGGCGAGGTTTACGGCATTTCTATCGCCCTGTTCAAAGCGCCTGCCTGGCAAGGGCTAATCAAAGATAAAGATACAAAATAAAGACTTTGACTGAGTAATTTAATTCAGCAAGCCTTCCTCAAGGATATTTTTTAAGATGGAGGTTTATTTATGCATGCAAAATTTACCGGGCTGTGGCGGCATCCCGACTTCTTAAAGCTGTGGTCGGGCGAAACAATTTCTCTTTTTGGGTCGCAGGTAACTCTACTGGGTTTGCCGCTTACCGCCGTATTGCTCCTCAAAGCTACTCCGGCCGAAATGGGCCTGCTGGCCGCTGTCGAGTTTTTACCTTTTCTGGTCTTAAGTTTATTCGCCGGGGTATGGGTGGACCGGTTGTACCGCCGCCCTATCCTGATTCTGGCCAACATCGGGCGCGGCTTGCTGCTAGGCTTGGTCCCGCTGGCTTACTTTTTCAACGCGCTGAGTATCGAACTTCTCTATGGGGTGGCGCTGTTGACCGGGGTATTGACGGTCTTTTTTGACGTGGCTTACCAGTCTTATCTGCCTGCGCTGGTGGAGCGCGACCATCTGGTTGAGGGCAACGGCAAGCTGGAAATCAGCAGCTCGGTGGCCCAGATTACCGGGCCGGGTGTGGCCGGGGCGCTGGTGCAGTTAGTGACTGCTCCGGTGGCTATCCTCCTGGATGCCGTTTCTTTTCTGGTGTCGGCCTTTTTAATCAGCCTGATCAAAAAGCCTGAAGTAAAGGAAATACACCCAACCACCCACAAAAGCAATATCTGGCAAGAGATTGGCGAGGGCTTGCAAGTCGTCTTTGGCAATCCCATACTGCGTTCTATCGCTGCCTGTACCGGGACTACAAACCTGTTCAGCAACATGCTTTTTGTAGTTTTCACCCTGTTTATGGTAAATGAACTGCACCTGGAGCCCATTTTTATCGGTATAATTTTCGCGGTCGGGAGTGTGGGTTCTTTACTGGGCGCGTTTTTGGCAGGCTGGCTGGTCCGGCGGATTGGCCTGGGCATGACCATTGTGGGGTCGGCGTGCTTTGGTTTTATACATTTCCTGCTACCTTTAGCCAGCGGTACCTGGCAAATGTCGGTCCCGCTGTTAATCGGGTGTATGTTTATTACGAACCTGACCAGGACGGTCTACAATATCAACCAGGTCAGCCTGCGGCAGGCTATAACGCCCGACCGTTTGCAGGGCCGGATGAATGCCAGCATGCGTTTTGTGGTCTGGGGCACTATACCGGTCGGTTCGCTGGTGGGTGGTTTCCTGGGTGAAGTAGTGGGGTTGCGCACTACCCTGTGGATTGGGGCGACCGGTATCAGCCTGGCCTTTTTATGGGTCTTCTTTTCGCCGGTCCGCCGCCTGCGCGAACAGCCCGGACCCGCCCAGGCAGACGCCAGTAAGGCCGAGTCTGACCTGCTTGCTTCCAATAGCTAACCCGTGATTCTTTTCCAACCGGGATTAATTTCTTATAAAACAAAAAACAGGGCCAGTTTTTAATGGCCCTGTTCTTTTATTCTAAAGCAAGCGGTTTAGGCGGTAGCGCCGACCGGCTCTCTTTCGGTTTCAGCTTCCGCTTCGACAGTGCCATCGTAATCAGGCGCGGCCTTGCGGATAGACAGGCCCATCCGGCGGCGCTGCGGGTCGAGGCTAAGCAGGCGGACGTTCACTACGTCGCCTTCCTTGACCACGCTGCTGGGGTGCTGGACCCGTTCTTCCGAAAGCTCGGAAACGTGGATCAGACCTTCGATACCGTCAGCGATGCGGGCAAAAGCTCCAAAGTTCGCCACCTGGGTAATTGTCGCCTGCAGGACCTGACCTGGCTCGTAGGAAGCGGCAATCTGGCTCCAGGGTTCGGCCTGGGTGCGTTTGATAGAGAGCGCAACCTTCTTGCGGTTCTCATCTACGCTCAGGACGTACACCTTGATTTGATCGCGCGCTTTGACCAGTTCGCTCGGGTGATTAACCCGGCTCCAGGACATTTCGCTCAGGTGGACCAATCCGTCCAGCCCGCCAATGTCAACAAAGGCGCCAAAGTCGCAAATGGTCGTAACCACGCCATCACGGATCTGACCGGCTTCCAGTTCAACAATGAGGCGCTCTTTCTGAGCATCCCGTTTTTCCTGGGTAGCCTGGCGTTCCGACAGGATCAGCCGGTTGCGGCCGCGATCAATCTCAATGATCTTAAGCGGCATTTTGGTGTTGACCAACCGGGCCAATTCCGCCTGTTTGGCGGCTTCCGGGCCGTTGCCAAGGCCGCTGACCTGGGAACTCGGTACGAAACCGCGCACCCCTTCCAGCTCAACCAGCAACCCGCCTTTGTTAAAGCCGACCACGTCACCCTGGACAATTTCGTTAGCTTCCGAAAGGATCTGCAGCTTGCGCCAGATTTTCTCCAGCCGGGCTTTATCAATCGAAAGAACGGTGTACCCTTCCTGGTTCTGCGGTTGAATGACAAAGACCAGCAGGTTATCGCCGATTTTCAGGCCGGCTACTTCTTCAGCACTGAGTGTCTGGAACTCGCGGTTGGGTACAATCCCTTCGCTTTTTGCCCCGATGTCGACCAGTATTTCGCCGCTGTCTTTGAACATAAGGGTCCCTTCCAGGACCTGTCCGTATTCAAAGGTGCGTGGGCGGCTGGCCGGGTCGTTCAGCAATTGTTCCATTAAAGAAACCGGTCCATTCTCGTCCAACTCTACAGTTAGAGTGGGAAGAGCGGCACCGGTTACTTCAACTTCTGCTTCTTGTTTTTCTTGCTCCGGGTTGGTGGAAACAGCCGTTTCCGGGGTGGCAGTTACTACTTCTTCGATACTATTCATGCGTTAAAAATTACCTCTTATCAATTGAGACGAACTGAACCTGGACGGTGGGCTTGTTTGAGATTTGCCCGCTCCGGTCGCTGCGTTTTGAAAATGGGGGATATTATCCAGCCATACCTACAATCAAGCTTGCCCGGGTTCCCGTTATATAACGGTTAGCGCAGCAAGCTCTGGGGAAAACTCAAAACGCCCAGATTATTCAATCTCGGGAGGTTATTATACAGGTTTATTTGAATTTTGGCAAGAAATTGATTATGTAAACTAAGTTAAATCCTCCTCCTCATCATCAAGATCATCCAGGTCATCATCGTCCAGGTCATCGTCATCCAGGTCATCATCGTCCAGGTCGTCCTCATCTTCATCGAATTCGCCCTCATCAATATAAGGCTCTTGGTCGGTAAAGAAGCCCATCTCGCGCCCGGTGTAAACCCAGACGTTGAGGTCTTCCCTTTTGACGGTGGCGCTGATTACCAGGTTGTTATCAATCTCCTCAATGATGCCGGCGACATCATTTTCGGACATTTCTCTTTCCAGGACGATCATCGCGTAGACTTTTTCGGTAGCGAAATGGAGATCTACCCGCCCGATGCGCACGTCCCGTTCCATAATGGCGTAACCTTCGCTGCTGTGAGTCCGAAACTGCCGTATGAAAACGTAGGGGCTCATTACTGGTTCCTCCTTCGCTGGGTTAAAGAAGATTTAAGGTAATAACTTCTTATTGTGTTGAGCTAAAGGGTAGCACAGCCAGGCGAGCTTGTCCATATAATAAGCTACCAGTATACGTCATCACCGGGGCCTTTTTTGCGGCTGCTCTTAGCAGGACGCCGGGCTGGGCCCCGCTTTTTGGTGCTGTTATTCCAGCCCTGGGAGTCTTCTTCTTTCGCCTTCGCTTGCTGCCGGGCC
Source organism: Chloroflexota bacterium (assembly GCA_028287745.1). Lineage (GTDB taxonomy): Bacteria > Chloroflexota > Chloroflexia > Chloroheliales > Chloroheliaceae > 54-19. The sequence goes on from JAQBPB010000021.1 coordinate 81,536, forward strand.
TGGTTCAGGCTTGCCTTGCGTTTGATATTGCCCGAAGTTTGCCCGGCCTGGCGGGCCGCGTCCTTTAACTCCCAATCCCGGGAAATTACTTTCACTTCTTCGGCCGTGGTATAGGTGCTTACCAGCCGTTTGATAACTTCGTCGGCGGTTTCGCCCAGCTTACTAAAGATGATTACCAGGCGGCCGCGCCGCTGTTTGGTTTCGACCGCCTGGCCGTTCTGGTGCCCGTCAAAGACAATCGTGATCGTGCGGGCATTCTTGAGGCCGCTGGCATTATCAACGCGCTTTATGACACCCTCACGGGCATATTCCAACCCGTGACGCATAAACATTGCCAGTTCCGGGTCGGTCTTCATCAGGTTGTAACCATCTATAATAAAATGCCAGGTCATGTTAAGTTCCCCACGGTCTAATAGCGATATACCCGGCTGTGGGAGGGTGTTTGATTTACAAGATTAACCTCGTCTGCGGCGATAAAATTCCGCCCCACCCATTCCTCGGGGTCTATCCCGGTGGAACCGAGGCGCATTTCCCAGTGCAGGTGCGGCCCGGTTGAAAGCCCGGTTGTCCCAACGTAGCCAATCAGGTTGCCGGTACTGACCATATCGCCTACTTTAACCTGGATGCGGGACTGGTGGAAATAGGCCGTATGCACGCCCAACCCGTGGTCGATAATGACGATTCCGCCGCGCACTTTTTGAAACTCGGCCAGGACGACCCGGCCCCGCTGCGGTGCCAGGATGGGCGTACCGGACGGAACCCCGAAATCAATGGCGTCGTGGACCTCATAACCGCCGCCAACATAGTTCCGGCGGCTGCCAAAGGGCGTGGTAATCGGCGCTTTAACCGACAGCGGCCAGCTAAAACGGCCGGTCCAGAGTTTTTCGGGTGTTACGGTATTGTAGAAACTGTAGACGCGGGCGCGTTCCCGGGCCTGTTCTTCATCGGAGCCTAAACTGGCTTCCACGGTAGGGTCCACTTCGATCTGTTGTTGTTCAAACTGCCCGGCCAGGACCCCGATGTTTTGTTCAAAGCGGCGCACGACTCCGCTGGCGTCTTTGATTTCCGTAACCAGCAAGCGGGGCCTTAGGGGCGCGTCGCTAACGACCCCGGCAACGGCGACCTGTTTATCCCCCTGTTGAAAGAAGTTTAGTTTCACACCGGCCAGGCTGCTTCCCAGCAATTGACCGCCCGCCGCGCTGACCGTCACCTGCAAGGCGTGGCCCTGGACGACACTTCCCGGTTCAGGCTGGACCCGGAAAGCCTGCGGTAAGACTCGCCCGGTGGCGGTTAAAAGGTTGGTGCCTAACAGGCCAAGCTGGACCTCATAGGGGGTGCCCCGGTTTTCAGGATGATATTCGAACCTGGCCCGTTCGAAATACTGGACGGTATAGCCGCCTTCCTGGAATTCTTCACTGATTGGGTAGCCGTAAATTGCCAGGCCGCCCCGGCTTTCCCAGTAGGTCTTGAAGCCGTTGGACAGCGAATGGCGGGTTTCGGGAAAGTAGAAGCGCCGGGAAGTCGTGGTAAAAGCCGGGGCGTCCGGGAAAGTCCGGCCTGTTGTCGCCTGGCGTCCCAGCAAACCCAACAGCACTTCGTAAAAAGTGTTTTTGAACTCGGGATGATACTCAAACCGGTTGCGCTCGAAATACTGGACGGTATAAACTTTTCCATCAGCCGGGTTTAGTTCCTGGAATTCCTCGGTCAGCGGTAGCCCGAACTGGGCCAGCCCGCCGTAGCGCTGCCAGTAAGCCCGGAAAGTACCGCCTAAATAGTGGCCGGTTTCAGGGAAGTAAGTCGAATTGGAGTTGGGCGTGGTAGGAGCAGGGCGGCTGGCGGTTGGGTCGCTGGCCTGGGCCTGGACTGAGGCTACCTGGGACTGAGCCAGGGCCGGTGCGCTCGAAAAAACCAGCAGCAGGCAAAACCAGATGCTTAACACTAACCCCAGCCGCTTCAAAACCATAGCCACTCCTTATATTATGTAAACTTAACCGGGTAACTTAGCACATTAAACGGAAAACGTGAAATACGTTACTCAGGCACAAATTAGGGGTTAAACCCAGGGGAAATAGGACATCGTTTAACCATTTTGGGTTCCCGTTAAACGTGCCACGTTTAACGAAACTTCTACCAGCGGACCCGCGCATCGCCTACGCGGCGGGTAATTTTTTGTTCGTCCAGGTATTCGAGCAGAGTTTGGACCGGCTTGCGGCTGGCGTTGAACATATCGCGGACCTCGGCCAGGGTAATCTGTTCTTGCTGGTCGAGTTTCTCCAGGATTGCTTTTAACATAAGGTCATAAGTCTCGCCCAGGAAATAAACCGTCTCGCTCACCCGCTTTAGCTCAGCTCTATCCACCAGGACCGCGACAATGTTCGGGTCGGTGCCCAGTTCGCCCACGTTGGGCGGCGTAAAGGGGCTCTGGCGGAAAGCGGCCAGTAAGTTTTCGGCCTGTTTTTGCTGGGCCGGGTTAAACTTGACCTCGAAACCGGGCAGGCTTAACGCCGGGTTGCCGCCCTGTTTGGCTTCCGTTTCGACCAGGGCCTGTTCGGCCAGCAGGCGGTTGACCACAAAGTTATGCGTTTTTGCGCTGGCGATACCCAGGCGGCTTTTGAGTTCTTCCCGGCCCATGCCGCGCCGTAAGGGGAACTGGCCGTGAAACTGTTTGACCAGCCCGACTGAGCGTTCTATTAACTCTTGCCAGGCGGCCCCGCCGACTACAACCTGGCTGGGGGCCAATACTACGGCTTCTCCGGCCTTCAGGGCCTGTTCTTTAACCTCGGCGTCATCCGACAGCAAGAAAGCCGTTCCCTGCTTGACCAGTTCGGCCAGGGCGGCCTGGGTTTCCTTGAGGTCACTTCCGGCTTCTTCGGCCACCGAGCGGATATCGCGGGGCAAGCGCGTGCCGGTATTGAGCCGCTGTAGGGTTATTTCAGCCGGGGTGCCTTTTTCCAGGGTCTTGAGGGTTTGCAGGACTTCTTCCTGGAAGCGTTTGTGGCGGCGCGGGTGCGGGTCAATTACGATACCCCCGGCGATAGTCTGGCTGGGCGATGGCAAGCGTAAAATAAAGCGGTCGCCACGGGCAATCGGCATCGGCTCGCTCAGGCGGACCTGCACCAGACCGGTTTCACCCGGTAAAAGTTTTGGCTTATCCAGGATTGTCACACCGGCGGTTGCTTCCGCGGAACCGCTAAAGAAGTCCCAGCGGCTGTTCTGGGTAAGTTCCACCGGCGAGTCGCCCAGCATCTCTACTCGCAGGTCCAGGCGGTCGGTTGCTTCCAGCCAGCCCGGTACCGTGAGCATCATTCCCCGGTGCAGTTCGCCTACCTCAAGCCCGGTCAGGTTGACCGCAACCCGGTTGCCTGGCCCGGCCGCTTCGGCCTTGGTCTTGTGCATCTGAATGCTGCGAATCCGGCTGCGCAGGTTGCCGGGCTGGATTTCCACTTCTTGCCCCAGGGACAGTTTACCGTCTATCAGGGTGCCGGTCACGACCGTACCGAAGCCGCTCACGCTGAAAACGCGGTCAATCGGCAGGCGCGGGCGGCCCATATCAGGCCGGGCCGGGACATTATCCAGCAGGCCATCCAGGGTTTTCAATAGTTCGGGCAGTCCCTGGCCGGTCCGGGCCGAAACCGGGACAATCGGCGCGTTCGCCAGCCCGGGCGAACTGTGCTTCAGCTTATCGCGCACTTCCTCGGTCATCAGTTCCAGCCACTCGGTATCAACCATGTCGCACTTGGTTAAAACTACCAGACCGCGTTCGATTTGAAGCAGTTTCAAAATATCCAGGTGTTCCTGGGTCTGCGGCATGATGCCTTCATCGGCGGCTATTACCAGCAAAGCGGCATCCACCCCACCGACGCCCGCCAGCATATTCTTGATAAAGCGTTCGTGGCCCGGCACATCAATGATACTGATTTCCCGGCCGCCGGGCAGTTTTAACCAGGCGAAGCCCAGGTCAATCGTCATTTCGCGGCGTTTTTCTTCTTCCAGGCGGTCCGGGTCTATGCCGGTCAGGGCTTTTACTAGCGTGCTTTTGCCGTGGTCTACGTGTCCGGCGGTTCCGATTACATACACTCCCGGTTGGTCCTTTCCAGGGTTATTTTGTCCTTAATCCCTCAACTCTACGACTGAGTATAACTGTCCGGCCTCCAATTTTGCAAGGAAAAATCATGATATAAGCTACCTTAATGCTTAATTACAAGAATTAAATGCCCCTAGCCCTTTTAAAGTTTGTGAAAAATGGTATAATAGACAGGTAAGTTAACAGTACCGGCGCGTAATGAAACAAAGAAATTGCGCATTGAGAAAGTTGTTTTAGAGGTAGTAGTACGAGCATGGAAATCAAGCTGGCAAGGGAAATGGGGTTTTGCTTCGGCGTCCGTAAGGCCATTCAAATGGTTGAAAAGGAAGCCCAGGGACGCGGCGTGAACCCCAATATCACCACCTTCGGGCAGTTAGTCCATAACCCGGTAGTCGTCAATCATATGGCAAAACTGGGAGTTGGCAACGTAGATACTCGCGAACTGGACCAGGTAAGCAGCGGCACGATTGCTTTTACCGCTCACGGTGTCGCGCCCCAGGTCATTGAAGAAGCCCGCGCCCGCGGCCTGGAAGTGCTAGACGCTACCTGCCCGCTGGTAACTCTTATCCAGCAATCCGCCCGCGATATGGTTAACCAGGGTTACAAAGTCATTGTATATGGCGACCAGAACCACCCGGAAGTAAAAAGCATTGTAGGGTGGGCCGGTAAAGATACTATCGCGACAATGGACTTTAACGATATTAAAGACATGCGCCCGCCCAAGCGCCTGGGGATTGTCAGTCAGAGTACCCAGATTTTGGACCACTTCAAGCATTTCGTGGTTCAGGTCAACGAGCAGTTTTTAGGTAAGACCAAAGAAATCAAGGTCCATAACACTATCTGCGCCCCGACGACCCACCTGCAAAGCTCGGCCCAGGAACTGGCCCAGGAATGTGAAGTTATGGTGGTCATCGGCGGTAAGAAAAGCGCCAATACGGCTCACCTGCGCGACATCTGCGAGGCTGAAGGAGCCAGGACTTACAAGATTGAGGGGCCCGATGAATTGGAAGCGGCCTGGTTCGAGGGAGTGCAAACCGTTGGCGTAACCGCCGGTGCCAGCACCCCCGACGAAAGTATCGAAGCCGTTGTCGCCCGCCTCAAGGCATTTGACCTGTTACGCCAGGTCCAGGAAAACAAAAACTAACGCCGCCAAGCACCGTTTTTGATGGAGAAGCCAGGGTTTGTCAACTATGACCCTGGCTTTCTTCTTCCCCAAGAACCTGTTCCAGCAGCTTTCTTTCTTTTTTATCCAGTTGAAGTTCCAGTTTTACCAGTAAGTCCGGCCGCCGTTTAATCGTCCGGCGCAAAGCCTCTTTGAATCGCCAGTCGGCAACCTTTCCGTGATGCCCTGAAACGAGGATCTCCGGCACGCCCCAGCCCCGAAAGGTGGCTGGGCGGGTGTAATGAGGGTATTCCAGTAAAGGCCGCGTATGCGACTCCTCACCAGGTGACTCTTCGGCCAGCACTTCCGGCACCAACCGGGCTACCGCGTCCACGATAACCATTGCCGCCAGTTCGCCCCCGGTCAGGACAAAATCCCCGATACTGACTTCTCTGGTGATGGCGTGCTGGACTATTCGCTCGTCCAGCCCCTCGTAATGCCCACAGACCAGCGCCAGGCGCGGGTAGGCGGCCAGTTCCTGGGCCATCGCCTGGTCAAAGACCTGGCCCTGGGGACTCATCAATAGAATCGGGAAGTCCGGCGGTGGGGCCGGTTCTTCGGCTGAACCAAGCTTGACGCCCAGTCCTTCTTCGATCGCGCCAAAGACCGCTTCCGGCCGGAAGACCATCCCGGCTCCGCCTCCGTAGGGATAATCATCCACCTGTTTATGCCGTCCCAATCCCCAATCTCGAATATTATGAGTATGGACCTCAATCAAGCCCTGGTTGATGGCCCGCCCCAGGATACTTTCTTTCATGGGGCCTTCAAACATTTGTGGGAACAGCGTTAGAATATCGAATCGCATTTTAGGTTTCCTTGCCTCTCTACGGCGTCTGCTTAGCTGGCAAGGTTGGAGATAGTACTCAGGGCTTTTTCCAGGCCGGCCCTGTCAACGTCATTATGAAAGACAAACCGCAATCGGCGCGGCCCGGCGGCCCCGGCCAATATGCCGTTATCTTTTAACTTCGCGACCCATTCGGCGGCGGTCCCGGTCTTTTCGTTCAGGTTAACCGCTACTATGTTGGTCTGGACCGTCTCAAGGTCCAGGTCGAAGCCGTCAATCCATGCCAGGCTCTGGGCAAACCGGCGGGCGTTGTAATGGTCCTCTTCCAGGCGCTGGGTCATTTCGGTCAGGGCGATAATCCCGGCCGCCGCCAGCACCCCGGCCTGGCGCATTCCGCCGCCCAGCATTTTGCGCATCTTGCGGGCCTTGGCAATAAAGTTCCGGTTGCCGACCACTATCGAACCGGCCGGGGCTGCCAGGCCCTTTGAGAGGCAGAACTGGACCGAATCCAGGTTTTCAACCAGTTGGGCTACGGGCAGTTCCAGGAAAGAGGCGGCGTTGAAAATCCGGGCTCCGTCCAGGTGGACCGGTACATCCCGGTCGTGGGCGACCTGGCACAACTGGTCTATTTGCTCCTTGCTCAAGACCGTTCCACCGGCCCGGTTATGGGTATTTTCAAGGCAGAGCAAGCCGGTCTGCGCAAAATGAATATCGGGCGTGCGAATGGCGCCAGCGACCATCGCCGGGTCAATCATACCGAAGCGGTCGTTGGGCAGCGTGTGGAAAGCCAGGCCGCCCACGACCGAAGCTCCGCCAACCTCATAATAGAAAACGTGGGAGTTATCGCCCAGCAGGATTTCCTGGCCGCGTTCGCAGTGGGCCAGCAGGGCCACCAGGTTGCCCATTGTGCCGGTCGGGACGAACAGGGCCGCTTCCTTGCCCATTAGCTCGGCTGCCAGCTCCTGCAGGCGGTTGATGGTCGGGTCCTCTTCGTATACATCATCGCCCACTTCGGCCTGGGCCATAGCTTTACGCATGGCCTCGGTGGGCCGGGTTACCGTGTCGCTCCGTAAATCAATCATTATATTTATATCAAGACCTCTCTAAGTTTTGCCATTGCCTGGGCCACAGTTTCTTCTTTGTTAAAGACCGCCGAACCGGCAACTATCACATCAGCGCCCGCTTCGGCTATTTCCCGGATATTGTTGCCTTTTGCTCCGCCGTCGACTTCGATTTCCAGTTGCGGGTTGAGCCGGTTTGCCATCTCACGCATCCGCCGGACTTTCCCGGTGCTGCTCTCGATATAGCTCTGGCCGCCAAAACCGGGATTGACGCTCATAATCAGTACCCGGCTCAGGTAGGGTAAAATATCTTCCAATAAACTTATGGGCGTGGCCGGATTTAAGACCACTCCGGCCCGGCAGCCCAGGGCGGTAATGCGCTGGACTGTCCGGTGCAGGTGCTTTACCGCTTCATAATGGACCATTATTACGGACGCCCCGGCCCTGGCAAATTCTTCCAGGTAGCGGTCCGGGTCCTCAATCATCAGGTGGACATCCATCGGCACGTCCGTTACCCTTTTAAGGGCTTCCAGTACTAACGGCCCCACCGTAATATTAGGCACGAACATTCCGTCCATTACATCGAAATGGATATAATCCGCCCCGGCTTCTTCCGCTTCCTTGACCTGTTCGCCAAGCCTGGCAAAGTCCGCCGATAAGATAGATGGTGCTATTTTTATCCTGGAAAAGTCTGTCATTCCAACCCTCATACGTTAAATTAATATAATAACAAATCACTTATACTAAAATCACTATACTGTTCCTCCAGTCAGCCAGCAGCCAATGGATGGTGTAATATTAGCCTCTATTATAGCTGCAATCAGTAATAAAGGCACTATCAGGGCCAATAGCTTGATGTAATTTACCAGGGCGAACTGGAAGCTCTGGCCGATACTCATCCCGGCAGGTGGCGCAATGATTGAGGTGCTTATTTTCAGAGCGGCGGCAATCCCTATAATTGCGGCAGGCAATTCAATCACGCCGTGCGGTAGGATAAACCCGGCCAGTAGCGGCAGCGGGTTGAGATCCAACTGGAAGAAAAAGCCGGTTATAAAACCTATCGGGCCGGTCGAGACCATCAAAATTAGAATACCGGCTACACCCAGGCTGACCACCGACAGCGCACTCCCGAACAAAACCGCCACGGTATTGTTGATAAAAAGCCCCTCCCAGGTTACGCCTCGCATACCGCCAATATTAATACTGTTGAATCCCTCACCCTGGCAGAGCGGGTTGCGGGTGCCGCTTAAGCGGTCGGCCAGGTTCAGGTTATCCCGCAGTTCCTGGACTACCGGCCAGGTGGATACCCAGACACACAGTAAAATCCCACCGGCAATCGCCAGGGTTACTACCAGGCTGGCCGCTTTGTACAACCCAATTATCTGGGGAATATCTTGACGGTAAAAACGCCAGGGCGTCCAGCGCAAGCCGGTCTTCTGGTGAGCCAGGGCTTCCCTGGGAGTCCTGTGGAAGAAATAACCAAATCCTTTGAAGACTCCTTTGAAGGTGACATTGTCCCCTTCCCTGGCAATAATTTCTTCGCGGTTGAAAATCCTTACGCCGGAACGCAGCAAGAGTACGAGAATAACTACCAGGGCCAGAAGCATAAAGTACAGCCCGACCTGTAAATTATTCAAAAGCAAAATGGCTTCAAGCTGGACCGCCAGACTCATCGGCAGAATGATAAAGCTCGCCATGATATTGGCCGCCCGGACACTGGTGGTATGAGTACTGACCAGCACTGACCCGGCCACCATTACCAGGGCCTGGACGACATTCAGGGCCAGAAAGGTCAGCAGCAAACCTGGCTCAACCGGAAAAGGCTGGCCCATCAAAGTAAATACCACGCTGAAACTGAGCGAAGCAAACATACTGGCGGCGACCGTTGGCAGGGTAGCCGCCACAAATTTACCCAGGAACAACTCCTGGTCGGTCAGGGGCGCGCTCAATAGCGCCTCCAGACTGTTGCGTTCTTTTTCTCCTACAAAAGTTTCAAGGGCGATAACCAGGCAAAACGACATTGGCAGGAAACCAATCGCCAGGGTCGTAAACGGCAAGAGTTTACCGTAGAAGGTCGCCTGGCCCAGGTCCCTGACCAGGTTCGCGCTAAGGGTATTCAGGATAGCCGCCAGTATAAGAGGCAGTATCACGACCAGGGTTATAATCGGGGTAATAATGCGCCAATCGCGCAAGGTGTCGCGCAGTTCCCGGCGTGTCACGATTAAAGCCCTCGAAAGTGAGGAACGCGGTTTCTGAATAATCTGTCCGGACTGGTAGCTCACATTTTCACCGCCTGTCTTTTATTCTCAGGATAATCTTTAAGTAAGGACTCTTGAATCCCTTCGCGCTTGCTGCCGGCCTCTCCGGCTATTTTCAGGTAAGCTGATTCAAGACTGCGCGAGACCGGACTCAAAGTAACCACGCCCAGGCCGCTATCGGACAGGCTCTTTAAGACCGCCGGGTTAGTGACTTCCGGTTCGGTAGTTTCAAAATTAAAGCCCCTGGCGTCATTAGCCAGTACCTTTACCTGTGGGATTGCTAGGAGTCCGGCCGGAATCCCGGTTAGCGGTTGGTTGAGTTCTACCCGGTAGTGCGGCGCGCCCAGCAGCTTTTGTTTTAGCTCCTCGGCGGTGCCTTCGATGATAATCTCACCTTTGCGAATGATGGCAATCCGGTCGGCCAGGATTTCAGCTTCGGCCAGGTTATGGGTACACAGGATAATGGCCCGGTGGGACCTTTTAAGTTCATTGATGGCGTCCCGGACCAGTTTGGCGCTATAGGGGTCCATCGCGCTGGTAGGCTCATCCAGGAAAAGCACTTTAGGTTCGTGAATCAGGGCCCGGATTAAGGCGGCCTTCTGGCGCATCCCTTTGCTATACTCGCCCATCCTGAGCTGGCGGGTATCCCACAGGTCAAAGCGTTTGAGCAGTTCTTCGCTCCGCTCCCGCAAAAGTTTCTTGGGTACGCTTTGCAGCTCGCCAAAAAAGTCAAGATAGTCCAGGACTCGCATCCGGTTGTAGAGTCCGGGCTGCTCGGTCAGGTGGCCGATAATCTTTCGGACTTCCAGGGGTTGTTCAACCGTATCAAAGCCGCCCACCCGGGCCTGCCCGCCGGTAGGAGTCAGGATGGCCGCTAACATTCGCGTGGTCGTGGTTTTGCCCGCACCGTTGTGACCGAGCAAGGCCAGGATTTGCCCAGCTTCGACTCTTAGCGAAACCTCTTTCACGGCTGTAAATTCCCCGAACTGCTTTACCAGCCGGGTGGCTTCAATCAAAGGGGGTGAAGTGCCCGGGCTGGCCGAAGGGTCTGTAACAATAGAGGATTGCATAAAGGTAGATTCCTTTACTGGCAGTGGGTAAAAGTGCCTTTGTTTAGAGAAAAGGATTAAAGCTTATCCGCAGCTTAGCCCCGGTAGATAGGCCGAGAAGCCGAGAATATAATATCAGGCTAAGTTATTATAGAGCTTCTGGCAAGTTTCACGGAGTAGGACTTTTTGGCTCAAAATAAAAACCCCGTCCTTTCGGGCAGGGTTTTTATAATCTCGGTTTGAGGATTTAAGGACGCCGGCGCTGGGTTATAACCCAGGCTGCCAGGCCACCACCGGCTACCAGTACCAGTAACCCACCGATTAGCAAAGGAAGCATAATCGAGTTGTCGCTGGCGGCTGTCGGTACGGTTGTGACGGGGCCAGCGCTGGCCGGGGTGCTGGTAGCTCTCGGCTGGGCTGCGGTCGGGGTTGCCGCTCCGGCCTGACCAACGGCTACCGAAGCCGCTGCCGGGGTTGTACCAGTAGTTGCGGGCGCTGTGGTGGAGCCAGGTACCGGCGTAGACGTGGCCGGGACTGCTTCGGTTACCGGGGCCGGGGTCGGCAGGTTTTGCGCCTGTAAATAAGCTAAAGCGCTCTGCTTCAACGAGTTATAGGCTGGCTTTGCCACAAAGTCTTTGGTAACAAGCTGGAAGTGCTGCTCCGAAGCGGTATCAGGGATATCGCCTACCTGGCGGAAGAACCAGACGAAGATTACCCCGGACCAGGGCCAGTTCTTGCGGGCATACTCGATACCCTGGACGGTCCACTCGGCTTGCTGCTGTTCGGTAACACGGCGCCAGGTCAACTTTTCGGCCGGGATACTGGACGGTGAGGCATTCCAGCCGTATTCATTGAACCAGACCGCCTTGTTGCCGTCACCGTTTTTCACCATTATATCGTGGAGCAACTCCACCCGGCGATAGTTCAAAACTTTCGGGTCCGGCGCGGCGTCGGGCGCAAACTCCAGCCCGTAAGCGTTAGCAGGCATTATATCAAAGAAGTCTTTGGCCCCTGCTTTATACATTTGGTCAAGGTAGGTCAACTCGCTCAAGTTGATGTTTTCTTCCAGGGTAATCGCCAGGGGCGCTGCCATAACTTTTACCGAAGGGTCAGTTTCTTTTATAGACTTGTAAGCCAGCTTCAACATCTCTACGTACTGGACCGGATTAACCTTCTTGGTCGGTTCCCATTCCCGTTCCAGGTTAGGCTCGTTCCAGACCGTAATGTACTTGACTTTGCCCTTATAGTGCTTCACGAACTCTTTAAGGAAGTCGGCATAGTCCTGGTAATTGGCCGGACGACCGCCGGGTACACCGCCCGCCGGGTTAGCCCAGGCCGGGGTCTGGTCAATCCTGGCGACAATCTGGATGTTGTACTTGATTGCCAGGTCCACAATCTCATCGTACTTCTGCCAACCTGATTTTTTGTTCTTATCGTCGGTGAAGTAACCCTTTTTGAACTCAATCTCATTCCAGCCAAACAGCTGTTTGATCCACTTAATCCCTGCCTGGTTAATCAATTGCATGGTGCGTTCTTTTTTCCAGAACTCCACCTCTTTATCCAGGAAAGTATTGGTACCGTAAGGAACGACATCCGTATCAGGGATTGCAGCTGCGGGGCTTTTAAGGTCAGCCGCCTGGGCCGGTTGCACAATGAAGATGGAGCCTAAAAGCACTTGAGAAAGAAAGGCCATCGAAAAGACAAGGACAGTCAGCAGATTTAGCCGCCTGCGCTTTGAAGAATGAAACAAAATCACAAAACTCCTTTCAAAATAAGCTTTGTTATAAAGCTTAGGAACAACCAGCATGCCCCCATTGGGGGAGAAAATAGGAGAGATCAAGGCTTGTAAAGCGAGGGGTATTATACCATAATCCCCTATTGGCATTTACCCTGGCTGGCCGCATGTTCCACGTGAAACATGTGGCAACCTGACATGATTTTACTCAAGTGTTATTATCCCCCGCATGTTCCACGTGAAACATGTCCGGGAACATGTTGTGAAACAGCGCATGTTCCACGTGAAACATGCCAGTGAAACACGGTGTCGGTTATTGCCATGAATGCTATAATTAGCCGGAGATAACAAAACTAGAAACTGGAGAGCTAAGGACATAAATGCCGGTATTCAAACCTTCAAAGTTCCGTACCCGCCTGACTCAGCCTGCTATTGAGGATAATGACTCTTCTTTGTTAGCCAGGGCCTTCCGCACCCGGCTCCTGGGTGGGTCGGAGGCGGACCCGGCCCTGTTTTATCCCGCTGGCCCCGGGGCGAAAAAAGTACCGGTCGCGGTTTACCAGGATAGGACCGCCTCAACCAGAACTCTCTTAAGGAAAATCAGCCTAACCATCGGGGCACCCTTGCTGGCAATAATTATCGTTGGTTTGATCGTTTTCTCAACCTTTGCACCGGATAAAGTGAGCCTGCCGGTCCAAAGCGAGTCGGTAATTTTTGGGGATGTGCCGGTCCCGGCCAATGTCCGCCCTATCCAGAGGGCTAAACTCAACGCCCAGCAGCAGTTTGTTGACGTATACCTGAACCAGGTATTGCCTCACTATTCCGAGGATTTCAAAGGGGCCGCCAGCTATATAAGCTCAAAATCTTTGGACGAACTGAAAAGTTGGTATAGCACTCGGCTGCTTGATACCAAATCGCTTCGCTGGCAGGTTTATGGGAAACCGACGACCTACAATACAACTTATACCAGCCTTTACCTGCGGGCTTTAACCTCGCAGGTGCCTGGTTCGGTGGAAGCCCTGGTGGTACAATTAGAGCCTGTTAGCTCGCTTGTCCTGAAAAAAGACCCTACTTCTTATGATGAGCAGGCAAAATTAGGTGAAACGGTTATTATTCTGTCACGAGCCTGGCTGGCCCCACGCTAGAAACCTTTACCGACCAGCGTCAAAGTAGTTAGTTTTGGCCGTTCGACAATGAAAAGTTAGAAGCTGAAGCGCCCAAGGGAGAATAAATTGAAAAATGTTTTTAGTTTTTTAACCGGAGCAGTTATCGGTGCAGGAAGTTTACTGGGCTTGAAGAAAGCCCTCCAGGCCCTCGACAAGTCAGAAAAGCCGGGCGGGCCAGGCAAGAGTCAACAGGAGTCTCCGGCCGTTCCCGTTAAAGAAGTTAAGAAGGACTCCACCCCTGTCGAGGCAAACCAGGTTGCGACCGCACCTGCCGCAGCCCCGATTACTCTCAAAGCCTCCCCTTCTGATGAAGGTCTGGACGCTGTGGTTAGCCTGGTTGGCGAACCGGTCGAGCGTCATAAGGAACCGGTAGCCGCAACGGAGAGCGACCCGGCCGCTACCACACCGCGTTCCGAAACCGCTGAACCGGCTATTCTGGATGAAGTAACGGTAAAACCCGCCGCAGATTCAACTCCCCTGCCAGAGTCAACCCCCGATTCTACTCCCCTGGCTAAACCAGCCGCCAATAGCGCCCGCAACCAGCCCCGGTCTAACGGTTCCAAAAAGAACTCCAGGAATAGCGCAAAACCAAAAACTGACGATTTTACCGTAGTGAGTGATATTGGGCCGGTCTTTAACCAGAAACTTCACGAGGCAGGAATTAACAGCTTCAGGGATTTTGTCAGTTTGACTTCCGCCGAGGTGGCGGCTAAGACGGGTATACCGGTGGAAAGAATCGAACGCGGCAAGTGGCTTGAGCAAGTCCAGAAGCTTATCACTGATAATGGGAAATAATTAGCCCGGTCAAAACCAGGGAATAAAAAAAACGATGGGTTTATCTCATCGCTTTTTTTATTGGCCTATTTACCGGGCTTGCTGGCGCTCTTCCATTAGTTTTTCAAGGATTGCCAGTTCCGCCTGCTTTTTGTCCATTTCTACTTTTGTATAATCGGCGATAAGCAGCATCGCTACCTGGATGGTTTGCTTATAGTGGGTATTTAGATAGGTAAGGGTTTTGCGGTAATTTTCTATTAAAGCCTGCAAACGGTCATCCGGTAGTTTTTTGATTTTTTCGATATACTCTTCCATATAATTCCCTGAACTTTCTTTCTAGTCTGGCCCTGTTTTCTTTCCACTTGCCTATTTTACCTTATTTTTGGTTCTAAAGTTAAATAAAGCTTGAGGATATTCCTACCCTTCAGGTCAGGCCCTTAAAACTAAAACGCGGTTTTAATTTTGTTATCAAAATGTAATAAAAAAATTTATTCACCGACTTATACACATAAATATCCACAACGGCTTTAGTAATGTGGATACATTCGGGTATTTCTCAAAAAATTCTTGCGGAATGTAAGGGTTCTGGAAGATTTTAGAAATCCTCCAGGTTGTAGCCCTCAATTTCATCCCCAAACTCATCTACGGCTGGCGCATTATTCGCTGGTGCCGCCGGTTGGTTTTCGGCCCTACCTCTATTACCCCTCCCTTTTTTGCCAGGTTTATCACTGGCACCCGGTTCTTTTGGTACCAAGGCATATTCCAGGGCATCCTGTAAGGTTGCCGCCCCGTACGCCTGTAAACCTGGCGGTAATGCCAGCGGATGGCCGTTCGCGGTAGCGCTTCTCGGGTAGACCGCTCGGGTAAACCCAAGCTTTGCCGCTTCGGCCAGGCGCCTTTCCAGCTGGTTGACCATCCGGATTTCACCGTTCAGGCCCACTTCCCCGATTAAAACCGTATTCGGGTCAATTTCGGACTCGTGGTAGGAAGAAACAATCGTGGCCGCCACGCTCAGGTCAGCGGCCGGTTCGGTAACTTTGAGACCGCCCACCACATTTACATAGACATCCTGGTTGCCCAGCGGCACGCCCAGGCGTTTACTCAGCACCGCCGTCAGTAACAGCAAGCGGTTCATATCTATACCGTTGGTCGCCCGGCGTGGCATCCCGGTATAACACTGGCTGCACAAAGCCTGCACTTCAACTAATATGGGCCTGGTGCCTTCCATGGTAACGGCTACGCCCGAACCGGGCGCTCCTTTGATGCGTTCGGCCAGGAAAGCCTGGCTGGGATTACTAACTTCGACCATTCCCTCGCCGCTCATTTCAAAGACACCGACTTCGTTGGTGGAACCAAAGCGGTTTTTAACGCCGCGCAAGAGCCGGTACTGGTGAAACCGGTCCCCTTCCAGGTAAAGTACCGCGTCCACCATATGTTCCAGGACCCGTGGCCCGGCGATATTACCTTCTTTCGTAACGTGGCCGACCAGGAAGATCGGTATCCCCTGTTTTTTTGCCAACCGCATCAGCGTTGCCGCACATTCACGCACCTGCGTAACGCTACCGGCGGCGGCGGTCATTTCCGCGCCAAACCCCTCATCCCACGAACCCAGTCCAAATCCTAAACCCTGGTCGTCATCCCCGGCGTTGCGCTCTTTACGCGACAAATAAACCGTTTGAATTGAATCTATAACGACCAGAGAGGGTTTCATCTGTTCGATGTGGTCCAGTATCAGGTTCAGATTTGTTTCGCTGAGCAAATATAATTCTTCCGGGGCCAATCCCAGCCGCTGCGCCCGCAATTTGATCTGGTTGGCTGATTCTTCGGCAGATACATACAGCACAGAGCCAACCGATTCGGCCAGGGCCGCTGTGACCTGCAATAACAATGTTGATTTACCTATACCGGGGTCGCCGCTTATCAGGGTCAGCGAGCCGGGTACAATTCCACCGCCCATAACCCTATCAAACTCACCGATGGGAACGGTGATGCGTTTGAAATTTTCCATTTCCATCCGGGCGATACTTTTAGGACGGTTGTTGGCGGTGGCAGCGGTTTTACTCTCATTTGCCAGGCCGGTGCCGGTCCTGAAGTTAACCGATTTTTCAGGTCCCTTCAGGGATTCGGTGAAGCTGTTAAACTCGCTGCATTCCGGGCAGCGCCCCATCCATTTGAAACTTTCGTAGCTGCAATTGCTACAGGTATATACTATGTGAGGACGCCCTTTTGCCATCGTCTTCTCCCCTGAATTTATTGAACTAAAGTTCTAATAATTATAACATATACTCGAAATAGATGCCATAATTTACTTTACATAAGTATAATTCCTGACAAGCTAAATAATCGTCCGGTTTGAATAATTCTATGACAATAGTGTAATACCATCTTTCCTTTTTTCAATTGGCCGTTAAAATGGTTTATAGAAATCATTAACCCTAAAACTACCTGTATGCTTGTAGGTATTTATGACTATTATTTCAACACTGAATCCGGCTTTATCGCTGGGCCTTCTCAACCCTAATTTAATTGGGACAACCACGTTATACCGTAAAATGTTACGGGTAACTTTTTTACATTTGCTTTTCAGAAGGGTGCTGGTGGCAGTTCCGGTGGCTATCGGTAAGGGCCGCAAAGCGGTGAAGGTAACCCACACCGGGCAGGGTCCGGCTTTCGACAGCTATCCTTACAAACCCTATGAACTGCGCTTCCGGGAGTGTCAGCCAGCCCATTTTATACCACTGGCGGAATTAACCAATACCGTGCGTTTCAAATCATTTGCTCAGTTTAACCGGGCTATCTGCACTGAACTAATTGAAAGGGGCCTGTTACAGGGCAGCCAACGCAAGTGGTTATTTTTCACCGGGACGGTTTGGACCCTTACCACTGGCGGTGACCTGGTGCGTAAAGAACTGGAAAGCTTGCTGGCGGAAGGGGAATACCTGGCGGTGCGCGGCGGTCAGGTAGATTCTGCGGCCATCCAGGGCTATCTAAACCGGATAGGACCCAACCTGGTTCTGCTTACGGCTTTCTCGCCACACCTGGTGCAAGAGTGGCGCCAGGCTTTTCAAGAAGATGCTTCTTCCTACCATTTTAGTTCCGGCACCGGTTACGACTCTGCTACACCAGACTACAACTTTTCGGATGGGTTCTTCACATCAGGCGGCGATGACGCATTTTCTGAAGGGTTAGACGCGGTCTTTGACTCCGGCGGTAGTTCGGATTCCTATGGTGACAGCAGCAGCGCCGGTAGTGACGGCGGCGGTGACTCCGGCGGTGATTAATTCCACGATGACTATTTAGCTATTGAGTAATTAAACCGCTTCTATTCCACGCTAGACTCACTGAGTCTAAGGTATCATTTCAAGATACCGGCCGGTTTGAACCTGATGCCAGCTCTTGTATAACAAGCGTTATACAACAATCCGCTCTTTAATTCCGAAAAAAAGGTCATTTATTTGAAGAAAGGGCCGTATATTACCTAAAAATGAGAATACAGCGGCATTTAGATTCAATGAATCTAGCCACCTTAAAGCTAAAAAGGGGGTATTGAAAAATACCCCCTGGACTTTCTTTATTGATTTTAGGACTGGTTTTGTAAATACTGCTGGATAAAGGGCCGGATTCTGGCTATACCGTTGCCCCGGTGACTGTGGGCGTTCTTTTCAGACGGGGATAATTCGGCCAGGGTCTGCCCGGCCGCTTTGACCAAAAAGATAGGGTCATAACCAAACCCGCCGGTACCCCGCTGCTGGCGGGTGATATAGCCTTCGCAATAACCCTCTTCAATACGGAGTATCTGGCCGTCCGGACCGGCAAAAGCAATTGCGGCTACAAACCGGGCGGTTAACTGCTCGTCCGGCAGGTCCGGCAGTTTTGCCAGTAAGAAATTTATCCGGTCCTGGTCGGTGGCGTCTTCCCCGGCAAAGCGTTTGGAGTAGACGCCTGGTTGACCGCCCAGGGCGTCTACCTCTAAGCCGGAGTCATCGGCCAGGGCATGCAGTTGGGCGGCCCTGGCGTATTGCTCGGCTTTAAGGACGGCATTTTCCTTAAAGGTGGTGCCAGTCTCCTCTACATCGTAATCGGGCGCTAGACCGGCTTCTGACGGTGTTACCAGTTCAAGACCGGGCAAGTCCAGCAGGCGCAAAAGTTCCGCTACCTTGCCCCGGTTATTGGTTGCAACCAGTAGTTTCACTTATTTTACCCGTATGTACTCGTGGGTACTCAGGTTGATATTTTCCTCACCGTCTTTGGTCACAACCGCAATATCTTCGATTCTGACCCCAAAGCGGCCCGGTAAATAGATGCCTGGCTCGATGCTGAAGGCCATACCGGGTTCCAGCGGCAGGCTGTTGCCCCCGACGATATAGGGTTCTTCGTGGACTTCCATACCGATGCCGTGGCCGGTGCGGTGTACGAAATACTGGCCGTAGCCACCCTCGGTGATAACCTGGCGGGCGGCGGCATCCACCGACTCGCAGGATACGCCGGGGCGGGCCTGTTTGTGTCCGGCGGCCCGCGCCTGGTTGACCAGGTTATAGACTTTCTCGAAGTCCGGGTCAGGATTGCCGCCTTCTACCAGGACGGTGCGGGTCATATCGCTGGTGTAGCCTTTGTAAGCGCCGCCAAAGTCCAGCACGACCGCATCGCCCGGCTGAATTACCCGGTCCCCGGTGTGGTGATGAGGCTGCGCGCCGTTCGGGCCGCTTCCCACGATGCAAAAGAGCATTTTTTCCTGGCCGTATTTGAGTAGCAAATTATTGATGTCGCCCATAACTTCGCGTTCGGTCCGGCCGCTGAATTGCAGATTTACCACGTCGCTGAAGGTCCGGTCGGCAATAGCGGCGGCTTCTTTGAGAAGTTTTATTTCTTCCGGGAACTTGGTAATCCGCAGTTTTTTCAAAACCTCAGTGGCTTTGGACCATTCGGCGGCGGGCAGCACCTTTTGTAATTCAAGCAGGAACATACTCCAGAGCTGGTTGCCTACGGCCGCTTTTACCGTGCCGCTGGCGGCCTGACCGACCAGTTGTTTTATCCGTCCCTGGGGTCCCTCGGCATCGGTCCAATCCAGCAGTTCAAAGAAACTGGCATATTTGCTGGTAGCAAGTTTTTCCAGGGCGGGTACAATCATAGCCGGGTCACCCTGCTGGGGCACGACAAACAGCATCATTCTTTCATTATCCATACCGGGTGTGCCGATGAGGTACTGGAGGTCGGCTCCTGGTCCGATAAAAAGATAATCAATTCCTTGCTCGGCCATAACTGCCTGGGCCCGCTGGCAGCGTTCCTGGAAAAGACTGGGATTTGTTACCGTCGCAGACATTCAGAATCTCCTTGTAGTTTAGTTATCCAATTATTTCTTTAAAGCTTTAATCGCGGCGTCCAACTGGCTGTCCTTACCCTCGCTGAGTTGCTGGAGGTCTGGGGTAGCTGGCTGGTCCGGCTCGACGCTATTTACGATACTCTCCGGTTTCGTAGCGTCCGAGATAGCCCGGTAGATTGTAATATTAATCAGTGAATTGTCTTTCAGGCCCACCGGCGTTGAGGCGTTCAAACACCCGGCCGTGGGAGCACCAACGAGGGTTCCCCGTTTTCCCCGCTGAATGGCATAGGCAAAAATTTCGGCTTCACCGGAGGTACCGCCATCAACCAATACAGCGACCGGTTTATCGGTAGCTTTAATATCTTTATTACTGGGCATGGGAAAAGGCCCATAGGTACGCTGGGTGTTCTGGCCGGCGGTTTGCCCGTTCAAATAAACCAGTTCAGCGCCACTCATGAAGTAGCTTAACATGTTTTGGACCAGGCTTATGCTGCCATTGCTGTTGCCGCGTAAATCCAGCACGTAGCCGCTTACCCCGGCTTTTTCAAAATCGCCAATCCAGGTGCCAACCGTGGTGGTAATGGTGCCAAGCTGGGCCTGGCTGCTCAGCGGGAACTGGTTAAAGCGGATATAGCCTGTTGTGTTATCCAGTAAGTAGCGTTCCATTGGAGGCACCTGGAAACGGTTGCGAGTTATATCTATAGTTTGACTGGTGCCAGCCCGGCGAATAGTCAGGCTAACTCTGGTACCGGCAGCCTGGTCGCCTCGGACGGTGCCCTGTAAAAGTTGAATGACCTGGGTGCTGTTTTTGGTAGAAAGGTCCTGTCCATCAATCGCGACAATCTGGTCGCCCAGTTTCAGACCGGCTTTTTCGGCTGGACCGCCCGCGATAGTACGGGCAACCAGGTGGGCCGCGCTGCCGCTGGTCGTTTGGCCGCTTTGTAAATTTATACCAATGCCGACGGTGCTGGCTTGGCCGGTACGCTGGCTAAAATAGCCTTCGGCCAGGTTGGGTGGAAAGTAGCCGGTTTTACAGTCCTGTAGCGAGCTGCTGGCCCCGGTCAGGGCATATTGCGCAAGCTGGTCTTCAGTGACTTTACCTTTGTATTTATCCAGGATAAGGGTATACGCCTGCAAGAAAGCTCCCCAATTCGCGTCATCCTTGTCACCAAACTGAGGTAAAGGAACCCGGGCAGCAGGATCTACGCCGGTTTGTTGCAGCCCCATTTCGATAGAACGTAAACCAACCTCATAAATATCGGCGCTTGCTAATGGTTGAAAATAATTAGTAATCAGGTTGGAAAAGGCCTCTTTTAGTATTTCGGCTTTAGTTGACTGGACGCCGCTGGGCGCCGGTGGCAAGCTTGGCCGGGGCGTGGGGCTAGGTGGGGCAGCCAGGATTGGCCGGGGCGTGTTGGTGGGGGTCGCTTTTGGCGCGGCCGTACTGGTAGGTTCCGGCGGTACAGTAGGGTAGCCGTCATAAGTCTGACAGGCGCTTAACAATAAAGCCAGCAAACATACGCTGGTTAAGAGCGCCAGGCGTTTTAAACGCGAATGTAGGTGGAATTTGTGGAGCATATACAAGCACCTTAAACTTTATGGGAATGACATACTAAAGAATATTATACCCCAAGCCTTTTTTTTAGTCACGATTCAACCGGTGCGAATCAGCTATGTTAAATTTGAAATATTCTGGTAAAATCTTAGGGTGCAGAAAAGGGAATACCAAATTAGTTTGAAGCAGTTGAATTAGGCGCTAGCAAGCGGACCTAAATTAAAAAAACTCAAATTTGTAACTATAAAGACCCGTTTTAAATGTCGTCCTGAAAACCTTTCCGTTGCATGGGGTACAGGGCTATGCTATAATTTCAAACGTTGGATTGTTCCATAATTAACGAACTTTTAATACCTGGAACAATCAAGTGTGTGAATAGCGGAACCGCAGCGAACAGAGTCTACAAGGTGAAACCGTATGATTCCAAATTCTCTTCAAGATTTTAATTTGGGCTATATCTCGGTGATCGTTTTCATGATCGTGGTCGCGGTTGCTGGCACCACGCTTATATCAGTGGGTGTGCTAATTCGCCCCAAGCGCCCCAGTGCTATGAAGTCCATACCCTATGAAAGTGGGGTTCCTCCGGTAGGACGCGCCAGAGAACGTTACAGCGTCCGTTTCTACATCATCGCCATGCTTTTTGTCCTTTTTGATATTGAAGCACTTTTCCTTTACCCCTGGGCCATTAACTTTGACGGCTTCGTTCGGCGGGGTGACGGTCTGTTTATCCTGGTCGAAATGTTGCTGTTTATCTTTATGATCCTGTTAGGCTATGTGTACGCCTGGAAAAAAGGAGCCTTAGATTGGGTCTTCTAGAGAATAAATTTAAAGAGAACCTCATCACCACAACAGTAGACTCGTTGATAAACTGGGGCCAGGAAAAGGCAATGTATCCGCTGCTGCTGGGTACGGCCTGTTGTGGAATTGAAATGATGGCCGTTGGTTACAGCCGCTTTGATGTTTTGGAACGCTTCGGTATGCTTTTCCGCTTTTCTCCCCGCCAGTCCGATGTAATGATCGTAGCCGGGACCGTCACTAAAAAGATGGCTCCCGTCATTAAAGCCGTTTATGACCAGATGAGCGACCCGAAGTATGTCATTGCGGTTGGTTCCTGCGCCATTAGCGGCAATATTTACAAGAGTTACAGCACTTTGCAGGGCGTGGACCGGATAGTTCCGGTGGATATTTACATTCCCGGTTGCCCGCCAATTCCCGAAGCTTTCGCTTACGGTATTATTGAGCTGCAGAAGGTTATCGCGTCCCGGCGGGTTATCCGCAAGCAGACTACCGCGCCCGCCCCTGGGGCCCAACCGACGGTCAACGTCCACGACATTCTGCGCCCGGGCCACATCAAACTGCCTACCGCCCAGGATTATGCGGCACACCTGGATGATGATATTACCAACTATGAACAGCGTGGCTTGATCGAGCCAGGCCGCCGTCGCGACTAATTACAAATTAGAGGGAATAAGCCAGATGCCGATACAGGAGAGCCTCCAGGTTGTAGTAAGCAAGCTCCAGGATAAGTTTGGTGATTCGGTTTTGAGTGTCCAGGAATTTCGCGATGAAGTAACCGTCCGGTTCAAGCCGCAAGTCTGGATCGAGGCCCACCGCTTTCTAAAAGAGGACGAAGATTGCGCTTTCAATATGTTGATTGACGAAACCGCCGCCGATTATCCATTACGAAACGAACGCTTTGATGTAATTACTCATTTACTTTCGCTGGGAAAGGCCCACCGTCTGCGGTTAAAGACCCAGACTGCGGAACATATCCCAACTCTTTACCCGGTCTGGAAGACCGCTAACTGGCTTGAACGGGAAACATACGACCTCTTTGGGATTATTTTTGATGGGCACCCGGACCTGCGCCGGATTCTTTTGACCGAAGATTGGGAAGGTTTCCCTCTTCGCAAAGATTATCCGATTGAAGGTTACGATATTTAGCCCTACCGCACTAAACGGCCGGTTAGCCCTGTCTAATCAAGCCGCCAACAAATTAAACTTTCAAAACTGATCGGCTACTGCAAGGAAACAGCGATGTCAGAGACACCCACTTTTGAACATAGCGAGACTTACAAGCGTAGTAGCGAGCGCCGCATGCGTCTCAATATGGGACCGCAGCACCCGTCTACCCACGGGGTTTTGCAAATAATACTGGACCTCGAAGGCGAAGTAGTAATGCGGTGTGATCCGGTACCGGGCTATTTGCACCGGGGCACCGAAAAACTGGCCGAAGAACGTTACTACAACCAGATTATCCCTCTCACCGACCGCCTGGATTATGTATCAGCCTTCAATAACAATGTCGCCTACTGTATACCGGTAGAAAAGTTGCTTGGCATTGAGATACCGGAACGGGCTATGTGGCTCCGCGTAATTTTAATGGAGTTGCAGCGTATTGCCAGCCATTTGATCTGGTACGGCACCTCTTTAATGGATTTGGGCGCGATTACGGCCTTCCTATATGCCATGCGCGAGCGCGAGAAAATCCTGGATATTTTTGAGATGGCCTGTGGCGCTCGCCTGACCTATTCTTACTGCCGTGTCGGGGGCTTGCTCGCCGATACACCGCCAGGTTTCGAGGAAAAAGTAGCCGAGTTTGTTAAAGACTTTCCTAAAGCCTGGAAAGAATACACCGACCTGGTCTCCAAAAACCCGATTTTCATGGACCGGACGATGGGTGTTGGCGTGGTCACTCCCGAAGACGCTATCGATATGGGCCTGACCGGGCCGTCCTTGCGGGGCAGCGGCGTTGATTGGGATATTCGCAAAAACGAACCCTACTACGGCTATGACCTGATAGACTTTGCCATTCCCCTGGGCACCAAAGGCGATTGCTACGACCGCTACCTGTGCCGGATGGAAGAAATGATGCAGAGCAACCGCATTGTCGAACAGGCCCTCAAGTTTCTAAAACCCGGCCCTGTCAAGGCACCGGACCCCAAAATTACGCTGCCGCCCAAAGAGCTGTCCATGAGCCAGGCCGAAGCGATGCAGCGCCATTTCTACCAGGTTATTCACGGTTTTTCGGTGCCGGTGGGCGAGACCTATGGTAAAATCGAAGCCTCAAAAGGCGAACTCGGGTTTTACATTATCAGTGATGGCTCCAGTCACCCTTACCGCATGAAAATCAGGGCTCCTAGCTACGTGAACTTGCAGTCTTTACCCTTGATGACCGAAGGCCGGATGGTCTCGGACGTTATTACCTGCATTGGTACGATTGACATCGTGCTTGGTGAAGTAGATCGTTAGCTAAAGGGAAAAGCAGCCGGTGGCTCACTACACCCGCGGGTTATGCCGTGGTCACCGGTTTCTAACCACTAAAACAGGAAGAGAAGAAATAATAAATCTATGTTCTCACCTGCTCGCTTTTTTGAAACCGGGGCCGCGCCAATAGTAGCGCCTGAACAGGCGGTAAACCCTCAAACCGACCCGCTAATCTGGTTTTTACAGACCTTTATCACGCTCTTTGTCATTATGAACGTGGTGCTGGTTACGATGGCCTACCAGACCTGGGCCGAGCGTAAAGTAATTGCCCGGATGCAGTTGCGCCACGGTCCGAACCAGACCGGCCCGATGGGCCTTTTGCAGCCGATTGCCGACGCGGTAAAAATGCTCGGTAAGGAATTTGTGGTCCCGCGTGAAGCCGATAAGCCGGTCTTTATGATCGCCCCGATTATGAGCTTTATCCCGGCGGTAGCAGCCTTCGCGATTATTCCCTGGGGGGATGCCCGCAGCGAGGGGCTCCTGGGCGGCTGGATTCGACCGGCGATTGCCAACCTGAACATTGGTATATTGTATATGCTGGCCCTCAGTTCGGTCGGGGTATACGGTATCATCATGGCCGGGTATTCCAGCGGAAACAAGTATTCGATGCTGGGCGCTTTGCGGTCCAGCGGGCAGGTGGTTTCTTACGAGCTGACCCTGGGCATATCTTTGATTGGTGTCCTGATCCAATCCGGCACGCTCAACCTGAATGATATTGTCCGGCAGCAGCAGGCCAGCATCTGGTTTATCTTTCCCCAGTTCTTTGGATTTGTGGTCTTTCTAATCAGCGGTATCGCTGAGACCAACCGCAACCCGTTTGACCTTCCCGAAGCCGAATCCGAACTTGTCGCCGGGTTCCATCTCGAGTATAGCGGTATGAGCTTCGGCCTGTTTTACCTGGCGGAATACATCAGTATGAACGCCATCGCGGCCCTGGCAGCCATCCTGTTTTTTGGGGGTTGGGCGCCGCCTTTTGATATCGTGCCTTTTACCCTTATACCGGGACCAATCTGGCTCTTCCTGAAGTTTGCTTTCTTCCTGTTCCTGTATTACTGGATCAGGTCCACTTTACCGCGCTTCCGCTATGACCAGTTAATGGGTCTGGCCTGGAAAGTCCTTTTCCCGATTGCCCTGGCAAACCTGGTGATTACGGCTGTAGTAAAGCTTATCGGGGTGCATATGGGTTGGTGGGTCTAGACAGAATGTCGGCCCTGGAATTGCGGTATTTAATAGTAATATAGAGCCTTTAGCGGCTTGAACGGCTGGCAGTGCGCCAGGGCGGGCCGCAGTCAGAAACAAGCAGCGAGCCAGTTCACGAGCGAAAGCTTGTGACAAGGAGTAGAAAATGATTGGTGGACTTGGTGAAATAGCCAAAGGTATGGGCGTAACGCTGAGGAACTTCTTTAAGAAGCCCATCACAGTGGAATACCCCAAGCATATGCGTAACTATCACCCGCGCTTCCGGGGCGCGGTGGGCTTTGTGCGCGACCAGGAAACCGGCAAAGAGCGCTGCGTGGGCTGCGGGCTTTGCTCGGCGGTCTGTCCGGCTAACTGCCTGACCGTCGTGCCGGGAGTCGATGAAGTCGGTATCCGCAATGCCAGAATTTATCTTTATGATATGAGCCGGTGTGTTTTTTGCGGGATGTGCGTGGAAGTTTGCCCTGAACTGGCCCTGGTTATGACCCACGAGTTTGAACTGGCCGTAAACGACCGGAGCGAACTGGTTCTGGACACCGAGGCGATGCTGGCCCTGTCTGACCGCGAACTGGCCCGGACCGGCCAGGCGATTGAAGAACCGGGCTTCCCGGCGATCACTGATGCTCCAAGCGGTTTTGCCCGGCACGATGAACTCGACCCCCGGATTCAGCGCGGCAAATTCCAGAGCCACCAGCCTTTGCTGGGGACCGCGCCGCACGGCTATCCGATGCCCTATAGCGATTATCTCAAAAAAGTTCAGAGCGGCCAGCCGCTGGCCCAGGGTAATATGCCGCCGGTGCTGCGCGAAATCCAGAACCAGTACCTGCCGGACGACCAGAAACTTCCGATGCCCAAGGCCGCCCAGACCATGGCAAATGAAGAGAAGACCGTGCGCACTCGCCTTATAACCGGGGCCGATGAACCGCTCCGCCAGCATGACTATCGTGAGGACAATCCGGGCCGGATTTTTGACACCGGCAAGCGGGACCCCAAACGCAAGTAAACCTGAGATGGCCGGAAATAGCTGCAAGGGTAGAGGTTCCCGGCCTGGTAGGAAACGGACTGCTCACAGCTTGGTTTAAGTAAAACTATAGGAATTAAAAAATGGTGCTTGAGCAAATAATCTTCCTGGTGCTGGCGGTGCTGGCAACGGTTTCCGCCCTGGGAATGATATCAATGAAGGACCCGGTCCACTCGGCCCTGCTGCTAGTGTTCACTTTCTTCAACCTGGCCGCTATTTACCTGGTGCTGGGCGCGGAATTTCTGGCCGCTATCCAGATCCTGGTTTACGCCGGGGCGATTGTAGTATTGTTCCTGTTTGTAATGATGCTGCTGCAGGTCCGGCCCGGCCCGAGTTTTTACAAGTTGCGCTTTTTCCAGAGCCGGGTTGGTCCGGTTATCGCCCTGGTCTTTTTAGCCGAAGTGCTGCTGGTAGTATTCGCTTCCAGCTTTATGCTCAACGGCGGCCGAATCACCAACCCGGCCAATACCCAGGCGGCCCAGGTAGCGGCGGCGGTCCGCTATTCGACCGAAGCGGTGGTGCCGTTTACGGATGCAAACGGCAATACTGTCGGCGGGACCGGCCTCGGCCTGAAAGAAAATGTAACCAGCGGCCATACGGCCCTGCTTGGCAAAGAGCTTTACAGCACTTTCCTGTTTCCTTTTGAAATTGCATCTTTGATCCTGTTGATTGCCGCGATTGGCGCGATAGTTATCGCCCGCCGCAGCCTGGAACATGACGCGGGTGACGAAAGAGGCCCCACGGAAGTTGGACGCGGCCTCAGCCTGGCCGGCCCGATGCCCGGCAGCCCGCAGGCCATTGAGATGGAAGAATTAGATAAAGAACTGGCTGCTAAAAACCCTAAAGCCGGACGCGGCGAAGAGCGCCGGTTGATTATGAAGAAATAAAGGCGAGGAGTAAAAAATGGTACCCGTAGCCTGGTATTTAATTCTCAGTGGAATCCTTTTCTCGATTGGTATGGCCGGGGTCTTAATCCGGCGAAACGTGCTGGTTATCTTCATGTGCGTCGAGCTGATGATGAACGCGGTAAATATCAGCCTGGTCGCCTTCGCCCGTTCCTTTAACACCGGTATAAACTTCACCGGAGACGCTTTCGTAATCTTTGTAGTTACAGTGGCGGCAGCCGAAGCAGCGGTGGGCCTGGCTATTATCGTCAGTATGTCCCGCCAGAGCGACTCGATTGACGCGGACCAGATTGACCTGCTTAAAGAATAACCCGGAACCAAATTTAACCCTGACAGCAGGAAGAATAAAAGTGCTCGTTTATTTCTTCCCGGTCAAACGCGCAGTGAATGACTAGCGAGTTGAAAAAGGTCTATGGATAATCCGTCCATAAGCCAAAACCAAAATTCCCCGAGGTAGGAATGACGGCTAAAGACATTGAAAGCATTCTCTGGTTGGTGCCAGCGATACCCCTGGCGGCGGCCCTGATAAACGGTTTGCTGAGTATCCTTTTCCTCAAAAGTAAGCCTAAAAAAGAGTTAAGCAAAGGCTTGCTTACCATTCGCTACGCTACCTCCTTTATTGGTATCGTGTCGATTGCTTCGGTCCTGGTAATTTCGCTGATCTGCCTGTCCTACCTGTTGGGACAGCCAGCGCCCAAGCAGCCGGAAGCGGCACCCCACGCGGTGGTTTCCGGCCAGGTAACCGCGCAAATTGCAGAAGGTTCCAGCAGCGCCAAGCTGGCTGCCCCGGTCGCCCGGGACTCGCAGGCTGAGGTTGCTCCGACCGAAGAGGCCAACCCGCGCCGGGTAGAGGTCCAGAAGGTTTACACCTGGATTCCCAGCGGCGATTTCCAGATAAATTTCGGCTTCTTGCTCGACCCGCTTACCGCTATGATGCTGGTGGTCGTCACAACAATCAGCCTCCTGGTGCATATTTTCAGCACCGGCTACATGCGTGACGATAACGGCTATCACCGGTTCTTTACCTACCTGCCTTTCTTTACCTTCAGCATGATTATGCTGGTGTTGTCGAACAACTTCCTGTTGCTGTATGTCTTCTGGGAAGCGGTCGGTCTGAGCAGTTACCTCCTGATCGGGTTCTGGTTTAGCAAGAAGTACGACTGGGGCCGCTTGTTGCCGACTGCCGCTAACGTCAAAGCTTTTGTGGTCAACCGGGTCGGTGACTTTGGTTTCAGCCTGGGCATCATGTGGATTTTCGTGATGATGCTGGGGCCGGTCGGCGAAACCTACGCCCAAAAGCACAACATCCAGGGCCTGTGGGACCGCTTGAATTACGCCAATGTCTTTGGCGCCTTTAACGATGCTATCGCGGCCCATACCCTTGATGGTCTGGTACTGACCCTTATCTGTTTGCTGCTGTTTATGGGCGCTATGGGCAAGTCGGCCCAGATCCCCCTGCACGTCTGGCTGCCGGACGCGATGGCCGGTCCGACGCCGGTTTCGGCTCTGATCCACGCCGCGACGATGGTCACGGCCGGAGTTTACATGGTCGGCCGGGTTAGCCCGCTGTTCGCCCACAGCGGCGATGCCATGCTGGTCATTTCGATTATCGGTATCGCAACCGCCTTCTTCGGAAGCACCGTCGGCTGTACCCAGAAGGACATCAAAGCGGTTATGGCCTATTCAACGGTCAGCCAGCTTGGTTATATGTTCTTCGCCCTGGGCGTTTTTGGCTGGGTGGCGGCTTTCTTCCACCTGATGACCCACGCTTTCTTCAAGGGGCTGCTCTTCCTGGGCTGCGGCTCGGTTATTCACGCCAACGAAGAAACCATTCACCACGGCTTCCATACTATCCAGCACAACGCCGCCGATTGGGCCAAAAAGCGCTTCCCGAACGACCCTCAGCGGGCCGAGGAAGTCGGTAACGAGCTTTTCGAAGCGGCCGAACATGCCATTGAATACGGCGTGGATAAAAACAGCAAGGACGAACTGCTGCGGATGGGCCTGGACCCGCAAAACATGGACTATATGGGCAACCTGTCCAGGGGCATGAAGCTGACCGCCATCAGTATGACTTTTGGGGCGGCTGCCCTGGCCGGTATACCGCTGACGGCCGGGTTCTGGAGCAAAGATGAAATTCTGGCCGTTACTTTCTCACGGGGAGCCGAAAACAGCATTAACTACGGCATCTATGCGGTCGGTATCTTCGCGGCGCTCCTGACGGCTTTCTACAGCTTTAGAATGATCTTCTCGGTCTTCTTCGGCAAGAACTTCCGGCTGCCCGCCGCCATGAATACCCTGGCTTACGAAGGCATGCGGCGCAAAGCGGCCGAACTGGAGATAGCCAACTTCAACCCGGCTGAAATAGTCAATTTCGTGGATGGCTACGAACATGGGGCCGCGCCAGAAACTCACGGTGCCACCGCCCCCGACCACAGCCACAGCCACACCCCGACTACACCGCTGGCCGTACGCGAGAACCCGCTAAATATGACTCTTCCGCTGGTTTTCCTGGCCTTTATGTCCATCGCGGCGGGCTATGTCGGACTGCCGACCGCCCTGGTTGGCGCAAGCAACAACCTGTTCGAACACTTCCTGGACGGTTCGTTTGAAACGGCCCTGGCGGTCAATCCTTTGCATCACGAAACTGTCGAGACGACCCTGCTTTTGCTGGTCTTCTCCGGCGTAGTAGCAATCACCGGGGTACTGATAGCCTACTTTATGTATCACCGCAACCGGGACACTCTGCCCCAGCGCGTGGGCAAAGTGACCGGGCCGCTTTACGCAATCTCAAGAAACAAATGGTACTGGGACGAGATTTACAATTTAATCTTTGTCCAGGCCGGGTTGCTAACGATGCGGGGCCTGGCCCTGTTCGATAAGTATGTAATCGATGGGGTGGTCAATGGGGTGGCCTGGTTGACCAAACAAAGTGCCCGGCATTTACGCAAAGTCCAGACCGGCTTTGTAGGCAATTACGCTTTCTATATGGCGATTGGGCTGGTGCTGATTGTAGCCCTGTTCTACGTCACGAACGGTATTAAGTTCTAAGAAAAGAAGAAAGAAATCATGCTTTCTGCAATGACTTACATACCGCTGATTGGAGCGGTGATAATAGCAATCCTGCCCTCGCGTAACCCCAACGCCTACCGCTGGATTGCCCTGCTGACTACGGGTATTAACTTCGCCCTGTCGCTCTACACTACCCTGACCTTCGTGCGCGGCCAGGCGGGTTACCAGTTTGAGGAAAAAGCCCGCTGGATTGACTCAATCGGGGCGGGTTACCACATGGGCGTAGACGGCGTTTCGGTCCTGATGGTCCAGCTTAACGGCTTGCTCTTTTTGATAGCGATACTGGTAAGCTGGTATCCCATCCAGAAGCGCGTGCGCGAATACTATGTGGCGATACTTTTGTTGAATGTAGGGCTGGTCGGCGTCTTTTGCGCGCTGGACTTCTTCCTGTTCTACATCTTCTGGGAGCTGGTCCTCATCCCGATGGCAATCCTGATCGGGGTCTGGGGCGGTGCCAACCGCGTTTACGCCGCCTACAAATTCTTCATCTATACCCTGGTGGGCAGCCTCTTAATGCTGGTGGCGATTATCGCTCTCTACTTCCAGGCCCAGCCGCTGGTCGGCCGCTTTACCCTGGATATTGTCGAAATCACCAACGCTACGGCAAACCGGCCGCTGGACTACACCTTCCAGATCCTGGCCTTCCTGGCCTTCGGGTCGGCCTTTGCCATTAAAGTACCGCTCTGGCCGTTTCACACCTGGCTGCCGGACGCTCACACCGAAGCGCCTACGGCCGGTAGTGTCATCCTGGCCGGGACGATGCTTAAAATGGGCTGCTACGGCTTTATCCGCTTCAATCTGCCGCTCTTCCCGGACGCCAGCAAGGATTTAGCGCCCCTGATGATTGGCCTGGCAATTATCGCGATTATCTACGGCGCGATGGTCGCCCTGGTCCAGCCTGACATGAAGAAGCTGGTGGCCTATTCCTCGGTCAGCCACATGGGTTTTGTAATCCTGGGCCTGTTTACTTTCGCCTATGGTTTGGGCGGGCAATCCGGCAGGACTACCGACCGCTTGCTTTTAGCCAATACCCAGGCCTTCGAGGGCGCGGTCTTCGTAATGTTCGCTCACGGCCTGTTGACCGGCGGCCTCTTTTTGGGGGTCGGGGTGGTCTATGAGCGGCTGCATACCAGGGACATCAAGACGATTCAAAATACTACCCGGGTTGCCAGCCGGATGCCGGTCTATTCAACGGTATTCATGATATTTGCGATGGGTTCGCTCGGCTTGCCGGGCATATCCGGGTTCGTGGGCGAGTTTTTAGTTATGCAGGGAGCCTTCCGGGTGAACGGCTGGCTGGCCTTTGCGACTTCTTTCGTGATTATTTTTGCCGCTATTTACCTGCTCTGGATGTACCAGCGGGTCTTCTTTGGTAAGGTTGGCGATTATGACCCGGCAGTAGCCCTGTCCCACGGTGCCGGACACCACGATGAGAGCCACGGCACCCTGGCCGCTGATAACGCAGCTACCAACCAGTCCGGCCCGGCAGCCGGGGCCGACAACACTTTCCACGGCGAACACGGCAAGCACCCGACTCCCGACAGCGAGAAATTCGGGGGCGGCGGGGCGGCCGGAATTGATACCAACCGGGTTGGTACCGACTCTTTACCGGAAAAAGGTTCGACCCACGCTGTCCCCGCTAAAGGTCACGATACCGGTCACGGCAAGCACCATCCTGACCCGGATGTCCTGGCAAACGGCGCGAAATTTCCCGACCTGAATTTGCCGGAAGGGCTGGCCTTGATTCCCCTGGCTATCCTTTCGATTTTAGTCGGCATATTTCCGGCCTGGGTGCTGGATTTCTTAACTACCAGCGGCAGCCAGCTTACGATTACTATGGTGGAACATTCCAATACCCTGGCGGAAATAGCCCGGACGGTTGGTAAATAAATTAAAACTTTAACCCGAACAGGGAGAGACGAAAAGTGTCTTTCTTAACAAACACTTTGTTACAGATTTCCACGGCCAAGCCATCCTTCAGTGGTGATGATTTGTACCGCATTCTGCCGGAACTAATCGTGCTGGTCATGGCGGTGCTGATAGTCATTCTGGATTTGTTTTTACCGAAGCGCTCCCGCCCGGCCCTGGGCTACCTGGCTATCGCCGGGTATGTCGCGGCCCTGGTAGCCACCGCGTCGCTTTTCTACTATGGTAATCCCAATAAAACCTCTTTTAGCGGGATGTTCATACGGGATGATTTCAGCTCTTTCTTTGAAATCATCTTTTTGATCAGCGGTATCCTGGTGGTGCTGGTTACGCCCAGTTATTCTCTTAAGCGGGGTATTCCTATCGGGGAGACCTATGCTATCCAGGCTTTTTCAGTCCTGGGTATGATGATTGTAGGCGCGTCCGGCGACCTGATGGCGATTTTTGTTGGGATTGAGTTAACCTCGATTTGCAGCTATATCCTGACCGGCTTTGCCCGGAACGATCCCGGTTCGGCCGAGGGTTCCTTGAAGTACTTCCTGCTGGGTATTTTCGCTACGGCCATCCTGGTCTATGGTATGACCTGGACCTTTGGTATGACCGGTTCGACCAACCTTGTAGCGATCAGCCAGAGCATCCAGCGCAATGGGCTGGCCACCGACCCCGGGTTAACCCTGGGTATGCTGCTGATGGTAGTGGGTTTCGGCTTCAAAATAGCGGCCGTACCGTTCCACCTATGGACACCAGACGCCTATGAGGGGGCGCCTACGCCTGTCGCGGCATTTATGTCGGTTGGGCCTAAAGCGGCCGGGTTCGCGGCCCTGCTGCGGGTCCTTATCCAGGGTTTGCCGGAACTGGCGGCCCAGTGGTCGGTAATTATCGCGGTGCTGGCGGTCCTGACCATGACTCTCGGTAACGTGGTCGCGATTGCCCAGACCAGCGTCAAGCGCATGCTGGCCTATTCCTCAATTGCCCATACTGGCTATATTATGGTCGGGTTGGCCGCTTACGCCAATACAAGTTCACCGGAAAGACAGAACGATGCTATTTCGTCGGTGCTGATTTATTCGCTGATCTATGTATTTATGAATATGGGGGCTTTCGCCATCCTGATTTACGTCCAGAACCGCCAGGGCGGGCCGGATGTAGATGATTTCGACGGCCTGGGGACGTGGGCGCCGGGAATTGCCCTGGCCATGGCTTTCTGCCTGCTGTCCCTGACCGGTATCCCGCCAACGGGCGGTTTCCTGGGCAAGTTCTACGTCTTCCGGGCGGCGATTGATAACGGCTATACCTGGCTGGCTATCGTGGGTGTGCTGAACAGCGCCGTGTCGGCTTTCTTCTACCTGCGGATAATCTACACTATGTACTTTAACCCGCTAAAAGATGAGGCGCGGGCGAAACTCCAACCGACCAAAACCGGCTTTATTACCGCCGGGGTAGTCGTAATCTGCATCGCCATTCTGCTGCTGGGTATTTTCCCCGACCCGGCCCTGAACCTGGCCCGTGACGGGGCTAATCCGCTTATCTATGTGGTTAGGGCCACCAGCGGTTCCTGAACCGGGTTTAACTTTTTCTAAAGACTTAAAGAGGCCGCTAGTGGCCTCTTTTTTATTTTAACGTTTGCTGTCTGCTGAGACTATTCCTACTTCTATTGTACAAACCTTTGAATCATGCTACTTTTACCTGTAGAAAACATTCACAAAAAAGCCACACGAGGAGATTATATGGGTTATCTTAAAGGGATTCTACATACCAATCTAACCATCGCGCCGGGACCGGAAGCCATTGAGCAGGCCCGCCGTTTTTATGTGGACTTATTAGGGGTAGGCGTACTGGACCGCCCCGCCGAAACCGATAACGGTATCCCCGGTTTCTGGCTGGATTGTGGCAACGGCCAGCAAATTCATATCAGTTCCGAGCCGGACCCCGAAAAATATAACGGGCCGAGCAAGCGCCACACCGCTTTTCAGGTAGAGAATATTGACCAGCTTGCCGCCGATTTGAAGGCGGCGGGGACCGAGATCCAGGTTCAGGAACAACAGTTTTCAGGAATGCGCCGCATTTTCGCCCGCGACCCCTGGGGAAATGGCCTGGAACTGGTCGAGATAAATTAGATTGTTAGATTTATAACAAACTTGTAGGGGTTGAGATAGTTATGAGACTTGCAATTGTAACGGCGGGTGCCGTAGGTGGCTATTTTGGCAGCTTGTTGGCTGGCAAGGGCGCTGAAATAACTTTTGTCGCCAGGGGCGAACATTTGAAAGTATTGTGTGAAACCGGTCTGACCCTCAATAAACCGGATGGTACTTTATTCGTACCACCTGACCAATACCGGGCCACCGAAAATGCCGCCCAGGCCGTAAAGGGTGCCGATATGGTCCTTTTTGCGGTAAAGTCCTATGATACCCGCGAGGTGGCTATGGCTTTGCTGCCGGGCCTGGGCGAAAACGTTCCGGTCCTATCGCTGCAAAATGGGGTTGAGAACGAAGACCTTCTAAGCGCTATAGTGGAACCGCAGCGCACCGCCGGGGGGGTGGCTTATGTGTTCGCTCAGTTGACCGCGCCTGGGGAAATAACGGCTAATAATGTCGGGAAAATGGTGATTGCCGACAGGACTATGGCCGGTGGACCGGTGGCCCACCTGGCCGAGTTAACCGCTTTGTGCGCGGCGGCCAATGTGCCGTTCGAAACTACGTCCGATATTGGCAAGACTAAATGGAGCAAGCTGGTCTATAACAGCGCGTTGAACGGCTGGACAACTTACCGCCAGACGACCCTGGACCGGCTTCTAGCCGACCCGGTAACTCGGCGGGACTTTGAGCAGACGCTACGTGAAACGGCCGCTGTAGCCCTTGCCCTGGGAATTAAACTGGATGACGATCTGGTAGAACAAACTATGGACCGGGCCATGAAGGTGGGAGCGGTGGGCAGTTCGATGCTGGCCGATTTAGAGATGGGACGCAAGCTTGAGTTTGAGGCTTTGAACGGCTATATCGTCCGGAAAGGGCGCGAGGTTGGTATCCACACGCCCTATAATGCCATGCTTTCGCGGGAACTGGCCGCGCTAAATCTATCCAGGAATTAAGCGCTGGTTTTAGACCGGATGAGTTCAATTAACCGCCGGGAAACCACCGGGTTAGGGCTGGCAGGTAGATACGCTTCGAACTGGTCGGCCAGTTGCCGCATGGAGGGGCCGAGCAGCCCTTCCTTATCCAGTTCCAGGGCCGTTTCGATGTCCTGTACGCCCATGTCGTAAAGCTCCGGGTAATGCCGGGCAAGGGCAAAGGCCAGGTTGGCCCTGGTCAGGTAGTGGCCCGGTCTGTCCGGTTCCAGCTTGATTACCGAGGTCATATCGCGTAGGGCATCCTCCGCTATGCCCTTGTTCGAAAAAAAAGAAGCCCGGCTGAGCAGGTTTTCAGCGGTAGGTCCCAGGTCGAGCGCGTCGTTCAAATCGCCCAGGGCCGCAGCATCTTTGCCCAGGGCCAGGTGAATCACACTGCGCCCGGCGTAGAGCGCCGCTGTAGGCTCAATCTGAATGGCGGCCGAGTAGTCAGCCAGGGCTTCTTCATAACGTTCCAACTCGAATAAAATGCGTCCCCGGTTCCAGTAATTAACCGCCTCTTCGGGAGCCAGCCTGATGGCCTGGCTTATATATTCGATTGCCCGGGTGTAATCACCCGCTTGCAGGCGAAGAATGGCGGCCTGGTTCCAGTTGTGGGGCGATTGGGGGTCTTTGGCTATTTCGGCCTCGGCCTCGGCCAGCCCGGCCTCTTTCTGATTATCCGGCATTATAATCTTTCAGTTAGTGGTTTTATGGTAGTTATTCCTGTACTTAAATCACTAAAAAGTATACTTTTATAGAATTTGTGTGTCAAATTGGTCTTGTCGTTGTCAGTTATAAAGATATAATATTACGACGCTGCAAGTTAATTGGTTAGCTGAATGTATTGGATCACGTGAAAGCAAAAGGATGACAAACAAGGATTTTGCCCGGATTTTCATGCTCATCGGCGATTTGATGGAGCTTAAAGGGGAAAATGTTTTTAAAATCTCGGCCTATCGAAAAGCCGCTGATACGATGATTAATTCCACCGAAGATGTGGCCACGCTCTGGAAAGAGGGCCGGTTAATGGAACTGCCCGGGGTTGGTGACGCAATTGCCGGTAAAATTGATGAGCTTATGCGGACCGACCGTTTGCAATTCCTGGAGCGGCTGGAAGAGGAAGTCCCGCCTGACCTGGTATCGCTCTTGCAAGTCCCCGGCATCGGCTCGAAAACCGCTATGCTGCTCTACAAGCACCTCGGCATCAAGGGACTTGGCGAACTGGAACAGGCCGCGCGCGACGGCCGGATTGCGGCGGTGCCCGGTATGGGCGCTAAAAAGCAGGAAACCCTTCTAAAGAGTATAGAAGCCCTCCACCGGCGCGGCGAGAAAAAAACTTTGCTGGGGATTGCCCTGCCCTGTGCCCGCCAGTTAATGCTGGATATGATGAAAGTTGACCCTAACCTCAAGCAGGTCCAGCCGACCGGGGCCCTCCGGCGCGGTGAGGAAACCGTTGATGTGGTCAGTGTGGTGGCCTCAACCGACGACACCTATGAAACTTTGCAGCACTTCAAGAAGCTGCCGGTAATTGATGAGGTCTTGCGAGAGCGCGATTACAAGGTCGAAGCGAGGCTTAAAAACGGTCTGCTGGTAGAGTTTATTGCCTGTTTCCCCGAACAACTGGCTACTACCCTGGTGATGACTTCCGGTACCGGCGAACACCGCCAGGAACTGCGCGACCTGGCCTGGAAAAAGGGCTACGAGCTGAGTATGGGCGGCTTTATCAAAGGTGACGAAATCTGGGCCGCGCACGACGAAGAAGAGGTTTTCCGCCACCTGGACCTACCCTATATTCCGCCGGAATTGCGCAAAGGCAACGGTGAAATCAAGGCCAGCCTGCAAGGCGAGATGGCTCTGGACCTGGTGACGCTTGACGACATAAAAGGCGACCTGCACAGCCATTCGACCTGGAGTGACGGTACAGCCTCGATTGAAGCAATGGCGCGGGCCGCCGCCGTGCGCGGTTACCGCTACCTCCTGCTGACCGACCATACCAAGAGCCTGGGGGTGGTCCGGGGTCTGACCGAAGAAAAGCTGTGGCAGCAGCAGGCTGAAATCGCCCGGGTAAACGAGATTTTGAGCGGTGAGGGTTTTAACTTCCGGCTTTTAAGCGGCGCGGAAGTTGAAATCAAGGCCGACGGTTCCCTTGATTTTGCCGACGAGGTGCTGGCGAAGATGGATATCGTAGTTTGTTCGCTGCATAGCAGTTTGCGGCAGGAGCGCCGGAAAATAACCGACCGGTTGATTCAAGCTATGAATAATCCGCATGTGGATATCATCGCGCACCCGACCGGCCGCATCATCAACAACCGCGAACCG
This sequence comes from Chloroflexota bacterium, assembly GCA_028287745.1. Classification (GTDB taxonomy): domain Bacteria; phylum Chloroflexota; class Chloroflexia; order Chloroheliales; family Chloroheliaceae; genus 54-19. The sequence continues at coordinate 119,297 of JAQBPB010000021.1, forward strand.
GCCGACCTGGATATGCGGCGGGTATTCAAGGCCGCCCGCGAGACCGGCACCGTCCTGGAAATCAACAGCGGGCCGGACCGCCTGGATCTGAAGGCCGAACATGTCCAGGAAGCCCTGGATGAACGGGTCAAGCTGGTTATCAGCAGCGACTCTCACTCCATTAACGGCCTGGCGATGCTGGAATACGGCGTGATTACCGCCCGGCGCGGTGGGGCCAGGGCTTCCGAGATTCTCAATACTTTTGAGCTTGACCGGTTATTGGGGAGTTTGAAGCAGTAGGGATCAATCTCTGACTACTGACTACTTTTCCAATATAAATCTTCTAAAGGTGCTACCAGCTTATCCCAGGTATATTCCGCCTCAAGCCTGGCTGCAGCCTGGCGGCCAAAGTCCTGCCTGGCCTGGCGGGATAGCGCGGCCAGTTGCGCTACGGCCCTGGCAACCCCCCCTTCATTGCCGGGCGGTATCAGGTAGCCGCCCCGGCCGTCTTGCAGGTAATTGGGCAGTTCCCCGACCGCTTCAGTGACCACCGGCAATCCGGCCATCAACAGGTCCAGGAACTTGGCCGAGCAGCGCGACCGGTTAATCAGGTTATCATCGAAGGGATAGAGGGCAATATCGCCGCAGGCTAAAAGGGCCGGTAGCTCGGCCAGTTGAACCGTGCCGGTCCGGATAATTTTATCGTCCAGACCTTCGGCCCGGGCCAGTTCCATAAAGCGCCTGTCCTCGTCCCGGAAGCCGCCTCCGACCACCAGCAGCCTGGCCTGGGCGGCTTTCTCCGGGGGAAGAGCGGCCAGGGCCAGCCGGAAAATCCGCAGCAAGCGCTCCATTTTAAATTCTACGAAGCGTGTATAGGCCAACAGGACCAGGTTTTCTTCCGACAGCCCCAGCTTAACACGCTGCTGGCGGGCGGTCCGCTCGATTTCCGGGCCGGTCCAGTTAGCATACTTTTCGGGCGCGATGCCGTTAGGTAAGTAGAGGACCTGTTCCGGTTTAACGCCAAAACCCCAGACCTGGGTCTGAAGGGTTCGGCTGGCTACCGTTACGGCGGCGGCTCTTGCCGGTAAATCGCGTTCCTGCCAGGCGAAGAGCTTCTTTTGCAGGAACGAATAGGGCACCAGGTCGTTGTAACCGCCGGGCCCTTCCCAGTCATCGCTGTCCAGGACGAAAGGGCGGCGCGATAGCGAAAGCAGCAGGGCCGCTAACCCGCTGAAAGCTTTGGGTTTGAAAATATGAACCACATCCGGTTTGAAAGCCAGGGCTGCCCGTACCAGCCGCACCGGCAGGCGCAGCGGTTGAGGTCCGGGTTTGACCGGTACAAAGACCAGTTCCAGCCCATTGACCTTTTCCAGCCGGTTTTTTGCCAGCGTCAGGTCGGGCGAACCGGCCGGGTCGTCCCAGGGCGGCACAACAACCCGCACCCGGTGGCCCTGCTTGACCAGGGCTTCGGCGATGGGTATTACGCGGGCGGCGGTGGTCCCTTTGGTCTTGAGGCCAAAAGGTGCGACCAGGCATATTTTCAAACCGGGCTTTTGCCCCGGCGGTTTTGAATTTGGAAGTGTCATACCAGCCATTTTAACTTAAAGTTTAGCCATTTCAAAAAAAAGAACTTTTCAGAGAAATTTCTCAAAAAAAAAGAGGCGTTGCAGTGCAGCGCCTCCTTATTATAGTTCTAAACCATTATAACTCTAAAACAGCGGGTTTAGTTGCTGGCAACAGTACTTACCCCGTCCAGCCGGATATAGGGCATCCGGAGCGACCCGTAGACCAGTTCGACTTCCCGGCTAAGACCGCCCAGGTTGTTCTTGAGTAGTTCGTAGGTGTTACCGGCGATAGAGACATCTTTCACCCGGCCAACCACCTCGCCGTTCTCGATCTTAAAGGCCACATTGACCGGGTTGCTAAAGGCCCCCGCCAGGATATTGGTCTGGCCCAGGCCCAGCAGGCTTTCCACCAGCAGCCCTTCCTTGATGTCCTTAATCAGGTCCTTGAACGGGGTATCACCGCCCATAATCATTGGGTTGTGGAAGCTGGCGCCTGGTTGGCCCAGCAGGCCGCGCTTGCCGTGACCGGTGCTGACCGTTTTAGCTTCACCCGCCGTTTTCAGGTTGTGGAAGAAGCCGGTTAACACGCCCTTATCCAGGAAAGTAATCGGGTGGGTCGGCACGCCTTCATCGTCAATTCCGGCGCTGCCCGGCCGGTTAGCCACAATCGGCTCGTCAATAAAGGTGATGCGCGGGTCAACGATTTGTTCGCCAATTCTGCCGGAGAGCGGGCTAATTCCCAGGTGGGCGTTTTTCCCACTCAAACCCAGCATGAAAGGGTAGTAAAGAAGGATTGACCCGGCCGGGGAAAAGACCACCGGCATTTCGCCATCGCTAACGCTCAGTTTTACGTGTCTCTGGGCCAGGGCCAGTTGCGCCAGCACTTTTTCGGTCAGGGTTTCAAAGGCTTCTTCCGGCGATACGGCGCTATGGCCGTTATAGGTCATAAAGACATCATCGCCCCGGACCTGCTGGACGCTGACGCTGCCGCTCAAAGAAGTGCGGCGGTCTTTCTGGTTGACCCCGTTGCTATTCGCCAGATGCTGGTCATAGGTCACCCGCGAAAATTCCACCTCAACCATAACCTCGTCCCGGTTGGTCTGGTCTTCGATTTTGGCGGCCATCCGCTTGCTGAATTCGGACAACTCCTGGATATCCAGCCGGGCTGTTTCGCTGCTGTAGCCCTCGAATACTTCACCCTGGGCGGCTTTAGCGAACTCAAAGACGGCTTCCCCGCCAAACTGGGCCGAGTTCAGAGTCGACTCTAAAAGCTTCTCTTTATCGGTCAGGTCGGTGGTGGAGTAAAAGCCGAGTTTACCGTCGTTGATGGCCCGGATACTTACGCCGCTGGTCTCCTGGACCTCGCTGGAGCGCAGCTTACCGGCCCGGTAGCTGACGTTTACCGACTCGGCGGTAACGGCAAAAGTTTCGACGCTGGTAACATGCGGCTGGATTAGTTCTAAAATTTCGGTCGCTCGATCCATTGATTTTAGCTCCTATCCTAAACCTGCATTGCGCCGGGTTGTTTATTAGCGTTGCCGCCGATTTGAACATTCTTAATCCGCACGTGCGGCGAACCCATCCCCACCGGCAGCGGCGATTGGCCGCCTTTCCCGCAACTTCCGGCCGACCATTCCAGGTCGTTACCGACCGCTTCGACATCACCCAGGGTGGTAAAGATGTTACCGGCCATTACCACGTCCTTGACCATCTCGGCAATCTGGCCGTTACGGATCATATAGGCGTACTGGCTGCTGAACGAGAAGTTTTCCATCGCGGTCTGGCCGCCGATAAAGTCGCAGGCGTAGACGCCCAGCTCAATATCTTTAATCATATCTTCAAAGGGTGTCTCACCGTTCTGGATGCAGGTATTAGTCATGCGGACAATCGGGCTGTGTCGGTAATCCATGGCCCGGGCGTTACCGGTGGGCGCTTCGCCCAGCTTGGCGGCGGTTTCACGAGAGTGCAGCCGCCCAACCAGTTCGCCTTCTTTAATCAGGTATGTTTCCTGGGTAGGGGTGCCTTCATCGTCATATTGCAGGGTACCGACCAGGTTCGGGTGGACCCCACCGTCGGTGACATTCAGGATGTCCGGCCCAAAGCGGCGGCCCAGGCGCATCATTTCTTGCGCGCGCGGGTTCTGGTCGATATGGTCGGCCTCCGAAAGATGGCCGAAAGCTTCGTGCATAAAGACCCCGGACAGAATCTGATCCAGGATAACCGTGTAGTTCCCGGCCTGGACCGGTTTGGCCTTGAGCATTTCGACGGTACGCTTGCCCAGGTTAGCAACCTTTTCTTCCTGGTTGTATATATTGTTAAAGTCCCAGGCGGTGAAAACCCGGTCGAAAGATTGCTGCACATTCGAGCCGTCACGGGCTACCGCGCTAAAGCGCAGGCTGCCGTAGGGTTTTTCTTGCTTGACATAAGTGCCATCGCTGTTGGCGTAATGGACTGTCACCATCGTATCGCCGTAACTGACGCTCGAGTCCTGCAAGCCGGGGACCGACAGCATGACGCCGTTATAGTGTTCGGTGATTTCCTTTTTGGTTGCCAGGTCTACTTTGCGGAAGTCGTTTTCGAGGTTAACCGATAAGTCGGCCACATGGGCGCTCAGTTCGGCCAGTTTAGTATCGCCTTCGCCCAGGGCTTTGGCACATTCGAGGGCCAGGGCCACGTGGCGGTCCAGTTCGGTAATACTATTGAAGGTGCTGACACCCCAGTTTCCATTTTTAAGTACCCGCACGAAGCCACCGACATCGCGACCGGTGTTCACGGTTTCCAGGATTTTGCCCCGGTAGGCAATACTGGTGTTATCTTTAGTTTCAATACGGATTTCAGTAAAATCGGCTTTACTTTTGCGCAAAGCGTCGGCAATACGGTCTCTTATCATTTGGTTTTAAACCAAGCCTTTCTAAAAATACCAGGCGATTAGAGTGGTCTATTTTCGATAAAATTATTTACGGCATTATACTCCTTTTGTTTCAAAACCGCTCTTTTTAAGGCAATTTAGGGATAATTAGGGCTTCTACTTCGCATCAGGTTAAAAAACTTACACTTGACTATACCTCTAAATGCTTCTATAATCGATCTAGCATCTACTTCTGCTAGAGTTTAGGACGAGGGGCGTTTTAGTGGGTCCCACGCCCATGGGAGGGTGAAGCTTGAGAACAACCCCGATCCAGGGTACTACAACCAGGCACATTGCCTCAATCGGCAACAGGGTCACTCCGGTGACAACTGTTCTGGGGCCCGGTGTCAGGAATGTATGTGTGGGCAAATCAGTAAATGTTGAAAACAGAAAAGCTAAAGCGCGGCACAGGTGACACAAAGATACCCGGTGCCGTTTTGTTTTAAACTCAAAAGCAGCGAGGGTTTGTTTTATACACATGTATCCCCTGCTAGGTACCAATAACAGGGGCAGTGAAGAATCCGAAGGAGGCTAACAATGAACAGCAGCTTATACGGAAAGATCGAGAAAGCCAAACGCTACCAGGAGGAACCTGGCCGCATCCACTTCCAGACAGCTCAAGTTGAGTTCCGCGGTAATCACGATAATTATACAGTTTCGCTCAGCAATTCTAACTGGCATTGTAATTGCCACACTTTTGCCACCGGCTTTGAAACCTGTTCGCATATCATGGCCCTGCAACGCATTTTGCACGATATGCTTGACGAGGAGTCCCGCAGCCAACATGTAGAGCTGGTGCCAGACGCCGCTGTACATGCGATGAGCTAGGGTACCGCTTTCCATAATAAGAAGAAAAACCGCTTCTCTTTACAAAGAAGCGGTTTTTTTAATTTTAAATTTGTTTGACGCCAGGCCCCGGCTTTGTTATCATTTGAACAAATACAACTGTTTGCACTTGAAAGGATTTTTGTGTCTTGGAGTTTTTAATAAAGTTTTTGGCCGGGTGCGGTCTGGCTATTCCCTGCGGTATAAAGCCTTACCTGCCACTGGGGGTTTTGAGTGTGGCCGGTCTGGGCGGTAGAATACCGTTATCGGCTCCCTACAGCTTTTTGGCTACCTGGACAGCGGTGATAGTCCTGGTTGTCCTGATTGGAATTGATATTTTTGCCGATAAGCTTCCACAGATTGAAAAACTTTATACCTATCTAAATTATATTATCCGGCCGGTGGCCGGGGCGATTGCGTTCGCGGCGATAGTTCCGCCGACCGTAATAGATACCGGTGTGAGTTTCTTGCTGGGCATGGTCCTGGCCGAAGTAACTTACCTGATCAAAACTGTTCTTCGCCCGGCGATTGCCTCCTCCAGCCGGACCGCCAGTGTGGTTGAACCTTTAATCAGCAGCGGTGAAAATATCCTGGCTGTCGCGCTGGCCATGATAACGGTGCTGTCCGGCATAGTGGGTGGGGTGCTTTCGCTCCTGGTCTTGCTGGGTATGCTCGGACTGTTGTTTGCCGTGCGCCGCCGCAATCGCACCGGCATTGGTGTGGCGACCAACCTCAAATAAGATATGCAAATCGGAATTGACGCCAGCCGGTTAGCCGTAGCCCAGCGCACCGGCACCGAAAATTATGCTTTTGAAATCACGCGCAACCTGGCCCAACTGGTTGCGCAAGCTGGCGCAGCGCACCGTTTAACCCTCTATTTCAATCAGCCTCCCGCCCCGGCCGTCCTTGGAAACCTGGACCTGCCCGCTGCCGTTGAATTAAAAGCTATGCGGTTTCCCCGGCTGTGGACCCATCTTCGCTTGAGCCGCGAGATGCTGGAACGGCCTCCGGGCGCATTGTTCGTACCGGCCCATGTCTTACCGCTGGCCCACCCGGCCCGTTCGGTAGTAACAATTCATGATATGGGCTATCTTTATTTCCCCCAATCCCACACCTTCAGGTCCCGCCAATATCTTGACCTCTCCACCCGCTTTAGCGCCACACAGGCCCGCCGGGTTATCGCTATCAGCCATGCCACCAGGAATGACCTGGTGCGCCACTACGGCCTTAAACCGTCTAAAGTCGAAGTTATCTATCACGGCTATGATAAGCAGCGGTTTTTCCCCGTAACCGGTGAGGCCGCCATACAGGCCGCGCGCGCCCGTTACAATATCGGGCCGGGCCGGTTTTTGCTTTACGTGGGAACCTTGCAGCCGCGCAAGAACTTGCTGCGCCTGTTAGAAGCTTTTGCCAGCCTGGCCGGGCAGCCGGAATTCAAGGATTTGCAACTGGTCCTGGCCGGCAAACCCGGCTGGTTGAGCCAGCCTATTCTGGATGGGGCGGCTCAACTCCAGGAGAAGTTTCCGGGCCGGTTGATTCTGCCGGGCTACCTGGCCGAAGAAGACTTGCCGCTGCTGTTAAGCGCCGCCGGAGCTTTTGTGTTTCCTTCGCTGTACGAGGGTTTTGGAATGCCGGTCCTGGAAGCCCTGGCCTGTGGCTGCCCGGTGGTCTGCTCCAACTCCAGCAGCCTGCCCGAAGTGGCTGGAGATGCCGCCCTATATCATCATCCCCTGGATGGTCTTTCCCTGGAAAATCAGCTCCGGCGGCTGTTGACCCAACCCAACTTGCGCCAGGAAATGGTCCAAAAGGGCCTGGAACGGGCCGCTTCCTTCTCCTGGGAAAAAGCGGCCGCGCAAACTCTCCAGGTCCTAACGGCATAAACTTTTGCCCTGGTACGGCTTTTGAGAATACGTTTTTCTGCTTGTTAAATATCAGGCTTGCGGGATTTTTAATTAAAAATGAAAATTCAAAAAGGAAATGACGGTAAACTGACGCCATCCAGCGGGACTGCTTCGCCTGAACCGCGCCAGAAACCTTTTAGAGCTCTCGAAAACCGGGATTTCCGGTTGTTGTGGTTTGGTCAGGCGGTTTCCCAGCTTGGCACCCAGATGCGTATCGCCGGGATTGGCTGGCAAATCTACCTGCTGACCCACGACCCTCTTCAGTTAGGCGCTATCGGGCTGTGCCGGGTCGTGCCGCTGGTGGCTTTTTCGCTGATTGGCGGCTCAGCGGCGGACGTGAGCGACCGGCGCAAACTCCTGTTGGTCGCTGAAGCAATCCTGATGTTCTTGTCGGGCGTGCTGGCTTTTGTCACGCTGACCGGCGCGGTGAACGTCTGGTGGATTTACGCGATTACCATCCTTACTTCGGCCACCAACGCCTTCGAACGGCCTTCTTTTTCGGCCCTGGTCCCGGCCCTCGTTCCTCGCGACCAACTCAGTAGCGCGATTAGCCTGAACACCTTAAACTTCCAGGTGGCGACCGTTATCGGGCCGGGCCTGGGTGGGGTTATCATCGCGCTGGTAGGGGTGCAGGGTGTTTTCTGGATTGACGCGGCTTCTTACCTGGCTGTCCTGGCTTCCTTGCTTTTGATCAAGTACCGCCCGGCTGTCCGGTCAACCCAGCGGGTCAGCGTGGCGGCAGCGGTCGAAGGCTTACGCTTTGTCTGGGGCAACAAAATCCTGGTTTCAACTATGCTGCTGGACTTCTTCGCGACCTTTTTTGCTTCCTCCCGGACGCTCCTGCCGATCTTTGCGACCGATGTCCTGCACTCGGGTGAGATAGGTTTTGGCTTGCTGTCGGCGGCGGACGCAGTTGGCGCGGTGGTCATGAGCCTGATAATGGCCTGGCTTAACCCCAGCCGCTTTCGCCATCCCGGCATTATCTTGTTGATAGGGGTCTTTTTCTTCAGCGTTTTTACTATACTGTTCGGCTTATCAACCTCGCTGCCTTTTTCTCTGCTATGCCTGTTTTTTGTGGGAGCCAGCGATACGGTCAGTATGGTCCTGCGGCAAACCATCTCGCAACTGGTCACGCCGGATGAACTGCGCGGCCGGATGCAGTCGGTCAACATGATTTTCTTTGCGGGCGGCCCTCAATTGGGCGAGTTGGAGGCGGGTATTGTCGCCCGGGTCGGTGGCCCGGCCCTGTCGGTGGTCAGCGGTGGAATTGCCTGTGTGGTGGTGGTCCTGGCGGTAGCGGCAATGAGTCCTGGCTTGCGCAAGTACAAGTTTGAAAAAGACTAATTTCACCCCTCCGGATGCTTCTTATTAACTTATCAAGTTCAAATTCCTTATTTAAATGGGTGATTTCACTTTTAAGTTTTATAAAATAAGGTTTTTTGAACAAAAATTTTAAGAAATCGAATCAATTTCTAATATGTTTGCGTATAGGTGGATTTTGTCTGCCCATTTTAAAAGAACTCGTCTAGCAGCTGGTAGAACTCGATTTTGGCCCAATCTACCTCTTTCAAGCCGTATTCCTCGAATAGCAACCCTACTAAGCCGGGCCCCAGGTTAAACGGCAGGCTGCGAGCGGCCAGGGCCAGGTCCTGGTAGCGGTCGGCTACTCCGCTCCGGCCCAGGTCAATAAAGCCGCTGATTTTGCGGCAATCAGGCTGGATTATTATGTTTGGTAAGCAGTAATCGCCGTGCGTAAAGACTAAATCTTCGCTGGCGGGCCTGGTCCTTAGAAGCTCTTCAAATAGGTCCGGGGCTTTCCGGCCCAGGCGCTTTTCATCAAAGTCGGCTTCGTCCACCAGGCCGTCTTTCAGGCGCTGCCGGGCGGCTTCAAGTTGGCTGTCCAGGCCGCTATCAAAAGGGCATTCGCTTGTATCCAGGGAATGAATCAGTTTCAAGCCCTCGGCTAGCCGTTTTACTACTTCGGCCGGTTTAGACTTGAATGCCTCGCCATAGGCCATAACCCCGGTTACTTCCGAAAGCAGCAAATATTCACCGGCCGGGCTTTGCCGGTAGTACAGGACCTGCGGCACCGGTAGCCGATCTTTCAGCCAGTTTAAGCGCTCGACTTCCGGCGTGAAAATGACCTCTGAATCAGGGGTCGCGGTTTTGAGATAAAAGGCGGGTTTATGCGCGGCGTAGAGATAAAATACACTGGCGCCCGAATACCCATTAGTGACCGGTCGACTGGAATAACCCTGGATAAGGGCCGCCAGTTCCGGGGGGAGGGCGAGTACAGAATTAAATGGAACAGTCATTTTAAAATACCAGGAGCCGCCTTACTGTTTCCGGTAAGGCGGCCCCTTTTAATTTAAGACTTTCGACTGGCGAGGAGGCGTTCTTTTTCCTCTTCGGCAACCTTTTCGTCCAGCTTGTTAAACAAAATCTGGGGCTGGCGGAGCGCCTGACCGGCCGGGACTTCTTCGATAGCCCATTTGGCCGTAGGACGTACCGCGATCACACCCTGCTTTTCCTGACCGCTGTAGCTTTCGGTCGTGCCATCGCCGCCCTCAAATCCCAGATAGCTGTGCAGCTTTTCGGCCGCGAAAGGCAGGAAAGGATAAGTCAGCACCTTGAGAGTATTGATAACCTGTAGGGCCACCCAGAAAGTAGTCCCGGCGGCTTCCCGGTCGGTCTTGATTACTTTCCAGGGCGCTTTTTCGTCCAGGTATTTGTTAGCCGCGCTGGCCAGGCTCAAAGCTTCTTTCAGGGCATCGCGCAGGTGGACCCCTTCCAGCATTTCGCTTATCCGGGCAAAGGTTTCATCGCGGGTTACCAGGAGGGCTTTGCTAGACTCGTCCAACTCGCCGGGCGCGGGAACCTGACCGTCATAGTTCTTGTAGACATTAGTCAGAACCCGGTTGACCAGGTTGCCGTAAGTGCCGACCAGTTCATTGTTTATGCGGCTGACAAAATCGGCCCAGGTCCAGTTACTATCGCGGGTTTCCGGGGCAATCGCAGTCAGGTAATAGCGCAACTGGTCGGGCTGGTAGCGTTCCTGGATATCCGGCATCCAGAGCGCCCAGTTCTGGCTGGTGCTCATCTTTTCGCCTTCCAGGTTCAAGAACTCGGCGGCGGGAACATCGTACGGTAGGGCCAGGCCGCCGTAACCCAGCAGCATGGCGGGCCAGATGATGGTGTGGAAGGTAATATTGTCTTTCGCCAGGAAGTAATAGCTCCGGGCCGGGGATTGGCCGGATTCGTCCAGCGACCACCAGTGTTTCCAGGCGTCGGGTTGGCCGGTCCGCTTGGCCCATTCGATGCTGGCCGAAAGGTAACCGATTACGGCGTCAAACCAGACGTAAATCCGCTTGTCTTTGAAAGCCGGGTTGTCCACCGGCACCGGGACGCCCCATTCCAGGTCGCGGGTGATCGCCCGGCCGTGAAGGCCGCGTTCCAGCCAGTTTTTGGTGTAGGCAATCGTATTGTCGCGCCAGTAGCTGCGGTCGCGGCTGTTAATCCATTCTTCCAGGGCCGGTTGTAACTTGCCCAGGTCCAGGAAAAAGTGTTCGGTTTCTCGGAACGTCACCGGGCTGCCGTCTTCCTTGCTGTGCGGGTTACCCAGTTGGACAGGGTCGAGCTGGTTGCCGCAGTTATCGCATTGGTCGCCGCGCGCTTTGGGGTTCGAGCAAAATGGGCAGGTCCCTTCCACGTAGCGGTCTGGCAAGAAGCGGCCCTGGGTTTCGCTGTAACTGCCGGTCATTACCTCTTTATAGATAAAGTCCTTTTCCAGCAGCTTCAAGAAAATATCCTGGGTTACCGCGTAATGATTATCGGTCAGGGTCTTGGTAAAGAGGTCAAATTCTATACCCAGCGCGTCCAGGGTGCCAAGTATGCTGGTATGGTAGCGCTCGACAATATCAAGCGGCGTAACCCCTTCCTGCTCGGCCCGGATGGTAATCGGGGTGCCGTGGCAGTCGCTCCCGCTGACCATCAGGACATCGCGGCCTTTGGCCCGCTGGAACCGGGCGAAAATATCGGCCGGTAGATACACGCCGCTGATATGCCCGGCGTGAAAAGGGCCGTTGACGTAGGGCCAGGCTACGCTGACTAGAATACGCTGTGATTCACTTAATTCCTGATTTTTTTCTTCCGCCATCTTTTTTTCTTTCTGACTAACCTGCTGTTTGCCATAATTGGTTAGCTAGTTATAGTATAATCGATTTCCCTGGTAATGCAAGGGTCTATTTTTTAGGTAACTTGTAAAGCCCTCGCAAGTCGTTAATTCGTACCTTACTTATATCGCCGATCATGCGTAACGAGTCTTTTACCGGGTTGACCTTGCTGCCGCTGACGTGGAACCACTGCACCGGTACTTCGCGGACCCGGTAATTCAGCTTGCGGGCCAGGAAAAGCACTTCCACGTCAAAGCCGGTAACCATTGCTCCCTTGACTTTGGGACTGTTTTCGCCGTAAAGCCGGACCTTATGAAAAAGGTCCCGGGCGACCTCACGGGTGAAAGCTTTGAAGCCGCACTGGGTATCCTGAAAGCGGCTAAAGGTAATTGATCTTACCAGCAAGTTAAAGACCCGGCCCATTAGATGCCGGTAGTAAGGTTCGTTAAAGCGGCGGGCCCCTTGGCCCTCCCGGCTACCGATAGCAACATCATAACCCTGTTCCAACCAGACCAGCAAGCGGTCAAAGTCCTCGATAGGGGTTGATAAATCGGCGTCGGTAAACAGCAAATACTTTCCCTGTCCTTCCAGCATACCGGTGCGGACGGCAAAAGCTTTGCCCCGGTGGGCGTTGGCTATCAACCGGGCCTGGACCTGGTTTTGATCTTCTAAACGGGGAGATTGGGCCTGCCGGGAAATGATTTCTTCCACTACCGACCGGGTAGCGTCTTCGCTGCCGTCGTCCACCACCAGCACTTCGGCTTTAAAGGGTTGCTTGTGCAGCCAATCAAGGATTTTTTGGAGGGATTGGGGCAACCGCGATTCTTCATTATAAGCTGGAATAATTACCGTTAGAAAAGGGTTTTCGGTCTGTTGCCGGTGCGGTCTATCCCCGGTTTCCATTTCAGTCAAATTTCCCGGCTCCTCACGGTATTCTTGCGGGTTTGCCTCTGTTACACCGCTACCCTGGTGTCCCTCAATTTCCATTAACTCGATCTTTCCGTCTTAGACGCTTTCACAGGGGAGTGAAAAATAAAAGTCACGCCTTTAACCGGGCGCAACCGTGAGTTTATATGATAGTAGGTATAAGGTCAAGCTTATTAAAACCATTAAATGTAAAGAATTATTTTATTTAGTTGATATGTTAAGCCCGTAAAGCTTCACACTCAGGGTCCGGGCATCCGGGTTTCCGCCGAAATTAGCCGGGACAAAAGTTGTGCCGGTTCCGGGTACCAGCCAAAGAAAGAGCGAATTGACCTGCCCGCCGGTTTCGGCCTTCGCGCAGGAAAGGGCCGCCGCACCGGCCGGTAAGTCCAGCGTGTAGGTCTGGGCGGCTTCTTTCAGCTGGAGGGTTCCCAGGTTTTGCCACTGTTTGGTGTCATTACTGTAGCGGTAATTGCTCACATACACCGCGAGATTAGCCGGGGCTACCCCTGCCGGCCGTAAACCGCCGCTCAGGGTCAGGGAAATCTTGCCGCTTGCGCCTTCAGGGGCCATACAGGGTATACGCAGCACGCCGGTGCCGCTGGTCCAGCGATAGGGCGCGCCGTCAGCGTCATTTTCAGACTCGTAAAAGCCCTGGACCAGCGATGCATAGTCATTCTCGCCTGACTTCATGCTCCAGCCTCCGGGGGCGTCAGGTTTGCCGTTGCCGGCGCTCTGGGCAAAACTGGCCGACTGGCCGACCTTTTCCACGTCATACACGGCGTAACTTAAGCTGTTAAGCTGGATGTTATAGGGCTTCTGGTTGGTTAAATCTTCCAGCTGGCGCAATTTCAACGTGACATTCGATTCATATTTAAGCTGATAACCGGGTGGGAAGAAGCGCCCACCGTTCGGCCCTAAGAGGGCTTTCAGGTGATAGCCCTGGGCAACCCAGCGGTCCAACACCGCCGCCGTTTCATCATTTTTAAGGGCTTCGGTCAGCACGAAAGATGGATGGCCGTAAATGTAGGTCAGGGGCGTAGCAATTTTGCCGTCAATGTCGCGAGAACCCGCGAAAAGCAAAATATCCTTTGGGCCAAACTGAGCAGCCAGCCGGTCCATTTCGGCAATCAGGCCGGGCTGCCCGTCGCCGGAGCCATATTCGGCCAGGGTATAAATCGTCCGGCCGGTCCAGACCATGAAAATTATCAGAATAGCCGCCAGCAGTCCGCCCGCCGCCCGGCCCCACCAGCCGTTTTTAATGGGCGTGACTGCCTGGGTAGTACTGGCCGGTGCGGTTGGTTGGGTTTCCCTGGATTGGGTGATGGCAAAGGCGATATTAGCGCCGTTACGGGAGTCAGCCGCCACGGCGACCCGCCGGGTTTTCCCGCTTGGCAAGCGCAACCGGCTTAAAAGGCCCGGCAGACCCGGTAGCAACCCGCACAGGACATAGGCAATCGCGATTGAAAAGCCAGGGATGGTCACGACCGCGAAGCGGCGCAGCGAGTAAATATAGTGTTCCTGGGTGTAGTTTGTATCAATAAAGAAGACCGTAATCCCGGCCAGGATAGCCATGAAGAGCGCGGTCCGGCTGTTAAGCCGCCGCCAGACCAGCCAGGTCAGCCCGGCGAAGATCAAAAGCATGCCCAGCGGCGAGAAATACCAGCCCAGCCGGACCAGCGTCCGTTCCGGACCTTCGGTAGCGGGCGCTCCGATGTAGCTGCTCAGGCTCCAGAAAGTGGGTGGGTAGTTGCCCTGCCCATCGGTAGAGATGCTGTAGACCCGGATGAAATAGTTGTACAGCAGGTAAAGCAGGGTTAAACCGGCCAGCCCGCCGCTGATAAGCCGCCAGCGCCGTTTTATCCAGCCTTCAAGGGCCAAAACCCGGCCCGGCATGGCATCAACCAGGATTAGCAGGAAAAGCCCAATCGCGCCCGCCCCGATAATCAAATGGATAATCTGGCGGTAAAAGACGATGACATTGTGGTAGATGCCTTCGAAGTAACCCAGCGAAAAAAGCCGGATGTGTATGACCGCGTGGAGGGCCAGTACCGCGAAAGATAGCAGCAGCCACCAGTGGTGGGGTTGCCAGCGGCGGCTCAGGCGCATCCAGATAAGATAGGGCGCCAGCGGCCAGACCAGGAAAGGAAACTGGGCGTGGGCCAGGCAGATCAGGCCAAAGGCCAGCCCGGTGCCGAGCGCTCCCAGGCGGGCCAGGGCCGGGTTGGGCGGCACGTCCGTATTCTCGCCCTTTTCGTTCTCAATGTCGGCCAGCTTTAACGGGCGCAGCATTAGCAGGAAGGCGTAAATGCCGGTAAAAATCAGGAAGGCTCCCAGCATTTCCCAGAGCGTCTGGCGGGCAAACCAGACCTGGATGGCGTTCAGCGAGGCGAAAATAGCCGCAAACGGCGCAATCCAGCGCTGCCGCCGGGTAGGAAACAGCCTTAAAGCGGTCAGGTAAAAAGCAAAAACGGCCAGCACACCGAGTAACGGTGTGACCAGGGTAATGCCCCGGCTGCCAAACAGGCTAAAACCGAGCGCCAGGTAAGACGGATAAAGGTGGAAGAATTGCGGTACAACCTGGCCGGTTTTCAGACCTTCCAGGTTGTTGATAATGAAGAAACCGGGCAGCCGGAAATTCCGGACGAACATGAAGCGGTCTTCTTTTTTGGCGACCCCGGCCAGGAATTGGGAAATTACGATTGGCCCAACCTCGGGGTCCTGCCCGGTTTGGGTAATTACAGGCACCAGCGGATCGGTGGAAATAATGTGGCCGGTCCGGGCGATACTGGCCCCGGTATTAAAATAGACCCCGCTATCCTGACCGGCAATAATCGTTTCGTGCGGAGCCAGGAAGAACAGGCACGACGACCCGGCGATAATGGCGGCTAATAGCCAGCCCTGGATAAATTCTTTGCCCCAGCGAGGCCGCAGGGCCGCCCACCGGGCTTTCCACCAGGCCTGCCTGCAACCCAACTGCCACAACCGGCCGCCCGCTGCCAGCGACCACAGCCCTAAAAGCAGCAGCACCAGCCCAATGGAAAACTGTCCCAGTTCCGCCAACAGCAAAGCCAGCCAACCCGCTCCAAAGACGCCCAGAGCCACTGTCCAAAAAATCTGTTCCCCGGCGGTTAACAGCTTGTGGTTCTGCAACCCTTCAGAGTTACGGGTGATGAGGACAAGCTGATAGGTTAAAAAGCCGGGAACAATCAGTATGAAAGCCAGGGCGGGCAGGGCCAGCCAGAGGGGCAGCGTAGCGGGCAAAAAATCCTCCTGTAAAATAACCAAGTTAAACCGGCCGGTGCGCAAATCCCGGCAGTCGCTGTGAATTATAGCACAACCGGTCATTCTCGGAATCGGATTAGAACCGGCCAATTAAGCTTATATAAGAGGAAAACGTCCGGCTGCCGGGAAATGTTTCTTCTTTAAATAGGGAGAAAAGGCGGCAAATCAAACCGCCCGGAGGGTGTGTTATAATAAAATAAAGCTCAAACAGGTGTTCGATACACGCGTTAAACAGAGGCAAACCGCATGACAGATTCATTTCTTTCGACCCAGAATCCCTTTATTACTGAAAACGAAATGGCCCCTTCCGGCTCAAACCAGGCCGAACTACCGGTAGGCGAGGTAGTCGAAACCAGCCTGACCGGGTTCATGGCCCACACATATAAACTGGATGACCCGCCGCCTTTTGGGGGCCTGGTCCGGGTGAAAGACCGGTCGGGCACCTGCGAAATTTATGGCGCGGTCTATCATATTGCTACCGGCGGCATTGACCCCGGACGCCGGGCGGCCACGCGCGGTTCCGGCCAACCGGTCACTAACGATGAGCAGGTTTATATTGATAATCCGCAGCTATCCCGCCTCCTGAAAACGGAATTTGGCGTGCTGGTGCTGGGTTGCTGCAAAACGAGCGCCGGTAGCCGCCAGGCTTTTTCCTATGTCTTTCCCGATTACCCACCGCCCCTGCACTACAGCGTGACGCTCTGCTCGGACCAGACCCTTATAGACTTTACCCAGGATAAAAGTTACCTCCGGGCCATCCTGGAATCCAGCCAGGCTCCGGCCGAAGAACTGGTCGCGGCCCTGTTGCGCCGGGCTACCCGCGCCCGCGGCGCTGCCGGGAAAGCTTTCCTGGTGGACAGCCTGCGCTACCTGGCCCGTAATTTGAAGCAGGATTACGACCGGTTTAAGATAATTGTTGAGAAGTGTGAGGGAGTTTAAGCAATGCAGTACGATCAGAACCGGCGTAAACCGGAGAAGTTTTTAGGCGTAATTACAGCCGGTTCGCTGGCGAAAGGTATCCAGGCCCGTATCCGGACCCTTACGCCCCTGGAGAAGATTCAGACCGGCCAGTTTATCGCCATCGAATGTGACGGTGTCCGCTTCTTCGGGCTGCTTACCGATGTGACTCTGGGTGCTACTTCCGACTCGGTCCTGCTGGACCCGCCTTACCCGGACGACAGCGGTTCTTCGCTCCTGCGCGAAGTTTTACACGGCGTCTATACCTACGGTGACGCGCATATTCAACCTTCTTTGGCCCTGCAAAACGGCGAGGATCAGCCGCGCCCGGTCCGGTCGGTGCCGAGCCATTTCGCCCCGGTCTTTATCGCCGAGGAGTCCGACTTTCAGCAGGTCTTTGGCCTGGAGAATATCGCTGAAAACGGCCACAAGTTCGCGGTCGGCCAGCCGCTGGACATGGATATTGATGTGTGCCTGGATCTGGAACGCTTCGTGGAGCGCTCGAACGGCATCTTTGGTAAAAGCGGTACCGGCAAGAGCGTCCTGACCCGCCTGATTCTTTCGGGCCTGGTCCGGGCCAATACCTGCTCCAACCTGGTCTTTGATATGCATAACGAGTATGGCAGCGTCACCAAGGGCGAGTACGCCAACCAGCAAATCAAGGGTTTGCGCGACCTTTTCGGCTCGCGGGTGATGGTTTACGCGGTGCGCGACCGCCGGCCGGGTGATAAAAGCCGGGTCGAGCAGCGGGCGACCGTCGCTGATGGCGATATTGTTATCGGTATGAACCACATTGACGTAGAAGACATTTTACTGCTGCGCAACGAGTTGCAGCTTAACGCTACCGCCGCCGAGTCGGCTTATATCCTGCAAAATAAATATGGGGACCGCTGGATGGAAACCCTGCTTAAGATGGATGGCGAAGCTCTTAAAGAATTTTGCGAGAGCAACGGGGCCAACAGCAATTCGATTACTGCCCTCAAACGAAAACTGGGCGCCATTCAGCGCATGCCTTTTGTCGAGGAAAATCACAAGAGCCTGCGGGTAATTGATGAGATGGTCCTGGCCCTGGCTGCCGGGCGGCACATAATTGTCCAGTTCGGCGGCTCGGACGACCTGCTCAGTTATATGCTGGTGGCGAATATTATTACCCGCAGCATTCACAAGAAATATAAAGAGCTGACCGAGCGCTACAAACGGACCCAGTTGCCCCAGGACGAGCCGCGCCGGGTGATGATTACCATTGAAGAGGCCCACAAGTTCCTCACCCCGGAAGTGGCCGGGCAGACGATCTTCGGCACGATTGCCCGCGAGATGCGCAAGTATTATGTGACCTTGCTGGTGGTTGACCAACGTCCCAGCAGCATTGATTCGGAAGTGATGTCCCAGATTGGTACCCGTATCGTGGCCCTGATTAATGATGACCGAGACATTGACGCGGTCTTTACCGGGGTAAGCGGCAGCGCCGGGTTGAAAACGGTCCTGGCCTCGCTCGACAGCCGCCAGCAGGCCCTTTTGCTGGGCCACGCCTCGCCCATGCCGGTAGTGATCCGGACCCGGCCCTTTGACGAGGCCTTCTACCGGGCGATAACCAGCGGGCAGTCATCGGTCCCGGCTTTTATCCGGCCGGTCAATCCTAACGGCAACGACCACGCCGGTAGCGACACCGCTGACGAGCGCGAGTCTTTTGACGATTGGGCCGAAAAGCAGCTTGAGAAGGACAAAGCCGACCTGTTCGGGTAAGCTTTTGATTTAGAGTTTTTAGACGTGAGGCGTAAGTTTATGACTTCAGAACTAAAGCAGGTGCTTTCCAGGATTGATACTCTCTGAGTAAGATTTACTAGCTTTGCAAAAGCATATTTCAGCGAGATTACGCCAAAAAGACTCCTTAACTTCATTGGATAAAGTATCAGAAAATGACGATAACCCTGGCAGCCTCTTAAAAGTAGGTTATCGTATTTCTTCTCAAGAGTTGAAGGAACAGCTTTTTCAATTTCTTACAGCAGAAGAACTGGCCGAGCTGGCTGGAAGGAATCTTGATAACCTTCCAGCTTTACCAAAACAATAACAGAATATATAAGCGAGGACTGGCTTTATAAAGATGGCCGAAAACTGGTGTGAGGAAGAAGGTTACGTCCAGAACGGCGCGGTAAAGCTGCATTATGTGGCAGCCGGGCCGGTTGAGGGTGAGCCGGTTTTGCTGCTGCACGGGTTTCCGCAATCGTCCTACCTGTGGCGGCGGCATTTACCGGCCCTGGCTGCTAAAGGCTACCGGGTGGTTGCGCCCGACCTGCGCGGCTACAACCTGTCCGACCGGCCCGCCAAACCGGAGGCTTACCGGATGCTCAACCTGGTCGGCGATATAGGCGCTATTTATAAACAACTTGGCTGGCAGTCGGCTAACCTGGTCGCCCACGACTGGGGCGGGGCGATTGGCTGGCTTTTCGCGACATTCTATCCCCAGCAGGTCAAACGCTTCGTAGCGATAGATATTCCCCATCCGACCGCCTTTCGAGAAGCGCTGCAGCAGCCTGCCCAGATGCGTAATAGCTGGTATATCTGGCTATTCCAGGCCGCCGGGGTAGCCGAACGGGTAATCGGCCAGAACCTGGAAGAATTCTTTAACTATATAATGCTCGACCAGCCTCGCGCCGGGACCTATACCGAGGCCGACCGCCAGGAGTATTTGCGCATGCTGGCTCAACCCGGCCAGCTTGAAGCGGCTTTTAATTACTACCGGGTCAATACCGGCCCGGCCAACGTTTATTCCGAAACCGCCAGCGCTTTTCCACCTCTGAAAATGCCGGTTATGCTGGTTTACGGCAGCCGGGATTTTGCCTTCATTCCCCAGGTCTGGGAGGACACCGCTAAATTCTGCCAGGGTTATTTTAGAAAGGTTGAGTTAGAGGGTTTCGGGCACTGGGTACTGGAGGAAGCGCCCCAGGAAACCCTGGAGCTTATCTGCAGCCATCTTACGGTGCCCGTGGAATAAAAACTCCGGCCGGGATTAAAGTATTCCCGGCGAATTACTCTTTCCAACGCACAATAAATTCGGTATCGTCCGAGTTTAGCTTGGTATAGTCGAAGGTAGCGTTCTGGATGTTCGCCACCTCCATGCTTTCCAGGCTCATACCCCGCATAATTTCCGGCGAGCCGGGCACGTTATAGAGAATTGCCCGGATGCAGTACGGCTTATTCTCGACAACCTCGAACTTTCCAAAACGCAAAGCGCCCCCGGCAATCCGGAAGAAATAAGGTATCGAACGCTGCGCCCCCATAACTTTGATGCTCAATTTTAAGACCTGCCCGACCGGCCCTTCGAAAAATCCGCGCGTTATCGCCCGCCCGAGCAGTTCGAACCCGACTGCTTCGGGCTGGCCGGGATAAAGCTGCCGCCGGAGCCAGTCGGTCATTTCCAGGTAGCGGTCGAAAGGGTAGAAAGTAGGCAGCTCTCCGTAGGTTAGATTAAACCGCTGCTTGATTTCCTCTAGCAACTTTGGATTTTCCGCCAGTTTCAAGCCGTTAAATAAAGCTTTGATGCTGTTACCGCTGATAGCGGCCTGATTTAGATTGTTTAGCATAATAATTAAACCCGATAAATTTTGGAGATTTCTTTTAAGAAATATAACATACTTTTCGGTATAAACAATTATGGAAGTATTAGAGTCGTGTATGGTTTGCCTGATTACAGGCAGCAAAAAAGCGCCCCGCAGGACGCTCTTTTTTAGCCGGTCCGTCACCTATGGGCCAACCCGGAACCAGGCTTTGCTGACCCGGTTTTCAAGCTGTTCATCGGTAAGCTGGCCCTGGTACTGGCTTCTGACCGCTTCCATTTCTTCGGCTGACAGTTCGAAACCGCCCGCTTTAACCGCGCCTTCCGGGTCGGCCAGCAACTCACGCAGGAATTGCTTATCATTGTTGGCCCTGGCGATAAGGGCACGTAAACCTTCACTTGCCATTAATAGAACCCTCCTTTATACAGACTTGAACTATACGGACTTTAACTATACGGTGATAAACCCGGCTTGCCACAGCCTTACTAAAAATGCTTCAATCTGCCGATAACAAATTTACAACCGGTCCCTTAATTGTAATATGGGTTCGCAATCCGGTATATGCGCCATATCACCCCTGGCCGCCTTGTACACCTTCTACCAAACCGGACACACCCGACCTAAACCACCACCGGGTCGCCCAACTCTCGCAGGATGGTTTCGGCTTCCTCTTTTTTAATAACTACCGCGCAGGCCTCAAAAGTGCTGGCGCTTTGCATCAAAAGGCCCCTGGCCCGTTCAAGCTGGTCTAAGTCCTGGCTCTGGCGGTATGCCGAAAGCAAGGTCCGGGCGTAATAAAGCTTGGTATAGGACATTTCCAGGAAGGCTTTGATGGGTTCCAGGTTTTCCAGGCTGGCCTCAAAAGCCTGTCCGGCCCGGGGGTAGTCGCCTTGCAGGTAAGCCAACCGGCCTTTTAAGCGCTCCAACTGGCCGACCAGCAGCGGGTCGCCCAGTTCCCGGACCAGCTTCGCGGCGGCAGCCTCTTCCAGTTCGGCCCGTTCCAGCGAAGCCTGTTCCAGGAAAAGTTCAAACCGGAAGAGCCGTGAGTTAGCCGCTCTTTCCAGGTTATTTAGTTCCTGAGAGCGGGCCAGGGCTTCGTTTAGCCAGCGTTCGGCTTCCAGCCAGTCGCGGTTAGCGATATACAGCCAGCCCATCGTCGTATAGGCTTCGACCACCTGGGCCATCGCGCCTATCGAAGCGGCCAGGCTAATCGCTTTTTGGAGTTCGTTTAAGGCTCCGCTAAAGTCGCCCTGCTGCAGCATCACCTGGGCCAGGTTAATCTGCGAATTGGCGATATGGGTCGGGTTTGGCGAAGTTTCGGTGCTGTGGAAATACTTGATAGCCAGCTCCAGGCGGCCCTGCCGGACGGCCAGCGCCCCCAGGTTGCCCAGGATAGCCGAAGCCAGTTCCAGGTCCCCGGCCCGTTGGGCGTTCTCGCGGGCCTGTTTCCAGTAATTTTCACCTTTTACCAGGTCGCCTTTAAGCACCGCTATCAGGCCCAGCAGGTTATAAGTCCGGCCGAGTGCGTCCAGGCGGCTGGTTTGCTGCTGCAGGAGGGCCGCTTTTTGCAGGCACTCTTCGGAAAGGCCAAATTCACCCCGGTCCACATGGACGTTAGCCAGGCCGCTATAGGCCCGGCCCTGGTCTATTTGCAACTCCCGGTTGGCCTGGTCAGCCTTTTGCAGCAGGCCCAGGCTGCTATTGTAAGTGGCCTGGGCTTCGTCATAGCGGCCTTGCAGGTAGAAAATCCAGCCGATTTCGTTCAGGAGTTTGGCCCGCAGGTGCTGGGCTTTAGGGTCGTCATGGACATTATCGCCGGGCAGCCGGTTAAACTCCTCCTGCGCTTCGTCATAAACCTGGAGGGCCTGGTCGTAACTGCCGCTTTTAACCAGCGCACCGATAAGTTTCGCGCCAATTGCCACCCGCGACATCGGCTCATCGCAGCGGGCCATGGCCGAGCGGTAATGGGTGATAGCTTCCCGGTACTCTTCTTTCAGGGCCAGGATGTCCCCGATATTGCTATCAATTTCCACCAGCCGGTTAGTAGTTTCGGGCCGGTCCTTGAATTCTGACCCCAGCAGAATTTCCAGGGCCTGGTAGTAGGCTTTCAAGGCTTCATCATTGCGGAAGAGTCCCTGGCGCATGCTGGCGGCCAGCATCAGGTAGTGGGCAGCTTTTTCTTCAAAAGGGCTGTGTTCGTAGTGGTAGGCCAGGTCATCCAGGACCGAGTAATCGCGCAGCCGGTCGGCTTTGAAACGTTCAATCGCCTGGGCAACTTCGCCGTGATACTTGCTGCGTTCGACCCCCAGCAGGTTATTGTAAGCTACCTCGCGGGTCAGGTAGTGGCGAAAGACATATTCTACTTCCGTGTCATTTTGTTTGCCGGTAATCAGGTCTTTAAGCTCCAGATTACTGATGGCCCGGGTAACCTGGGCTTCCTCATGACGGAATTCGTCCAGGGCGGTAAGAATCCGTTTTTCAAAGCGGTTGCCGACTACCGAGGCAACCTGCAACACGCGCCGGTCGAAGAGGTCCAGGTTATCCACCCGGGCCAGCAGAATTTCTTGCAAAGTTTCCGGGGGCCGGAACTGGTCGAGGTCCTTGACAATCCGCCAGCCGCTTTCCTGCGTTTCATCGGGCAGCAGGTAGCTGTCTTCCAGCAGGCGTTTTAGAATTTCTTCCGTAAAGAAGGCGTTACCCCCGGCCCGTTCCACGATTTGCATCAACCGTTCCGGTACGGGCGCCCATTCTCCTTCCGGCTGGCGGGTCCGGTTGGGTTCTTGCACCTTCAGCCACTCTTCCAGGAACTGGCGCACCAGCGGCTCCATCTGCTCCGGCCTGAGCCGGTCGAGCAGGATGTATTCATAATTCTCGCCGGTCTGGGGAGCCACCGGCCAGGTATGGATAAAGTCGGGACGGTGCAACAGCAGTAAAAAGACTTCCAGGCCGCTGTTGCCGTTCAGGACGCGGGTGACAATCCGGTCAATTACTTTCAGGCTGTTGCTATCGACCCAGTGCAGGTCGTCCAGGACCAGCACCAGCGGATTTTTATCAGCCTTGCTCAGAGTAAAGTCCGTTATAGCCTCAATCAGCAACGTATTGCGCTTCTGAGGGTCCAGCCCGTCAATAAAGCGATTGGGTAGGGTTAACCCGGCCACCTGGCCCAGCAGGGCGGCGTATTCGCCAAACTCCGCCGCCTCCGGGTCGCTTTGCTCGCCCATCAGTTCGCGGATGGCCGCCAGGAGTTTCAGGCGAATCCCGGCTTCTTCTTCGTTATCGCTGATTTTGCAGTACTTGAACAGCAGGGTGCGGACCAGGCTGAAATACTGGCCCGACGAGTAAGAGAAAGCCGCGCCGTCCAGATACCAGATATCCGGGTCATAGGCTTTAATCCTGCGTTCGAACTCGCGCAGGAGGGCCGACTTGCCCACTCCTGCCTCGCCGACTACTGAGATTACCTGGCCGTGACCCTGCAGGACCGTCTGGAGCCGTTCCCACAGCACATATAGTTCCTGGTCGCGTCCGACCAGCGGCAAATCGCGCCCAGCCAGGCCCCGGCGTTTCTCGCGTTCTCGTTTTGGCCCGACCAGTTCGTAACAGCGCACCGGCTCGCGCTTGCCCCGGATTTGCTTGAAGCCCAGGTCAATAAAGTCGAAAGCGTGGACCGAAAGTTTGTAGGTAAGTTCGCCCACCAGCACATGGCCGACCCGCGACTCGTGTTCCAGGCGCGAGGCCAGGTTAACAATATCGCCCATGACCGTATAAGTCTTATAGCTGATGCCCCTGACCTCCCCGCCCACCTCGGCCGCGTTGACCTCACCGGTATTCAGGCCAATCCGCATATCCAGCCCGAAGCCGTAGCGGGCCTGCAACTCGCTGGAAATCTTGCGCAGTTCGGCCTGCATGTCCAGAGAGGCCCGCACCGCCCGTTCGGGGTCGTCTTCGTGGGCTTCGGGCGCACCAAAGCGGGCCATAATATTATCCCCGGCGTACTTGTCGATACTACCGCCCAGGTCCACAATTTTCTCGGTCAGGCGGGTAAAGACCTCGTTCATGACCTGGGTCACTTTTTCGACATCGTTCAGGGTTTCGCTCATAGCCGTAAAGCCGTGGACATCGGCAAATAGGACCGTACACATCCGGCGGTCGTTGGGGAACCTTTCGCGGCGGGCACCGCAGGCGCGGCAAAACTGGGTGGCTTCCCGGTGCGGGCCGCTTTCGGGAAGCGGTAGATGGGTGCCGCACTTTCCACAATAATGCGACCCTTCGGGGTTTTGAGACTGACAGGCGGGATTGTTGCAGGTTATCATAGATTATGGGGAGATTAAAGAGTCAGAGATATTTATCTAGTCAAACGTTAAACCCGATCCGGGTAACAGCGGGCCAGGTCAGGCAGCAATACAAAACCTTTTTACGCCCGACTACAGGTACAACCTTCTACATGTAACGTTCAATTATTACTGTTCCATCAACCGCTGGCGCTTGGCAATCAGGTTCTTACGCCGTTCGTCCCGCATCCGGGGGTTCAAGACCATGAGGGTTATTTTAATCCGGTTAACCAGTTCCTGGGGCAAGAAAGGCTTGGTAATGTATTCAACCGCGCCTTCTGCCAGGCCGTAAATATAATCCTCGTCGGCGGCTTTAGCCGTAAGCATAATTACCGGCAGCCCGGCAATAGACGGGTCCTGTTCGATCTGGCGCAGGACTTCCCAGCCGTCCATTTCCGGCATCATCACATCCAGCACGACCAGTTCGGGCGCTTCCTGCTTAATTTTCTTTAGGCCCTCTTTGCCGTTAGAAGCCGAAATCACCACAAAGCCATCCCCTTCAAGGTTCGTCTCGACAATCTCGATTATACCCGGTTCATCATCTATAACCAGCACTTTACGCCCAGTAACATCGCCAGTGGCTGCCATGATGGATCTCCTGTTTCCCTGTGAATTGTTAATACACTACAATAAACTTATTGTACCCTACACCGTCAATTAACGGCAATCGGCGGCAAATTTTCCAGTCGGCCCCTTTGCAAAGCCCTTTTAAGGTTAGAGGGTTAAAAATAAGCGCCAACCCGGCGGCAAGGCCTGGGGCTGGCCGCCCCGGGCCTTGCCTTAAAATCAGGCGGGTAATTCGGCGTCAAGTTTCCAGACCGGGAGCTGGATTACGAAAGTGCTGCCCTCGTTCGGCTGGCTTTCGGCCCAGATATCGCCGCCGTAGCTGGTAATGATGCTTTTACAGATATAGAGGCCCAGCCCGGTGCCCTGGGTCTTGCGGGTAAGGCCGGTCTCGACCCGGTAGAACTTTTCAAAAATGTGGCCCAGGTGTTCCTGGGGGATGCCGGTCCCCTGGTCGCTCACCCGCACCTCGACTCTTTCGGCGGCGGCATCCCCGCTGCCAGGGTCGGCGGCATTCTCGGACGGCCGGACCGGGACGTGGGTCGCGGAAATAGTGATGTTGCCGCCCGACGGCGAGTATTTAATCGCGTTTGAAATCAGGTTGGTCAGGACCTGCTCGAACTGGTCGCGGTTGCAGCGGGCCCGCATATTGTCGTTGGGCAGGTGCAGGACCAGTTCATGGCCGTCCAGTTGGCCCTGGAAACCGCCCACCGCGTTTTTAATACCCTCTCGCACATTGACCGGCTGCGGATTGATCTTGAAGCGGCCCGACTCAATCCGGGACACGCTCAGCAGGTTATTAATCAGGTTGACCAACCGGTTGGCGGCGTCATCTATGCCGGTAATGAATTTCTGCTGCTTTTCGGGCGAAAGTTTCAGGTCGAAGCGCAAAAGGGTGCTGCTGTAACCTTTAATCAGGGCCAGGGGCGTGCGTATTTCGTGGCTGGCTATCGAAACAAATTCATCCTTGATTTTATCCAGTTCCTGCAGTTCTTCGTAAGCCTGCTGGCCCTCGGTAAACAACTGGGCATTTTCAATAGCCAGGGCGGCCTGGTTGGCGAAGGTCAGGATCAAGTTTATTTCGTGGGGCGTGAAATCCCGCGCAATGTAGTCAATGCCGTAAAGCACCCCGATAACTTTGTCAGCCGTGCGCAGCGGCACGCACAGCAGCGAACTGACCCCGAAATTGATCGCGTTACTGAAGCGAGTGTCTTCCTCCACGTTCGGCACAATCAAGGGCCGGGTGCTGGCGACAATTCCCTCGCTCAGTTCCTGGAAGAAGGGCGAGTTGAGCCACTCGATAATCTCCGGGCTGCAACCGGTATGCCCGTAATCGGAATAGACCATGGGCGCCTGGTCCTTCTTGTTCTTGATAGCGACCGCCCCGGCCGAAAGCTCGCCCATTTCGCAGATGGCCTCCGCCGCCGCGTTCATGACCTGGGTAATCAATAGACTCTCGCCCATGCGGGCGGCCAGGTCGTTCAGTTTTACAAGCTGATAGTTGTGGAAACGCAGCATTTCTTCGCGGTGGCGGATAATCGCGTCACGGGCGTTCATGTACGCCTCGGCCACCGACGCGACCTGGATATCGACCGCCTCATTGACCCGCTTTTCCATCTGTAGGACATTGACCGGGAAAGCCTGCCAGAGTTTGTTCGCCAGCATTCGCCCGACCGAGTCAAGCACCGCGCCCCGGAAGACCGAAAGGGACAGCAAAATATCCTTGAGCAAAAAGCCCTGGCGCAGCCGTTCGGCGGCCATGTTGCGGGCCATGCGGGTTACCTGGTCGCGCAGGGTGGCCTGTTCGGCCGGGCTATCGGCCTGGAGAGCTTTGATAATAAGTTCGAGGCTTTGTTCATGGTACTGGACCGGGTTGCGTAACTTTTCCAGTTCAGCGAAGGAAGGCGACTGTTTTTTGATAACTTCCCACCACTCGTTTAGAATCCGGTTGGCGTCCTGGGTGAGATAATCGGAGACACTGCGGAAAGCGGTCATAGTAACCGGGTCCGGGCGCAGCGGCCCGGCAGGCTCGGGGGTGGTGAAGAACATAAAAAAACTTCTCCTTCTGCTAATCAAGTGATGAAATTATAGCATAGGCCCCCGGTTGACAACAACCTCGGCTAGCCTGTAACATACCTGCCTGGAAAGCCCGGTCTACAAGTTTTTAATTTGGAAAATCTACCCGGACAATGAGCAAGCAGAAAAACAAGCAAACTTCATATAAAAGCACGGTCCCTGAGCTTTTGAGCGCGGCCTTACCGCGCCCGCGCATCGTCAAAGAAGGGTGGCCCCGGGTGGCCTTTTTTGTGGCGGTGGCGGGCCTGTTCGTCTGGCTCTCGACACGGCCCGCCCTGTCCAGGCTGGCCGGTCTGACCGGCTGGCTGGCTAAATTCAGCCTGGCAACCGGCCTGCTGGCGGCCTACTCCTACCGCGACCCGCGCCGCGAGCCGCTAGGCAACGCGCCCGACTACGTGTACGCCCCGGCTGACGGCACCATCCTTAAAATCGAAGCCGTGGAGGACGAGCCGCTATATGTGAAAGGCCCGGCCCATAAAATCGTAATTACCAGCCAGCCGCTGGATGTGCCGGTACTGCGCATGCCCTTACCGGGACAGATCGACTATATCCACCAGCACCGCCTGGCCCACGAACCGACCAAAGTCGGCATTGCCACCGAGGACCGGCGCCGGCTGCTGCTGACCTTTCGGGCCAATCCTTACAAACGCATCAGCATACCGGAACCGCTGGGCGCCAAAAAAGTGGTGGACCTGTTCCCCGGCGCGGGCCAATCGCTGCCGGTCACTCGCCGGTTAGGCGTGCGCGGGTTCGGCGCAACCCTCCTGACCACCCTCTATATTCCCCAGGAACTGGACCTTTTATGCCGGGTCGGGCAGCACACCCAGGCCGGTATGACCATACTCGGCCGGGTAAAACCCGCTTGAGCCTCTTTACTTTAAATAAACTGTTTGATATAAATAAACTGGGAGTAAAGAGATGCCAAAACTAGGAATGGAGCCGATTCGCCGGGCCGCCGTTATCAAAGCGGCCCAGGAGTGCCTGGCCGAATACGGTTACGAAAATACCACTATGCAGGCGATTGCCCAGCGGGCCAACTGCAGCACCGGTACGGTCAACCACTATTTCAAAAACAAAGAAGATGTCCTGGTATCGGCCATGCGTTCGGCCTCGCGGCTGGTCGGACAGCGCATGCGCCAGGTAATGGAAGAAACCTCCAACCCCTGGCGGCGGCTGGACCGAATTATTGCCCTATCGCTGCCGGACTCGCCGGAGGACCGCCAGGAGTGGTATATCTCGCTGACCTTCTGGGTCAAAGCGATCAATAACCCCAACCTGCGCCACCTGAACGAGGTCCGTTTCGGCAGCTGGTTCGCCCTGCTCAAATCTATTGTGGAGGATGGTATCCGGCTGGGTTCGTTCCGTTCGCTGGACCCTGACCTGGCGACTCTCTCCCTGATCGGCATCATTGACGGGCTGGGCGTGCATGCGGCGTTAGGCAACGAGAACGTCACCATCGAGAAAATGCGCATGGCCGGGAGCCACAGTATCAGGGCTTTACTTGCCAGATGAGCCCAAAAAAGCTATAATCTTACCGCATCCGTGCGCCCGTAGCTCAGTGGATAGAGCAACCGCCTTCTAAGCGGTTGGTCGCAAGTTCGATCCTTGCCGGGCGTATTTTTTATTCCACTCCAAGCTTTCCTCTTACACTCCTAAAATAGCGGAGTGTTTTTTATGTCCGAAAGCAACCGTTATTCAAAATTCCAAAATCCAGGCGACAATCCTTTTTTATCATAGTTATATATAGGCCCAATTCGCTGCTATCCGCCCTGAAAGAGGAATTGCCAGGGCTGCAAAAGAGGCGGTATGGTCGATCTAAAAACGCGTCAAAACGGCTAATCCAGGGATTATATAATCGGTATGGATCCGACCAAAGTTGCTGGTGAAGTCTTCAGGGCTATTAAAACTGAGAAATTCTACATTCTAAAGCATTCCGCATATAAACCATACATCCGGTAACGAGTATAAAAACCTCCTCGAGGAACGCGACCCAACGTATTCTCCGCCAGCTAATACTTGATCAAGGCTGCTGTTTACCTTAAAGCATAGCTGAAACCGTATCCAAAAGCCGGAATGCTTCCTCACCTCGCACCACCAGGCTGCACACCGTTTCGCCCTCATCAGCAAGTATTCCGGTGATTGGGCGGTGCTGCTTCTCTTCGAGTATTGCATGCTGTGCTTCATCAAAGGCTAAATCCAGGCATCTACCCATTCGTAAGATACCTAGAACACAAAAAAGGTAGGCCAGGTACCCAAAGCGAACGATAGTCGCATCTCCTGACCAGCCTGCTTCATGCAAGCCGGCCATATAGTTCTCGAAAGCCAGGGAC
Source organism: Chloroflexota bacterium (assembly GCA_028287745.1). GTDB lineage: Bacteria > Chloroflexota > Chloroflexia > Chloroheliales > Chloroheliaceae > 54-19. Next base: position 148,665 of record JAQBPB010000021.1, read on the forward strand.
TCCAATTGCCCGGCGTCACGGTTTAACACCCGGTTCGGGATAGCACCCCAGATTAGTTGCCCTAACTCACAACCCACCCCATTAAGACCGGTTAAGGCCCAGTCAATGAGGACTGTCTGGTCGTGCCCCTCAGCATCACGCCGGGCCAACAGGTTTCCGCAATTGGCATCCATGTGACAAAAGACCTGCGGCAAGCGTTCCACCATATCTATAAGCAAATCGCTTTTCGCTACCAGGTTCAGGAAACGTTCGCCAATGGGAGTTGGAAAGGCCGCCCGCACCAGGAGCTTATCCCATGTTGCCGGGTCGCGCACGCGTTGCATCCGGGGTGCATCGGTAAAAAAGCCGACCCATCCCCGTAGAAATTGCCTGGTTAGCCATGCGTAGTCTGGCAGCGGCAGGCCGGTTAAATATCTTCCATTGAAGAGGCCCAGGTGGCGTCCGGCCAGGCCATAGCGTTCCAGGGGCCAGCCCGAGGGGTAGCAGTCTATAATGTCTTCAATCCAGAGCCACTCTGTATTATCCGGCAGCTCAAGCACACCCAAAAGACGGGGCATCTCAAGGCCCGCTGGCAAGCTTGCCTTGAGCTCAGACCGGTAGACAAGTAATTCACGCTTGAGATAGACAGCCGAATTTACGCTTCCCCAAAACTTTTCAGGTAGCTCTGCGGACGGATGCAGGATTTTTAGCACCATAGACCACTGGCTAATAGTGGTATTCTCCTGGGCGGTACCACTGATGCGAAACAGGCCCGCAGTTATCGGATTTACAATGGTAAACTTAATTGGATTGATTTGCCAATCGAGAATCTCTAACGAATTTGAACCTGATAACTCGCGGACAAGGGGAGTCAGGTGCGCCCGGTCGAGGGCCGGAAGTGAATTAGTGAGAATGGAGGTTTCTGTCATAGTGGTTTACTCCTCCTAACAGCTATGGGTTAAGAAAAACTACTCTTAACCAGGCAAGCAAATGAGGACTTATTTAAAGTATACCACCATGTGTGTATTTTGCTGCATTTATTTGATGAAGTTCAAATGGTTTCTGAAAGCTGTTTGATTGAGCTTTTTACTATGTCCTCTTAAGCGGTCGGTCGCAAGTTCGATCCTTACCGGGCGTATTTTTACACCGAATTTTAACCAATATTATAAACTCAATTCCATAAATCCATTCCAATTGTAACTGGATACTTTATAAGTTAAAATTTAACGATGCCAGCACTATAGCAATTTCTTTCACCCATTGAATACCTCACCTGGTCGAAAAACTAAATTTCTCTGCCATGCCAGGCCCCAAAAGGCTGCCTCACTTCCTTTGCGATATTTCCGATTATCCACTTAAACAAGCTATTCATTTTGATGTTGCCTGCTTAAACCTTCCTGTGTACGAAAGCAATCCAGTGGCTTAACTCCTTTCGTTCGAGCAGTTCTAGCCCGGCTTGCTGGAAGGCGGCGACGACCCCCTCCTCCCGGAATTCCGCGATGCCGCTGCTGAGAAGCAGGCCGCCGGGCCGGAGCGAGCCGGTTAATGCGCTCGATAGGTTAATCAGGTTGTCGGCAAAGATGTTGGCTAGTATCGCGTCAAAAGGCATGGCCTGGTCAAGTTCGGGCGGGCGCTGCTGCAGGTGCTCGGCGTAACTATATGCTCCCTCGTAATCGTCTTTGAGGCCGAGCGAACCCCCTACCGGCACGACTTTACCTTCCAGGCCGTTTAGCCGCACGTTTTGCCGGGCTAACTCGATGGCTTCTCGGTTGGCGTCCAGCGCCAGGACATAATTTGCGCCCAGGCTCGCCGCCGTAAGCGCCAGCGCCCCGCTGCCGGTCCCCAGGTCCAGCACTTTGGTATGCTCGGTAGGCTTGATCCACTTTTCAAGCAGTTCCAGGACCAAATGGGTGGTCGGGTGGATGTGCATTTCGCTGGGTCCAAAGCCTTTGACCGACCGGGTGAATTTTATTACCAGGTCCTCCGGTTGCGGCTTGTAGTCGGAGCTGCCCGGTTCTTCTTTTACTATCTGCATGACCAGGCGGCGGCCAATGCGGTAGACTTCTTTGGACTGTTGATGCTCAAAGGGTTTGGCTTGTACCGCGCTGACCTCTTTTAACTCCAATTCCGGGACGGGCCTGACCAGGGTCAGGTCGCGCAGGGCTTGCTGTAGCGCTTGCAGGTTTGGCATGTTCTGTTCATTTTTAGGCAGGTAGGTTGTGATTACGACCGGCGCGGTTTCGTCTTCGATATCCTCACCCAGCGGCCCGATTTTAATCGTTAAATTCACATTTACTTTGTCTCGGAAACCGTAACGTCCAAACAGGCGCACGATCAGCTTGCGCAGGGCCGGTTCTACTTCCATTTTCACCTCAAGCCAGGTTGGGGTCAGCAAGTCATTACTGAGCGCAATAAAATCCGTGACCCGTTGGAAGGTTTGTTTGGTCAGCCACCAGCCTGGTTCCTCGGTGGGTGCCATAAAGAACATCTTCATGGCGGCCTTGTCGCGGTCCGAAACGTCGCCAAAAGGCAAGAAAATCGCTTCCAGGTCGGGAGCATGCTCCAGCAGGGCCAGCAGGGCCAGGTGGAGGGCCGGGTTTTGCAGCGGCGGCAGTTCCGAAAGGGCCAGGTCGAGCAGCAGGCAGTCCAACCGGGCTTCCGTTTTCTCCTGGTCCAGCTTAAAATGGTACAGACCCTTCATGTCAGGTAAGGTCGGTCTGCCGATATAGCCGCCAAAGGCCGGGCCTTCCCAGGCTTCGTCCAACCTTTTCTTGAGGCGGGCCAGTTCGATTACACTAAGCTGGCGCTTTTCCGCCGGGCGCAGGCTTTCGGCCTGGGCGCTATCCAGCATGACCACGCGTTCCCCCGCTCCGGCCCATTCCAGGGTAGTTTCCCTGATTTCTGCATATAATTCAGGCTTTTCGAACCAGCTATAAGCGCAAAACATTGGTTAGTTTCCCTATATTTCTTCAAATGGGTTTAAGATGACTTTTTGAACTTCTTTTCGAACCGGTTAAAAGACGGCCCAACTATAGATGCTCAAAGTTTTGTCAGGTGGTCAGGGTTAATTGTGCTTTTACAATACCAAATCATAAAAAAAAAGTGAAGTTAAAAGTTTCGAAAATAACACATTCTGTAACGTTTTCCGTAAGCTTGCTTTGCTACACTGGCTGTAGTTGAACCGTGGACGTACGTCTTTCTTACATCCCAATAACGTCTTTGCTATCGTCGTCGCTAAATCACTCAACTACTCTAGATCACGTCCTGGCTCGCATTATTGGTGAGGAGACCCGGGCCACTGGGCTCCTTCCAATCGGTACGCGTAACAGGCATTATAAAACTATCGGAATAAAACGCAAAATGGCTGTAAGGGTGGCCAGCGGAAGTAAAATAAGAAAAAGGTTTTGAGATTGACTACCCCTTTACTCAATCAGAAATGCCCGGTTGTGCTGGTTATAGATAATGAACCGGCTATTGTTGAGATGCTCGAATTTTTGCTGGAAGATGACTATAACGTTTCCACCTGTCTCAATTCGGCGACCGCTATTCAACAGGCTACTCTGATTCAGCCGGACCTGATCATCATGGATGTGATGATGCCCGCCCCGAACGGAGTCCAGGTCTTAAAGTGCCTGCGCCAGACTCCGGCCCTGGCCGATGTACCGGTGATTTTAATGACTGCTAATTCTCGCCTGAATAATTGCGGCATAACCGAAAGTGAGCTGCCCGCCCTAAAAGCAACTTTTATCAACAAACCTTTTGATAATTATGAACTGCTTGATTTGATGAAAGACCTGGCGAAATAGACCCTTTGCACGGCGGTTGCAGCGGTCCCGTGACCGGGTTTGAAGGAGCTTTGAACAATTTACGCTTTTCGTACGGCCTAAAATTTCGACGCTAAAACCGGGCGCACTCCAGGGTGCTTCCGGTTTTATTTTGATAAATTTCTACTGCTACCCACTAAATGTTGGGGGCGGAGCGGTACATATAGCTTATTTTGTATAATACTTATCCCAGGCGCTATTTCTTGACTTAAACTAACCGGAAGGGTAAACTCCTGCTGTTATGGATTATCAGCACTAGTAGATTTGATAAAAGAGTTAATGAACCCACTTGTTAGATTGATTTTGGCGGTCGCGCTTGGGGTAGCCTGGTACGCGGTAAGCCGGGCTTATGCCGCTGGGAGCCGGGTAAATAAGGAAGACCCGGCGGGCCTGGAACAGCGCCACCGGGTAACGGGAGGCTTGCGGGCTTTAGCCTTCTTCGGACTGGTCTGGTTTATTGCCAGTACGGCGGTGATTTTCATCTTTGGCCTGGTGATCGCGATAGTCGCGCCACCGGAAAACCGCAACTTTGGCGAGGGTTTCGCGGATATTATAAATTCCGCTTCCGGCGCAACCGGCCCCTTGAACCCTTTCAGCCTGTGGGGCGCTATTGGTACGATGGTGGCGACTATCGCGGCGGTCTGGATTTCCCAGCGGGTAGCCCGTGGGAAATCTATCCTGGACCTGGGCCTGCGGCCCTACCGGGAATTACCGCTGGACCTGCTGCTGGGTATCTTCCTGGGACCGCTTTTATTCGCCATAATCTTCCAGCTTGAACAACTGTTGGGTTACATAGTCGGCAATCGCGGCCCGACCTTTAACTGGAGCCAATTGGCCCAGGCTTTTGCGATTTTTATCTGTGTGGCGGTCAGCGAAGAACTGGTAGTGCGCGGCTATTTCCTCCAGGTGCTAAACGAAGTCTGGGGCGGGGCCGTGAGCGTGGTGGTAACTTCACTGTTCTGGGGGTTTGCCCACCTGCTGAACCCGCGCGCGACAATGCTGGGCTCCTTGAATATTGTAGTGGCCGGTCTGATTTTTGCTTACGCTTACTCCTTGACCGGCAAGCTCTGGCTGCCTATCGCGCTTCACTTTTCCTGGAACTTTGCCGAGGGCGCGATTTTTGGCTACCCGGTCAGCGGTTTCCCGGTCAGTGGGCCGGTTTTCGAACCTTTAGTAAACGGTCCGCAGGAAATGACCGGGGGTCTATTTGGACCCGAAGGCGGGCTTCTCTCGCTCCTGGCAATTCTAATTGGCGGCGTGATTTTGTACGGCTGGGATAAAATCAGGCGGCCACCCGGTCTTGAAAATACCGGTCCCGGCCCAAACGGCCAGCTATAGTTTTAATTTTGAAGTAGGACAACACAGGTAATTATTTTGGAAATCGGATCGTTAACTTTCGCCTCCACTGAGATTATCAGCGAGGCCCATAAACTGACCAACTCGCACGGCCAGACGCTGCACCTGCACGCCTGGCACGGGACGGTCCAACCGGATAAGGTCATGGTGATTGTCCACGGTATGGGTGGGCACGGCGCTTATTACGCGACCTCCCTGGCCCCTTCCGTTGTACCGGCCGGTGTGGCTATGTATGCCCCGGACTTGCGCGGTCACGGGCTGAGCGAAGGGCAGCGGGGCGATATTGAAAACTTCGACTATTTCCAGGATGATGTAACGACCACTGTGCGCTGGGTCCGGCAGCGCCATCCCGGCTTGCCGCTTTTCTTGCTGGGCGAGAGTATGGGTACGCCTATCGCTATTACCTATGCCGCTACCGCTCCCGCCGACGCCAGGCCGGATTTCCTGGCTTTAATTGCCTGTGTGGTCGCTCCGACCGTAAAACCGCGCCTGGATGAGATTTTACGCACCATCTATTACCTGGCCAGGGACCGCCGCCGCTGTGCCATCGCGATTACGGGCCGGGAAGAAGAAGGCATTCGCGACGTGGAGTTTATAAAAATCCTCAAGGCGGACGAACTCTTTAACCGCAAAGTCAGCGTGCGCTTTCTCTCTAAAATGAGCCTGTTCATGCAGCGAGCCTCCCGGCTGTACCTGCGGCTGAATCTCCCGGTCTTTATGGCCCAGGGCGGCCGCGACTTCACGGTCAGGCACCGCCAGACCAGGGCTTTCTTTGCCCGTATCGCCACTACCGATAAGGAATTGCATTACTTCCCGGAAGCTTATCACGCCCTGCTTAACGACCCCGAAGCGCCTGAAGTGCGCAAGCGGCTGGTAGAATGGCTGAAACTTAAAGCTCAACAATATAATAGCGACCGGGTCAGTTTCCAATAGAACGCTAATCTGAATTTTGTTGCTTCGCCACTCCCTATCCTGGATAATAGGTCCATTGTAGTATTTAGAATCTGGAAGGTTGTGGTTTTAGATGTTCCAGGATACAGGGGATTTTCTCAACTTGCGGTTGAAGAGGTCCATTAAAAATTTAGGATTATTGATTGCCGGGTTGTTAATAGCGGGGCTGCTGGCCGCCTGCGGAAGTGATGACAGGGTTTTGCACCTTGCCACCAGTACGCCCGGACCTGCCGCCCAGGCTGGCCTTACAGCGCCGCCTGCAGCTACACCAGAGGCCACGTCTACGGCCGGGACGGCCCCGGCTACCACGCCCGCTGCAACGTCTACGGCTACCGTGGTAGCCACTCCTACCGCTGCGCCCACCAGCCCGCCCGCGCCCACAAATACACCCGCTCCGCCTACCAACTCACCCGCGCCCACTACCGGGCCTACGGCGCAACCTACCGCTAACGCTCCACCCGTAGAAGCCCCGGCCAAAATAGATGCCGCCGCCGAGTTAAAGGTAATCAGGGCAGCCTATGACGCTATCAATCAGCATTTCTATACCCAGCCGGATACGGCGAAACTGGCCCAAAAGGGCCTGGAAGAAGCCGCCAGGATGCTGAATGTAGCTCCGCCGCCCGCGCTGGCCTGGAGTGACCCGGCTGCTAACTGGCAGCTATTTGAAGAGCAGTTCCAGCAGATGGCCGCTAAGACCCAGGTGCAACTGCCGCCGGGCGATGTGGCGCACCGGGTGGCCGGTGCCCTGGCCCTGGCCGTAGGCGATTTGCATACTTATTTCCTGGATAAGAAACGGACCGATACCATCCAGCGCATGGGCCGGGGCGATAACTCTACCGTCGGTTTCGGGTTGATGTTTGTGCAGTATCAAAACGGCTATTATGTCCAACGCTTCGTTACTGGCAGCCCCGGCCAGCTTGCGGGCGCCAAAGTGGGCGACCGGCTGCTCAAGTTTGATGGGGTAGACTTAAACGCGGCTAACTTCTCGCGACTGGCTAACGCCACCGAAGGTATGTCCTATGAATTTGTCTTTCAGCCCTGGGGCGGCGGCTCGCCGATAACGCGCACTATTGAATACAAACGCTACAAGGTTCCAACGGTCGAATGGCAGGTCCTAAAAGATCATATCGGCGTTATCACGATTAATGCTTTCCATCAGGATGTAGCGCTCCGACTGGACGAAGCCCTGGCGGCGGTCAAAGCCCAGGGTGCCGACAGCCTGGTGATTGATTTGCGCTATAATGGCGGCGGCTACAATTTTGATAGAGTAGCCGGGCGCTTTGTAGCGAACGGTACGGTCCTGGGAAATTTCGTTAACCGGAAGGGTTCGTTCAACATAAAAGCCCGCTCCGAAGGCAAGCAGGTTAAACCGGCTTTGCCCCTGGTGGTGCTGATTGAACGCAACAGCGCTTCGGCCAGCGAGGTTTTCAGCCTGGCTATCCGCGACTTCCAGGCCGGAACACTTATGGGCGGTAAGAGCGCCGGTGCGATTGGGACGGTGGCCTATTGGCCGCTGGGTGATGGTACTTCCCTGGCCGTCACAAACTCAGTCTATGAAAGCGTCAAAGGGGCCAGGCTGAACGGTGTCGGTATTACCCCGGATGTGCCGGTCACCCGGACTACCGAGGATATCTTGAGCGGACGCGACCCTCAACTTCAAGCGGCGGTCAGCCATCTTGAAGATAAATTTAAAGTTACTAATTAGGAAAAATTAGTGCGTCCTGTTTTCCCTCCTTTTGATTATAACGACCCGGCTGTTTTGCTGGCACGGCTCCGGGATGCTCTCCCGGAGTTGCACCGGGCGGCCCTCGAACTGGTTCTGGCAGCCGCCCCGGAGGTCTTTTTAGTCGGCGGTATTGTGCGGGATTTGCTGTTGAGCCGGGCAAATGCCGACCTGGACTTCGTTACCCTGGAGTACGCCCCCGGCGTGGTCCGGCGGCTGTTACCGCGTTTCGAAGGGTACTTTCCGGCTTATAAAGTTAAGATGGTAGAGCATAGCGCTTTTGGCACGGCCCGGCTGGACCTGGGCGACTCGCTTCATCTTGATTTTGCCACGGCCCGGCACGAAATCTACAGCCACCCGGCCGCCCTTCCCACGGTTTCTTTTCCGGCCACCCTGCTTGCAGACCTGAAGCGGCGCGACTTTACTATCAATGCGCTGGCTCTATCGCCCGCACAGGGCCTATTAGACCCCTTTAACGGCCTGTCAGACCTGCGGGAAGGCTGGTTGCGGGTGTTGCACCCTGACAGCTTTGTGGACGACCCGACTCGCCTGGTACGCGGGGTCAGGTTCGCCGCCCGCCTGGGCTACGGTTTTGACCCGCAGACCGCCCAGCTTTTTGAAACGGCCAACGCCCGAAACTATTTTGAATTGCTTACGCCCGAACGCAAGCGCAATGAACTGCGCCAGGTTCTTAAAGAATTGCGCCCGGTCAAAGGGCTGGCTTTGCTCCAGGCTTACGGGCTACTGGGCCACATTCACCCGGCCCTGACCTGGAACGAGGGACTGGACCGGGCCTTTAACCGGCTGGAGAGTGTCATCACCCGGCCCCAACCTTACGAATACCTGGCGGCCCTGCTGCACTTGCAGGGCGAGGCTAACGCCGCCGCTATCTTGAAGGGCCTGAATTTCGCCGGGTTAGAGGCGCAAATACCCCGCGAGGTCGCCCGGCTCTGGGAAGAAGTGCGGCCGGACCTGCGCCCCTCGCTCAAGAACAGCCGGCTTGATAGCCTGCTCAAACCTTATAAACCGGAGTCATTGCGGCTATTTGAAGCGCTGCTGACGCTGGAAGAGCAGCGCGAACCGGTCCGCCGCTACCGGGAAGAAGTGCGGGGCCGTTCGCCACAGCTAACCGGCGATTACTTGCTGCAAATGGGTGTCCCGCCCGGCCCGGAAATAAGGGGCCTGTTAGGCGCGCTGCGGGCGGCGGTGCTTGACGGTGAAGTGGTTGGCCCGGCGGCCGAAGCGGCTTTTTTAGCGAAATTACTGGGACGGACAGCCTGACTCGCCCAGAGTTTATCCACAACCGGGCACCTATGGTGGACAGGGAATCATTTTACCGGGACTCAAGGCTAAAATAAGGTTTGACGCTACCGCTCAGGCCAACTATAATTAAGAGTAAATTATAAGCGTACTGCTTATTACTTTTAGACTAAATGCCCTTTTCTTATTAACTTATACCTGAGTGCCGGAAAAATTTGACTGAACTTAAACGTAAACCAGAAGTTGATTATTACAAAATACTCCAGGTTGATACCGAGGCTGAGTCGGAGGTAATTGACGCGGCCTATCGGGCTTTGTCCAAAAAATATCATCCTGATATTAATCGCGCTTCTGATGCCGAAGACCGTATGGCCCAGATTAACTCGGCTTATAACGTGCTGAGTGACGCCTCCAAGCGCCGTGACTATAATTACCTGCGCAAAGGGCTCAACCCGGCTATCAGCCATACGCCGAACCGGCCCCGGCCTACTTCGGCTACTCCCTATTCAAGCCCGGTGGCTAACCGCACCGGCCCCGGCGCGCCCACTGGCTCCAGTAGTTTTAATCCTTCGGCGGCCAACCGGACCTCTAAACCGCCCACACCCGGTCCGGTCCGCCCGGCTTCCGCAGCCGGTAACCCGGCTAACTCTTTCCGGACCCAGGAACCGCCCGCCCGCAATAGCGGCCCGGCCCCGAAGGTGGCCCCTGAACCGCATATCGCTTCCCGCACCGGCCTTAACTTCGCGCAAAAGGCTAAATCGCGCACCGCGCTGTACATGGTCGGTTTTTTTGTGTTTGCCCTGGTGGCTATCGGCGTGGTTTTGCTGCTGGAACTCCTGGCGGGTAACCCGTTCAAGACCAGTTTCGTTTCCCAACCGGCCGCAACCGTGGCCCCGGTAGTCTCGAACCAGAACCAGGGTAAGGCCCCACCCGCCGCACCCACGCCGACTACCAGCACGCAGGCCGGCCCGGCCAGCCGCGACCAGGTCTTTGCCTTATTGAATAGTGCCGACCTTTACCAGGGCCGGATTGGCGACCTGGGGTTATCTACACCCGATGTGCTGCAGCTAAAGATGCGCCTGGCCCCTAACGGCATGGCCTTAAATTCGGAGACCGCCCCGGCTAACCGCACGCCCGATGAACTGGATAACCTGCGCCATTCCGAACTTACCGCCTATAACCTGGTCTATACTATTTTTGCCCGGTTTCCTGATATCAACCGGATTAACCTGACCCTGACCGACAACGGCAACAGGCCGGTTTACCGGGCCGATGTCCCGCGCACCACGGCCTATAATTTTTACGGCTGGCATACCAACCAGGTTGCCAGCGACCCGGCCGAAGTAATAAAGACCGCTAAACAGGACCACCAGTTTGCCCATTTCGGTACCACCCTGGACGAAACGGTCCGCGCCCGCCTCAACAGTCCGACCGACGCGAATTTACAGGCCGAACTGCAAAGCATTGGCCTTTCGGCTTTTACGGTAACCAGTTCTCCCCAGCTAACGGTCAATTACTTCCAGGTCCGCAGCCAGGCTGAAATGGCCGTGGATTTCTCGCGGATTTTCTATACCCTGTACACCCGCTTTCCGGCCATAGATAAAGCCCAGATAATAGTTTCTTCGCTCCAGGAGCGGCCCATCAAGGCGATTGACCGCCAGTTGTTTAACCAGCTTGGCCTGGAAGCCTGGTCTTTAGCCAGCTACGGCGGCCCGACCGTTGGCGGCGATAGGCAAGCCCAGACCCTGATCGCGGGGCTGCCCGGCAACCTGAATGACCTGAAAGGACCGGCTATAACCGTTCAGAGCAAGTACAAAACGCCTATCCAGGTGGGAAGCTGGGCGGTGGTGGCCGAGAATGTCGAACGCTATGACGCTTTAGCCCTGGAAGGTTTGAAGTTCCCGGCCGGTAAAGACCGCCAGTACCTGGTGGTACGGGTGGCGCTTAAAAACGGTACGGACGGGCGGCAGTGGTTGTTTCCGGGCGACCGGTTGGCCCTGCTCGACACCAAAGGTGACAAGTATAGCCCGGACGCCTCGGCCACTTTGCTGTATGTCCTGAAAACCCCGCCTGCTACCGACCCGCCGCCCGGCCCGATTGAAGCCACCAAGCAGGGTGCCATTTATGTGGTCTTTAATATCCCGGCCGGCACTAACCTGACCACTCTGCGGCTGCAATATAGCGATGGCGACAAGCGCGCTCTGCTTGAACTGGCCTGATTTTCAAAGGCCGCACAATAAAAAAGCTGGGCCGGTTCATTCAAAACCGGCCCAGCTTTTTAGTTTAAAATATTAGCTGGCAACCCGCAGGTAATGCGCCCAGTAGCCTTTCCAGTCGCCGTACTCCCGGGCGACCCGCATCAGGTCGGGGTATTCCATATCCGGCCCGTAGACCGCCTTACCCGCTCCCAGCAAACTTTTATCGCCCACCGGCACCTGTTCCATCCGGCCCAGGCCGCGCAGCAGAACAAAAGTTGACGACCACTCGCCCACTCCCCGGATGGTCAGCAGCCACTTTTTAACCTCGTCATAAGGGGCCCGGTAGAGAAATTCTTGGTCCACGCTGCTGAAAGCCTGGGCCGCCGATATGACGCACTCGGTCTTGCGCTCGTTGCGGATGACCTCGTTCAAAATTACGAAATCGGCCCCGGCAACCTGGCCCGGTTCCGGAAAGGCCCATAGAGTCTGCCCGGCCCAGTCTATTTTCCGGTCGAAATACTGGACGATGCCCTGTTTCATGCGGCGCGAAACCGTTATATGGTTGCGCTGGTGAATTACCGCCCAGCAAGCATTTTCAAACGGAGTGATAAACTTTACCTGGTGATAGCCGTAGAGTTCCGCCACCAGGTGGGCGAAATAAGGGTCTTTCCGGCCCATTTCGTAAAACGGCCGCAGGTCGTCATTCAGGCTCAGGAAGAAAGCCGCTTTTTCAAGGGCTTGCTTCCTGGTTTCGGCGCTTAAAGGTTGGGCCGAGAATAAGGTGTAGTCCAGGGCCGGGGCCTCTACCGTACCGCTGTTTTTCAGCTCAAAACCGACTACCCTACCGCCCAGGCTGAGGGCTTTTGCCAGCGCGCCGGGCTGTATTATTTGTTCATAACGGGTCGCGGCAAAGTCTCCCAGGAAGTCCAGGGACTTTTGCAGGTCAAAGGGCGCCTGGGGCGTTATCCGGCCGGTTTCCCGGCACAATTCCGGTGTGGTCTCAGTCATAAGTGGCTGCCTCACAAATCAGGGCGGTATGGACCCCCAGCACCTGGGTCAGGACAATTGTTTTTTCAACCTCGCGCGAGCCTTTTAGTTTCAGGGCCCGTTCCAGTTCCTGGGGGTCCAGCGGGGAGCCGCGTTTTTTAACGACTACCCGGCCCACGCCCAGGCTGTTCAGGCGCCGGGTTAACTTTTTAAGATTAAACGGGGCGCTTTCCAGCACTTTAAACGGCCTGGCGAACGGCGTGGCGGTAAGCTCGTCCGAAGTCAGGTAGGCAATATCCGGGTCGACTTTAGTGGCCCCGATCTGCAGGGCCAGTTCTTCGACCAGCCCGGCCCGGATAACCGCGCCGTCCGGCTCATACAGGTACTGCCGGGGTGCTTCGATGGCTACCGGCGGTTTATGGTCGTTGTTGGTCAGGGTAAATTCGCCTGGCAGTAGGGTCGCCCGCCGCGCAACCGGCTGACCGGCCTCGTCTGAAGAGCGGAGTTTGCCAAACCACAGGACCGCTTCTTTGACATCGCCTTTCTCGGAAATAATTTCAACCTCGCACTGGTAATCTTCCAGCTCCTGGTATTTGACGCCAGGCGCGATTTTTACGGCAATTTCCGGCACCAGTGGCAGCCAGGTTTTTATTATAGAGAGCGGCGGGGCGTAATCTTCGACCGAGAAAATGCGGCGGCCTTCCCCGGTACGGCGGGCCGGGTCGAAAAAGAGGGCCTGGTAGCCTGCCGGGTCAAATTGAGTTATATCACCTTCTAAAGGGGAGAAGTTATTGTCGCGCCCGTAAGCGGCCAGGTTAGCCCGGGCGAAATGGAGCCGGGCCGGGTCCAGGTCCACCCCGGTTACCTGCCCGTGAGCGGCCAGGGCCAGGCTATCTCCGCCAATTCCGCAGCCCAGGTCAGCTATCCGGCTGCCGGGCGGCAGGATACTGGCAAAGCGGGCGGCCCGGTGCGCCGTAATGCGTTCGCCGCTGGATTGCTCCAGGCCAGTGCGGCTGAAAAACATTTCCGCCGCCCGGCTGAATTTCTCTTGCTGTATTGCTTTCAGGCGGGCCGTAGCCACTTCTACCAGCCCTGCCGCTTGCTCAGAGCTAAAGCGGCGGCGCAGGCGGGTTAAAGTCGCCAGTTGATTGGCCTGGTTCAGACCTGAAGGCTGCGCGGCCAGTTCGGCCAGGGCCGCCCGGCCTTCCTCGGAAAGTACGAAATCGGCCACTTCAATTTGCATAAGTTATCTACGCTTTGACAGACGCCGATTGGAGATACTTCTGGAAGCCCCGGGCGACTTCAAAGGGGTCGTTGATGACCGGGGTAGCCGCAAACAGGTTGAGCGCCCCGATGTCGCTGGAACGGGCCTGGGGGTCGCCCCGGTCTACCAGCCGCAAGATTACCGGGAAATCACCCCAATCTTCCCGGCCGGGGGTCGGGCCGATGGGCGGCACGTAAGCGCCCACGTTAAAGGCGCACGCACCGGCACTTTTAAAGTAACCCAGGGCGTGATACAGGGCCAGGCCCAGTTCGGGCGACCACAAATCACTGACCAGCCATATTTCGCGCTCGGCCAGCGGGGTAAGTGTGGCGAAAGCGATTACCCGCTCGGCCGGGGTAACGGTCAGTCCCAGTACACGGTGCGCCTGGACCAGGTCATTGAAAAAGCTGCGGCGGTACTGGCGGTTATACTCCAGATTATCCCGGCGCAACCGCTCCACCCGGCCGTAATGCTGCTGGCGGGTGACCGTCATCTGGGCATGGCCGTGCATCAGGCTGGCCCCGGCCCGGAAGAGCGAGTTCCACATAAAGAAAAAGTAGCGGGCTTGCTCATCCTGTTCCTGGACATTTTCGGCCCAGGCCCGGGCGGTCATCAAATAATCAATGATTTCCTGGGGTCCGAATTTCAAAGGATGGTATTCGTTAAAGACTACTACGCTGTGCCAGGTATCAAACTTGGCGATATTTGAGGCTGTCACACAAAATTCGCCGTAGACCCGGTCGAAAATGTCGGTCGAAGTGCCTTGAAGAGGGTTGGCGAACGGATCGGAACGTCGTTCCGACTCAATAACTTCTTCCAGGGCGGAATTGTTATAAGATTGCGGGCGCTTGCTGCGCAGGGCGTTGAAAATTGAAGTTTCAAGCGTAATTCTATTGGTTACTTTTACCGGGCGCTGATGCAGCACCGCTTCGACAGACCCAAAGAATTTCTCACAGTAAGCGTGCATGCTGGGTGGAATATTCATTTTAGCCTGGGCGGCATCAACACTAAATATCCGGTCAAACAACTGGCGTTCCTCTTTAGCCAGCCTGGTAATTAGTTCCGGTAATTCGTAAACGGTATTTGCCAAATTCGCTCCTTACTTAAACGGTTAGTTCACACGGTGAGCTTCCTGGGCATGGTGGTAAAGCTCAACATACTGGGCCGCCGAAGCCCGCCAGCTGTAGTCCGCGGTCATATCGCGAATCATCAAGTTGCGCCAGACTTCCGGGTACTTGTAGGTCTCCAGGGCCCGTACTATCGCGCCATAGAGTAACATTGAATCGTATTCCTGGAAAGTAAAGCCATTGCCGGTATTGTGCGGCGGGTCGAAATCTTTAACCGTATCGGCCAGCCCGCCGGTCTGCCGGACTACCGGGATAGAGCCGTAACGCATGGCAATCATCTGGCCCAGGCCGCAGGGTTCAAAGCGGGATGGCATCAGGAAAAGGTCGCTCCCGCCGTAAATTTTCTGGGCGATAGGAGAATTAAAGGTCATAAAGTAGGCCGCTTTATCCGGGTAGCGCTGCGCTACCTGCCGGAAAAGGTCGTGGTAAAGGTGGTCGCCGGTACCCATCAGCACAAATTGGACATCAAGCTGCATCAAAGGTTCGATAATTTGCGCCAGCAGGTCAAAACCCTTCTGGTTAGCCAGGCGGCTGATCATGCCTATCACCGGCACAGCGGGGTTCTGGGGTAGTCCGGCTTCTTTTTGCAGGTTTAATTTATTCTCAACTCGCTTCTCCAGGTGGTCTTCATCAAAGGGCGCGGCCAGGAAGCGGTCGGTAGCTGGGTTGAAATGGCTGGTATCAATGCCGTTAAGAATGCCGTATAGATGGTCCTTGCGCTCTCGCAAGACTTTATCCAGGTGTTCACCGTACTGGGGTGTCAGGATTTCTTTGGCATAAGTCGGGCTAACCGTGCTGATTACATCGGCGCTCTGGATGCCCAGGCTCATCAAGCTAACAACATTGGACTGGTCTTCCCGCTGGGGATAGACAAAGCCGTATTCGCCAATCCCGGCAATTTCCAGCACGCGGTATCCAAAAATACCCTGGAAGGCCAGGTTGTGAATGGTATACACACTGGAAATATCTTTGTAAAAAGGTTGGTTGACATAAATCGATTTAAGCCAGTTAGGAATAATCGCGGTGTGCCAGTCGTGACAATGAATGATGTCCGGCTGCCAATCCAATTCGGGTAACATTTCAAGGGCCGAGCGGCAAAACAGGATAAAGCGCTCGTCATCGTCCGGGTAGCTGTAGATACCGTCCCGGTTGAAATACTTATCATTATTGACGAAATAGACCGGGACCTGGCCGCCTTCGCCTTCGATACTGCCTTCAGTTATATATACCGCTTCGTGACCCCGGTTTACCTGGATAGAAAGTTGTTGTAGTGACGCAACCGGTTTAAGGTCAAATTTTGCCGGGTCAATCCGGCCGTAGCGCGGCATAACCAATCTAACATCATGGCCGAGACTGCGCAAAGCAACCGGAAGTGAACCGGTGACTTCCGCCACGTGGCCGACTTTTGCAAAAGGCGCTGCTTCCGCCGCAACGATTAAAATTTTCAGAGGTTTGAAATCTTCTGCCTGATCCGAAGCCTGGTTTAACAATAGTGCCATGACTGCCCCGCTCTTTTATGTTCCTGGTGATCCATTGCCATTAACTATATTATACACCTGTAATTCTTGCCGCAGGCGCTAAAAAACGCCTGGCTTTTTCCAAACCATGGTCTGCCATGATTGGACAATAGACGTCGGCGTCCTAAAAGCTGCCCTGGATTAAATTGTAAATCCCAAGTCTAATAAGATTGGTTAGTAGATACATCCCGATATATCAATCAATTGAAAAATTATTGGAACACTAGATTTGCGCTTTTTAGACGAATTTTATTTTAGCACGATGCGTGAAGCAAAGCAAAATCTTTAGACAATTTGCACCTAGACCTTTAGGTTAACCTTTAGTCTTAGTCAAATTTGCTATACTCGTATTTTTGCATAGCAAAAGGTAAAATTATTTCCGGTTAAAATTAGGTTTACCGGTTAAATTGCCTTTTAATCCAACCGGCTCAAGGCTAAAATACCATCTAAGGCCGGAAACGGTGACTCCATTCGGCCAGGCCATCCTCGGCAGAGGTCATCTTAACGCTGCCGGGACTACTATTACCGTCTTGGGCCGCCCTGTTTGTGTTAGTCCGCCCGGCCTCATTTTCCCGTAACGGGTTGGGTGACCCTGTACCCTCCCATTTAAAAGACGCGGCGGGTGAAACCGTGTCCAGAGAATTCGGCAGTTCTTGTCCGGAAAGTTCCAGGTTGGCATTAGCGGGTGCGGCCGGGGCTATCGTGCCATCTATACGGCGTGCTGTTTGAGCTGGGAACCCCTTCTTAGATAGTGTATTCGAGGACGGGGCTTTGCGGGCCGGTTTCCGGTTAATCCGGCGCTGCTGCCAGCTTTGCCGGGCCTTTTTCTTTAGCAGCGCGGACCGCCGCTCGTTCCGGGCGGCCCGGCTTGTCGCAAGGTACTGGCGCCAGACCAGCCTCCCGTAGACATAAGCCAGAAACGCCGCCGCCAGGCCCGCCAGGATCATGGCAAAGCTCGGCCACCATAAATCATCAAACCAGTAATGCAACCTGGCCCAGGTAACCGGGAAAGTGAGCGTTTCGCGCAAGCTGACTTCCGGCTTATCGCCTACGAACAGGGCGTATTTACCGGCCTGGTTGTTCAGGCTGTAGACTACCAGGAAGTAAGTCCCACTCTCCGGCAACTGGTTAACGATACTCTGGCGTTCCCAGTAGCCGCTCTGGGTCCAGGGTTCGTCAAAGCGGTTGGGCGGCTGAACCTGGGTGCCTGGGAAAGCCTGGCCGCTTTCGGCTGAAATCAATATACCATTACCGGCCGGTAGAGAATATGGAAAGAGGGTTACTTCTTCCGGGCTGGGCTGGGGCAGGCCGGGACCGAACAGGGCCAGCGATGGCTGGAAATTATCCTGCCCTACCAGGCGCAGGGTGTCCAATTTAACCTTCAGGAAGTCATCTTTATTTCCCTGAAAAGTGTAATAATCCGGCTTGCCGGGCTGCAATTTGGATTGAAAGACCTTCAAGATTGCAGGTTTATCAAAGGAAACTGCCTGGTTAGAACCCGGCGCCCGGTAGTCGTGACTGAAAATCACCCGTCCGGCCGAAGTAGCCCCGGCCTGGCACAGCACCAGCACGATGCCCAGCAGCGATAGGAGAAAAACCGCCTGAAAAAACCTGACTAACAGCACTTATTTTACCTCGGCCAGCGCGGCAGTTAAAACCTTATTCGCCCGCGGCATGGCGTCTTGCAAGCCCTCACCGCTGGCCCGGTGATCTACGACCACCGCGATAGCAAAGAGCCGGTCGCCTTTGCTGGCCCAGGCGATATACCAGGCGTTATTGATATTATTACCCAGTTCAGCCGTACCGGTCTTGCCGCCAACAACGGCGCCGCTGCCCTTGAGATTGCCGCCGTTAATACCGACCCAACCTTCGGTAGCCGAAGCGGTCATTATTTCTTTAACCGTTTTGGCGGTTTCGGGACGGACCGTTTCCAACCATTTCTCCGGCTCGGTTTCTTTAATCAACTGGCCGCTGCGGGTCTTGATAGACTGGACCAGGTACGGTTTAGGCATTACACCATCGCCCCGGCCCATCGCGGCCGCTATCAGGGCGGCGTGTAAAGGCGTTAACTGGATCTGGCCCTGGCCGAAGCCCGTTTCCGCCTGGGCTACCCGGCTGGCAAGATAATCTTTGGTGCTTTCCAGCTGGCTGCGAGAAGTTTTCAGGTCGAAAGGTAATTCTTTACCGAAACCGAACTTATCGGCATAAGTCCTGAAACCCTCCGCGCCCAGTTGCAGGCCCATCTGGGCAAAGACCGCGTTAAGCGAGAACATGTAACCCTGGCGAGTGGTAAAACTGGTGTTTTTGTTGGGCCGGTTGGGGTCGTTGATCTTATAGGCATCCACTACGAAAGAGCCTTCATCTTTCCAGGCGGTATCCGGCTTGGTCTTGCCGGTGTCGAGCATACCGGCCAACGTCACCGTTTTGAAAATCGAGCCAGGTACGTAAAGTCCCTGGGTCGGCCGCATAAACAGCGGCTGGCTCTTGTCGTCGTTAAAGGCTTTCCAGCGCTGCTGGATTTGTTGAATCTGGTCGTTCCAGAGCGTATCGTCTACGGTCGGGTCAAAGACCAGTTCGGACGGGTCAAAGCGCGGGTAGCCGACCATCGCCAGCACCGCCCCGCTTTTAGCATCCAATAACACAATCGAGCCGGGTATCGGGCCGAGGGTGTCCTGGGCGAGTTGCTGGAGTTTAGGGTCAACCGTCAGATAAAGGTCGTTTCCCTGGGTAGGCTGGTTTAACAGGCTCCGCTGGAGGGTGGCGAAAGGATTGGTACCGAACTTGCCGCTCAGGTAGTCGTCGTACTGGCCTTCCAGGCCGCTGTTGCCAAACTGCAAGGGCGAGAAATAGCCCAGCAGTTGCTTGATAGGCGAGTTTTCGGCGTAAGTGCGTTTGACCAGCTTGAACTTGGAGGTAGCAATACCGGCTACTTCGTTACCGGCCGCGTCGAAAATCCGGCCGCGCTGGTTGGCGAGTGCCTGGTTAATCAGACGCGGGTCCTGGATCAACACCTCTTTGCCCCTGGAATTGACGGCGTCAAAGGGTTTTTCAATTTCGTTAGCGATGACAACTTGCTGGCGCAAAAGCTGGAGCGAAATCAGAATAAAGCCGACCATCAAGACACTGGAAACCCGCTGGACCGAGTGGCGCAGGCGGTCTTCAGGGTCAAGCCCGCGTTTCCTGGTAAAGGGCGCTTTGCCCACCCATAACAGGCCCAGTAAAGCAATCCCGGCCACCAGCAGCGAAAGCAGCCAGGTAGTGTCCTGGCGGTTATTAATCTCATTCTGGGGCCGGTAAAAAAAGCCGAAAATTACAGCGGCAGTTGCTACAAGTCCGCAAAAAAAACGAAATGTACTTCTCATTCTAAGATCTATCCCCTCCAGCCGGGTTTGACTCGGCTGAAATTCTAATTAGTATCCCGGCAATGGCAAAGTTTACCAGTAGAGAACTTCCTCCATAACTGATAAAAGGTAAGGTCATACCGGTCAGGGGAATCAGCTTGGTTACCCCGCCAATGATGATAAAGGTCTGCAAACCCAGCAGCGAGGCCAGGCCAATTGACAGGAACTGGTAGAAGCCGTTACGGGCTTGCAGGGCGATATGAAAGCAGCGGTAGATCAGCAGGACATAGAGCGCAATAATGCCCAGCGTACCGGCCAGGCCCATTTCTTCGCCAATAGCGGCAAAGACGTAATCGGTATGGACTTCCGGGATGGAGTTAGGCGCGCCGTACCCAAGCCCCTTGCCAAACACGCCGCCCTGGGCAAAACCAAACAGGGCCTGGACGATCTGGTAGGCCCGGTCCTGCCCTTCCGGCCAGGGGTTGGTCCAGGCGATGATGCGGGTTTGCACGTGATTAAATTCCTGGTAGGCCAGGAAGGAAGCCAGCCCGAACGCCGTTATACCGGCCAGGACATACCAGGCCCGGCCGCTGGCAACATACAGCATTATCAAAAAGACGCCAAAGAAAAGCTGGGCCGGTCCGAGGTCTTTCTGGAAAAAGAGCAGGCCCATTGAAATAGCCCACATGGCAACCATGGGCAGTAAATAGGGCAGCGGCGGAAAAGGAATCCCAAAAATTTTGAAGGGCGCCTGGAGCAAGTCGCGCTTGTCATCAAGGTACCCGGCCAGGAAGATTACCAGGCAGACCTTGAGCAGTTCGCCGGGCTGGAAGCTGAAAAAGCCCAGGTTGAACCAGAGCCTGGCCCCGTTTACCTCGGTCCCGGCGACTGCCGCCCCCCCGGTCAGGGCTAAACCAATGACCAGGAAGGTATACTTATAGCGTTTCAGGCGCATTACATTACGCAGGCCAATCACTACCCCGATAAAGACCAGGTAGCTTAAACCAATCCAGATTACCTGGCGGCTGGCAATGTTTCCCGTCCTGACGGTTTCAAGGCGCTGTGACATGATCAGGCCAAAGGCGGTCAGGCCCGATACCAGCGGCAGCAGCATTTGGTCGCTGCGCGGCAGGGTGAAAGTCAGGGTGAGATGGGCCGCGATCAGCAGGCCAAAAAAAACAAAGGTCATCCAGAGGTCTTTGGCATCCCAGTTCACTTGCTGGCGCGGGACCAGGATAACCATCAGCATACCGATGACCGGCAGCATGGCGGGCACAATCAGTAATTGAATTTCTGTAAGGCGTAAATTCTTTCGCATTAGTTCCGTTTCATACTAAAAACCGGGCAAACGTAACAACGCTGCCCGGTTCGTTCCTTAGCTTATGCTAACAAATCAGGAGTTAACCAGAATAAAAAGAAAATAATCCAGATTGCTTAGTCCGGGGAAAAAGCGCGCTTCTAGGAACGGTCCCTGCGTTCGGGGCGTGGTTCCTCTACGCGGATGGGTATTTTAACCCGCTTTTCTTCCTCGGCCTTGTTTTGTTTTTCAATAGCTTTGGCAGCAGTTACTGCAGCGGCTACAGCGGCGATTGCTGCTAACAAGAGTTCCATTTTACAAACCTTTCTAAGTATTCCGGAGCTTGCTAACTCTCAAATTGCTAGATGCAAGAAATATTCCAATATTTAGAATTATGCCACAGTTACATTACGATAAATATTACGATTTTGTAACCTTTAGCTTCCTGGAAACAACCTATAACCTCGCATAGCGAGGCTGGTAATTTGTATAGTTTAATCTAACTTTTTTAAACATGCAAGAGTAAATTTAATTTAAGGCGCTTTTCTAACTTTTCTGTAATGTTTTGCTTAACTAATAGCGCGCTTTCCATAATATATATGTGAAAACCACTGCATCCAGATGGGTTCTACTTTTCTCTTGCGTTTACTTTTCTCTTGCCCGGATTCTTTCCGGGAGGAAAAATGGAAGATACAAGGGAAAGATTAAAGGTAGGTTTTTGGCGATTGCTTAGGACCTACCTTTACTTTTGTCTTTATTGCCTGGCCGGGACAAGTTATTGATTATCGTAATTCCCGATCAAAGCGCGTAACCTAGCGGATAAGTTGGGATACGGTCACTACCTTGAAACCGCGTGAAGTCAGGTTTTGGAGTATAGCCGGAAAGGCCTCACCGGAACCCGCGCTGCCAAGGTGCATCAGGATAATTTGACCGTCCAACTGGGCGTCGGTCTGCTTGGTAATGCGGTCAATCAAAAACTGGGCGCTCTTTGGCTGGCCGACCGAGTCAAGGCTGTCAATGGTCCAGTAAATCGAACGGTAGCCCAGGCTGTTGACGACCTGGACGCTTTTGCTGTTGCGGGCTCCATAAGGAAAACGCATCAGCGGCTTGGTGGTTTCGCCGCTATAGCGGGCCAGCAAGGCATCGGTCCGGTTTAATTCGTCCTTGATTTCTTCTTCGCTCAACTTGGTAAAGTCGGCATGGCTCCAACTGTGATTGGCAATTTCCATCCCGCTGGCCGCAATTTGCTGCACATAACTCGGGTTTTGCTGGGCCCACGTGCCGGTCAGGAAGAAAGTAACTTTAATGCCGGTCTTGTTCAAAGCGGCAATCATCTTCGGGAAGGCCACTGCATCCGCGCCCGCATCCAGGGTAATCGCGACCTGTTTCCGGCCGGTACGCCCGCGGACTATCTCACTCAGGGCCGGGTTGGCTGGTGCGGCGGTCGCCGGGACTTTGGTCGGCGCTTTAGTCGGCGCGGTAGTCTTAGGCGCGGGCGTCCCGGTCGGGGCCGCTTTTACAGTCGGTCTGGGTGTGGCGGTCAGCAACGCCCCGGTAGTAGGCGGTACAGCCGTTGGGCTGGGCTCGGCGGTAGGTGGCACCGGGGTGGGCGCTTCAGTGGTCGGCGGTACGGCTGTATTGGTCGGCAAAGGCGTGCTGGTTGCAATGGCGGCAATTGCCGGTGTCGAAGTAGCAGCCTGGTTAGCCGTAGGCACGACGGTAGCGGTGGTGGTTGTTTGCCCGGTCGGGTTAAACGGCACAAGCTCACCTGAATTAGCATTAGCTGCCGAGTTAGTGCCGGGTGTCGCTGAATCGGAACATGCCGACAGGAGTAAGCAAAGGATAATAGTAAAAGAGGCCAGGAAATGCAGTTTTTTCAAAATGAATACTCCATACATACGGGTAACAAAGGTCAGGAATTATTAAGCTTCTAATAGATTAACGCTTTTAAGGAACGCCGGTTACGTCAGGGGACCCATCTATATAGGAAAGACGCTAGGCGGCAGAAAAAAACAAAAAAAAGCGAAGGTAAATGGTGGGCGATACTGGGCTCGAACCAGTGACCTCACGGATGTGAACCGTGCGCTCTAACCAACTGAGCTAATCGCCCCCTTTACTCCTTCGCTGCTATAGGGTCGATTATAGCACGGTGCCAGGCGGTTCGCAAGCAAAATTGGCTTGAACAAGTAGCTAAACATAAGTCCCGGCAAGCCGGTAAATAAATCGAAATTGGCTAATTCTGTAATTTGTGCAGTGCTTAAAGTCCGGGAAAACCGGGGTGTTATAAAAAGTTATCCACTTTTTGTGGATAGGTCTGGATAACTTTAAATATTTTAACTATGTCTAAATTCGTGCACCAAAAGTTTATTAAACTTTGTCATGTGTGGGCTTTATGTTATAATCCAAAATCACAGTATCATCGCTTGCGCTGGGTGCTTTTATCAGTCGCGGCTAACCCACTTATGAAAAAATAGCTGTATTTATCACTCGCGCCCGCTCGCGCCGGTCTATATTATGGTCGGCGGCGGGACAAAGCTATAATTACACAGGATCAAAAAGGAGCGTAGCAGTCATGAAGGTAAGTTGCCAGCAGGAACAACTTGCGAAAGGACTTTCCATTGTCGGGCGGGCAGTCTCGACCAAAACTACTTTGCCGGTTCTCAATAATATCTTGCTTGCTACGGATAAAGAAGAAGGCGGGCGGTTAAAACTGGCGGCTACTAACCTTGAAATTTCGATTACGGTCTGGGTCCCGGCCCAGGTGCAAGAAGAAGGCGAAATCACGGTCCCGGCCCGCCTGTTGAGTGAATTTGTAAGCAGCCTCAGCAGCCAGGGCAAAGAAAGCACCGTCCAGCTTACGTTGGACCAGCCTACCCTGACCCTGCATGTCAAGGGCGGACGCTACGAAGCCAATGTCAAAGGCATCGCCTCGGAAGATTTCCCCAGCATTCAGTCGGTTTCCAATTCCACCAATAATATTTCAATTGAAGCCGGAGTCTTAAAGGAAGCGATCAACCAGGTCGCTTTTGCCGCTTCTACCGACGAAACCCGGCCGGTCCTGACCGGTATTTTTGCCAATTTCTCGGACAGCAAAGTAATCCTGGCCGCCGCCGATAGTTTCCGGCTGGCCGTCCGGACGGCCTCGCTTGCCAGCGAAGTCAGCCAGGCTTTCACAGCCATCTTACCGGCCCGCGCTATGACCGAGTTGGCCCGCATTATTCCTGATGATGAAAGTATGGTCGAGATTAGCGTCAATGCTAACAAGAGCCAGGCCCTTTTCAAGACCGATACGGTCCATTTCACCAGCAGCCTGATTGAAGGCAATTTCCCTAACTACCAGCAGATTATCCCTAAAGCCTATCAGACCCGGGCCGTACTGGAAACCAGTTCGCTCAACCAGGCCGTCCGTACTGCCGGTATTTTCGCCAAAGATAGCGGCGGCAACATCGTCAAGCTTTCGATAATTCCTGGCGAAGATGTAACCCCTGGCAGCCTCTTGCTGACCGCGAACGCAGCCGAAGTCGGCGACAACCGCAACGAAATTGACGCGAGTGTCGATGGACAGAACGCCCAGATTGCCTTTAACGCCAAGTATATGATTGATGTGCTAAACGTCATCACTACCGGGCAGGTCGCCCTGGAACTACAATCGCCCAGCAACCCCGGCGTCGTCCGGCCGGTTGGCAAAGATGACTACGTGCATGTAATCATGCCTATGCACCTGGCTCCTCGTTAAATAAGGTTTTATGTCTGACGAAGAAAAACGCGAAGACGGTGAGTCTGGCGTCGAAGACATTGCGGTTACCTCGACTACCCCTCAGCCTGTCCGGCCTGGCCTCACTGAAGATGAGGCCAGTCGGCGGGTGCTCGACCTACGCCACCAGCTTGAGTATCACAACTACCGCTATTATGTCCAGGATGACCCGGAAGTTACCGATGCCGAATATGATGCCCTTTACCGGGAATTAAAGACCCTTGAGTCTCTCTACCCGGAACTTATCACGCCCGACTCGCCAACTCAACGCGTGTCAATTGGCAATGCTGTTTCCGAATTTCCTAAAGTCGTCCACGAAGTTCCCATGCTCAGCCTCTCCAACGTTTTCAGTCCCCAGGACCTGGCCGAGTGGAACGAGCGCGCCTCCAAATACCTGGACCGGCGTTACGACTTTACCTATACGGTTGAGCCAAAAATTGACGGCCTTTCGGTGGCACTGGTCTATGAAGACGGTGTACTGGTGCGCGGCGCGACCCGTGGTGACGGCATAACCGGCGATGATATTACGCCCAACCTCAAGACGATCAAATCCATTCCCTGGAAATTGAAGTACCGCGACGGTTCCACCGACCCTATCCCGGCCCGGCTGGAAGTGCGCGGCGAAGTTTACATGCCGATTTCGGCCTTTGACAAACTTAACCGGGAACTGGCTGAAAAAGGGGAAAAGCTATTCGCCAACCCGCGTAACTCCGCTGCGGGCAGCCTGCGCCAGAAAGACTCAAGCATTACGGCTAAACGCCCCCTGAACGTCTTTATCTACACCCTCGCCCGGATGGAAGGCGGCCCTGAGCTAAAAACGCAGTGGGAAGCCCTCAAGTTCTTTGAACGGCTGGGTTTCCGGGTCGCGCCTGAGATTAAACTCGGTGAAGACCTGGACCAGGTTGTGGAAGCAGTCACCGCCTGGCTGGACCGTCGCGAGCGGTTGGACTTCGAGATTGACGGAGCGGTTATCAAGATCAATGAATTCGCGGTCGAAGATAAACTGGGGTTTGTCGGGCGCGACCCGCGCTGGGCCACCGCCTATAAGTTCCCGGCCCGCGAAGCCGTTACCCGGCTGACCGGCATTACCTGGACCGTCCGGCGTACCGGCACGATTAACCCGCTGGCGATACTTGACCCGGTCAATATCGGCGGCACTACCGTCAAGAGCGCCACTCTCTTCAATATAGATATGATTGAGCGGCTCGGCCTGAAAATAAATGATCCCTTGCTGGTCAAACGGGCCGGGGATGTCATTCCCAACGTGGTCAAGGTTATGGAAGAGCGGCGTACCGGCGAAGAAACGCCGGTCGTGTTGCCGGCTACCTGCCCCAGTTGCGGCGCTCCGACCACCCGCCGCCCGGACGAGTCCGGCTCGAACGATCCCAAGCTGTACTGCACCAACGACCCCTACGACTGCCCGTCCCAGATGCGGGACTGGATATTCTTTTTCTCGGCGGTGCGGGGAGTTGACGGTATGGGTGAGAGAATCGCCCACCGTTTCTATGATGAAGGCTTGCTGCGCAACTTTGGCGACCTTTATTACCTGAAAAGAGAGCAATTGCTGGCCCTCGACCGTTTTGGCGAAAGAAGTACCGATAAGCTGCTGAACCAGATTGAGGAAAGCAAGAAAAAACCGCTCGACAATCTTCTGATGGCCCTGGGTATTCCGCACGTGGGTGTGAAGTCGGCCGAAATGCTGGCGAACCACTTTCACAGCCTGGCAAACCTGGAAGCCGCCGATATAGACGCGATTGCCGCTATTAAAGGCATGGGCCGGGTAGCCGCCCAGAGCATTGTAAAGTTCTTTGCCAATGAAAATAACCGCAAGATAGTCCAGAAAATTATTGACGCCGGGGTCCGCACTGAAGACCCAATCGAAGAAGAAAACGGCGGCCGCAAAGCACTGGCAGGCAAGACTTTTGTTTTGACTGGAAATTTGGTAAACTACGGAAGGAAGCAAGCCGAAGAATTACTCAAACGGCGCGGTGCGACCATTGGTAGCAGTGTATCAAAAAATACCGACTATGTGATTGCCGGGGCGGAAGCCGGTAGCAAATTAACTAAAGCCCAGCAATTAGGCGTTTCTATTCTCGATGAGGAGGCTTTCACCCGGTTGGTAGAAGATTAACAGGTAGGAAAAAATGCCATTTACCGAACCGAAACGGACGGATGATTCAACCGATAGAGTGCGCAAGATTGCCCGATTGGCAACCCTTTTGCTCGAATTGCGGACTGAGTACGAGCGGCGGCCCCGGACTGATTTGTTAGTCCAGATTAAAGAACGTGCCGCCGAATTAAACGAACAGGCAAGCCACTTGCCTGGTGCTAACGATACTTCACCACCCGCTTTACCCAACACTTTAGGTTAAAACACTTTTCTCCGTATCGGTAAATTCGACTGAATAAATAACTTATTCAAAATTACAGGTTCCGCCTGTAATTTTTTTATTAATCCCGGCGTTTCAAAGGACAAACACATCGCAAAGGCGACCAGGTGAAATCATCACCGGGCCTGGTTGAATTGGTAAAGTCTTTCTTATTATTAAGATGAAACGGAGTGTCCTGAAATGATTTCAAAGCGCTGGGTATTTCTCCGGTCCGCTGGCAAACACCGCTGGCTCCTGGTTTCGGCCGGACTGGTCGCGGTTATATTAATTTCAATGGTGGCCGGTATTATTTCTAACAGGTCCGATAAGACCCTGCCTTTTACCGGGCAAAGTGAAACCGCCAGGACTAATCCGGCGACCCCGGTGGGCGGTCCGACCGCTGCGACCGGTTCCGCGAGTGCCCCGGTGGTGGGTAAAGGCAATCCGGCCGCCGCACCATCTGACAGTACCGGTGCCCAGAGTGCCGCGTTAAACCAGCCGCTTCCGCCCGACCGCCTGATTGTCCGCAACGCGACCGTATCGCTGGCCGCTGACGATGTGGAAAAGACCCTGTTAGAGATAAAAGCCCTGGCCGTTGAAAAGACCGGCTCGGTCTTTCAGTCCAGTTCTACCATTCGTGAAAATAAAACTTACGCCGCCCTGACAATTCAGGTGCCTTCCGGCGCTTTTGACGATACCATGAACCGCCTGCGGAAGTTAACCGGCGTGAAAGTCGAGAGCGAGAACAGCACCAGCCAGGACGTGACCGAAGAATATATTGATTTGAAAGCTCAGGTGACTAATTTGCAGGCGACCGAAACCGAATTGGTCCGGCTGCTGGGCAAGACTAACAGCGTGGGTGAAATCCTGTCGGTGCAGCGTGAGCTTACCAATGTGAGGGGCGAGATTGACCGGCGGCAGGGACGGCTCAATTACCTGGCGAAAAAGACCGATATGTCGAGTATTACGGTTAATATCTCCCCGGTGCTGCCCGCCGGTACTAAAGTTTCCGATACTAATGGTTGGGACCCGCTGGGAGTTTTGCAAACAGCCTGGGCCGGTTCGGTTAAAGGTTTGCAGGGCCTCTTTACGGTATTAATCACGCTGGGTGCCTGGGCTATCTGGTTGGGCCCCATCTTCCTGGTTGGCTACCTGGTTTACCGCCGGGCGACCCGCTCACGGCCAGCCGCCGGTCCAACGGTTTAACCCGTCTTTTTTGAGCCCTTTAAGACTATAAAGTGGAAAACTTAATCCGCTTCCAGTCTTAAAGGGCATTTATGCACATGCATATCCCCACTTATCCACAGTTATCCACAGTTATCCACACAATTGTCATGTTTTTCCACAAATTCCAATCTTTAAAGTGGATTTCTTTATAAATGTCCAATCTTTCCAGTAAGCATTAATAACTTCCCCGGCCTCGCGGAAAAAGGTCAAAAACCGAACAAATATGTTGACGAATTAAGCTGAAAGTGCTAAAGTTTATAGCATATGAAACTTCTACACGTATCAGATATCCATTTTGGGATTGAAAATTATTCCCGGATTGACCCTGTAACCGGCCTGCCTACCCGCTTGCAAGATTTTGTAGCGGCCTTCGACCGGGCGATTGACCGGGGCCTGGAAGCCGGGATAGACGCGGTCCTTTTTACCGGGGACGCTTATAAAAACCGCGACCCTAATCCGACTGTTCAGCGCGAGTTTGCCAAGCGGATTATGCGGCTGGTAGCGCGTAAAGTGCCGGTCTTTTTGCTGACCGGCAACCACGACCTGCCGAATATGTCTAACCGGGCCCATTCGATTGAGATTTTTGAAACGCTGGCGGTGCCGGGTGTCTATGTGGCGCGAGGGATTGAGATTTTCAAAATCCCGACAAAATCCGGCCTGTTACAGGTAATATCGATGCCCTGGCTGACCCGCCAGAACCTGATTACTAAAGAAGAATACCGGGGCCGCAGCCTGGAAGAGCTAAACCAGCTTTTGCTTGAAAAGATGGAAAACTTGCTCAAGCAGCAAATCAAGCAGCTTGACCCGCAATACCCGGCGGTTCTGGCCGTCCATGCCTCGATTGTCGGCGCGACCTACGGTAGCGAGCGGGCAATTATGCTGGGCCAGGATTTAGCCCTGCAAAAGAGTATCCTGGGCGCCGAACACTTCGACTATATCGCGGTCGGCCATATCCATAAGCACCAGGATTTAAGGGCCGGTGATACTTCCCTGGTCTACCCTGGCAGCCTGGAAAGGATTGATTTTGGCGAGGAGAACGACCAGAAAGGCATCGTCCTGGTAAATATTGATGACCCGGGCGGCGGTATAGTGACCCGGTTAACCGAGTGGAAGTTTATAGAGGACCCGCTGGTACGGCCGTTCCGCACCCTGGACCTGGATATTGAAGACCTGGCCGAAGATAGTTTGTTGAATCCGACTTCGGCGGCCATTCAGGCGATTGAAAAAGAAGCCGGTCGTTTGAAAGGCCCGGGCTTAAAGAACGCGATTGTCCGAGTGCGCTTGAAATTAAGGCCGGACCAACTGGCCGGTCTTCGCGAGGACGAGTTGCGCCGCAGCCTGCTTGAGTATGATATTTACCACCTGGCCGGTATCGAGCGCAAGGTTGACCGGCCCCGGCGCGTCCGGTTGGGCGGCGCTTCGGTCGAAGGTTTGTCGCCCTTGCAACTCCTGGAGAAATACCTGGAAACTAAGAGTGTGCGTCCTGAACGCATCGAATTGCTGCTTAAACACGCTCACGGACTGGTCCACGGCGCCGCCCCGGAAAGTGGCGCGCCGGAGCAACCGGCTAAAGTCGAAAGCAGCCTGGTTCCGGTCGAATAAATTTAAGGTTCTACTCAGCTCTATATGGAGTAACTAAGCGGGGGATAACACTAACCAGGTATTTCCCGCTTATATTTATATAGGTATTCTTATATTTATTGCAATAGGTTATATAATTTGGTAAGTGTTGTATCCAAGTTAAGGGAAACCGGCTTCTTTTAAGAAGCTTATCAGCATTAGACCCGTTTGCAATCAGGATTTACTGAATTTATTGGATGAATTACCTGAATTTGTTGTCATCTACAGGCTCATTCCTATAATTGGGGTTTACACTTAGGTACTATTGATAATTCAGGCTGGCTGTTTTATAATAAACCCTGTTACTACGTATTATGTAAATAATTACCACTCCAAATTTAGCTTCAGGACAAACAATGGCGATAAACCGGGTAAAACTAGAGGACGTAATTAGCGATGCCAAAGCGGCTCTGGAAGCCGGTAACCCAGACAAAGCAATTGCCCTCTGCCACCATATTTTTAACTTCTATCCACGCTGCCTGGAAGCCAGCCGAATGCTAGGCGAAGCCTACACCGAACAAAGGCTGTTTACTGAAGCCGACCAGCTTTTTGTTTTTGTGCTTTCGGCTGATCCCCAGGATGTGCTTGGCTATGTCGACCGGGGGTTTATCGCCTACGAACAGAGCCGGATAGATGATGCTATCCTGTACTGCGAACGGGCCCTGGAACTTGACCCCAGTATCGAACAACTGCGCGAAGAACTGCTGCGCCTGTACCGCGAACGGTCGAATGGCGGTCGCGCCCAGATTCGCATGACCAAGGTTGGCCTGGCAAACGCCCGCCTCCGCGATGGCCTTTATGGTCAGGCGATTGAGGAATATACCACCGTCCTGCGCCAGACGCCCAACCGCCTGGATGTGCAGGTCGGTCTGATGGAAGCTTACTGGCGCAACCGCGACTATGGCCGGGCCGAACAACTGGCCCTGGAACTACTTGAGAATAATGCTTACCTGGTAAAAGCTAACCTGATCCTGTGGCATATTTACGGCGTGCGCCGGAACCAGGGCCGTGCCGCCGACTACCTTGAACAGGCCCATACGCTGGACCCGCTTAACCTCCTGGCCGAACGGTTGTTTGAAGACAGCTCTGTTTCAGGCGATGCCCTGAGCCATATTGCAATGCTGGGCGAACCGTCAATTCCGGCCCCTGATAGCGAAAATGGGGCCGGGGAAAAGGCGGCGAAGCCTGGCCTGGTCCCCGAGTGGGCCACTGGCCGCCAGGAAACCGACGTGGTGCTGGGCTTGCGGGCGGATTTACCTTCCGCCGATGAAGTCCAGAACAACCTGGGTTTCGACCTTTTTGCCCTCCTTTCCGATACCGAAAGGCATGTCGCACAGCAGCAAGAAGAAGCGGCCCAGCCGCCCGAGCAGGTCGCGCCGCAGCCCACCGAGCCTTTAACTGGCCTGGAGGAACTGCGCCTGTTAGCGCAAAGCGAGGAAAACGACTCGGTCTTTAACCTGTTTGAAGAGGTCGAGAGTCCTCAAGAGCCTGATTTCGAACGGACAATTAAACCCGCCGTTGGGTCTGCGGCCCCGGCTCCGGGTGCCTTTGACCTGGATTTCAGTCTCGCCAGGGATGGCGACTTGAGCCTGTTTGAAGAGATTTCGCCAGTAGATCAATTTGAAGCCCAGGAGGCCACGCCATTTAGTTTTGAACCTGAACTGGAAACCGAGGTGGCGACTAATACTGACTCAGGTGTGATGCCTTTTGCTTTTGATGAAGATGCCAGCCCCGCCAAATTTTCCCAGGATATTCCACCCTTCTTTTTAGAAGATGATTCCGTAACGGCCGTGCCAGAACCCTTTGCGCCTTTTACACTGGCAGAAAACACGGATGCCGCCGGGCAACCGCTGGAGCCGTTTAGCTTTGGCGAACCGCTTGACTTTAACCTGGCTGAGCTTCCGGCTAGCCATGCTCCAAACCAGCCGGGTCAGGACCAGGATCTTGAAGATTTAGAGGCGACAGACAGTCCGGCGCCTTACGCAGCGGACCCATCTCCGTTTAGCCTGGACGATTTGCCGGGGCAGGATTTCTTCTCGGATGATTTCGTGGCCAGTCCGGCCCGTAATGAGCTTGACGCTCTGCAGCAGGTCCAACCCGATGAGGGGCCGGGCCTGCCGCTTAACCCGGGACCGGAACCGCAGCCAATTCTTATTCCAACACCCCAGACTCCGTCTGAATCACCTGCCTCTTCCCCGGAGGAACCGGGGTCGGGTCAGTCTGACAGCGGAAGCGGTGGCGAAAGCGCAAACGACCAGTTCGAGCCGGTACCGGCAAGCGAACCGCCCGGTTTGCCGGAAACCACACCAGGGTCCGACTCGGGCCAGCCGCTGCCCATGTTCGAAGCCGAAGCCGGGTCCGCTTCCACAACGGCATTTGAAGCCGAAGCCGGGCAGGATGCGACTGAAGATACTGGCCCTTCCACCGGGGAAGATTACTTTGCCCAGGCCGCGCCCGGCGTGTTTGTCCCGTCTATTTCTAACCGCCTGGAAGCACCGGCTGTTCCCGCGCCCGACGCGGTATTCCGCGAACCTTATGCTTTTTATAAACGTAACGAGCAGGGTCCTATCCCGGATTTTGTCACTGAACAAACCTGGCAGGGGTCAAATCTTGATGCGTTTGAAGGACTGGCCGACCTGGAACCTGCCACGATACCACCCGTTGTCCTGAATCAATTTGCACCTGAAGAAAAATCTGAGACTGCGCAGGCTTCGGAAACTGGGCCGGAAACTTCGCCTCTCACAACCTCACCAAACCAAATGCAGGAGAACCCAGAAATGCCCATCAGACGCGGCCAGGAAGATGAGAACGACCTTTTTGATTGGGAGCGGGAGGAATTACCGGATTATCTCCATGCTTTCATCATGGACGAGGAAGAAATCGAGCAGTCCGGCCTGTCTACCGTTAATTCGGCTATATTGGAAGTCAATACTCCACCTGCCCGCATAAGGCCGCGTGACGATACCGGGGCAAATAACCTGGGCACTTTGCCGGAATGGCTGATGCCTGAGAAGGCGGTTACTCCGCCCCCGCCTCCGCCGCCAATGGACAGTTTCGATGAAAATGATGGGGCCGATATTTCCACCTTTGACCGGTTAGGTCTGGGTACCAGCGCACTACCGTCCTGGCTGGATACACCGGCACCCGGTTATAATCCAGCACCGCCGCCCCCGGCCAACCGCTCGCCTTTTGGCGGCAGCGATTTCGGGGACCTGTCGCCGTTTAGCCTGGACGATTCGCCTGACTTTGGCGCAGAAGCTTCCGCACCCCCACCACCGCCTCACAGGGCCAGCCCACCGGCCCGCAGCAGCGCTCCGGCCGTCAACCAGGGTTTCGCGGAACTGGATGATTTGCAGCCCTTTAGCTTTGATGAAGAACTGGGCGGGTTTGAACCCCCGGCACCGCCAAAGCCCTTAATTGACCGGTCCAAGGAAACCCGGCCCTACACCCGGAATTTTGGTGATTCCGCGCCACCGGTACCGCCCGCGCCTGTCCCGGCTTTTGACCTGGGTCTGGATATGGATGATTTGACACCGTTTAGCCTGGATGACTTTGATGCAACGCTGCCGCAACCTCCGCCGCCACCGGCTTCGGCAGCGTCCCAGTCTCCGTCCGCCCAGCGCGACCGTATCCCGCCGCCCCAGCCTTCTTTCCTGGCTGATGAAGAGTTTGGTGATTTACTGCCGTTTAACCTGGACGACGATAGCGGGCTGGCTTCTCCGCCGCCGCCGCCGCCTCCACCGTTTTCTGCTAAACAGGCTCCTTCGTTTGCCGACCAGATGCGCCAGAATCCTTCAAGACCGTCCGGTTTTGATGCTGCTATGGACTCGATTCAGCCGTTTATCCTGGAAGACTTTGACGAAAGCCCGTTTAGCCCGCCGTCTCCGCCCGCCTGGCAGGGGCCTTCTTCAAGGCAACCCTCGGCTTATGTGCCGCAACCGCCACCGGCGCCTGGCGCTCAACCGGACTTTGATATGGAACCCTTTTCCTGGGATAACGAAGCCGGGAATATTTTCGGTGCTCAGGGAGCCGCTAATTCGTTGGAAGACCAGATTAATAACCCGTTTGGGTCCCTTAATGAGCGCCAGCCGGAAGTAGCCGCCTCTGAATCGGATGAAGAAAAACCGCTGCGCCAGTTTGAATGGGTTAAACAACGGACCGCACCGGCCGCAACTCCGCAGACCGGAGAGCAGTCGTCTCTCTTTGGGAAATTAGCTGCCCGCCGCAAAGTACAGGAAGATATCCAACCGGTTCGCACCCCGGCCCAACCAGCCCCAGGTGAAATAACCGGGGAAGATTTGCTGCCCCTGGCCGAACTGGAAGCCCGGGCCGCGCGGCCGGAACCGGAAGCGGCCCGCGAAGCTTCCCCGCCTGCTTCAACAACCGCTTCCTCAAGGGAAGAAATGGCCGCACCCGCACCCGCGTCGGTTATTGTGCCGGAACCGGCGGCAGTCGAGAGCGTGGCCCCGGCAGCCACCCGGGAAGCGGTTACCGGGCCTTCGCTGGCCCCGCCCGCGAGTGGCTCGCTCAGCCCGGTTGAGGAAAACCTGCAAAAGGCTTACCAGTTCTTTGACCAGCAAGACTATACCCAGTCACTTAACTTTTTTAGCCAGGCAGTAAAAGTAGCCGGTAAAGCGGAGCTTCCGGAGATTGTCACAAAACTCCAGGAAATAGTAAATTCGGCTGAATCAAGTTCACGGTTCCATCGTGTGCTGGGCGACGCTTACAAGAAGCAAGGCCAGTTCCAGGCCGCCCTGGCTGAATACAGTAAAGCCCTGGCTCCGGCGGGCGCTAAGAAGTAAATCCTGACCCGGTTGTAGTATCATTTCAGAATATAAGGACACAACGATGCGCAGAGTTTTTGACGAACTGGTTAAGACCGAAGGTGTGCTTGGCGGTTTACTGGTGGGTAGAGACGGCCTGGTAATTCAAACCATGATGATCGAGGAAGAAGACGCGGAAGTGCTGGGGGCGCTGGCCGCGAATATGTTCGATACGATAGCCAGGACCACCCAACGCCTGGGCATAGGTGGGCTAAATGATACGATTATAGAAGCTAAAAATGGCACCCTCCTGATGTGCAGCGCGGCGGACCAGGTAGTAATCGCAATTTGCCAGCAGCCGATGCGCCTGGGTGAAGTGCGCCTGGCAATGTTGAAAGTGGCTAAACTGGTCGAAAAAGAATTCGAAAATTAGGCCAGCCTCCATTTGCTCTTTTGCCTGAAAAGTATTATTCTTTAGCTCACTTCTAAGGAGGGCACCCAAGTGCGGTCAGCCGTAATTTGGGTCTTTTTGAGTAAACTTTAATGATGTACGACTTTCGCATTCGAGCCTGAAGCACAGCGTAGAACGGGAAACGTGTTACGGAAAAGGTAAAAGAACCCTGGCTAAATCAATTTGTACTATGACTTTAGCGCAAAATGGTTGGCTGGAAATCCGTTGGATGTTTAACGTTTAGCGGACGGTACGCGGGTCAGGCGAAAGTTCTAATAAGGAGAATAAACAGTTTGGAACGAACTCTGGTAATTATCAAGCCCGACGGCGTACAGCGCGGGCTAATCGGCGAAATTACTCACCGGCTCGAACGGCGCGGCTTGAAGATTGTTGGTATGAAGCTGATGACAATCTCCAGCGAACTGGCCCAAAAGCATTACGGCGTCCACCAGGGTAAACCCTTTTATGAAGGACTGGTCCAGTACATTACCAGCGGTCCGGTCGTAGTGCTGGCCCTGGAAGGCAAAAAAGCGATCGAAACCGTCCGCTCCACGGTTGGCGCGACTAACCCGGCCCAGGCGGCTCCCGGCACTATCCGGGGTGACCTGGCTGTTGAAATCGGCCGCAATCTGATTCACGCTTCGGACGCCCCGGAAAGCGCCGAAAATGAGGTAAAACTTTTCTTTGGTAATGAAACGCTCGAAAGCTGGGACCGTGCCAGCGACAAATGGATCCAGGAATAGCATTTCCCCTTTGTCCCCAGAGGCGTCGACAGGCCCCCGCCTGTCGGCGCCGAACCTTCTCCAGGAGTTAAAAGCCGCTTATAATGGCCGGGGAAGCGCTCGCCTGAACGGTGAGAGTACCGATACCCTGGTCCATATCGAAAAGTTACCGGCCCGCCAGGCTGTTTTCCAGGAGTTAGCACCGCCTCTACCGCCGCCGTTAACCCGGGCCCTGGCTGACCGGGGTATTAGCCAGCTTTACAGCCACCAGGTTGAATCGATTGAAGCTTTGCGCGAGGGCCGGAATATCGGCCTGGTAACGGCTACCGCCAGCGGTAAGACCCTCAGCTTTAATCTGCCGGTCCTGGAAACCATCCTGAAAGAACCCCAGGCGACCGCGCTCTATATCTTTCCGACCAACGCCCTGATGAATGACCAGCTAACCACTCTGAACGGCTTAATAGCTAACCTGGGCGAAGCCGGGGCAGGTATACGGGCCTTTAAATATAACGGCGCAATGGCCGATGATGAGAAGAAAGCCATCCGGCGCTCCCGGCCGAATATCCTGCTGACCAACCCGGAACTGGTCCACCTTTCCCTGACGGCCTGGCACAAAGCCTGGCCGGACTTCCTGCGCAATTTACGCTATATCGTTATTGATGAAGTCCATACCTACCGGGGCGTCTTTGGCTCCCATATCGCCCATTTATTGCGCCGGTTGCGCCGGGCCTGCGCCTATTACGGCGCTAATCCCCAGTTCATATGCTGTTCGGCCACGATTGGCAACCCGAAGGAACTGGTTGAGAAGCTAACCGGCCTCGATAATTTCAAAATCATTAGTAATGACGGCGCCGGTAAGAACGAGCGCTACTTTGTAATCTGGCAGCCGCCGACTTATATCAGCGAAAGCTCCCAGGCCGAACCGGTTACGCGCTCTTACCTGGAAGAAACGGTTGACCTTTTCAAGCAGTTGGTCGGTTTCAAGTACAGCACCCTTTGTTTTAGCCGCCTGCGCCGTTACGCTGAAAATATGTACCGGATGTGCCTGGAACAGAGCGGCACCCGCCAGATGGAGCGCGTGACGGTCTACCGGGCCGGTCTGCGACCGGAAGAACGCGTAGCGATTGAACGGGGTTTGAAAGAAGGCGAAGTAGACGGGGTATTCAGCACGAACGCCCTGGAACTGGGCGTGGATATCGGCGGGTTGGACGCGGTTATTATCGCCGGGTATCCGGGTAGCCAGATGGCGGTCTGGCAGCAAGCGGGCCGGGCCGGGCGGGGCGACAAAGACGCAACGGTCTTCCTGGTAGCCTCTCAGAACCCGATTGACCAGTATTTCCTGGCTAATCCGACCGCGTTATTCAACCGCCAGCCCGAAAGCGCCCTCTTGAACGTTGAAAATGAGAATATAGCCCGCCAGCACCTGGTCTGTATGGCGAAAGAATTGCCATTCAACCGGGCCGATTTGCAGTTGTATTACCCGCCTTCGATTATCAAACTGGCCGAAAAGCTGATCGAGGAAAAAGGGCTGGTTACGCGCCGGGGCTATTGCCTTTACCCGGGCGAGGATAACCCACATTCCCGGTTGTCTTTGCGGACCAGTACCACTCGCAAATTCCAGATTGTTAATACCAGCACCGGCCGGGAAATTGGCCTGATCGAGCCGCCGAACCTTTACACCGAAACGCACCCCGGGGCAATCTATACCCATTCGGGCGAAACATTCCGGGTCGAAAAGCTGGATGAAATCACTAATAAAGTGCTGGTCCGGCCGGAAGTGACCAACCATATCACTTCCTCGGTGGCGCGGACCCAGATTAAAATGGACCAGGATAGCGAGCAAAGGCTGGTCGAGTTCCGACCGGGCTTGCCGCTCAAAATAGGTAAGGGCCGGGGCGAAGTAATCGAACAGGTCTACGGCTACCGGGAATCACCGCTTTTCCAGCGCAACCGCCGCCCGCCGGATGTGATTGACCTGGACCGCCCGCTGACGATTCAGTCGCAGACCGAGTTGTTATGGCTCATCCTACCGCCCCGCGAAAAGTTCGCCACAATTGCGGCCTTTGACTCCGGGCTGCACGGCCTGGAGCATTTGCTGCTGGGATTACTGCCGCTGGAAGTAATGTGCGACCCGACCGATATCGGTTCGACCTCGGACGGCGCGGATATCCTGCACAGCGCTCACCCGACAATCTATCTTTTCGATAGCTGCGAAGGTGGGGCCGGTTTTGCTCACGGCTGCTACAGCCGGATTGAAGACCTGCTGCAATTGGCCTACAGCACCGTAAAAAGCTGCCGCTGCGTGGCGGGTTGCCCGGCCTGTGTCCAGTCGGCCCGCTGCCGTGAAGCTAACGACCGGGTGAGCAAGCAAGGTGCCCGGCTGATTTTGCAGCATTTACTGACTGCTTGAGCCGCCTTACAAAGCACTATAAAACGAAAAACCCTTCACAAAGAGTAAAACTTGTGAAGGGTTTTTGTTAGTTTACCGGGGTAGAACCCCTAGCGGTTACCGGCCCGGCGGAAGCGCCAGCCTTTGCGTACCAGGTTTTCTTCCTCGCCATTCTCCTGGGCGATTTCTTTAGCCGGGCTGACGCTAACTGCCGCTATCTGCGGGGCCGGGACAACCGGTGTTTTGGCGGCCTGGGCGGCCAGTTCCTGGGCTTTGGCGGTCGAATAGACGTACCAGATGCGCTGGATGGCCGTAAAGTTGGTGCCAATTGCTAAAATCCACAGGATTACGATCAGGGCCAGGTCCCACCAGATGTTGACAATACAACCCGCTACGATCATCAATACACGTTCCGGCCGGGGTAAGAGGCCAACCCCTTTGCATTCCATGCCCAGGCCCTCGGCCCGCGCTTTGACGTAACTGACCAGCAGGGAACCGGCAATCGCGATATAGACCAGGACCGAGCCGTGATACTGGTCGGTCGTTGGGCCGCTGCGGTAATACATTAAAAGGCCCAGGAATACCACCACCTCGCTACAGCGGTCCAGGGTGCTATCCAGGAAAGCGCCGAATTTGCTGGTCTTGCCGGTAACTTTAGCTACGGCTCCGTCCAGCATATCAAAAGCTCCGGCGAAGAGGACCATCAAACCACCGACCCACCAGCTCCAGCTTTGACCCTGGGCCAGTATGAACGCCGCCGGGAAATTCAGCAGGAAACCTATCACCGTCAAGCTATTGGGCGAAAGATGGGATTTTGCGACAATCCGGCCAACTTGCCGGGCAATTCCCCTGGCCCAATCTTCTAAAAGGTTCGATAACATAATTCGATCTTACTTTCCTTAAGAGTGTAAATAACGATTCCTGGTGCTAAGAGCAAGACTCTCCTAAGCCTCTAGTCTTTGAAATCCCTGATTTTAAACCAGTTTCCCTTGTCTTCTTTAGAGTAACTCGGTGGAACCTCGGCCGGGCCGGGATGATACCGGCGGCGCAAGAGCCAGCCAAAGCCGTAAGTCCGGGCCATCCGGCGTTTGGTGCGCATTCTTTTAAGCCTGAGTTTAGCCCGCCGCCGGTTTTCACTGCGTTCATAAAAATCGAGCACGCGCTGGCTAACATTTTTCCAGCTAAACTGGGCGGCTTTTTCACGCCCTTCCTGACTCATCTTATCCCGCAAGTTCGAGTCCGCCAGCAGTCGGATTAGCGACATTGCCAGCATTTCGATGTTTTTCGGTTCTACCAGCAGCCCATGTTTGCCGTGTTGGACCACGCTGGCATAGCCGGGAATATCGCTCGCGACAATCGGCATGCCGGAAGCCATCGCTTCCACCAGGACTATTCCAAAGCTCTCGCCGCCGGTTGACGGGGCACAAAAGACGTGGCCGCTCTTGTAATAGCGCGGCAGCAGGTCGTCCGGCACGAAACCGGTAAAGACCACGTCTTTAATATTATTGTGGCGCAGATAACGCTCGTAACCTTTTGTATCGCCTTTCCCGACAATAATCAATCGGACGTTTGGCATTTGCTGCCGGATGTAGTTAAAGGCCCTTAAGAGGAATTTTAACCCCTTGCGCCGTTCACCGATACGCCCGACGAACAGGATATTGAGCTTGCCGTCCATAAATTCCGGCAAAGGTTCGGCAGCCCCGGTGAACCGGTTCAGGTCTATCGGGTTGGGTATAACCTCATAATAGCCCGGAAAGTACTGCTTGACGAAGTCAACCGCCGGTCGGGAAACGGCAATGCGGCCGTCTAACTTTCTGACAAAAATGCGTAAAACGTAACGGCCGTAATAATAGCCGATATGACTCTGCGAAAAGGCGTGAAAAGTTCCAATATTGAGTGAATTGGAATGCGCCAGTACGGTTAAGGGCAAAGCAGGCATGAGCGGTTCGTGGATGTGAATCACGTCGAATTGCTCGCTTTGCAGGATTTTCTTGATTTGACCGGAAAGATTCAGCGAAAGGGTAATGCGAGCTACGCTACCGTTCGCTTTAATCGGGACCACGTTGCCGACCCGGTAAATATTCGGGTCAGCCTGAAGCGCTTCATCCTCATTGGCCGAAGAGGGAGCCATGATCTTTACTATATGACCTTGGTTTCGAAATTCTTCCGCCAGGGCTATGATATGTTGGTTTACCCCGCCTTCGCGCGCGAAGTCGTAAGGTGAAACCAGGCAAATCTTCATAAAGTCGGCTTCCTCTCTGGGGCCATAGTTGCACAATCGAACCTACTTAACCTTATTGCGGTTAATTGTAGCAATACCGCGCCGGATTTTATCCGCAGGTAAAACAACCAGGCTGCGTAAATTCTGCTTGCCCGCGCCCTGGAGTTGCTCTCGAATAGTCAGGTAGCGGCCGTGAGCGGTCGTTTTCCGCTCTTTAATGGCTTTTATCAGGTCCGCCGCCGTGTGGCCCTCAAAAGTAGTGTAGGCCGCGGCAATATGGCGCGGGAAGTGCGCATCGCTATTGCCGATTTCGGCTAAATGCCACTCACTGCTGTTTACATCGCGGACCCGGTGGCGGCGCACATAACCCGCAATCGAGGGGTTAAGCACTTCAATGCCGTCTACGGCTAAAGATTTGTCGAAAAGACTGCGCAGCTTCTTCTCACCTACACTGAGCGTCATAAAGCTGAGAGGGTGAGGGATAATTACCACGCCGTTGTGTTCGTGGGCCCATTCCACCGTTTTTTCCAGCGACTGGAACATTTTAAAAGGTTCTTCAACCCCGTAGATTAAAACATGACCGTGGCGGCTGGTGACTTCCTGGGCCATAATTATTTCAAAACGATAATTACGCTTGGCGGCCAATTCTCGCGCGGCCCAGGCTCCCCGGATTTCATCATGGTCGGTGATTGCAATCACATCCAGGTCAGTGTTTAGCTCGACATGCTCAAGGACTTCTTCAACTGTACCCATCCCATCGCTGGCCGTCGTGTGCATGTGCAAATCGGCTTTGCCCAGGCGTTTATGCCGGGTTGCAGCCTGCCTGGCTTCACCTGTCTTTTTCAGGTTTTTCTCTGAAAACTCGGTTGGGGTTTTTTCAATTTCCGGTGAATTTTCCGCGAAATCTTCTGGCAAAATTTTATGCTCCTTATACCAATGATACTCGCTACAGGGTATCAATTATACATTAGGTACCCTACCTGTCAAGCTTACAGCCCACTTTACATAAATGCAAATAGTTTATTTTGCCAGAAGTTACCGGGATGGCATTAAAATTGCCTGGTATATTATTATAATTTACCGGCCTATAACATATGTTATAGCATGTTTTATAACTATTTGAGGAAAGAGAACAATTGATGGTAGGTCCAGATGCACAGGTTAAAGATACAGCCCAACCCTATGAAGCGGAAGTCGGCCGGGCCTTATTGGTCGTCAATGCCAAGTCTCGCCAGGGGCAAGATAGCTTCAATAATGTAAATGCCGAGTTGCAAAGTCAGGGTATTCACGTTGTCGAGGCCAAACCCATCAAGAACCCGGCCCTGATAAAGCCCTGGCTTGAAAGCGCCTTGCAAAAAAACAAAATTGATACGGTTATTGTTGGAGGTGGCGACGGCACCATATCAATCCTGGCAAACATTCTGGCCGAACATAAAGTGCGGCTGGGCGTCATTCCGCTGGGTACCGCCAACGATTTCGCCCGGACCCTGGGAATTCAAAAGGACCTGATCAAAGCGGTGGAAATTATAAAGGCGGGTTACGTTCAACCGGTAGACCTGGGCATGGCGGGCGACCGCTCTTTTGTAAATGTCGCCACTATTGGCCTGGGCGTAGAAGTAGCGGGGAGAATGGACCACAACCTGAAGAAATGGATCGGACCACTGGCCTATGTCGTGGCCGCTTTTCAGGCTTTTACCCAGCGCCGGACCATCCATTTCAAGCTTACCTACAAGGACCAGAACAAGGGCACCCAGGAGGTGGTTGTTAATCATAAGGCTTTGCAGATCGCGATTGCGAACGGGCGTTACTTTGGGGGAGGCATCGTAAGTGCGCCCAACGCTACCCTTGACGACAGCCTGTTATCCATCACAATTATTGAAGAAATGGGGTTTCTGACCCTGGCCCGGATGCTTCCTGGCTTCCAGGACGGCAGCTATATCAAGCATCCTAAAGTCCGTCATTTTAATACGACCGAAGTGCTGGTCGAAACTCGCCATACACACCGGGTAAACCTGGATGGCGAAGTTTGCCAGCGCACGCCGCTCCGGTTCAAAGTTGTCCCGTCCGCCCTGGAGGTCTTTACTCCCAAACCTTAAAGCCATTTGCGGGTGCGGAAGAACAATAAAATTGCTACGGCGGTGGTAATCAGCAGGAACAGGATCAGGGAAAAAGCCCAGGGTTCTTCGGCCAGGGGCAGGCTGACGTTCATTCCATAAATCCCGCTTATCAGGGTTAGCGGCAGCAATATTACCGAAATCATCGTCAGGGTTTTAATTATCTGGTTAAGGCGGTGGGTCGCCAGCGAGTCATAGGTCGCGCTTAAACTCTCGATGATTTCTTTAAATTCTTCCAGGCTGTCCCAGATTTTACTGATATGGTCGCTAATGTCGCTGTAAAAAGCTTCCATATCTTCGTGGTCGTTGGTCCGGCGGCGGTGCTCCAGGCTGGCTATTACCGATATTTGCGGTTTTATGATGCGGCGGAAGGCGATAATATCCCGGCGCAGCACCGAAATGTCATAAATAATATCGGACGAAGTGCTGCTAAAAATCTCGTCGTC
Source organism: Chloroflexota bacterium (assembly GCA_028287745.1). Taxonomy (GTDB): domain Bacteria; phylum Chloroflexota; class Chloroflexia; order Chloroheliales; family Chloroheliaceae; genus 54-19. The sequence continues at coordinate 191,565 of JAQBPB010000021.1, forward strand.
CAGTTCTTCCAGTTTTGCGGATAATTTATTGATACCGGGAAAACAATAGTCCACCAGTACGTCAATAATCCGGTAAACCGCAAAAGACGGCGTCCGACCGAGGACGCCGTTTCGCTTACCCGGATTGTTCTTGCATTGCTCGAACAACCGGTTCAGGGGGCGAAGTTTGGCATCGGTTACGGTTACTACGTAATCGGGGCCGAGGAAAATATCAATTTCCGAGGCGATAGTGACCTGTTCGGTCTTGATATGGACCGGGAAGTGCAAAACGATAAACAGGTAATCTTCGTAATCATCAATCTTGGGGCGCTGCAAGCGGCTGGTGATATCTTCCAGGTGCAAAGGGTTAAAGTCGAAATTCTGGTGCAGCCAGGCCAGTTCGGCGCTGCCCGGCCGTTCGATATTGACCCACCGTATTTTGGACAGCTCGATTGTTTCAACTCGCAGCGGCTCATCCTGGGTTTTTTGGGTGTTCGTTTTAGTCTTTCGTACGTCTGGTAAGATATTGGCATTGGCTAGCCCCTGCGATAGCTGGCGCAATACCGGCAGGACTGGTTTCTTTCTCCGGTCCGGCTGTTTGATAATATCTTTGTTCTCGGAATGTTCCATAAATATATTCTATCTTTAAAAACTATAACTTTACTCTATCCCACCTTTCCTCAATTATAGCAGCTTTGCTCCCAGGTCATAGGTTTATCTATATCTATTCCTGCTCCTTTAAGGTAAAAGTTGCCAGTACCAGCACAATTAGTCCATAAACCAGTAATCCAGCCAGGCACCCCGCCGGGTTTAATCAGGCTTTGCAAGA
>JAQBPB010000031.1 GCA_028287745.1 Chloroflexota bacterium
TTACCGGCTTCTTCTCAGGAAAGAGTAAAGCCAGTCCTGGCTGCTCCTTCGCAAGAAAGAATCAAACCCGCCCAGACGGCTTCTTTCCAGGAGCGCGCAAAGGCTGCCCCGGTTAAACCCGGTTCCGCGGTGCCACTACCGCGGGTAGCCGAAACGGGTGATGATTACGACCCGGACCCGCCTATTTAATCCTGGCCTTACTTGACTCACTGGCCCTGCCGCCTATTGCAGGGCCAGTGAACCACCCTAATACAACCAACCCAACCAAACCCAACCACCGGCCAACACCAGCGCCTCTACTCACGTACTCTGTCATTCAGAGGGGCTAGCCTTCCCAGAACAACTACTTAAATTATTTGTGCCAGAGTAAAAAAAGGTCTTTCGAAGGGAAACTCCTACCTTTGGACGCAAATGTTCTTATTTGAATGCAAAGCAGGGCTGCTGACTTCGGGTTTCACCACTATTGTTAGATTAAACTAACCCAAATAGAGCGATCTATTGACTAGAGTTTAGTAATTTTGTATAATTTTAATTAATCAGAAAAGCAAGAGGAACTGGAGAAAAAAGAGAAAGGTTCTTTCTGGCAGGACTGGCAATTCCTTAGTTAGGTTTGCCCTCCCCCGGAAATGAACCTTTTTGTATTTTCTTTTCTTTGAGCTTTGCTAATCATACCTTTCCAAAGATGTTAATTACCGGCTGAAATCAAGGGGCTTTTGGACCTGGTTTTTTTTCACCTGGAATTAGCTTCTAGTTTGTTTGGAACTGCTTAAAAACAGAATAAAGGTGTGGGTGTTCTATGCCAGCTGCTTTCAAGGTTAATTTTGCGGATTAAGGGCTGGCAAAAATTTTCAATTAATTATTTGTTGTAGTGTTGCTATGGCTAAACCCGCTCGCGGATTAGTATTCATAGAGGAGTGGATAAAATGGCTCAAAAAATCAGTGATCAGCCTGTAATCGTCCAACCCAGGCAACCCGAGGAGATTGAAGAGATTGACCCACCATCCAGGAAGCACTGGATTGTACTGGCGGTCGCGGCATTAATGGTTTTGTTTGGTGGCAGTCTGGCCTGGTATGTACAGACCGATGGCGGCAACATTACTATCAAGGATGTGCGCTTTGTAGGCACTAACGGAACGGTAATGAGTGCCCTCCTGTATGTGCCGAAGGGAGTTACCAATAAGGCCCCGGCCCCCGCTATCCTGGCAATCCACGGTTACATCAACTCCCGGGAAACTCAGGATGGTTTCGCTATCGAGTTTGCCCGGCGTGGTTACGTGGTCCTGGCCCTGGACCAGACCGGCCACGGATATTCCGACGGACCGGCTTTTGCGAACGGGTTTGGTGGGCCGGACGGCCTGAAATACCTGAATTCGCTCGATATTGTCGATAAAAAGAATATCGGCCTTGAAGGGCATTCGATGGGAGGGTGGGCCTCGCTAATCGCAACCGGGGTCTACTCTACCAGCTACCAATCGATTGTGCTGGAAGGCTCGTCTACCGGGACTTCCGGGGCGCCTGAGGGTACTGCTACTTTCCCGCGCAACCTGGGCCTGGTATTTAGTAAGTATGATGAATTTTCGCAGTTAATGTGGGGTTCGCCGAGCGCGGCCGGTATCGTAAATACCAAGAAGCTGCAAACCCTCTTTAACACCACCGAACCGGTCGAGGTTGGCAAGGTTTACGGCTCAATTGAGCAAGGCACTGCCCGCAAGCTCTACCAACCGGCTGTTACACATCCCGGCGACCATATTTCAACCGCTGCCATTGGCGCAGCCATGGAATGGATGGGGCTGACCTTGAAGGGCGGCAAGCCGCTGGCGACTACCGACCAGATCTGGTACTGGAAAGAATTTGGCACCCTGATTGCCCTGATAGGAATGGTTATATTTATATTCCCGTTAGGCGCTCTTTTGCTGCGGACACCCTTCTTCAGGAGTTTGCGCGAGCCGATGCCTGAAAGAAAGGGCCTGGCCGGTTGGGGCTGGTGGGTTGGCGCGCTGCTGACCGTTGCCATTCCGATTATTTCTTTCTATTGGTTCCAGAAGTGGGGTAACAGTAACTTCCCGGCAAAAGATTACAATTTCTGGCCGCAAAATATCACGACCGGGATTATGGTCTGGGCCGTCTTGAACGGGTTGATTTCGCTGGGCCTGTTCCTGATCTGGCACTTTGCCCTTAACCGCCGGTTGACCGGGGCTACCTTCGGCAACTATGGCCTGACTTGGTCGGGCGGGCGGCATTTCTGGTCCCAACTGGGCAAGACCGCTTTGCTGGCAATCATTATTATCAGCGGCGCTTACGCTCTGCTGGCCTTTTCGGACTTTGCCTTCAAGACGGACTTCCGTTTCTGGGTGGTAGCCGTGAAGTTAATGAGTGCGACCCAGTTCCGCATCTTCCTGGATTACCTGCTGCCCTTTGTCGCCTTCTTCCTGGTGCTGGGTATCGGGTTACACGGGCAGTTACGGCTGCGGGGTAACGCGGACCGCCGCCAGACCCTGGCGCGAGCTATGCTGGTAAACGCGATAATGGTGTCCATCGGCTTTGTAATACTGCTGCTGGTCAACTATATTCCGTTGTTTACCGGTGGGGTACAGGGTATCCCAACTGAATCGCTGCTGAACATTGTAGCTTTCCAGTTTGTGCCTTTGATGGCAATTGTTGGCTCGATTTCCACTTATTTCTACTATAAGACCGGCCATATTTACCTTGGCGCGTTCTTAAACGGGATGTTGATTACCTGGATTATCGTAGCCAGTACGGCTACACATGTCCTGATCTAATCCTGATTGTTTATCAAAACCGGGGCAACCCGTCCGGTAGCGGCTGCCAGTGGCATAATGCTTAAACCTGAGTATTTTGCCGGAGGCAGTTACTACCAGTTCCAGGCATCAACAGGTAATACAGGGTATTAAATCTCCCCGGAGAGCCACCTTAAATGGGCCGACCGGGGAAGCAATTATTTATTATCTTTCCGGATATCATTACCTTATCACTTAAACTGGCAAATCTGACGAAGGCAGGAATCCTGCTTGAAAGGGAAATCCAGGAGTTATTTATTCAAGAGGGTGAAACATGAGGCGTAGCGAATTGCTCGAACGGATCCAATCCGACGAGCTATGGGATTTGATTATTATTGGTGGCGGGGCCACCGGCCTGGGTACCGCGGTTGACGCCGCCGCCCGAGGTTACAAAACTTTGTTGTTAGAAGCCTACGATTTTGCTAAAGGTACTTCCAGCCGCAGTACTAAACTGGTGCATGGCGGAGTCCGCTACCTGGCGCAGGGTAACCTGTCTTTAGTTTACGAAGCGCTTCAAGAACGGGGCCGGATGCGCCGGAATGCGCCTCACCTGGTTAAATCCCTGTCATTTGTTGTGCCTGGTTATAAATGGTGGTCCCAACCCTTCTACGGGACCGGCCTGATGCTCTACAGCCTGATGGCGGGTAAGCTTGGTTTTGGCATTTCTCGCCCTGTTACTAAGAAAGGGGCTTTGCGCCTGGCTCCGACCCTGGAGCCGGAAGGCTTAACCGGCGGCATCGTCTACCACGATGGGCAGTTTGATGATACCCGCCTGGCAATTTCATTGATGCTGACCATGCAGGACCTGGGCGGGGTCGCGCTTAACTATATGCCTGTGACCGGTTTTACCAAAGAAAACGGTAAGTTAACCGGTGTAGTTGCCCGTGATACCGAAACCGGCCGGGAATTTAAACTGCTGGGCAGGGCGGTGGTCAACGCGACCGGGGTCTACGTGGACCAGGTGCGCCAGTTTGACGAGCCGTCCGCCAGCAAGCTGATTTCGCCCAGCCAGGGCATTCACTTTGTGCTGGATAAATCGTTTTTACCCGGTGACCATGCTATTATGATCCCCAAAACGGATGATGGCCGGGTCCTGTTCGCGGTGCCCTGGCACGACCGGGTCATCCTGGGTACGACCGATACGCCAATCAAGGACATTGAGCTGGAACCACGCCCGCTGGCCGAAGAAATTGAATACCTGCTAAGCCACGCTGCCCGTTATCTTACTAAAGACCCTAAACCGGAAGATGTGTTAAGTGTCTATACCGGGTTGCGGCCGCTGATGAAGGGCGAGGCCGGGTCAAGTACTGCCTCACTTTCTCGTGAACATACCCTGCTGGTTTCACCGGCCGGACTGATAACTATCACAGGGGGTAAGTGGACCACCTACCGCCGCATGGGTGAAGTTACAGTGGACAAAGCCATTGAGGTCGGTGGCCTGGACAAAGTGGAGTGCGGTACCAGGGAGTTGCGGCTGCACGGGTACGATACCCAGCCCAAACCGGACCCGTTCGCGGTCTATGGCTCGGACGCGCCGGAGGTGAAGCAGGTGCTGGCCGAGCAACCGGGCTGGAACGACCTCTTACACCCTAAACTGCCTTACCGGGTGGGCGAAGTGGTCTGGGCGGCTCGCCATGAGTTGGCCCGGACGGTCGAAGATTTCCTGTCCCGGCGGACACGCGCTTTGCTGCTGGATGCGCGGGCCAGCCAGGAAATGGCCCCCAAAGTGGCCGAGTTGTTAGCGGCTGAACTGGGCTTTGATAGTGCCTGGCAGGAGGAGCAAGTCCGGACCTACCGGGCGCTGGCGGATGGTTATTTGCTGCATCCGAGCCAGGTCCCGGCGGCCCCGCTGCCTTCCAAGCTGTAGCCGGTATCATTTTGTTTTAAGCGGGTCTATGTTGACCCGCCTGTCCTATATTAAATTGGAAATTGCGAGGAGGCATGATGGCTGGAGACAGCAATTCAGGCAAATTTATTCTGGCGATTGACCAGGGTACAACCGGTACGACCAGTATTGTGTTTGATAAAAAGACCAAAATTGTTGGAAGGGCGTACAGTCCGGTCAAACAGATCTATCCTAAACTGGGTTGGGTTGAGCATGACCCCCTTGATATCTGGCAGGGTGTCCTGAATAGCGCCCGCCAGGCCATTCAAAAAGCCAATATTACTTTTGCGCAAATCGAGGCAATCGGTATCACTAACCAGCGTGAAACCGTGGTCATCTGGGACAAGGCCACCGGCCAGCCGGTCCATAACGCGATTGTCTGGCAGGACCGCCGGACCGCCGACCTGTGCGACCGTTTGAAAGAAGAAAGTATTGCGGCCGATATCCGGGACCGCACCGGCCTGGTGATTGACCCTTACTTTAGCGGGACCAAAGTAAACTGGCTGCTCAATCATGTGGATGGGCTGCAAGAGCGGGCCGAACGCGGCGAAGTCCTTTTCGGTACGGTGGATAGCTGGCTGATGTGGAACCTGAGCGGTGGTAAGGTTCACGTCACCGACCTGTCAAATGCCAGCCGGACCTTGCTGTTTGATATTCATAAACTGGCCTGGGACGAGGAAATTCTCAATTACTTTAAGATTCCGGCAAGTATGCTGCCCAAAGTATGCCCCAATTCCTACCGGTTCGGCGAAGTTCCGGCCGGGTTACTGGCCGAGGACAGCCCGGCTATCCCGATTTGCGGTGTGGCGGGCGACCAGCAGGCGGCTTTGTTCGGCCAGGCTTGCTTTGAAAAGGGCAACATCAAAACGACCTACGGCACCGGGGCGTTTATGCTTCTGAATACCGGAACCGAGCCTAAAAAGTCGGTGAACGGCCTCCTGACGACGATTGCCTGGAGCTTCAACGACCAGGTCGTTTACGCCCTGGAAGGCAGCGCCTTTATTGCCGGGGCGGCCGTCCAGTGGCTACGCGATGAGCTTAAGTTAATCGAGCATTCCGGCGATACCGAGCAAATGGCTCTTAGCGTGCCCGATAATGGCGGCGTTTACCTGGTCCCTGCTTTCGTGGGCATGGGCGCGCCCTACTGGGACCATTCGGCCCGGGGGGCGTTGTTTGGCCTGACCAGGGGCAGTTCACGCAATCACCTGGCCCGGGCGGCCCTGGAGGGTATCGCTTACCAGGTTCGTGACGTGCTGGAGGCCTTAAAGGAAGACAGCGGGCTGGACTTTGACGAAATGAAAGTTGATGGCGGCGCGGCGGCTAACAACTTTTTGATCCAGTTCCAGGCCGATATGCTGGACCGCCAGGTTATCCGGCCAAAAGTGATCGAAACGACCGCCCTGGGCGCGGCTTACCTGGCCGGTCTGGAGGTTGGCTACTGGACCTCCCAGGAAGAAATCAAACAGTTGTGGCAGGTTGACCGGGTTTTCGAGCCGGAACTGGCACCGGCCCTGCGCGATAAGTATTATGCGGCCTGGAAGAAAGCGGTCAAACGGTCGCTAGAGTGGGAAGACGACGAGGAATAATCCCTGGTTGCCTGTTAAGCCTTAAGTAAGCCAATCGTCCTTCCCAGCCGACCCGCTATTTTAAATCCGGATCAATCTGGTAATAATTTATTCCTTCTCATTTTACCTGGGTGGAATAAATTATTACCAGATTTTTTAATTTACTCTATGGGGTTACATTTGGTGAATGGTTTACTTACCGGACTTCACGAGCCGCGAAGGATGCACCTGGCGATGATTGAAGCCCTGTGGGTAAAGAATATTTAGAAGTGGCTTATCCTGAGGTGCGCAGGCAGTTATATTTATGGCACGATTTTGTGGATTTACACCTTTTGTTGCCTTAACCCATAGCATAGTACAAATGGCTTGGCTATTAATAAGAGAAAAGTCATAAGGGTACCATGACTAAGGTAATGGGTAAAAGCTATTGTGTTATTCCGGATTTAACTTAAGATATAGTTAATTAATACGATACATTAGCAACGGCCCAAAAGTATCACAAGGCCTTAGCAATAGGAGATAGGTATGAAGTGTAATAGGTGCAATATTTTTAACCCGGAAGGCTTCCGCTTTTGCGCTTCCTGCGGCCGGGCCCTTTTATATAAACCTTCCAGGCCGCTTATATCACCCAAATCAACCAGCTGGGTTACTATGCCACCGAAAAAAACCAAGTCCGGTTGGCTGCACAACCTTTTTTCGGGTAGAAAACCTAACGAAGCTGGCCGGTAAGAAATTAATCTTTTCTTTTGATGGCACAGCAACCATATTAAACAAATTCTGCTTCCTTCAGGACGGCTCCCCCAGAGCCGTCCTTTATTTTATAGCCCGGTAGTCTGAAAACCTGCAACGCAAGCAACAATCCGGGATAAAACCAAATGGGAAACATTAAATCCTTGCCGGTAGGTTGCGAGGAACCAGCCAGCTTCAAACGGCTTTTACTTGCGAGCAGCGTATAATACAGGGTATTTCTAAAGAATTTGTACCTCAAATGAAGTTTTATAAAAGGCAATAAAAAAGACCAGCAGTCCCGCTGGTCTTTTTATTATAGCTACTTTTCTTATGAGGCAACCGACTCGGTATGAGCGCCCGGCAGGCGCACCCGGCCGGTCAGGTATTTATCCACGCCCCGGGCGGCATCCCGGCCCTCGGCAATCGCCCAGACAACCAGCGATTGGCCGCGCACATTGTCACCGGCCGCGAAAACACCCTCGGCACTGGTCATTTTGTCCTGGTTGGTCCAGATGCTGCCACGCCGGGTCAATTTAAGGTTTAAACTGTCCACCAGGCCGTTGCGGACTGGCCCGGTGAACCCGGCCGAGATAAGCACCAGTTCCGTCTCAATAACGAATTCGGAACCGGGGACCTCCCGGAAGAAACGCTGGCCCTCTTCATCGAAATAAATCTCAACTTTTACTGCCCGCAAGTGTTCCAGTTTCCCGTTCGAACCTTCAAAGGCCCGGGTTGCCAGGCTATATTCCTGACGGCCGCCTTCTTCGTGAGAAGTGGATTTCTGGAAGACCATCGGCCATTCCGGCCAGGGATTGTGGGCCGGGCGCTTGGCTGGCAAAGGCGGCTTATGCTCAAACTGGATAACTTCTCTGGCACCCTGGCGCAAGGAAGTTCCCAGGCAGTCGCTGCCAGTATCGCCACCACCGATGATAACCACGTTCTTGCCGGTAGCCATGATCTCCGGGCCTTCCACCGGAAGATTTAGGTTTCGGCGGTTTTGCTGGGTCAGGAAATCCATCGCGAAATGGACCCCATCCAGGTCGCGACCGGGGATATTCAGGTCACGAGGCTGTTCCGCGCCGGTGGTCAGGACGACCGCATCATACTCCTGGCGCAATTGGGCCATAGAAGGATGGCCGGGAGCGCCAATATGGGTATTAAGCTGCCACTGGATGCCTTCGGCGGTCATAAGGTCCAACCGGCGCTGCAAGACGGCTTTATCCATCTTGAAATCGGGGATACCGTAAATCAGCAGCCCCCCGGCCCGGTCGGCTTTATCAAAGACCGTCACCAGGTGTCCAGCCCGGTTGAGTTGCTCGGCGCAAGCCATCCCGGCCGGTCCGGAGCCAATCACGGCGACCCGTTTGCCGGTGCGGTTTTCCGGTGGGCGCGGCACAATCCAGCCCTCCGCGAAACCTTTGTCAATAATCGAAACTTCCACCTGTTTGATCGCGACGGGTTCTTCATTTATGCTCAGGACGCAAGAAGCTTCGCAAGGTGCCGGGCAAACCCGGCCGGTAAATTCCGGGAAGTTGTTGGTCGCCAGCAGAATATCCAGCGCCTCGTGCCAGCGGCCTTCAAAGACCATATCGTTGAAGTCAGGAATTACATTACCGACCGGGCAGCCCTGGTGACAGAACGGAATTCCACAATCCATACAGCGGGTAGCCTGTTCCTGGACTTCCCCTTCCGTTAAAGGATGGGGAATTTCCAGCCAGTCGTTCAGCCGCTCCTGGACCGGCCGGTAGGGTGCATTTTTGCGCCGGATTTCAATAAAGCCGGTAAGTTTTTTAGCCATTATGAGTTGATACCTCCTGGGCGAGTTGCGCCAGTGCCCGCCGGTATTCGCGGGGAGTTACTTTAATGAAGCGGGCCAGGTAAGACGGCCAGTTTAGCAAAATATCTTCGGCAATCTGGCTGCCGGTGTACTGGTAATGCTTCAGAATTAACTCCTGGAGTTCTTTCTGGTCGCCTGGAGCCGTTACTGCTTCCAGGTCAATCATGCTGGGGTTGCAGCGAGTATGGAACAGGCCATCCTCATCCAGGACATAAGCGATACCGCCGCTCATGCCAGCTCCAAAGTTGCGCCCGGTCCGGCCTAAGATTGCTACCCGGCCGCCGGTCATATACTCGCAGCCGTGGTCGCCCAGACCTTCTACAACCGCGTTTGCGCCGCTGTTGCGGACGCAGAAGCGCTCTCCGGCGACCCCGTTAAAGTAAGCTTCACCGCTGATTGCGCCGTACATGGTCGTGTTGCCGATAATGATATTTTCACGCGGGTCGAAAGTAGCGCCGACCGGTGTTTTGACGATAATCTTACCGCCGCACAAACCTTTACCCACGTAGTCGTTTGCGTCACCTTCCAGCGTCATGGTAATGCCGCTAGGAACGAAGGCGCCAAAGCTCTGCCCGGCGCTACCGTTGAAATTAAGGCGGATGGTGTCAGCTGGCAGCCCTTCGCCGCCATAGCGCACCGAAACCTCACCGCCTAACCGGGCGCCAACCGTCCGGTTGGAGTTACGGATAGGCAGGTTAACTTCCACCGGCTGGCCTTCTTCCAGGGCCGGGCGGCAAAGCTCGAGCAGCCGGTTGTCCAGGGCATTTTCCAACCCGTGTTCCTGTTCCAGCGATTTATAGGCCTTCACCTCCGGCCCGGTTTCCGGCTTGTACAGCAACAGGCTCAGGTCAATGTCATGGGCTTTTTCGTGGGCTTTAGACTGGTTCGCTTCCAGGATATCCACCCGGCCAACCATTTCATTGATGGTGCGGAAGCCCAGCTCGGCCATTAACTCGCGGACTTCCTGAGCCACGAAAGTAAAGAAGTTGATAATGTATTCCGGTTTGCCGGTAAATTTACTGCGCAGGTGCGGGTCCTGGGTCGCGATACCGACCGGGCAGGTATTGAGATGGCACTTGCGCATCAGGATACAGCCGGAAGCCACCAGCGGAGCGGTCGCGAAACCGTATTCTTCCGCGCCAAGTAGGGTCGCGATTACAACGTCGCGGCCGGTCTTGAGCTGCCCGTCAGTCTGCAAGCGGACCCGGCTGCGCAGGTTGTTCATCATCAGCACCTGGTGAGTTTCGGCCAGGCCGATTTCCCAGGGAATACCGGCGTGCTTGATGGAAGTCAGGGGGGAAGCCCCGGTGCCGCCTTCGTAGCCGCTGATAAGTATAGAATCGGCGTGGGCTTTTGCTACCCCGGCCGCAATCGTGCCGACCCCGGCTTCGGCCACCAGCTTGACTGAAATATCGGCCCGCGGGTTGACGTTTTTGAGGTCAAAGATTAGCTGGGCCAGGTCTTCGATAGAATAGATATCGTGGTGTGGCGGCGGCGAAATCAGGGTGACACCCGGCACCGAGTTGCGGACGCGGGCAATATTCTTGTCCACCTTAGGGCCGGGAAGCTGGCCGCCTTCGCCCGGTTTTGCGCCCTGGGCCATCTTGATCTGGAGTTCGCTGGCATTCACCAGGTAGTGGCTGGTTACCCCGAAGCGGCCGGAAGCGACCTGTTTAATCGCGCTCCGCCGTGAATCACCATTGGCATCAGGTATGAAACGGGCGGCATCCTCACCACCTTCGCCGGTATTGCTCTTGCCGCCAATCCGGTTCATGGCAATCGCCAGGGTTTCGTGAGCTTCCTGGCTGATGGAGCCGAATGACATCGCCCCGGTGCAGAACCGTTTCATGATCAATTCGACCGGCTCGACTTCTTCCAGCGGAACCGGGTTCCGGGCCTTGAAACTGAGCAAACCGCGCAAAGTATATTGTTTTTCGGCGTCGTTGTTGACCAGGGCCGTAAATTTCTTGAAAAGTTTGTAATTGCCGGAAGCGGTGGCGTGCTGCAACCGCGAGATAGTATCCGGGTTGAAGAAGTGTTGCTCACCGTTCTTGCGCCACTGGTACTGGCCGCCACGGTCAAGGGCCGGGGTAACAGTAAGTTGCGGTAAAAAGGCTGCTTCATGCTGGCGCTGGATTTCAGCGGCGATTCCTGCAAACCCAATACCACCCAGCCGGGAAGGAGTGCCGTTAAAGCAGCGTTCTACTACTTCATTATTCAAGCCGATAATTTCAAAAATCTGGGCTCCCTGGTAACTCTGGAAGGTCGAGATACCCATTTTCGAGAAGATCTTTAACAGCCCCTTCTTGATTGAGTTGACATAATTATTGTAAATAGTTGTTTCAGTCAGCTCTTCAGGCAGGGTATTCTGGCGGTACATTTCCTTAAGGGTTTCGAGGGCCAGGTAAGGGTTGATCGCGCTGGCACCGTAACCGATCAAAAGGGCAAAATGCATTACCTCACGCGGTTCGCCCGACTCAACGATCAAGCCGCAGCGGGTGCGCAATTTATTGCGGATTAGATAGTGATGAATGGTGCCGGTCGCCAGTAAAGACGGTACCGGGGCCATTTCCGAGTTAACGCCCCGGTCGCTCAGGACCAGGATGTTGTAACCGTTGTTAATCGCTTCGGCGGCCGCGATTTCCAGGCGGCCCAGGGCGGCTTGCAGGCCCGCCGGTCCTTCTTTAATCGGGTAAGTCAGCGGCAGGGTGCAAGTTTTGAAACCGGGTTGGTCAATCTGCCGGATTTGCTCCATTTCGTAGTTTGTTAAAACCGGCTGGGGCATATGTAACTGGCGGCAGTGGTCGGCGGTTTCTTCCAGCAGGTTTAATTCGGTACCGACCGAAACCGAAATCGACATTACTAAATCCTCGCGGATTGGGTCGATCGGCGGGTTGGTGACCTGGGCAAACAACTGCTTGAAATAATTGAAAAGCAGTTGGGAGCGTTCGGAAAGAATCGCCAGGGGAGTATCGTTGCCCATACTACCGATAGCTTCTTCACCGGTCGCGGCCATAGGGGCCAGCAAAACCCGCAGTTCTTCCGAGGTATATCCGAAAGCCTGCTGGCGCAGGAGCAAGCCCCCGGCGTCGTGGGCGGCCGGTTGGTAATTCTCGATTGGCGGCAGGTCGCTCAAACGCAGTTTATTTTTAGCCAGCCATTCGATGTAAGGTTTCTTGTTGACAATCCGGTTTTTCAGATCGTGGTCGCTGATGATTTTGCCCTGTTCCAGGTCTACCAGGAACATTTTACCGGGCTCCAGGCGGCCTTTCCGGACAATATTTTCAACCGGGATATCCAGGACGCCTACTTCGGAGGCCACTACTACCAGGCCATCATTAGTAACAATATAGCGGCTGGGCCGGAGGCCGTTGCGGTCCAGGGTGGCCCCGATTACCCGGCCATCGGTGAAGGATATGGCGGAAGGGCCGTCCCAGGGTTCGATCAAAGACTGGTGATAGTCGTAAAAGGCTCTTTTAGCCGGATCCATTTTAGGCTGGGTTTCCCAGGCTTCCGGGACCATCATCATTACCGCATGGGGCAGTTCGCGCCCGGTCTGGACCAGCAGTTCCAGGACGTTATCAAAAGAAGCCGAGTCACTGCCGCCCGGCACGACTACCGGGTAAAGCTTGGTTACATCATCGCCTAACAGGTCGCTGGTAAATTGGGACTGGCGGGTATTCATCCAGTTGGAGTTGCCTCGCAAGGTGTTAATTTCACCGTTATGGGCGATATAGCGGTAAGGATGGGCGCGGTCCCAGGTCGGGAAGGTGTTGGTACTAAAGCGCTGGTGGACCAGGGCCAGGGCGCTTTCCATCTGGGGATCGGTCAGGTCGGGGTAATATAGTGAAAGCTGGTTGGCGGTCAGCAGCCCCTTGTAAACCAGGGTCCGGGTTGAAAGGCTACTAATATAGCAGCAGTGATCTTCGCCCCCCCGGCCTTCCGCTTCGACCCGTTTTTCAATTACTTTTCGCAGGACATACAGGCGGCGTTCCAGCCAGTCCTGGCCCTGGAAATCCTGGATGGTTACCAGGAACTGGCGCACATAAGGCTCGCTTGCGCGGGCCAGTTCGCCAATCTGGGTTTCATCGGTCGGTACGGTCCGCCAGCCGATTAGTTCCAAACCCTCATCCTTGATTGCCTGTTCAACCAAATTTTCGAACGGGTCAGGAATGCCTTCTTTTTTTGGCAGAAAAACCATGCCTACCCCATAATGGCCGGGTGCCGGTAACGTGGGGAGGCCAAGCCGGGCCGCCTCCTTGCTAAAGAAAGTGTGAGGCACCTGAATCAAAATGCCGGAACCATCCCCCGTATTAGCGTCCGCACCCGTAGCGCCCCGGTGTTCGAGGTTGCTTAGCAGGGTGATTCCCTTGGTTACTATTTCATGCGAAGGGATACCATCAATTTTAGCTACAAAACCCACCCCACAGGCGTCTTTTTCATATTGAGGATCATAAAGTCCTTGTTTGGGGGGCAGTCCCACGTTTTTACGATTCAAATCGGCCTCCTACCTCTAAAAAGCTCGCGGTTCAACGCAAACCAGGCATGCTTTGCATGTGTCACGGTAAGTTTTGAGTATTTGGGCTACTTTGCCAGGTATATTTAAGTGAGGTTACCTACAGGACGGTTTATGAAAAAAGCCGGTGATTGCCGTACCTAAATCAGGTAACTGTCCTCGGCATTGAGGAGGAGAATGAGGAAATAAAAATGGTTTTAGGGTAATAGACTTCCCATATATATTAAAAACCCAGAGCTGCCTTTTGGGTTAAAACTCACAAAAGATTTACAAAGCTCTGGAGGGAAGAAAATGCGCCCGCGAAGTTTCTGCAGTTACGAGCACCATTGCTTGAAGCTATTTTATACCATTAACCAGATTTTTACAAGTGTTAAAAGATACAATTTGTACTAATTTGTCACTACAATTTTGTAAAAAGTATACTAATAGCAGGTAGTAACAGACGAATTTCGGCTATTCAGGGCTATATTTTCAGAGTTATTCCAATTAAGGTAGAATAAATTATTATCACCCGGCGTTTTCCGGTTTGAAGTGTGCAAAGGATAAAAAGCTAACTGCATGGCAAAGAGTGGGTTTGTAGGAGCAATGGTCTGGGGCCAGGTCTGGCGGGTGGGCGAAGTGGCCCTGAGCCTGCTTTTCACGGTACTGGTGGTGCGCAGCCTGGATGAAGCCAGCTTCGGGGTCTATTCGACCATAATAACCTTTGTTACAATTATGATTTTTGTGTTGGGTCTGGGCCTGTCGGATGGGTTGGTGCGTTACGTACCGGTTTTAAACGCCCGCGAACCCGCCGCCCCTTTCCGGCTATTTCGCCTGTTTCTTTTTATCCGGCTGGCGGTATGCCTCCTGGGCGGAATATTGATCTGGTTTGGCCGTAGCTGGTTGAGCGCGGTTTTTAATCAGCCTTTTTTCGAGAGTGATAGCGGCCTGCTTATAATCATAGTCGTCCTGTATAACCTGACTGACCTGACCGGCATTTTCTACAGCTCGCTGCTCTGGGTAAAAAGCATCGTAGTTATCCGGCTGGCCGGCCAGTTATCAACGATTGTATTTGTTACGGTTGGTTTCTGGCTTTTTCAACCCTCGGTTCCGCTGCTTATAGCGGGGTTATGTTTGAGCAACCTATGGATGGTCCTGGCCAGCCTGCTAGGTAAGGCCCGTTCCGGCCTGCGGGCAACTTTAACCCCGCCTTCCCCGGTCCAGCGCTTGCCCCTGAGAGAAATTTTTAGTTATTCGCGGGTTTTATGGCTGATTAACCTGGCAACCCTGGGTTTACTGGGTCAGATGGATATATTTCTGCTGGCGCTGCTGACCAGAGATATTCAGGGCATCGGCTTCTACAGCCTGGCGGCCCTGTTAGTCGGGCGGCTGTTAGTGCTGCTGCAAGCCTGGTCAACTTCCCTGGGTTCGATAGTTTCAACCGTTTATCTCGAAAAGGGCCTGCCTGGCCTGGAACGTTATTTTGTTTTTTACTACCGCTTTAGCTTGCCGCTCCAGTTGATACCAATGGGCGGCCTGGCCCTGGTGGCTGGGCCATTTGTCGGGCTGGTTTTTGGTGAGCGCTACCTGCAGGCGGTTAGCCTGCTGGCTGCTATGGCCTGGTTCCAGGTTATTTACGCTCTCCTGGGCAATACTATTACCACGGCCTTTTTGAATACACTGGGGCGGCAGCGGGCGGCCCTGGTCTGGCGCTGTTCGTGCAGCCTGCTAAACCTGGCCCTGAACCTGCTTTTTATTCCGGCCTGGGGCCCCCTGGGAGCAGTTCTCGGTACCGGCATTTCGTTGGCCCTGCTGCATTTACTGGAAGGCTGGCTGGTCCGGGAACTTTTTCTCAAGGTCAGGTGGAGCTATATTCTGAAGATTGCCGGGGGCGTGGTCAGCGGAGCCTGGCTGGCCGGGTTCATCGGCGGCGCTTTTTTACCCTCATTGCTGGGGCGCGGTTTTTTCTACCTGGCCTACCTGCTGATTTTTTTCCTGGTTACCCGGCCGCTAACTGCCCAGGACTTGCAACTATTACATAGTATCCGGCCCGGAGCGGCCAGAATTTTAAGACACTTTAGCCGCACACCCGCCTGATTTAACGATAATTAGCTAAAAAGGTGAATTGGCTCGGACAAACCTAGAAAAGTAGTCCGGACTGGTATATAATTTTGCTGGAAGCATGCCGGTTGTAAGTTGTAGGGCTGTCAGTTCAAGGTTGAGACCGGTAAAGCAAAATGGCTGGTATATTTCCTGCACAAATAAATAAGATTGGGTGGTTCCGGTTGAAAAGTGTAGCCGGACCGGCCACCCAGCCTGAATCACCACTAAACGGTATTCGTTCCACTTTATCCGCATCACAAAAATAGCTATAATAGGAAGTAAGTGTTCCTTTCAAGTGTCCTGGAAATTTAAACCGTGTAAACCAGCGGGAGGATCTTCAACGATGAGTAATCTCGATCAAGAAGTTGTCACTTTTATTCTGGCCGGTGGACAGGGTGACCGCCTTAGCGTTCTGACCGAAGAACGGGCGATTGCCTCGGTCCCTTTCGCGGGCAAATACCGGATTATTGACTTTACCCTGTCCAATTGCGTAAATTCCGGGCTGTTCAATATTGAGGTTTTGACCCAGTACCGGCCACTTTCTCTGCATGACCATATTCGAAACGGCAAGCCCTGGGGCCTGGACCGCTTGCATGGCGGTATCCGGTTGGTTTCGCCCTTCGTGGGCCGTTTGCATAAAGGTTGGGACCGCGGCACGGCTGACGCGGTTTACCAGAACATGAATGACTTGCTCGAACTGAAAGACACGACCAATACGGTCCTGGTGCTGGGTGGCGACCATGTCTACAAAATGGATTATGGCGCAATGCTCACGCAACACCGCGAAACCAGGGCCGATGTAACAGTCGGGGTGCTGCGTATGCCCATTGAACAGGCTTACCGCTTTGGCATTGTCACTGTCGATGCCGAAAAACGAGTAACCGATTTCCAGGAAAAACCGGCCCAACCTACCAGCAACCTGGTTTCGATGGGTATTTATGTCTTTAATAAAGAAATCCTCATCGACCGCTTGATTGATGACGCGGACGACCAGGACAGCCATCACGACTTTGGCCGGGATGTCCTGCCCAAGATGATAGCCAGGGGGGATAAAGTTTTTGCCTACTCCTATGAGGGCTACTGGCGCGATGTTGGCACCCTACAATCCTATTGGGAAGCCAATATGGAACTCCTGAAGGAAAATCCCCCGTTAGATATGTTCGACCGTAACTGGGTAATTTTCACGCGCAGCGAGGAACGCCCACCGGCTGTCCTGGGCGAAAATGCCCGGGTGGACGGCAGTATGATTTCGCATGGCTGCCAGATAAAAGGCCAGGTGATTAACAGCATTCTTTCACCGGGAGTGGTTGTCGAAGAAGGCGCAATTGTGCGGGATTCGATTATTATGGTTGATACGGTAATTGGTAAGAACTCGGTTGTGGATAAAGCCATCCTGGATAAAGAAATTATCGTAGGACCGGGTTCTGTGATTGGACAGGCTGACGGCTCCGCCGGGAGCGCTGCCGGTGATAACAATTCCGTCCTGACAATTATTGGCAAGCGGGCCGAACTGCCCGCGGGCATAAAAATTGGCCAAAACGTCAAAATCGCACCGGGCGTCAAACTTTCCGACTTTACTTCCCAGGAAGTAAAATCGGGCCAGAAGATTGAAGGAGCCGCGCAGGTATAAGTATATTCAATCTTTACAATCACTAAATGCTATGCTACTATCAAATTAAGTCTTCCGCCAGCAAAACAAAGGAGTTACCAACCGGTAATAGCGGAACTCATTGTTCATCTCAAACAGCGCTGTTTTGAAATAAAACTGAAACCGGCCTGACCAGGGCTGTTCAGGCCCGGTTTAAAAGAGTAGCAGATTTAATGTTTAGGAAGGTGGCATTTATGGATAAAGAAGCGCGTTCCCGGGAAAACTTTGAGTTTGAACTGGTCAGTCACCAGGGTATCCCTTCGGTTCCGGCGATGGATTCTCGCGGGACTCAGCGCCATATGGGTGCCCTGGAAGACAATATGCAAGAGGTTACCCTGCCCAACTACGAAGATGATGACGAGCAAATGCCGGTAGTGCAAGCCCATAAACAACAAACCCCGGGGTAGTTGGTGAGTAGCCTTGAGAACTATGTCCCATTTAAGCGCGGTTACGCCTGTACCCTATAATCGGTTTTAAACATAGGTTTTTTTCAACTTTTGGGTCGCACCCAGCCACAAAATAAGGCCGGTAGCGGCTCAATTTTTACTTTTGTAAAGCCCTGCTCTTACCTGATTACTTTCTTGATTAAATCTATCAATAAGATTATTCAATTTTCTTCTCTTTTCACCCTTGACCATCCAACTACCAATATAAAAACATGGGACACGGCCGTTTCTCCAGGCTTCTGGCATAACGGGACCGGTTGAATGGTTCACGAACCTTAATTGATTTAACCTGTTCGCCGGTTATGGGCCGTTCTTTGATATGACTGAACAATTAGCTTCAAGCAGAGGGTAGCTATGTTATAATTGGCCGGTTAGTGTTAGATTTAATTTGCGGCCGCCTTTCCATTTTGCGGCCATTTGCTCAAATATTTGTTTCCTTAAATTATTCATTTATTTAATTGTTATGGTTGAAAAATCGCGTCCCATAGAGGCCCAATCCATGGCGCTTTCTCAAAATGCCGGGGCCGCACCCCCTTTGAAAATTGAGCTTGCCGAAGCGCTGGTGGAATCTACTCCGATGTATGCCGTAGCTATAAGCCAGCAGGGTATGGTTGTGGCAATTAACCAGCAATTGCTGCAGGCCCTGGGCTATTCGCGGGAAGAAGTTCTTGGCCGTCGCTTTCTGACCTCTTTTGTCCATGCCTCTGCCAGGGAGAAATTAACCGGGGAGTACCGCGCGCTGGTATGGTCAGGCGAGCCTTTAAAGACTGAAATATTGCTGGAGCCAAAGGACGGCCGGGTTTTATTGGTCCAGTGGCACAGCAAAGCAATTCACGATAAGGTTTCCAACTCGACCTTTTTATTCAGTTCCGGGATTGATATTTCCAGGCAAATCAAGGAGAAAGAGGCCCAGTACCGCCATATTTTCGAGGCTACCAGCGATGGCATCCTGGTGGCCGAGCTTGCTACCAGACGAGTGGTCGAGGTAAACCCGGCATTCGCGAAAATGCACGGTTATACTCTGGAAGAATTTAGCGGGATGAACTCCGCCCAGTTTGTTCACCCGGACTCCTATACCCTGCTGGACAACTTTTTTGAAACAATAAAAAACGGCCGCCAATTCCGGGCAACTGCGGTCAATTTGCAAAAAGACGGCACTCCTTTTCACGTTGAAATATACGGGACGCCTTTTACCTACCAGGGCAGGCCCCACGCGCTGGCAGTTACCCGCGATATAACCGAAATGGTCCAGGCTTACCAGTTGCTGGAACACCGCGTCGAGGAACGCACCCGCGAGCTTTCGACTCTGCTTGAAATTACCCGCCGGGTCGCTTCGACAATCGAACTAAAGCCGTTGCTGAACCTGATTTTGGACCAGCTAAAAGTTGTAACCGATTATAGTGGGGCAGGCATCGTGGTCTGCGAGGGGGAAGATATTATTTTCCTGGCAGCCCGCCAGCCTGACCCGCAACCGGACGTGCCGCTGACAACGGTCCGTTTCTCCCTGGGAAAAAACCTGGAAATCTGGAACAGGTTCCTGGCGGGCCAACAAATCATTATTGAGGATGTGCGAGCCGACACCGAGGAAGGCCGGGCTTACCGGAAGTTTGTGGGAGAAAGTTTTGAAACCAACTTCGGGTATGTCCGGTCCTGGATGGGTACTCCTATGGCACATAAAGGCAAAGTACTTGGTATCCTGAGTGTCAGCCATGTCCAACCTAATTATTATACGGCCCGTCAAGCCGCCCTGACCTGGGCGATTGCCGACCAGGCTGCCACCGCGATTGAAAATGCCCGGCTTTTCGAGCAAGCCCAGGCCGTCGCGGCCCTGGAAGAACGCCAGCGGCTGGCCCGCGAACTTCACGATTCGGTCTCTCAGGCCCTCTTTGGTATTTCCCTGGGTACAACCACCGCCCGAATCCTGGCCGAAAAAGATCCCAGCCGCCTGCCGCAGTCGTTGGACTACATCGGGTCGCTGGCCCAGGCCGGGATGGCCGAAATGCGCGCTTTACTCTTTGAATTGCGGCCTGAATCGCTGGAAAGTGAAGGACTGGTAGCGGCGCTTACCAAACAGTCGGCGGCGGTCAAGGCCCGCTATTCTCTTGAAATAAACCTGGTAGTCGGACCGGAACCGGCCATATCCTTACCAGCCAAAGAAGTTTTTTACCGGGTTGCCCAGGAAGCCATGCAAAACACCGTGAAACATGCCCAGGCAAGCGCGATTAACCTGGAATTGGTTAACACTCCCCGGAGTATCAGCCTGATAATTTCTGATAACGGCATAGGCTTTGACCCTAACGGCTCATTTCCGGGGCACCTGGGCTTAAAATCTATGCAAGAGCGGGCAGCCCGGCTCGGGGCCAGCTTTTCGTTGACCAGCCGCATGGGAGAAGGTACATCCGTAAGGGTAGAACTACCCCTGCCCATGCCGGGCCAGGCGGTTTAGGTATGTATACTGGACCGGGCCTTAAAATCATACTCAATATAAAAGAGGAAGTATGCAAAACTTTAAAAATCTGATTGACGGCCAGTGGGTCGAGTCTTCCAGCGGAAAGACTTTTGAAAATACCAATCCGGCCAACCCTGAAGAAATACTCGGCACTTTTCCGATGGCAACCGCCGATGATACTACTCGCGCTATCCAGGCCGCCCGTAACGCCCTGGAAGGTTGGTCGAACACGCCCGGCCCCAACCGGGGAATGATCCTGGATAAAGCCAGCCAACTGCTAAACGCCCGGCTGGACGAAATAGCCACCGCCCTGACCCGGGAAGAAGGCAAGACCCTGGCCGAGGCCAAAGGTGAAGTAATGCGGGCGCGGGATATTTTCCGCTTTTTTAGCGGTGAAGGCTGGCGGATTGGCGGCGACGTGCTGCCCGGCAATACCGGTAAAGAACTGCTTTACACCCGGCGGGAAGCCCTGGGTGTCATCGCCATTATTACTCCCTGGAACTTTCCGATTGCTATTCCGGCCTGGAAGATCGCCCCGGCCCTGGTTTACGGCAATACTGTTGTATTCAAACCGGCTTCTTATACGCCCCACACGGCTATGCTACTGGCTGAAGTTTTAACCGAGGCGGGGCTGCCGCCGGGCGTGCTTAATTTCATTACCGGTTCGGGCCGGGAGGTCGGCGATGTGCTGGCAAGCAGCCCGCTGGTCAATGGAATTAGCTTCACCGGCTCTACAACGGTTGGGGCCGGGATATACGCTAAGGCTATCAAGAACCTGACCCGCGTCCAGCTTGAAATGGGCGGGAAAAATCCCCTGCTGGTCTTGAATGATGCCGACCTGGCCCTGGCAACCGACCTGACCGTCCGGGGCGGGTTTGGCCTGACCGGCCAAGCCTGCACCGCGACCAGCCGGGTGATCGTAGAAGAAGGGATTGCCGACGAATTCGCGAAAGCAATTTCAAAAGCCGCGAAAGAACTTGTGGTCGGGGATGGTTTGAAGACCGGGGTCCAGATGGGACCGGCAGTCAGCCAGGACCAGCTTGAAACCGACCTCAAGTATATAAAAATCGGACAGGAGGAAGGCGCTAAACTGCTATTCGGCGGCAACCAGACCGGCGATAGTGGCTTTTATGTTACTCCGACTGTCTTTGACCGGGTTGAAGCCGGTATGACAATCGCCCAGGAGGAGATTTTTGGGCCGGTCATCAGTATAATCCGGGCTAGAGACCTGGATGACGCCCTGGAAAAAGCTAATTCCATCGGGTTTGGCCTGGCGGCCGGTATCGTAACCAATGATTTAAAGAAAGCTTTTAATTTTGCCAACCGGGTTGAAGCCGGGGTGGTTAAGGTTAATGAACCGACTACCGGACTGGCCCTACAGGCGCCCTTTGGCGGCTTCAAAAGTTCCAGCGCCAATACTTTCAAGGAACAGGGACAATCCGCTATTGAATTTTACACCCGGGTTAAAACTATTTATGTTTCTCACGGTTAAGCCGTTGCAAGGCTCAAAACTGACCCTTTGAGCCCTGCTTGAGATGACCGGCCTGGGCCTATAACCACTTTACCGGTTATAAAGCAAAAAGCCCCGGGGCACTTTGCACCCGGGCCTATTTAGATTTATAAAGAATAGATCATTAAAGTTAAACAGTCTATTCTTAAAAGTTATAATTTTCGCTTAATAAATCAAAAGAATAATGATTAGCAAATAAATTTGTAAAGGTATTTGTTCTGTGCTAAACTTTAATAAGACCGGAATAACATTCCGGTCAAACCCTTCGCAGGCGTTCACTCCACTGGAATGCCTGCACCACCCCATGCCCTTGCAAGCTAACCCTTCTTGCAGGGGCCTATTAAATTAATACCTTCCTACTACACTATAAGGTATAACAAACCTGTTCCCGTTTCGTTTGACGAATTTAGCGGTAATTTAAAAATTGCTTCTAACTTGCTCCCTTTTATAAATACGACTTTTTACCTATCCCAGACAAAACTTGGAATAACTGATTGACCGGTATTATGACCGGGCCTGCTTCGCTTATCCTGACCGGATAATTTACTTTACATAAAAAAGGACTGCCAGATTTTCTACCGTATTTCCGCTTAAATTACAGTTTTTATCTGATTTCTGCTACAATAAAAATGTAATACCCTGCTCAAAATCTAGCCAAAAATCTGACATAAATACCCACCTGGGTGCCAGAAGCCGTGCTATGTTTGAATACAAAACTTTAATTGTACAGGATATAAGTTCATTTCCCGGCCCGCATGTTACTGATATTGACGGCAGAAGCTTGCTGGAAGACCTGGGTGATGGTGAAGGGATAAATTACAACTATATCCCTCTTTACCAGGCCCTCAACCAGTTTGGCAAAGATGGCTGGCAAATTGACCAGATTATAAATCACGTTATTGATGGCGCCATCCTGGTTATGAAGCGACAGGGTAGCCAGGGATAAACAGGAAATAAAGTACTATGAGTGTTGAAATTAACCGCACCGGTGGGCGCGGTCCCATTGACTTTAACCAGGTAGCGCCGGTAAAATTTCCCGGTTTCCAGATGACCGACGGGCCCAGTTACGATGATATGACCCGGTGTATTCACTGCGGGTTGTGCCTCCAGAACTGCCCCACTTACCGCGAAACCGGCATGGAAACCGAGTCGCCGCGAGGCCGCCTGTACCTGATGCGGGCCTTTGCCGAGGGCACTATCGAGGCTGATAATCCGAACCTGCACAAGCACTTGGACCTTTGCCTGCAATGCCGGGCCTGCGAAACAGCCTGCCCCAGCGGGGTGCGTTACGGCCACCTGATCGAAAAAACCCTGGATGAACTGAATCACCGGCCTGAAGTCGAAGAAAAGCGGCGTACTCCAGCTCAAAAGGCTATTCGCTGGCTGGTCTTTCGCCAGCTTTTTCCAAAACCGCGTAATATGCGCTTCTTTGGGTTGGCCTCGCGCTTGTACCAGCAAAGCGGCCTGCAAAGTCTGACCCGCCGGGCCGGTTTGCTGCGCTGGCCGGTCTGGAAGAAACTGGGCCTGGGTAAAATTGGCGACCTTGAACTGATGATGCCTAAAATCAGCCAGCCTATCTTTACCGCCCCTGAAAGTGAACTTGTTCCGGCTCGTACCGAGCAGCGCTACCGGGTCGCCCTGTTTAGCGGGTGTATCATGAGCGTGGCCCTGGCCCAGGTCAACGAGGCAACCGTGCGTGTCCTGACCCGCAATTATTCGGATGTGGTAATTCCCAATACGCAGAGCTGCTGTGGGGCCCTTAACGTTCATAATGGGGACCGCGATTACGGCCAGGAGATGGCCCGCCGCAATATCGAAGCTTTTGAAAAGGCCGAGGCCCGCTTTGGCAAACTTGACGCCATAATCATCAACGCGGCCGGTTGCGGTTCGACTCTCAAAGAATATGGCGAATTGCTGGCTAATGACCCGGTCTACCACGAACGGGCCGAGCGCTTTGCCCGCAAGGTCAAGGATATCAGCGAATACCTGGTGGGAATTAAATTCAACCGCGATTTCGGCCGGTTGGAAACGACCGTAACTTACCAGGATGCCTGTCACCTGATCCATGCCCAGCGCATCCAGAAGCCTCCCCGAGTTTTACTTAACGCGGTGCCGGGCCTGAAACTGATCGAAATGCGCGATAGCGACAAATGCTGCGGCAGCGCCGGGATTTACAATGTAACCCAATATGACATGTCCATGAAAATTTTGGACCATAAAATGGAACGGGTCGCCGAAACCGGGGCCGGGTGTGTGGTCAGCGGCAATCCGGGCTGCCATATACAACTCCAACTGGGCGTCAGGCGTTCCGGAATCAACGAAACCAGGGACGAACCAGTGGAAGTGGTACACCTGGTCCAGTTGCTCGACCAGGCTTACCGGGCCGGTGAAGCCCATGATTGAAACCCGTTTTACCCGCATGATGGGAATTGCGCGGCCGATTGTACAGGGCGGGCTGGCCCACCTGGCCTATGCCGGGCTGGCGGCGGCTGTTTCTAACGCCGGGGGCCTGGGACAAATCACGGTAGCCAGCTTTCCCGACCGGGAGGCTTTACGCGAAGAAATCCGGCTGTGTAAAAGCCTGACCGATAAACCTTTTTCGCTAAATTTTGCCCTGGGTATGCGGCCTTTAAACGATCTCCTGGACCTGGCCCTGGAAGAAGGGGTCCGCTGTGTCAGTTTTACGGCGGGCAATCCGGAAGCAATGATTCGGCAGATAAAAAACAGTGGCCTGGAAAATGATGTTAAAATCCTGGTGCTGGTCGCTGGCGTCAGGGCTGCTCTAAAAGCCGAGTCGCTGGGGGCGCATACCGTTATCGCGGTCGGTTACGAAGGGGGTGGGCACCTGGGCCGGGACGATATCGGGTCGCTGGTGCTGATACCCCGAATCCTGGATGCGGTAAAAATACCGGTCCTCGCCAGTGGCGGGATTGGAGATGCCCGCGGCTATGCGGCGGCCCTGGCCCTGGGGGCGGAAGGCATTGAAATGGGTACGCGTTTCGTGGCAACACAGGAGTGCATTGCTCATCCGAACTACAAACAGGCCCTGGTAGCTGCCCAGGAAACTCATACGGCCGTAATCGAGCGGTCGATTGGCAAACCGGCCCGGGTTTTACAGGGAGAATGGGCCAGTAAAGTGGCTGCCCTTGAGGCGGCTATACCGCCGCCAACTATAGACGAGTTGCTACCTCTAATCGCCGGAGCACGCAACAAGCGGGCAGCCCTCGAAGGCCAACTGGATGAAGGTTTTGTCTGGGCCGGTCAGGTGGCCGGTCTTATCCACGATGTGCCGACCGTCCAGGAATTACTGGACCGGTTTACCAGCGGCGCGGAAGAAATTATTACCGGGTTGGCCGCGAAGTTAACCGCCGGACCGGTTAACCGGGACTAAATTTCTTCCATTGACCGGATGTATTAAAAGTGAAACTACCGACTGCCTGTTAAAAAATAGCATTATTGCTTTTATAGCCGGGAATTAAGCAAAAGCTGGGATTAGTATTTAAGAAAGGATAATAATGCAGACCAGACAGTTAGGAAGAACCGACCTCCAAATTACCTCGATTGGTTTTGGTGCATGGGCGATTGGGGGCGGCGGATGGGCCTTTTCATGGGGCGACCAGGATGACCGGGAATCAGTATCTGCTATCCGGAAAGCGGTATCACTGGGCATTAACTGGATTGATACCGCCGCCGTCTACGGCCTGGGACATTCGGAAGAAATTGTCGGGCAGGCCCTGCAGGATATTCCTTCCTCAGAGCGGCCCTATGTCTTTACAAAAAGTGAACGGACCTGGGATGAACAGGGGAAAATAGTTCCCTCTCTTAAAGCCGATTCGATCAAACGCGAGGTTGAAGGCAGCTTGCGCCGCCTCCAGGTGGATGTAATTGACCTTTACCAGATCCACTGGCCGCAGCCGGACGAAGATATCGAAGAAGGTTGGTCCGCGATGGCCGAATTGCAGAAGGCTGGCAAGGTTCGCTGGATTGGCGTGTCCAACTTCAATGTAAACCAGCTCCAGCGGGCCGAGGCAATTGCACCGATCGCTTCGCTTCAACCACCCTATTCCCTGCTCAAGCGCGAAATCGAACAGGATGTTTTACCGTTCTGCCAGGCCCACAATATTGGGGTAATTGTTTACTCCCCAATGCAGTCCGGGTTGCTTTCGGGCCGGATGACCGCCGAACGCATCGCGGCCATGCCTGAAAATGACTGGCGCCGCAACAATCCGTTTTTCAAGGAACCTCAGCTTTCTCGCAACCTGGAACTGGTAGAAACATTACGGGAGATTGGCAACCGGCATGGTCGTTCTCCGGGCGAAGTTGCTATCGCCTGGACGCTAAATAACCCGGCAGTTACAGCCGCGATTGTGGGAGCGCGTAATCCAGAGCAGGTAGAGGGAGTTATCGGAGCAGGTGATTTCCGCCTTACACCTGAAGAGGTAGCCGAAATTGAGGCAAAACAAAAACAGGTTTAGCTTTTAACCCGCACCTGCGGGCGCAATTTC
This sequence comes from Chloroflexota bacterium, assembly GCA_028287745.1. Lineage (GTDB taxonomy): Bacteria > Chloroflexota > Chloroflexia > Chloroheliales > Chloroheliaceae > 54-19. The sequence continues at coordinate 25,971 of JAQBPB010000031.1, forward strand.
TGCTATACTATACCGCCGAGACGGTCAAAAAAACCGGTCCGAAACTGTTATTTTTAAGCCATTAGGTGAATAGGGTAGCTACCCGCTGGGTTGTCAGTTGAAATAAGAGGGAGAAAATTATGCATTCATTATCGGAAATGGATATAGATCAGAAAATGCAATCCGAACAAATAGAAGAAGCTCACCGGTTAAGGCCCATAATCTGGTGGCTTATTTTCCTTGCGCCACTCGGACTGATTCTTGGCCTGGCCTTCGGTATCTGGCTGGGCGGCCGCTAAATTAGAATTTAGCTTCTGGGTATCCTCTAAAATGAAATATTGGACCGGGTTATTGTGCCCGGTCTTTTTCTTTGTGCATTTTACCAATAAAAAAACAGCCGGTTGGCTGTTAAATGTTTTATAACCTTTTGAATGGTACTAATCGGGGCGATAGGATTCGAACCTACGACTTCTTGCTCCCAAAGCAAGCGCACTACCGGGCTGTGCTACGCCCCGACATAACGTTATGTATTCTACACGTCAGGGAGCATGAAGTCAATTCGGAATCCGGGCAATTTAACCCGCTGGGGCTAATTCCCAATTGGGATTGCCAATACTGACGGATTCTCTTAAAATGCCCACCTCCGCAGATTGAAAGTTATGCCCGACAAGCTTACAATGTAAACAGCAATTTGGTACCGCCCTTAGCAAGGTCTAGTAGTAAAATTCCGACAAGCTACTTGCAATATTTGGAAACACTTTATCAAACCGGGTTTAATCTTTGGTTTTGAACCAGGTAACCATCAGAACGGCTCTAATAACGGCAGGGTTGTAAAATCTGGCCGAAAAAAAAAGAAACGAAGGAGATTGACTAATGGCAACCAGCCCTCTTGCCGGGAAACCGGCCCCCAGTGAGTTGCTCATTGATGTATCTAAACTTATAGACCAGTACTATACCTTGCATCCCGACCCGGCTAACCCGGTTGAACGGGTCCAATTTGGCACTTCCGGGCATCGAGGTTCATCGGCCAATGTCTCCTTTAACGAAGACCATATCCTGGCAACCACCCAGGCAATTATTGAATACCGCCAGGGTCAGGGTATCGATGGACCGATTTTTATGGGTATGGATAGCCATGCCCTTTCCGACCCGGCTCAAAAGACCGCTCTTGAAGTCCTGGCCGCTCACGGGGTCGAAGTATATATCGCCCAGGAGTCCGGTTTTACCCCGACGCCGGTTATCTCACACGCCATCCTGGCTTATAACAAGGGACGGCAGAACGGCATGGCCGATGGCATTGTGGTGACGCCTTCCCATAACCCACCGGGGGACGGCGGCTTCAAGTATAATCCGCCAAACGGTGGCCCGGCTGATGTTGACATAACTAACTGGGTCCAGGACCGGGCCAATGAGTTGTTGGGTCAGAAACTCAATGGGGTCAAGCGGGTAAGTTACGAGGAAGCCCTCAAAGCTGCTACCACTCACCAATACGATTACATTACCCCCTATGTTGACGACCTGGCGAACGTTATTGATATGGACTCCATCCGGGACGCCAATATCAAGATAGGGGCCGACCCGCTGGGCGGCTCGTGCGTGGCTTACTGGGAGCCTATCGCCCGGAAATACGGCCTGAACCTGACTGTGGTTAATAAGACGGTTGACCCGACGTTCCGCTTCATGCCGCTCGACCACGACGGTAAAATTCGGATGGATTGCTCATCACCGTATGCCATGGCTAACCTGGTCCGTTTGAAAGACCAATTTGATATCGCCTTTGGCAATGATACCGATACCGACCGGCACGGTATCGTCACGCCCACGGCGGGTTTAATGAATCCCAACCATTTCCTGTCCGTTGCCATCTGGTATCTCTATCAAAACCGGCCTGACTGGCCCGCTAACAGTGCAATCGGCAAAACCCTGGTCAGCAGCAGCATGATAGACCGGGTTGGCCGGGAAATCGGCCGGACGGTCGCCGAAGTGCCGGTCGGTTTCAAGTGGTTCGTGAATGGTTTACTGGATGGCAGCTTTGGTTTTGGTGGTGAGGAAAGCGCCGGGGCCTCTTTCTTGCGCCGTGATGGTACAGTCTGGACTACCGATAAAGACGGTATGATTATGGACCTGTTATCGGCCGAAATTCTGGCTCGCACCGGCAAAGACCCCGGCCAGCATTACCAGGAAATGACCGGCCGCCTGGGCAATCCTTTCTATACCCGGATTGACGCCCCGGCCACCCCGGCCCAGAAGGACCGCTTGAAAAAACTTTCGCCTGAAAATGTGAAAGCCGAAACGCTGGCCGGTGAGCCGATTGTCGCCAAGCTAACCAAAGCTCCAAGTAACCAGGCCGCTATCGGTGGCTTAAAGGTTGTTACCGAGAACGGTTGGTTTGCCGCTCGTCCCTCCGGTACAGAAGATGTCTATAAAATCTACGCCGAGAGCTTCAAGGGACAGGACCACCTCAAATTGATCCTGGAAGAAGCGCAGCAAATAGTAACTGCGGCCCTTTAACCGGGCCCTGGTTTATACCCCAGTTACCAGAAGGGCAGGAAAAGGCTTTACAAAGCCTCTCCTGCCCTTTTAACCCCTTATAAAAGTGGGTTATTACTATCCTATTAAGAAGAAACTTCTCAAGTTATAAGCTGACCACTTGAAACCCGGTTAACCTTGCAAAAACCGGCTGTACCAGCGCCCGCTATCTTTAATAATTCGCCGCTGGGTAGGATAATCCAGGTAGACCAGCCCAAATCGTTTGTCGGTGCCAAAGGCCCATTCGAAATTATCATACAGGGTCCAGGCAAAGTAACCGGCCAGGGGAATTTCTTTCTGAACAGCTTTTAATGCAGCCTGTAAATGTTGGCTAAGATATTCCTGGCGTTCTGCGTCATGGACCACCGGCCCGCTGCTGCTTTCCTCCAGGACGTCCTCAAAAGCCGCTCCATTTTCAGTTATATACAGTTTGCCCGGAAAGTACTCCTGGTGGACCCGTTTTAAAATCTGGTACAGTCCGTCGGGATATACTTCCCAGCCCATGGCCGTAAATTGAGACTCCGGCGGCTGATATTGCCGTATCTTATAGGTTGTGAAGTCTTCCACGTTCAGGGGTAAGGTCCGGAAATAGTAATTGATACCCAGGAAATCCACCGGGCGGGAAATAATTTCCAGGTCGCCTGGTTCCAGTGGGAGCATTGGCAGCAGGAAGTTTTCAGGCAGTTCTTTTGGGTAATGGCCTTTGAAAATCGGGTCCAAAAATAACCGGTTGCTAATTACATCTACCAGCAGGGCCAGGTCTTTGGCTTCGGTACTGTCATCGCCCGGCTCGACATAGGTGGTGCTAAGGGTAATGCCTACTTCGGCGTCCTTCCTGGTCATATTCTGACGTATAACAGGGAGCGCCAGGCCGTGTGCCAGCATCAAATGGTGCCCGACCCGGACCCCGGCGATTATATCGGTTTCACCTGGGGCATGTTCTCCCGTGATATGGCCGGTTACCGCTGAAACCCACGGTTCGTTAAGGGTAATCCAGGCTTTAACCCGGTCACCTAACCGGCGGGTGACGACGTCGGCATATTCCACGAAAATTTGACTGGTGGCGCGTTCCTTCCACCCGCCTTGTTCCTGCAAGACCTGGGGGAGGTCCCAGTGATAGAGTGTTACAAAGGGTTCAATGCCGTTAGCTAATAACTCATCGACCAGCTTATCATAGAAATCCAGGCCCTTTGAATTAACTGCTCCCTTCCCTTCAGGAATAATTCTGGGCCAGCTAATTGAAAAGCGGTAGCCGTTCAAACCTAACTCCCGCATTAATTTCACATCTTCTTTGTAACGGTGATAGTGGTCAGCCGCAATATCGCCGGTTTCCCCCTGGAAGGTTTTTCCGGGAGTATGCGAAAACACGTCCCAGATACTGGGCGAGCGGCCATCTTTATTAACCGCGCCTTCAATCTGGTAAGCCGCGGTGGCGGCTCCCCATACAAATTCTTTCGGGAATAGTTTTCGAGATAAAGCTATTTCTTTGTTTTTTGGCAAGGCTGCCCTCCTGATTACTAAACATTATTCATACTAAAGGTAGTTTATCCTTCTTTATTCTTCTCACATTCTGTGCCTCTATATCATCTTAAATTTATTTGTTTTTATTTAGCCTTCCTGGAATAGTTATTGCTTTACAAAGCACTAATTGATGAATGCAAAATATTATCCGAAGTGTGGTCGGAGTTTTACTACCACTTAAGGAAAAGGGTTAAGGCTATGACGAATAAAGTAGTGATAACAACAGTCGATGCCGGCGGCGGTCACGTCGCAGTAATGGAAAGTCTATATAAAACTCTCCGTCGACATGAGGACAAACAAATCCAGGTTGAAAAGTATTACTCTAAACAGAGTAAATACGACAATATCTACCGGGTTATTGCCCGTTCGCCTCAATTGCTTGAGTTACTGCATTTCAGCTCGATTCAGCTGGTGAAATGGTTCAAACCCTTGCTGATGCTGCCAGAAATGCCAGGGGCAAAGAAGGTATTGCAGGAAAGCAAACCTCGAGTTGTACTCTGCACGCATCCCTTCCAAAGCCTGGTATTTAAAACACTAAAAGATAAAATGGGCCTTTCTTCAGATATAGTTACGGTTATTTGTGACTACGGCGACCCTAAAGAGTATATTAAATATGCTCCTGTGGTTGATTATTACATAGTCCGGGATGAAGATACCAGGCAAAAGGCGCTGAAGTACCTGCCACCAGAAAAAGCTGACTCGGTTTTCATTTTTGGTACCGAAGTTAAGGAAGCGTTTGAAAAGTATCATGATGCCCAACAACCCCAGGTTGAAACCGAATTCAAAGAACTTTTAGCCGAAGTTTGCGGTGATAAGGCCGGTGAGTTTAATGATAGCAAGCCAACGCTTCTTGTGCTTGGTGGCTCCGGTTGGGTCAGGAAATCTAACAGCCTGGTCCAAAAGCTTGCCCGGTCCGGGAAATATAACATGCTGGTCGTGTGTGGTAAGGATGTGGCCTTGAAAGCCGAATATTGTTCCACTCCCGGAGTATTTTGCTTTGGGTTTCTTGAACAGGAAAAGCTGGCCCTGATAGAAGCAAAGGCCGATGTAGCGGTCCTGGCTACTCTTGCCCCGGCCACAATGTACGAATTGCTAACCATTAACAAATATCCGTTGTTCGTACACCGCTACCACGCCCGGCAGGAAGAGCCGCATATCAAGCTTTTATCCGATTGGGAAGTTGGTTTTTATGAGCCGGACGATGAAACCATGATGCAAAAGTTGGATGCTTACCTGGAAAACCCGGCTAATTACAAAAAACAGTTGGAGAACGGGGCCAGGCGCTGCGCTGAAGAAAAACGTAAGGCAGCGGCAAACTACAAGTTCATCCAGAAGATGCTTGCCGAAAAGAACGTTATTGACATTACATCGGCCAGGGCCAAACACAAATCTCCCAAAGGAGCCAGAGCTTTTCAGAACTTGAAGCACCTGGGATAAAAACCCTGCTGCGGCCCTGTTAGGTTTGAAGTAGTATTACTTGTTTCAACAGGTAAACATAAGAAACAGGAGATGGAGAAAAACCCTTTCCTGTTTTTTTATTAAGAAATTTCAGGTGCGAAATTTTTCCTGAAATAAATCTGGCTTTTAACAATACTATATTCGGGAGTTAAGTGGGCTAAACATCAGAAATTTGAACTGAAGGGGCCAAGTGGGAATTCCTTTACCTGATGGATGTTATGGTATGGGGTTAGAAAATAAGCTGAGTTTTATATTATTGTTAGAAAGGGGAATAGAAAGATAAAAGCAGGAACTGGAATTGGAATTGGAGAAAAAATGGTTATGTTATAAGATAAAATGTTATGAAAAGAAAAAAGCCGCAGCGGCCTATCTTCGCAAGCCCCTGCGAGCTAACTATTGTCAGCGCTGTAGCGTTTCACTGCCAGGTTCGGGATGGATCTGGGTGGGTCCGCTACGCT
>JAQBPB010000051.1 GCA_028287745.1 Chloroflexota bacterium
CCCGTATAGTTTTATTTAAACCCACCGCGTTAACCTAGACAAGGCTCCCGGCGCGTGACCGGGGGCCTTGCTCTAAACCTTATAGACCACTTCTCAACAAATCTCTCCCCCTGATTTGTCCTGGAATAATTTTTCTGGTCCGCATCCAGGGTTGTGTTTGCTATTGCTATCAGGAGTAAGTTATGTCAACCAAGAAGGATATTAGCCGCCGCAAGTTTTTAAGAGTTACCGGGTTAGCCGGGAGCGGCATCGCCCTGACCGCCATACGGGCCGGTTATGCCGAAGAGACGCCAGGCCCCACCATGACAACCTTAGCTATGCCGACTGGTGCCACCTCGGCGGTCACTTCCAAGGCTTATGTCTACCTATTACCGGCCGGAATGGCAGGGTGAACACCTGGCCGGGGCGCTTGAAGTGGTCAAGTGAGTGACAGAGGGGGGGTCGTTCCAGGCAATTTAAGCCGGAAACGGCCTGGACTGAAGTAATTTACCCGTAAATCTCAGGCTTTTTAACCCTATAAACCACTATAAACGAAATATGCGCCGGTTGTGATCCATAGTTAAAAGATAAGGCTATGATATAATCGGCGTTATAATTCTTACGTGGGAGTTTGTGGCTTAAAAAGGGCTCATAGCCATCCATCCTGTGTCAGGTAACGGGGCCGGTACCTGGGATGGACAGTATAGTTAGTAAAACGGGTAAAGAAACCCTGTATGTTTGGTTTTCTGCTTGCATTGGTGATGTGCCTGGGCGCCCTGGTCGGGTTAGCCCTGGTGGTGCCGGGAGCCATCCGGGCCTGGCGGGTAGTCCCGCTTTACTATAACCTGGCCCGCACCGCCCTGCCGGTCCTGACCCTGGCTTATTTTGGCGCGGTCCTTTTCAGGGTTGATATTTTTACCCAGAATCCCTGGTTAGGCTTCGGCCTGATGGCCTTATTGTTCCTGTTGCTGTTGGGTATAATTGTTTACCTGTACCGCGAACCGGGCGCCTCCCATGCTCGTGAGCAACTAAAGCACCCGGTGAGCCGGGCCGGTTGCGCCACCGGGCCGGAATTTGAACTGAGAGCGGCCAGGGAGGAAGATTTGCCAGGGGCCGGTTTGGTTTTCGCAGAGGTCTTTCACCAGAGCTTTGACCTGGATTTCGGGCCGGACCGCCAGCGTAACGGCGTTTTGCTGGCCGAACTGCTCAAGATAAAACAGCCTGAAGTCTGGGTAGTGGCCCTGCCAGAGACCGGGCAGGTCGTGGGAGCCCTATGGCTGGACCTGGCCGATAGCAATACCTTGCCGGTTACCGCCGGGCGAAGCTGGCCCATACTTAAAAAGTTTATGAACCCTTTTCACGCCGCTTATTTCGCGTTTTTAGTGATGCCCAACATAATGGAAGTCCGGGGTTCGGCTACGACCGGGTATATCCAGTGGGTGGGCGTCTTACCGGCCTGGCAGGGTCGCGGAATTGGACGCTTGCTGGTCGCAGAGGCGGTTAAACTGGCCGAAGCCGGGTCTAAAAGCGAACTGATCCTGCACACCGAACGCAGCAACCGCCGGGCCAGGCACCTCTACGAGACTCTCGGCTTTGCCAACCAGGGCAGCTTTCCGCTCAGCCCGCGCATAAGATATGTTAAATCTCTCAAAATAAGCAACCGGCTGGACCATCCGGTCGTTTTATAGGTGTAACAGCCATTCCAAAATACAATAAAGGTGAAAACCACGATGGCCCATTCTAAAGGCAATTCTTTTCGATTCTTCCAGGCAATTATGGCCGGTCTACTGCTGGCTGTGTTAGCGAGTACACTCATGAATCCTGACCAACCGGCAGCGGCGGCGGAGGCCCGCCAGACCGATTTATGGCTCAATGCCAGCCAGGCCGAATTTGCCGGGTGGCAGCTTAATGGCACCAGGCTTTCCGGTGATACGCTCCAACTGGACAGCGCGAACCTGAAAGCCGGGCGCGACCCTTACGGGGCGGGCGGCTATAACGGCGGCAATTACTATAACGGGGGCAGTTTTTCTTTGGGAGAAGCCCTGGCTCCCTACTATAGCCCGCCGGGCGGCTTCGATAGCGCGATAGTTTCCTGGAACGCCATCACCCCGCCGGGCACCTGGGTCGAACTGCGCCTGAAAGCCCTGGTGGGCAGCCGCTGGTCCCGCGAGTACGTAATGGGCATCTGGAGCAGCGACACCGGGACAATTCGCCGCCACAGCGTCAACGGCCAATCCGACGCGGACGGCCAGGTTGATACCGATACCCTCACCCTGAACAGCCGGGCCAGTGCTTTTCAGCTAAAAGCTATTCTCTATACCACTAACGGCGCGACCCCGCGCCTGTCCCTGGCGGCCGTAAATACAACTCGCAAGGGCGACAACCCGGCCCTGACTTCCAGCCGGGCGGCCTGGGGTAAAGATATTGCCGTACCGGAACGCTCCCAGATGATTTACCCGGACGGCGGCGAAGTCTGGTGCAGCCCGACTTCCGCCTCAATGGTGCTGGCTTACTGGGCCGCTAAAACCGGCAAACCGCAACTGGACCAGACCGTACCGACTACGGCGGCCCGGACCATGGACTGGATTTATGATGGGAACGGCAACTGGCCTTTCAATACGGCTTACGCCGCCTCGTATGAGGGCGGTAACATTGAGGCTTATGTCACCCGCATGCTTTCGCTCTCGCAGCTTGAAAGCTGGATTGAGAAAGGCATCCCGGTCATCGTCAGTATTGCTTATAAAGCGGGCCAACTGGATGGGTCACCGATTCCTTCCAGTAACGGTCACTTGCTGATAGTGCGCGGTTTTGACCGGAACGGCAATGTCATTGCCAATGACCCGGCCGCCGACCCGCGCATCAACCAGAAGGTCCGGCTGGTTTACGACCGGGCGCAATTCGAACAGCGCTGGTTAGCCAATTCGGGCGGCGCGGCTTACCTGATCTATCCTAAAGGTTCGGATACCCCGACCGCTTTGCGGCAAAACGGCTGGGCCGTGCGCAGCCCGGACCGGGTTAAACAATTCGCCGATCCCTCTATTGGGAACGTCTGGACCGGGGCCGACCAGGCAGTGGCGGCCGGTGGCGCGGGTCGCGGCTGGTTGTGGGGACCGCAGCCCAATACCCCGGCCAAGCTGGAAAAATATACCGAAGGGCCGGGCGGTTCGCGGTTGGTCCAGTACTTTGACAAAAGCCGAATGGAAATTACCCGCCCTCAGAGCAGCCGCAATGACCAGTGGTTCGTGACTAACGGCTTGCTGACGGTGGAAATGGTCAGCGGCAGCATCCAGGTGGGTGATAGCAATTTTATCTCGACCAGCCCGGCCGCTATCCCGGTAGCCGGTGACCCGGACAGCGCGGCGGCTCCGACCTATGCCACTTTCTATTCGCTGGCTTCGGTTGGCGGGCACCAGGCTACCCGCCGCGCCCCTAATAAAGTCGGCCAGCCGGTCACGGCTACCCTGGACAAGAACGGCAACCTGGGCCAGCAAGCGGCCAATGGTGTAACTGTCGGCAGCTATGAAAACACCCTGGGCCACAACATTCCAAATGTAATGTGGTCCTGGATGAATGACCCGGCCCGGTCCGGCCTGACCGGCGGCTGGCTGTTTGCCCTGGGCTACCCGATTACCGAGCCTTACTGGGTCCAGATAAACTTGCAGGGCAAGCCGACTACCGTGTTGGTCCAGCTTTTCGAGCGCCGGGCTTTAACCTATACCCCCGGCAACCCGGCGGCTTTCCAGATTGAAATGGGCAACATCGGCATGCACTACCTGGCCTGGCGCAACCAGCGTTAGATTTTCTATTAAAAGAGCCGCCCGGTGTGAAATACCGGGCGGCCCTTTTTTATTTTATAGTCAGGAGATTGTTTGGGAAAATGGGCCTATCACCCTTAAACTGGTTACGCTACACTATTGCTAGTTAACGGCCAACCTCGCTATACCGGCCTGGGCGTCCTGCTGCATTTGTTTAGCGGCCTGGGCGGGCCTGGCTACACCGGCCACGACCTGTTCCAGGTTCGGCCGCAACGCCGCCCAGACTGCCCGCATTTCGAGCGCGGCCGGTTGTGGCTTGCCGTTCTCAAGCTGGTCATACAGGCCCTTCCAGATGGGGTTGCCCGTGACCGCTGCACTGTTCAAGAAAGCGGTGCTGGCCGGTAGAAGGTTGGTTTTACTCAAAATTGCCGCCTGCTGCTCCGGTCTTGCCAGCCATTGCAGGAAAACTTTAGCGCCGTTCAGGCGGTCGCCGGAAGTCTGCGCTCCCAGGAAAATTGCCTGGCTGTTGCTAAAAGGGGCGGCCGGTTGGCCGGTCTGGTCTATCCTGGGCAGGGGCGCGATGCCCAAATCCAGCTTTGCGTCCGCTTCGGCTGGGTTGATAGCGCCGGAATACTGGCCTATCAGCGAGTCCGGCCCGATGTAAAAGCCCAGCCGCCCATCCCGGAAAGCATACTCGATCTGGTTATCCTTCAGGCGGGAGTCATCCCGGACGGTTTTCTCCTTTTGTAACTGATTTATGTAAGTCAGGGCGCTGACCATCTGGGGGTTATCCAGGGTCGGCTGGTTCCGGCTGTCCAGGACAGCGCCGCCAAAGCCGCCCAGTAAAGCGGTCAGAAAGAACGGCTCATTTATTTCAACCGACAGGCCGATGGATTTTGTCTTGATATCATAGAGCGGTTGGGAAAGCTTGCCCAATTCGCTCCAGGTAGCGGGCGGATTGAGGACCAGTTTCTTGTTGTAAAGCATTACGGTGGTGCCGCTGTAGGTATAGGGCACTCCCCACTGGCTGCCGTTTAGCTGGCTGCTGCCGAGCGCATTAGGGGCGAACCCGGCCAGAAAAGTTTTGTCCAGCACTTTATCAGCCGGTTGAAGGGCTTTTAGCTGGTTGAAGTCGGCCACATAATCGCCGGGAGCAACCAGCAGGTCCGGCAGTTTGCCGGATTTCACGGCCATTTCGACCGCGTAAACCAGTTCGTCCGGCGTGTAATGCAGCAGGGTAACTTTTAGGCCGGGATAGGCTTTGCCGAAGGCGGCGGCCTGGTCTTTTAAGCTGGCCGCCAGCTTATTGTTTAGCCCGTCCCAGATAACCAGGCTCCCTTTCAGGTTGGCGTCAATTACGGCGGTAGTCGCGGCGGGAGTGGTTCTCGTGGCAGGAGTGAACACTTGCCCGGGGGTCGGGCTGCCCGGAATGGCACTCCCACCTACCGGTTGGGTAGCAGGTGGGGTCTCGCTGCCGCTGGCCGTTGCGGGGTTAGTCGTCCGGGCGTCAGAGGCCGCCGGTGGGCTGGACCGGGCAGGGGCGGGCGTGACTTCCCCACAGGCGTTTAAAACTAAAGCTAAGACTACAAGCCCCAGCACCAGCAGGTTAAGCAGGCGTTCGCGGGTTAATTCAAACATATCTTTCATCTCCAGTCCCGGCTATCTGACAAAATCCAGGGTTGGGAAATCACCACCAACGATTGGTTTGGGGTCAGTACCCAGCCAGTTTTTAACGAGCGTTGCGTAAACCGAGCGGAAATCCACCTGGACCTTCATATTGCCGTTATCCAGGTCGGTTAGGGACGGCTGCTTACCGTAGATGCCGGGTTTGATAGCGTTTTTGCCACCCAGGATAAACATCGGTTCGGCGCTGCCGTGGTCGGTACCCTTGCTGCCATTTTCAGCAACCCGGCGGCCAAACTCGCTAAAAGTCATGGTCATCACCGAGTCGTCCAGGCCGTGAGCCTGGAGGTCTTTGTAAAAAGCGGCCAGCCCTTCGCTTAAAGTCTGGTGCAGGCGCGAATGCGTGATGGCCTGGTTGAAGTGCGTATCATAGCTGCCGTCGGTCGCCACGTAAAAGACGCGGGTGCCGTAATCGGAATTAAGAATCTGGGCGACATTTTTCAGGCGGTCGGCAAAAGGCGTCTTTGGATAGGTCACGGCCGGTTTGTAATCGGTCGCGACTTTCGCCAGGGACTCGCTGGCGTTAAGGGCATCCAGGGCGGTGGTGCGGATATACTCGGCGGCGCTGTTCTGGGTCGCCACATTATAAATTTTGCGGGCGGCGGCCAACCGGGCCTCGCGGTCGCCTTTTACACCCGCATCGCCTCGGAACTGGAAGCGCTCTATGCCGCCAAAGGAGAGGACTACCGTCTTGTCGGTCCAGAAGGCCAGGGGCGCACCGCTGCCCTGGCCGGTGTTGCCGATGGTCATACCCAACCTGGTCAGTGCGTCGGGCACGCCCTGGCTGCTGGCCGCGTTCAGGTAGCGGCCCAGCCAGCCGTCACGGGCCGCGCTGTCCGGGTTAGCCGACTGCCAGATTTCCATCGAGCGGAAATGACTGTAGTCAGGGTTAGGGTAACCGGCCCCGGCCACAACCGCCACCTGGCCCTTATCGTACAGCTCTTTTAAATCTTTAAGAGAGGGATGCAGGGCCAACTGCTCATTTAATTTCAGGATTTCCGGTTCCTTAAGGCCCAGGGTCGGCCTGGCCGTATAATAAGCGCTATCGGCATAGGGAATAAGCGTGTTCAGGCCGTCATTACCGCCGGTCATCTGGACGACTACCAGGGCCCGTTTACCCGCCGCCAGGCCGGACGTAGTGGCCGTAACGGTCCGGGCCAGGAAAGCCGGGGCCATCACCCCGGCCATACTCATCAGGCCGCAAGTCTTACAAAAATTTCTACGAGTAAGCATTTTTTACCTCTGGTAATTTACTTGAGCATGTAGTCCGGGCTGGCCATCAACAGGTGCAGGGTGCCGTGTACCCGGCTGTCCACCGGCCGCGCGGTTTGTTTACCGCTGGCTGCGTCAAGCAGGTCCGAGGCTTTAAGGGTGCCGTATGGGTTCAAATAGGCAGTCAGGGCGCTTTTTATTTCCGGCTGAAGTTGACCGTCCAGGAAAATCCCGGCAAAGCGGTCCACGACTGCCCCGGCCGAGTCCGGCCCGTTGGCCTCTTTAACGCCCAGCAGGTCGTAGGGGTCATAGCGAAAGTTGCCCTGCGGATTGCGGGCGTTGGCCAGGTTATTGGCGGTATTTATGCGGTCGAAGAAGAAAGAGCTGTTAATCCAGTTCAGGTTGCCGTCCCAGCCTTTAACGGTCGGCGGATTGAAAAGGGTCTGGCCCATGGCCGCACTGGCCTGGGTCAGGTTGCTGGCGATATTGGTCGCGCCGAGTTGTTTTGCCATGCCGATAATATACTCGACCGGGCTTTTAACCAGCGCCCGGTAAGCTTTTTCCGAAAGAAATTCCGGCGCTAGAAAAATCGCCCGCATGACCTCTTTGAGGTTAAAGTTACTTTTGAAAAAAACCGCGCCCAGCCGGTCAAGCACGGCCGGTTCGGGGTTGGGGTAGACAAAGAAGGTCCAGAGTTTGTTAATAATAAACCTGCCCGACTCCTGGCGTTTCAAAATAATGTCGATAATATCATCGCCGTTAAAGGGGCCGGTCTGCCCCATAAAGGTCTTGCTGCCGGTATCATGCTGGTTCTGGTTAAAGACATAAGTCCGGTCCTTGAAGCTCCAACCGGTGAAGGCGCGGGCGGCCTCGCGAACATCCTGTTCGGTGTAATTGCCGATGCCAATGGTAAAAAGTTCCATTAACTCGCGAGCATAGTTTTCGTTTGGTTTGCCCTTGCGGTTGGATTGACCGTCCAGGTAATCGATCATGGCCGGGTTGCGCGAGACTTTTTTAACAAAGTCGCGGTAATTTCCCAGGGCGTTATCCCGGAAAAGCTGGTTTTGCTCTAACAAAAGCAACGAGTCCCTGACTTTGTTAAAGGAACTCGTAAAGTGGCCGTGCCAGAAGAGGGTCATCTTTTCCTGTAAGGGCTGTTTCGACCGGGCCATCAGCAGCAACCACCAGTAAGCGATATCGTTCAAGGCGGCCTCGTAGCCGTTCTCCTGGAGCTTGCGTTCCAGGTTAAAGGCCAGGTTGCCGTCAATTCTGAAATCAAGTAATTTTTCGACTGCTTCGACGTGGCTTAACTTTGCCAGTTCATCAATTTCAGCCGGGGTGCCGCCGAATCCGGCCCGTCTCAATAAATGGGCGGCCTGGTTCCGGCGGTCGCTCAAAGGATTGGTACTCATTCTTATACCTCTATAATTATCTGCGCCAGGGATTGTTGATATTACTTATACGTACTGCCTATCGGGTATTTTTTTTACCCGGGAAAGAAGGGAGTCCGACCCTTATAGGAGGTAAACCGGGGTAAACGGGAAGCTTTGCTTGCCCTGTGGCTCTATCATAAAGCCGCCAGGTTAGCGGTGTGTAATGGCAGTGTAAAATGCATGTTAAAGAAACAAAACTTAGTAACAATAGTAAAAGGCCGGTGGGCCAGGAATTAACTAAAATTCCTGGCCCACCGGCCTTTTGGTTTAAGTCGCCGCCTGGTCAGGCGGGTAAACTGCCCCGGCTTAAGAGTCCAGCCGTTTTTTAAGCAGTTTTACCGCCTCGTCATTGGAGTTGATCGCCGCGCCTTTGTTATATTCGGCCTGTGCCCTATCTTTTTGGCCGTAATCGTAATAGGCTACTCCCAGCCAACCGTAATAGCTGGCTTCGCCGGGAGCGGCCCCGGTGGCTTTTTGCAAATAGTTGATTGATTTCGGGAAGTCACCCTGCTTGAAGTAGACGTACCCGACCAACCAGTTGTAATTGGCATTTCTGGGCAGTAAATTTAGCACTTTGAGTGATTTATCCAGCGCCGCCTTCAGGTTAGCCTGGGCCTCGGTCTTTTTACCCGCCGCATTGAAATCATCCGACTGGTAGACCAGGCCCAGGGTCCAGTCATAGTAGCAGTTGCCGTGGTTCGGGTCTATTTGAATACAGCGGTCAAAGTGCTTGAAGGCGTTAGGGTAATCCACTTTATCAAACAGGAGCGCCCCCAGGATATAGTGCGCCGTCGGGTTGGACTCGTTCTTTTTGATCGCGTCGTTGGCATACTTCTCGGCGTTGGCAGCGTCCCCGGTGTTCAAATAGAAACTGGCAAGGTTAGCATTGATGCTGGACGACTCGGGCGCCAGTTTCTGGGCTTTCTGGTAAAGCTCCAGGGCTTTAGCCTGGTTACTCTTGCGGGTAGCCTCATCGCCCGGGCTAAAGAGATAAATCGAAGCTCTGACCGCGATGGCGGTGGGCAAATTCGGCCAGGCGGCCAGCGTTTTGTCCATCGCAGCGGTGGAGCCCTGGTAATCTTCCTGGTAGAAAAGGTCAACCGCCAGTAGCCAGTTGTAATAAGGTTCGTTGGCCGCCGGGACAGTGGCCTTCTGAGCCGCTTCGATTTCGGGCTTGGCCTGGTCTACCTTAAGAATGTAGGTGTAATAGGACGCCTGGGCGCTATGGCCGATCCAGCCGTTGGGGTCCAGTTGCAAAGCCTGTTTAGCCGCTTTTTCAGCATCGGCAAAACGGGCATTTTCCCCGTAAACATCAACCAGGTAGAGATAGGTTAGCGGGTCCTTGGTATCATACTGGAGCGATTTTTCCAGCGGTTCGATACCCCCGGCATCCCGGTCAAACAGGTAGAGGGCCAGACCGTAATCGCGCCAGACTTTAGCGTTAGCCGGGTAGTCGGTGATAAGCTTGCGGAACTTGGCCAGGCCGCCTTGCAGGTCACCTTTTACAAAGAAGGTATCATTGGCGTCCTTGAGGGCCAACGAAATCGGGTCAGCCGGGGCGGTTGTCGCCGCCGGGGTTGTCGCGCTGGCCGTGGTGGCCGCCGCCGATGTAGTATTACTGGCAACGGCAGTTGTGGCTGTGCCCGGTGTGGTAGCTGTCCCGGCTTGAACAGCCGAAGCTGTGCTGGTTGCCGCTGCCTGGGGTGTTGGGCTGGCCGGAGTGGCTGGCTTGCCGGTCAGCAGGATAATCAACAAAACAACTGCAATCGCCACCAGCACAATCGCGCTGCTACCGGCAATCAAGCCTGTATTAAGCTTTTTAGTGGTATTGTGGGTCACGCCATAAGGAGACGTTCCGACCGGCGGTATATTGCCATACGGGGGCGTACCGGTATAACCCTGGGGCGGAGTGCCTCCCGGTGGTACGGTGCCATAGGGCGGAGTTCCGGTGAAGCCCTGCGGCGGGGTGCCTGTAAAACCCTGGGTCGGCGTGCCGGTGTAACCTAGCGGCGGTGTGCCACCCGGCGGTACGGTGCCGTACGGCGGAGTTCCGGTTACTACCGCGCCCAGCGGCAGCGTGCCAGGCGTCTGGCTGTACTGCCCGGAATTTCCGGCGACCTGGGTCCGGTCATAAGCGGTGCCGGGCTGGCCCTGGCCCTGGAAATTTGTCGCCACCTGGGTGACATTGTACTGGGTGCCGGGGAACCCGGCGACCTGGGTCTGGTCGTGCGGGCTGGTGGCTCCGGAGAAGTTGGCGGTGCCACCGTTGGCAATGGCCTGGACCGCTTTAGCCATTTCTCCGGCGCTCTGGAACCGGTCTTCCGGTTTTTTAGCCAGCGCCCGGTTAATTACATCCTGGACAGCGGGCGGGAGTTGTCCCTGGCTGCGCTCTATAATTGAAGGAATTGGCCGCAGGATATGGCCCATCATTACTTGCTCGGTCGCGCCATTATAGGGTAACTCGCCGGTCAACATCTGAAACAAGACGCAGCCGAGGGCATATATGTCGGTGCCGACCCCGACATTGCCTTCCAATTGCTCGGGGGCCATATAGGAAATGGTGCCCATTACGCCGGTCCGGCTCTGGGCGCTGGAGGAACTCAGCACTTTCGCGATACCGAAGTCGCCCAGCAGCAGGCGGTCGTCCTCGGTCCGTAAAAGCATATTCTGCGGTTTGATGTCCCGGTGGACGATAAAGCGGCGGTGGGCGTAATCCAGGGCGGCCGCGACCTGGGTAAGGTATTGGCTGGCCTCTTGCAGATTAAATTTTTTGACACGCCGCAGCTTATCGTGCAGCGTGCCGCCTTCGATATAGGGGGTCACCAGGTAGGCGGTATCCTCGGCCTGACCATAATCGTATACACTCAGGATGTTGGGATGTTCCAGGGCGGCGATGGATTGGGCTTCACGCTCGAACCGGGTTAGAAAGTTTTCATCTTCGGTCAATTCGGAATTTAAGACCTTGACCGCTACCCGGCGTTTGAGTAACTGGTCCATCGCCAGATAGACTAATGCAAAGCCACCCTGACCGATTTTTTTCTCTAATCGATAGCGCGTATTTAAGACGCTGTTTTCCGTAATCATCCCACTAAACTCCTGCTAGGTTGGTTCATAAAAGCAAATTGGAAAATAATGACACTTCTGGCATTCACACCATGAAAATATTATAAACTATCTCGGTTTTTAAATATATGAAGTTTCTCACTAATTTTTTCTATATTCTAATTGATTCCGGAAGACCTGACCGGCCTCCGGTTGATTGACTATAGCTCATCCTGACCGTTCGGGGCTTTTATCTGTTATTCTTTACAATTCACGCCCTGCTTTCGTTTTTTTAGTTTATGCAAATTCAGGCTCCTTTGACATAGCCTCCCGATGTGTATAAAGTTACGGTGATTTCGTAAAATATTTAAGGTTAAGAAATACTTATGTCAACTGAGGAACAGCCAGGAATTAACCCGGCGCCCCTGGCAAAAAGCCGGAAGTCGAAACAAACCGTTGAAAAAGCCCCGGCCCAAACCGAGGCCAGCTCGAAACAGGCTGAAAATGCTTTGAAGGACAGCTGGGGCCGGGCCGGAGAACTCCAGGCTGCCCAACTGGAACAGGGTGCCCCGGCCTTGCCCGCCGGTACCAGCGTGGCCTGTGGGGTGTGTCTTTTTCTAAAGACGCTCAAAGGGCAAAGTGTCCAGACCCATAAGACCTACCAGGTGGGCTGCCGCATATTTATGTATTTCCTGTATGAAAGCGGCCAGGGCGACCCGGCCACGCTGCCCGTAACTGGCCTGCAACCGCTGGTACTGGAAGATTATTTCCTGTGGCTGGTGGACCGCTACAGCCGCAGCAAGAAAATGACGGTCGCCGGGTATATGGCCGGGCCGCGCAACCTGTTCGCTTACCTGGCCCGGCGCGACCTCACGCCCAGCCATGTCCAGTATGCCAAGATGATTGGCGGGCTGGCCCGCCTGACCGGGCGCGGCGGCTACAAAACGCCCCGGGTAGATTTTACCGAAACCCGCAAGCTGGCTGACTATATGTACCGGCTTAAAGTGCCTTCGCTGGAAGAAGTAAGCGCCGCCGCGCACCCGGATGGTCAGGATGGCGAAGTTAACCCCGGACCTGATTTGCCGGCTGCCCTGCAAAAGTATCTTTTCGCCGCCAGGCGCAAGCTCAGTCCAGCCGAAGTGGCCCTGCGCCGCCAGGAATTGTTGCGCGACCGGGCTCTAATCCTGACCCTGTACACTACCGGGATGCGCCGGGAGGAAGTCTCGCGGCTCAACCGGGCCGACCTGCGGGACGGCCGGCTGGAAGAAGTTTTGATTACCGGCAAAGGCGATAAAGAACGGGTGGTCTTTTTCGATGAGCCAACTTTGCAGGTCATCAAAGAATACCTGAAGGCCCGCAACGATAATTACCAGCCGCTTTTTATCCAGCACCGGGTGAGCCGGGGCCAGCCAAAGGCCGGGGGCGCCAATTTCCGTTTGTCGCCCTTTAGCGTCTGGGCGGTGGTCCAGAAGTGGGCCGGGGAAATCGGCGTCGAGGTTAACCCGCACGACTTCCGCCACGCCCTGGCGACAACCATGTTAAATAACGGGGCCCAACTGGGTGAGGTGCAGGATGTTCTGGGCCACGCCAGCCCGGTGACGACCAAGATGATTTACGCCCATTACGAGCGTAAGACTTTGCGGGCCGCCGTAAATAAACACCGGGTAGGGGTTGGCGACCTGGGCGCTGTTAAAACAGGTCCGGCTGAAAGTTGAGAAGTATTTCCGGAAAAAGAATAATTCTTAAAAGTGGCACAAACTTTTAACCTTTACGATATTCTGCTTAGCCGGTCGAAAAGCGATTGAGCCGGGAAGTATGAATTATAAAGAAGGAGTTTGTGCCGGTATGTCCAGAGATATTAACAAAGTAATGTTCAGCGGCCGGTTGGGCCGGGACGTAGAATTGCGAATTACCCCTAACGGCAGTTCAGTAGCGACTTTCTCGGTGGCTTCCAGCCGTTCTACCAAGCAGGCGGACGGCCAGTTCAAGGAGCAAACCGAGTGGTTCCGGGTAGTAGCCTGGGAAAAGCTGGCCGAAACCTGTTCCAGTTTTCTGAAAAAAGGTAGCCATGTCTTTATCGAAGGCCGCCTTCAGACGCGCGAATGGCAGGACCCCCAGGGCCAGAAGCACCAGACGACCGAGGTCATCGCCAGCGAGATGGTGATGTTAAGTTCCCGCCGGGATGGCGAGGGAGCCGAGAGCGCGACTAATGGCAACGGGCGGGCGGCTGAAACTCTCTTTGACGAGGAGTTAGAGCCGGAAGGTATTCCTTTCTAATAGCGCCCGCGCCACGCTTTTAACAGCGCACACAGAATTACCAGGGCTAAGATTTACCGTAAGGGGTCTTAGCCCTTTTCGTTTGCTTTAACCAGGCCCGGCCCGGGTTCGGAGGTTTTCGGGAGTATTGGGGCCGGTTCCGGCCTGGTGCGGCTGTTCAGCCAGAATAGGCCGCTGCCCCAGACATAAAGGGCCAGGACGGCCAGGCTCAGGCCGGTTTCAAGGGCCGCCCGGTTTTGATTCAGCAGGGTATTCCAGTTAAAGAGATTTTCCTCAATCTGGCCGGATATATCTACATGCCGGGAAACCAGCATTTCGAGCAAAGTTACCAGGCTGTAGACCGCCGTAAACCAGCTCAGGGCCCGGGCCTGCCAGGCAGGCTGTTCGTGCCAGGCATAGGCCACGGCCAGGCCCAGGAAGGGCAGGGCGTAATAGAGATAGCGTTCGTGCATTTTGATCGAAAAAGCGAAAAAGGTCAGCACGCCTAAACCGCAGGCGAAAACGACAGTACCTGGCCTGGCCTGACCCTTCCAGAGATACAGGGCCATTGCCCCAAAAGTCAGCGCGACAATACCCAGCCCGAAATTGGTCACGACGCTTATTTGTTCCGGCCGGTCTAACAGGTAGGGCAAGTTATAGGCCCGGATAGTCCCGGTAACATAGTTACCCGCCAGTTGTTCCTGGAAAAAATAGCGGTATATTTCGGACCAGCGGAAGCCAAAAGAAGGCAGCGCCAGGGCCGTACAGATTACCGCGCTCAACGCAATACCCAGACCGGTCTTGCGCCAGCCTGCTTTCTTTAACAGCACTACGGCCAGCAAAGGCACTACAAAAATAGCCTGGGGTTTGAACAGAATCGAAACGCCCAGCATTATGGCGGCTGGGATTGAGTAGCCGCGTTGAATCAGGCCGAAAGTTAAAAGCAGCATAAAAGCTAGCAGGACATCGGCCTGGCCCCAGACGGCCGGGTTGTAAATGGTAGCCAGGTTAAAGCCGAAAAGCATTATTACCGGCACCGTTACCTGCCGGGCCAAGTTTTCGCCTGAACGCATCAGGCGGTAGATCAGCCAGGCGCAGCCGAGTACTAACAGGCTCATGAATACCCGCAAAACGAACATATTCTGGGTCAGGCCCACCAGCGAAGTTAAATGCCCGTAAATCCAGAAAATATAAATTATTAGCGGCAGGTAGTTAAAGGACTCGGAGTGGCTGTAAAAGTCGAAGGGACCGTACAGCAGGATATCATTAATCCAGTCCCGGTATAGATTGGTGTCAAAGGAAAAGTCATCGCCCGGCAAAAAGAAGACGATTAGCAAGGCGCTCCCGGCCAGGGCCCAGTAAATTTCAAACCTTGAAAACCCGGTGGTCCTGGTCTTACGGTGAATGACCCACCAGCCCAACGCGCACGCGGCCAGCGCCCCGGCGCACCCCAGCAGCCACCAGCTATAGACCCGCAAGAACTGGACCTGTTCGGCGGCGCTGACCGCAATCATTACCAGTAATATACCGCTTTCGAACCAGCCCAACCGGGCCAGCCTGAGCCAGGTCGCCATTACTATCAGTAATACCCCTATCGCCAGGCCCAGCGGGTAAGGCGAAACCAGCCCGGACCACTGGTCGCCATTCGATGTTATGGTGAAGTCGCGCACGGCTACGCCCAGCAAGCGCCCATCGCTGGGCACCCGAAAAGCGTTGGATTCAAACTGCAAGACCAGGCCGGTCTGCCAGTCTGTACGGGCCGGTATTTGTAATGTGTAGTGCTGAAAGCCCGGTTGGTCCGGGATATAGTCAAAAGTGGCAATTGGTTGGACCAGCGAATAATCGCTGGAGTTGACTTCATTAACCCTTAAATGGGCCGGGGGTTCACCGGCCGGCCGGTTTAAGGACATCTCTACCGTAACGGTTAGAGGCAAGAAGCGAGGTAAGGTTTCGAAAACAAAATAGGAGTCATGCTTGGTCCAGACGGAAGCCTGACCTACCGCGTTACGTTCAATGCCGTTCAGGCTGGTAAGGTCTGCGAAATCTTTTACTCGTTCTATCTGGAGCCGTTGGGTATTGCCAGGATAGCTGAGGGCGAGAAAAAGAACGAAAGAAGCTATTACCAGAAAACAATTTACCAGGAACCAGCCCGAGTTTGATCTTAGTGCCCGAAATAGTTTCATCACGACCTTAACTATAGTTTAAAATACCGGTTATTTCAACCGCTTTATAGCTAATACTTTGGTAGGCATCAATAATTTCCAGGCATTTACCCTTAGAGTAAAGCTAATTATTTACCCTTTCGGTTTGAAATATCACCGCCAGGTGGCACATATGTTGCTAAAAAGGTGTTTGATTGGCTTATATTTAGCTATAAATTAAGGGTTTGCATTGGTTCTTGCAGTGCAAGTAATTCTTTGCTTAAAAAGATTGAAAGGAACTGGGATGTCATTAAAAAGCAATACGGGCCGCCCCAGGCGCGGCGGAGTTCTTTGCGGAATAGCATTGGTGGGCTTCCTGCTGGTTGCCCTGGGCCTGGGACTATTCTTAGCGCCTTCCGGTAGCGTTCAGGCGCAGACCACTGGTACGCCCACCGCCGGAGCAACTACCGCCGGAGCAACTACCGCCGCAGCTACAACCGTTGCCGGAACGACGGTTGCCGGTACCACGGCCGCCCCTGGCGGCAGCCCAACAATAAATGTCTTCTGCCTGGATTTTGGCAAACAATTTCCCGAAGGCCAGACTATCCGGGCGACCGGCCTGGCCGATGCCAAAGTACGGTCCGGACTGGCTTACGCTCTGAGCAAAGGTTATGTCACAAGCAATCCTTACCAGGTCCAACTGGCCGTATGGCGTTTGCAGGACAATCAACCTTACCATGACCTGCGCAATGCCGGTACCGCTATCGCCGAGGAGATTGTAACTAATGCCGCGACCACGGCTGCTCCCCAGGGTGATGCCTCCCAGGTTAACAATCTGACCCTTACCAATATCCGGGAAACTTCCCCGCAGTCAGCCTACGGTACGGCCACTATCCAGGGTACTATCAATACCCAGGGACTGCCGGTAGGCTTCCTGTTACCCGCCTCCGGTCCTAACTTCCAGAACATGGTTGCTGTAGTATCGACCGGTGGAGCGGCCCAGGCCACGACTGCCGCTGCTACGACTGCCGCCGCTACGACTGCGGCTGTGACGACGGCTGCTCCGACTACTGCGGCGGTAACCACTGCCGCTGTGACGACTGTCGCCGCCACTACGGTTGCAGCGACGACGGCTGCTCCGGCTACGGTTGCCGGACAGGGCGGCGCACCGGCTGCCCCCGCCAGCGGTTTTGGTGGTGCCAGTGACAACAGCGGAACCACCCTTGGACTGCTTTCGTTAGTGCTGGGCTTTAGTGTGCTGGCGCTGGCGGCCCTGTTTGGAATGCAGATGGTTAGCCGCAAGAACCGCTAATTTCCTTCCAGCCGGGCCGGTTTGAAACAGCCTGGCCCGGCATTAATCTTTTGCGGCAGTCCTTCGAATTGAAAGCCGGTGGGTTTTATAGAACAAACCCACCGGCTTTTTAAAACCTATTGATAATTCGATCAAATGTGCTAAGATAATATATATGTGGCTCTATTTCAATGATTTTACGATATTGTACGCGTAGGGTTAAATAAAAAGTAAGTATTAAAAGGTAGGAGAAAAATGAGTCAGTCACCATTTACACCGGAACAAATCACCCAACTGGAGCAGCCGCTTGATGCCAAGCGGGTTAAACACCGCCAGGGTGGCGGTGGGATGCAGCTGTCTTATCTCAAAGGGCACGATGTTATTGATACGGCCAACAAAATCTTCGGCTACGGCAACTGGGGTTACGACCTTTTAGGTGTGGAATTACAGAATGTGCTGGCCGAGAATGGCGAGATTATCGGTGGCTACTACGCCGCCCGCGTTAAGTTGACCGTGAGCGGATGCGTACCGATTACAGAAGAAGGGGTCTGCCCTATCCAGGAAGGGCGCAATCCCCGTGCAAAAATTGACGCGCACGATATGGCCCGCAAAGGGGCGATTACCGACGCGTTGAAACGGGCCTTGCGCTGCTTCGGCGACCAGTTCGGCAACAGCCTGTATGATAATGAGCTTATCGATGGGCAGCCCCGCGATAATAACCGGTCCAATGCTCGTAACGGTAACGGCGCGGCCGCTCCGACCGGTCTGCCGCGTCCGGCCGCTTCGGAGGGCCCTTCCCGGCCGACCCGCATGAGCCCGGCCCCGGCTCCGGTCCAAACCGCACCTGCGCCGGTGAATAACGCTATCGCGGCCGTTCAGGCACCGTCCAATACTAGCTCTCCGGAACCGCGTTCGGTAGGCTCCGGTGAAACCGCGACCGAGCAGCAGCGCCAGGCCATCCTTAAAATGGCCGCCCGGCGTGAGGTAGGGAAAGCGGAACTCGAAACCCGACTACAGAACCTCTATGGCTGCGGCCTGGATAACCTGACCAAAAATGACGCCAGCCACTTTATCAAGGTGTTCCAGGACCAGGCGGCCTAATTTCAATCTTTAGACACCAAAAAAGGATGCGGTTAAGTGCCGCATCCCTTTTTTAATTCTGTATTATTCTAAAACCTGAGTTTACCTGATTAAAGAAGCCAGCATTACGCCGAAGGAAATAGATATTGTCGCCAGCAAGAACAGGAAAAGGCGCAGGCGTAGGGGTAGTTCTACCCGGTTTTGCCGGGCCTGGTGGTAGTTACGCTGCCTGGCTAAAAACTCTTTCGCGTAAGTCATGGTTTTCGATCCCTTAAAACTTCTTCTTGCCGGGGTCTAACCTCGGGATTTGTTCAGGCTATATTTATTACTTATCTTTGGATACTTCCAATATTAGGATAGCCTAAGATTGTCTGTTTTGTCAAGCTTATTTTCCCGCTTTTTTACAGCCAAGACCTGATGTGTTTACTGGCAAATACTATTTGCCCTTTCAGGAGGTCTGCCGGATAAGGCCCCTAAAGTACCCTTGCAATTATTAAAATATTGGTTATAACAGTGGTAGTTGAAACTCATAACCGGGTATATATGATATACTTGAATTGGGACACCTTTGGTTGGCTTTTGTTCACTTTGCACGGGGTGTAGGGTAAAAAGGGGGCTTTAAGGTGTATGGGCCTTAAAGGAATAGTCCGAAATCGTTATGAAATCATCGAGGAAATCGGCCGGGGCGGCTTCGGCATAGCTTATCGCGCCCACGATTTGAAGGTGGACCGCGATGTGGTGGTCAAGCAATTGCACGAGGAATGGACCACCGACGAAGCAAATCCGAAGGCCCGCCGCCTTTTTGAGACCGAATGGCGCTCCCTGGCGCGGTTGAGCGAACACCCCAATATTGTTTACCTGATCGACCTCTTAGAAGAATATAACGCTTTTGTCATGCAGTGGGTCGGTGGCGGCAACCTGACCGACATGATTAAAAGTAAGGGCAATTTGCCGCTGCTGCAATCGGTCCGCCTGATTGGCGAAGTCTGCGACGGCCTGGCGGCCGCTCACAAACTGGGCATTGTTCACCGCGATATAAAGCCAAGTAATATCCTGCTGACGACCGAAGGTTATGCTAAAATCAGTGACTTTGGCATCGCCCACCAGCCCCATGCCGGTCAGGACCGAGATGTCACCATTAGCGGCTCTAACCTGGGCACGATCAACTTTATGGCTCCCGAACAGGCCCGGGGCGACAACCGGATAACTCCCGCCGCCGACCTCTATTCGGTCGGCACCACTCTCTATGCCGCTGTTACCGGCCGTTACTACTTGCCTTTCAAAGCGGTCAAAAACGAGTTCGATTACGAAACAATGGCCTATAATTTCCGGTTGGTCCGCGACCGGGAACCGGACCGCCCGCGCCGCTATAATCCCTACATTTCGGCCGGACTTGAAGCGGTCATTATGAAGTGCCTGTACAAGTCGGTTAACGAGCGCTACCAGGACGCCGAAGAAGTCGGCCAGACCCTCAAGCGCGTGCGAACGCAGCTCGAAAATGACCGGGACCGGCTGTACCGGGAAGCCGAAGCGGCTCTTTCGGTGTCCAAGTGGTCCCAGGCGGTCAAGCTCTATGACCGGGTGCTGGCGATAGATGAGAACTACGCCGAAGCGGCCGCCCACCGCAGCATGGCCCGGAAGCACCTAGGTACCGAAGGCAGCGAAAAGGCTTTACCAAAACCGGAGCGGGCCAAACTACTGCCCAGGGAACCGGCAAAAGTAGCCGCTGCCGTTAAAGAACCGGCCGCCGCCGGGCCGTTACCGGTGGCAGTTCATGGTCTGGCCCCGGCTCCGGTCCAGCACGCCCCGGCCCCGGCTAACCCCATCGCGGACAAGGTTGATAAAAGTATCGAAATAGGGCCGTTTGAGGTCAGGCCGCCCAATCCGGCTGCCGGTAGCGCCGATGCCGGTTCATTCGACCGCGGCGATAACCCGGACATTGTTTTGTGGTCCAGCGAGGCGGCCAGACCGGTGGTTAAGCGCAGGGCGCCCCGGCTTTTCTTACCACTATGGCTGCTGGCCTTTTTAATCCTGGCCGCCCTGGCCCTGCTAGTGGGCGCTTTTGTCGTGTTTGGCGGATCACCGGCCGGTTCCCGGCAAGCCACTCCCGCTGTCCCAACCCCTGCACTCAGCCCGGCTATAGTGCTTAACCTGGAGCCGACTCAGACTATTTCCCTGGAACCGACGCCAATTTTCGCGCCGACTGCCTCACCGGAACCTATCGGCACCGCCACAGTGCCGCCCACTACCGTAGCGTCTTCACCCACGATAATTGCGCCAACACCGACTCCCGCGCTTTCGCCCACGGTTGTTGCTTTTAAGCAGCCGCTTTTTGCCAGCCTATTCACCACCAGCCAATTTCCAAACAACGCGCCGGGCCAGCCCCTCAAAGATTTCTTTACTAACAGCACTATTTTACTTTTTGGTAAAGTTAATCTCCAGGAGGGAATTAAAGTTGGCGACCCGCTGACGCTGGAGGTCTACCGGGTGATAAATAATCAGCCGGAAGCTTCCCCGATGCTCAGCCGCAACGAAAAAATCACCCGTGACGAATACATTCTTTCGTCCCTGCCTTCCAATGTCGCGCCCGGCCAGTATAGCGTGCTGGTTAAATCAAACGGCCAGACCCTCAACCAGGCGCAGCCGGTGACTTATACCGTGTCCCTGCCGCCAACGGCGGCACCCCAACCTACCGCGACCCGGGTGGCGATAGTCCGGCCCAATAATCAACCTAACCCGGCAATTGTCCCGCCGACGGCTGTGCCTGCGATGCCGCCAACCGCTATCGCAACTGTAGCGCCGCCCCCTACAACAGCGCCTCCGCCAACCACGACAATTATTTCTTTTGTCACTTCACCGGTAGCGACCAGCAATACCGTGGGCGCGCAGTCAACCCAACTTACTCCCGCCGCGCCAACGGCCACTCCTGGCGCATAATAAATTGTCTATTCCAACTAACCTCTTATTAACAGGGTGCCGATGACCAGGCCGCCGCGACCTTCTCGCCCTGAGCCTTTAATGCTCCAGGAACAAATAACGGCCTGGGTTAAAAAGCTAGGGCCGGTTTTAACTGAAGCCATGCCGGACTTTGAACTGGCCCCGCTTTCTCCGGTCAAGCGTGAAAAACACCTCAAGAATATTTCACCTACCGCCCAATACCAGGCTGGCCGTATGTTGCTGCGCCTTTTAGCCGAAAAGGTTAGTGCCGGTTTAGCCCCTGAGTTTCTCGAACTACTGGGTGGTCCGGGACTGACCCCGGCCGAACTTGCCGCCTGCCAGCCAATCCGGCGCGAAATGGACGCGCTGCCCGGTACGGCACTGGATAGCCAAGCGCTGGCCGGACTGCACTTCTGGCAGGACCAGGGACGCCAGGACCGCAAGCGCAGCGGCTCTTATTACACTTCGCCTACCCTGGCTCGCTATATCACCGGGGTGACTATAACCCCTGAACTGGCCGGACGGCCTATCCTGGACCCGGCTTGCGGGGGTGGTGCCTTTTTACTGGCCGCCCTGGACCGGCTGGCGGAATTAGAGCCAGGAGCGACCCTTGAAAACCTGGTGATAGAACGCCTATACGGCCTGGATTTGAACCCGCTGGCGGTCTTTCAGGCCCGGTTGGTTATTTTAAAACGATTGATCGAAATAAGCGTAAGGCCGGTGCGGCCAACAGTTATAATTGCCCTGGCCGCCCAAATCCGGACCGGCAACGCCCTGGTGGGCGCTCTTGGGGCAGGTATTAGCGGGGGTGCCGGGCGTCAGGCCCTTTTTAGCTCCATTCGTGCGGGCGATTGTGCAATGGCCCTGGAAAAGTATTGTGAGTTTGAGGGGTGGCTGGCACAAAAGCGGCAGCAATTACAGGCCGAAATCGCTGCCCTGCCGATTTTTAACGCGCCGGACGACGGGCTTAAACTGGCCGCGTTGTACCCTTTTGGCTGGGAGAGCGAATTCCCGGAAGTTTTTGGACCGCACCGGGGCTTTGGGGCGGTCCTGGGCAACCCGCCTTATGTCGGGTTTAATGATTACAGCGGAATCGAAAAAGCTTATTTTGCCCGGACTTACCCGCAGGTCTACAACCTCAAAAGTGATTTGCTCTATTATTTTATCCGGCGGGGTATTGAATTGCTGGCTCCCGGCGGGCGGCTCGGTTTTGTAACTTCCCGTTTCTGGAAGGAAGCGGCCTTCGCGGCCCCGCTGCGCGGCTGGCTGCTGGCCGAAACCAGCTTGCTGGGCCTGGAAGACCTGGGCGGAGAGCAGCATTTCGCCGGGGCCGAGGTGGATGTTTGCCTGCTTTTTGCTAACCGTCAGGCCGCCCGGCCCGGCCACACTTTCCCCTTCAAGTTTGCCGGTCAGACCGAGGATTTCTTACAGGCTAATCTTTCCGGACATGCCCCCTGGACCTGGCTGCGCCAGTTGCCGGTTGAACGGTTGCTTTTAGAGGAAATTGCCGAAAAATCTTGCCTGCTGGGGGATATCGCGCAATGCCGCACCGGGGTCCAGACCGGCCTGGACCGGGTATTTTTCGTGGATGCCGTTACCGCCGGGAACCTGGAACCGGCCAACCTGCGGCGGGCCATTAAGAACGGTGATATTGGTCCAGGCCGGATTGACTGGCAGGGCCAGTGGTTGATCTATGCCCCGCCGGATTTTGACCCGCTGGAAGCTCCGGCTTTAATAGCTTACCTTGAAAAGTACCGGCCTGAGTTAGAGCGGCGGCGGCGCTATACGAAACTGTTCCCTTTTTACGAGTTGCAATGGCCCCGCGAAGTCGCCGTTTTTGAGACAGCCGCCAAGCTGGTAACGCCCTATAAAGCGCCCCGCAATACCTTCGCGGTTGACCGTGAAGGGTTTTATTTCAGTACGGACGTGGTATCGGTGATTTTTCCGGCCGAATGGCAGCTTGAAGCCCTGGCGGCGAACTTCTTGAACAGCCGTTTAGCGACTTTTCAATTCCGGTCTTACGGCAAGCCGGTAGGTGGTGGACAATGGGATTATTACGCGAACCCGGTCAAGAAGCTGGCTTTCCCCAGGGCGGCTCTACCTTCTTTTAGCGGCTCAAAGCCTTCCGCGCTGCTGGCAGCCCTGGCCCAACCCGGCCTTTGCCAATCCGAGATTGATGAGCTTGTTTCTGCCCTTTACGAACTAACCCCGGAACAAAGGGCTACTCTGCACGCAGGCCAGTAAGGTCTTCCGACCCCCTGATAACAATATATTCCCGCAGCGCAACTTAAAGACCAGGCTTTACTACGTTACCCGGTTTACGTTACCCGTTCAACGCTCCCTACACCTTCGTTTCTTCGTTCCAGGCGTATTCCATCTGGCGGGCGGTTTGCACGGCGACCTCGCGGCCCAGGAGCTTTTCGACTACGTGCAGACTCATATCAATGCCCGCAGAAATCCCGGCTGAGGTCACCAGGTTTCCTTCATCAACCCAGCGCGTTTCGCGGATGACCCGGACCGCCGGGAAAGTCTGTTCCAGGCGGTCCAGCGATAGCCAATGGGTAGTAGCGCGGCGGCCTTCCAGCAGCCCGGCTTTTCCCAGCAAGAAAGAACCGGTGCAGACCGAAGTAGTTAACTGCGTTTCAATCGTCACCTGGCGAATCCACTCAATCAGGGCCGGGTTATCGACCTCGCGCCGGGTGCCCCAACCGCCCGGCACTACCAGGATGTCAATTGGCGGGTGGTTTTCGATAGTGAAATGCGGTTCCACTCGCAAACCGCCCCTGGCCCGAACAGTCGCGCTTTTCTGGGCGACCGTAAAGACCGCGAAAGGCTTATTGCTGTCGTCCTGGCTGCTGATGTTAAGCGGGCGGGCGACTGAAAATACTTCAAAAGGGCCGCAAAAGTCCAGCACCTCTACATCGTCAAAAATCAGGATGCCCACGTTTAGCGGTTCGTTTCCAAACAATGCTGGCCTCTTTCCGGGTTATATTTAACAACCACCTTATCTATCGAACTGCTCCGACCCTTGCTCCCGGTCGCCATTGGAACTACCACTATCCGTAATCGGCTCGGTCTTGCGGTCGGATGCTATCGTAGGGTTTGGCGGGAAGATGTGTAGCAGGCGCAACTGGCGCAAGCGCTGCCCGGTAACTTTATCGACCCTGATTAAATAATAATCGGCCGGTAGGGCGGGTGACTCGGTTACGTCAGTTTCTTTATCGGCCGGGTCCTGGCTTTCGCTGGCCGTTATCAGGTTACCCTCGCGGTCAACCGCTAAATGGTCGCCTTCCTCGGGAATGCGGCCCAATTTATCGTAGACAAAGCCGCCAATAGTTTCAATATCCTCCGACTCCCAGTGAGTCTTGAAGAAATCGTTGACATCGCCCAGGTTTAGGCGGGCATCTAATAGGACTTCGTGCTGACTGATGCGCTCAAAATCGGGGGTCTCGGTATCGTACTCGTCCTGGATTTCACCTACTATTTCTTCCAGCAGGTCTTCGATAGTTACCATACCGGCCGTACCGCCGTATTCATCTATAATAATAGCGATATGGACCCGCTGTTTTTGCAGCTCAGCGAAAAGGTGGTCAACCTTTTTAGATTCCGGCACATAATACGCCGGGCGCAAAATAGTCGTCAGGTCTATTTTTTCGCCGGGGTGGCGGCGCATGTAGCCCATCAGGTCCTTGGCGTAAAGAATACCCTTGATATGGTCTATATCCGGCTGGTAGACCGGCAAGCGGCTTTTACCGGACGAGATAATAACGTCCAGGGCTTCATCCAGGGATGCGCTGCTGGGAATAGCTTTTATATCCAGGCGGGGTATCATTACTTCACGAACGAAAGTATCACCAAATTGGAAAATGCTGCGAATCATCTGGCGCTCGTCACTCTCGATAAGCCCTTCTTCCTCACCGATATTTGCCAGCAAAGCCATTTCTTCCTCGCTGACCACCATATTAGGCGGGATAGGTTTCTGGCGAAAGAGTCGCAGCAGCAAATTTGATAGGCCGTGAACCATCCAGACTACCGGGCGCATCAGGGCAACTTCGGTATTAAGAAAACCGCTGAAACGCAGTACCGGCCGGTCCGGGTGGTTCATGGCGTAACCTTTGGACCCGGTCCGGATTACGCTCATGGTAATAAAGATCATGAAGATTAAAATGACCGTTACTTCCGGGCCGTAGAGGTTAAACTGGTGAATTGCCAGGATACCCAGCCCGGTGATAGCCATCAAGCAAATTATGTGCAGCAGGTTTAGTGCGGAAGTAATTTGCGCGGGATGGTTCAGTAACTCTTCGATTAACTGGGCGCGGGGTTCGTGGTGATCTCGCATTTGCTGCAAGCGGTGGCGGCTCAGGCTGGTCAGGCCGGTTTCAACCGAGGCATTAATCCATAGGATTAACAGGCAAAGCAAAATGCCCAGTACTGAAATACCGGCCACAATCAGACGTGCAGCCGTAATATTCTGGTCGCAAACCACTTCACCCGGCTTGAGGGTAACAGTTTGATTCAGAATTTCATAAAGAAAAGCAACATTTCCAGGTAGGCTATACATATATTTAGTTTTTAACCCGCAACTTACTCTCGGTTAAGTGAACATCACGCTGATGGACATATCTTTGTGAATCCGGGTAATCGCTTCAGCGATCATTGGCGCAACCGTCAGTACTTCAATGCCCAATTTATGCACCACCCCATCAACCGGGTAAGTATTGGTGACGACAACTTGCTTAAGCTGGGAACGGGCAATCTGCTCAAAAGCGTCCCCGGCAAAAAGGCCGTGTACCGCGCAGGCGTAAACTTCTTTAGCTCCTCTCTCCATTACCAGGTTGGCCGCCTGGGCCAGCGTGCCCCCGGTAGAAATCATATCATCAACAATAATAGCGGTCCGGCCGGAGACATCCCCGACCATTTCCAGGGACTCTACGACGTCCACATCAGGCCGGTGCTTGGCGATAATTGCCAGCGTGCCGCCAACCCGGTTGCGGAAGTCGGTGGCCCGGCTAACCCCACCGGGATCGGGTGAGACAACCGACAGATTGGTTAAGCGCATTCGCCGGAAGTGTTCGGCCAGCAGGGGTATCGCCCGCAAGTGGTCCACCGGCACTGAGAAAAAGCCCTCGATAGCCGGGGCATGGAGGTCCACCGTTAAAACCCGGTCCGCCCCGGCAATTTCCAGGAACTGGGCCAGCAGTTTGGCGCTGATAGGTTCGCGGCCGCTCATTTTCTTTTCCTGGCGAGCGTAGGCGTAATAAGGAATAACCGCCGTTATACGCCCGGCACTGCTGCCGCGAGCGGCCTGAATCATCAGGGCCAGTTCCATAATATGGTGGTTGACCGGGTGACACAACGATTGGACAATAAATATGTCACCGCCCCGCACATTTTCTTCAAACCGTATCCGGCTTTCCCCATTTTTAAACGTACTTACAATTGCTCGCCCCATCGGAAGATTAAGTTGTTGAGCAATTTCCTGGGCTAAAGCCCGGTTTCCGTTCCCACTAAAAATCTGAAGTCTGCCGTCCATAAACCTCCTGAAGGTTAAAAATTGTCTTACCAGTCTACTACGCTGGGTTAAAGCATGTTATATACAACTGCTTAGGAAGGGAGTAGCTACTCCGCTTCGTTAATAGTTGGTTCCGCGGGCTTCAGTGCCTTGCGTTTAATTGGCCGGGCGGGTAGTCCGACAACGGTTACACCCGGTTCTACATTTTTTGTTACGACTGAGCCGGCCCCGGTCCGGGCCTCGTCACCAATTGTTACCGGTGCGCGCAGAATAGTGTCGCAACCGAGGAAAACATTTGCGCCGATAACGGTTTTATTTTTATTTACACCATCGTAATTGGCGGTAATTACACCCGCCGCCACGTTAACATTCGGGCCGGTGGTTGTATCACCCAGGAAACTGAAATGTGATTGTTTGGTGCCTGTCCCCACCCGGGTACGGCTTACCTCGGCAAAGTTGCCCATGTAAACCTTAGTTTCCAGGTAGCTGCCCGGCCGTACCCGGCTAAAAGGTCCGATACTGACCTCGTCTTCCAGCGTAGAATTTTGAACCACCGAAGCCATTACCTGGCAATTATCGCCGACCTGGGCATTTTCCAGGATTGAGTTTGGTCCTATCTGGCAATCCCGGCCAATCCGGCATTGCCCGCGCAGGTGGGTATTCGGTTCAATTACAGTATCCTGGCCTATTTCCGTTTCGGCACTGATATAGGTCGAGGCCGGGTCAACAATGGTTACGCCTTGCAGCATTAATTCGCGCAGCACCCGGTTTCTAAAGATATCGCTCACCTGGGCCAGTTGCACCCGGTCGTTGATGCCCAGGATGTCTTCCGGCTCGACCGGCGTCATTTCTACCGGGTTACCGTTTTCCTGAGCGGCAAAACCGAGCAAATCGGTCAGGTAGTATTCGCCTTTAGGACTCTTTTTGAGCCGGGTAAGCGCATCCCAGGTCCAATTTGTGTTAAAGACATACACGCCGGGATTAAATTCTTTGATCTGTTTTTGCTCAGGCGTTAAGTCGGCTTCTTCAACAATGGCCTGGAAGCGGCCGGTAGCGGGATGCCGGATAATCCGGCCGTAACCGGTCGGGTCTTCAATTTCGGAAGTCGCCAGGGTAACCAGGGGTTGAGTTTCGAAATGGGCGTTAATAAGTTTATTGAGGGTCTGTGAAGAGAGGAGGGGATTATCACCATAGGCGACCAGGAGGTTTTCGGCGGCCCCTAAAGGAGTCTGAGCCAGGGCTTGTATGCCCGATTGAGCGGTTAAGAGTGCGTGACCGGTGCCTAGTTGCTCGGTTTGTTCGGCAAAAAGGTACGGGCCGGTTGTAGCTACGGCTTGCCGAACCTTTTCTCCGGCGTAACCTACTACTATCAAAGTCCGTTCAGGCGGGATCCCGGAGCGGGCAACCGCCCGCAGTATGTGAAAAATCATCGGCTCGCCCAGCACTGGATGTAGCGCTTTGGGCAACTTCGACCTCATTCGAGTACCGTTACCTCCGGCCAGGATGACCGCAGCGAGCCTATTAGTATCGTGACCCAACTATTCCTCTCCTTAATAGATTTAGAATAATGCTCTAATGTTACTTGACCCTAAAAAAGCTGTCAAGCGCGGCGGGCGACTACCGTATGTAAGGGAGCGCCCTGGCTTTGTAAAATTTCAAATTGGTGCCTGGTCAGCAATTGTTGTATTTCAGCCGGAGTCCAGTAATGGGCCCGGCGCTTGCCTTCACTCAAGCTTTTAGCGGCCTGTCTGGCCCGCGCGATCAGCCCGCCCGGATTGTTACTGGAAGGGGCCGGTTCGGTAAATTCCTCCGGGAAGGCTTCCCGGTGTTTAACCGGGTCCAGCCACAGGGTAATAATCAACAGCCCGCCAGGCTTAAGGACGCGGTGTAATTCGTCCAGGACCCATTCCGGCCGCTTGACCGCATGCAAGACCGAGGTGCAAATGGCATGGTCGAAGTCATTGTCAGCGTACCAGAAGACCTTATCAAGGTCCATCTTTTCAAAAGTGGCCGGGACTTTTAGTTCAGCCGCCCTCCGGCGCGCGCTACTGAGCAAGCCCGGCGCGAAATCCACCCCGGTTGCTTTAAAACCGGACATAGCCAGGGCCAGGGTATACGCGCCGCTGTTACAACCGGCATCCAGGACGCTTTGCGGCGCGCTTGCCCCAAATTCAAATAGGCGGCTGAGGACCTGTTCGACCCGCTGCTTTTCGGCCCCGGTCATATCCTGGGTTTCGGCATAACGGGTATAGGCACTCCAAAAGACTTTATCAATCACTTTAGGACTATGTTTCATCTGCTTGTCTCCCGATGGTAATGACCAGCAAAAGGTTTAGGGACGCTTGCGGGCAACTATAACTGCCAGACCGGCTAACCCGGCCAGCAGGGCCAGCCCCACTCCGACCAGCGTCCCTATCAAAACACTATTATTTTCCGTGCCCGGCACCGGGTTGTTCCCGGCTGTACTGGCCGTATTTCCACCCGCAGCCGGACCGGCGCTAACTGTCACAACCGGCACCAATGCTGCCTGGGCCGGGGCGGTGGTAACCACCGGCACCAGCGCCCCGGCCAGAGTTGTGGTCACGGTCGCGGTGGGCACGGTTTCCTGGGTCGGCGCAGGTGTAGGTTCCACGTAGAGCGTAGGTGAAGGAATCAGCCCTGGCGGAGTGGCCGGAATGGTGGGTGTAGGTGTAGCGGCCGGTACCTCCGCTACAGGGTAGCCGATGGATTGTTTCCATTCGCGGTCAAGCTGGTCCAACCCGATACCCAGGCCAATCTGGACTGCTTCATCATAGCTGACGCCCTGCTTGAACGAACCCAGGATTTTTTCTATCCCTTTATCGCCGTACTTCTTCAAAATATACTGGACTATCTGGACACTCTGGCCGTAAGCTTCAAAAGAAAGCTGGCTGTCTGCCGGAAAGGAGCCGTTAAGGACGCGCAGCGGAAAGAGGGTGCGCTGGTCGCGGGCCCGTTCAAACGCTTCCAGCAAGAAGCCGTCTATCCGGTCCTGGTTATTGACCGCCAGACCTTCATCCAGCCATTTGGGTGTGACATTATAAGGGTTGCGCGTAGCCTGATAAATGACCTGGTGGCTGATTTCGTGCGGAATACTGCGGCCAAGTTCGGCCGTATCGCCCGGACTGATTGCCAGCACAATTGTACCCAGTTCCGGTATGGCCTGTCCACCGACCCATTCCTGAGTGTTGGGCGGCAGAGCGGTAAACATGGTCCGGCTGTCCGGATAAATTGTCAGGGTAATCTGGCGATCCGGCTTAACTTTGTAAAGCTGGCTCAGGCGGTCTACCGTGGCGGTGACCCGGTTCATCGCAGCCTGTCCGAAATTGGCGTCACCCTGGAACCACCGGACGGTAAAAAAGCCTTTTTTTAATTCTCTAAATGGGTAGCGGGTATCCTGGTAGGTGAATTGTTGGGAGGTAGTTTCGTAAATATCGCCCTGGACGGTCCCTAAGAGCCAGTAATAGCTGATTTGCGTACCGGGCGGGATGTAATCTTTATGGGTATCTACCGAGAATTCGGCGGCCAGCGGGGCGGACGGTTCAAGATTCTGGTGCCGGATAGTGGTTTCAACTTCACCTTCCAGCCGGAAGCCTAATTCAATCCACTTGATGGCCGGGGAACCGGCACCGGCTTGTCCTTTGAAGCTAAATTTAATGCCGTCCGGGAAATTCGGCAGGGCCTGATTGCTTTCCACCTTTATCGTATCCGGTAAAGGCAGTGAAATTTGGGCGTTCGCCGGATAAGCCACGTAAAGCAACCCTATTAATAAAGTTACCCCCCAGGCTACGGTCCAGCGGTTTATCGCTTTAAAAAATCCCACTTAAAAACTCTATCAATCTGCCTCAAGCAATTTCCACGCCTCTTTTTAATCTTACCATTTTTAGCCGGTCTTTGCCACAAGTGTTTTTGTGCAGGGTTTTACACCTCCTTACGGCTTACTTTATCCCTACAATAGCCCCTTGTAAAATGCCATGAGCAGGGATGTCAGGGTCAGGCCGTCCGGGATACGGTTCTGGTCGATTAACTCGCGGATTTCCGCAATATCGAACCAGCGGGCCGCGATTATTTCGTTAGTGTCGTGAATTGGCGCGGTCTGGGCCACACCCCTGGCGAAATAAAGCGCGAAAAGCTGGTTGGAGCTGCCGTTACTCGGGTGATACTGGGACATAAAGGCCAGCTCGCCGCCGGTGCAGCCGCTTTCCTCCAGCATCTCGCGGCGGGCAGCCGCTTCCCAGGTTTCGCCTTTGTCCACGCCCCCGGCCGGAACTTCCCAGCCGCGCTTGCCCGTAATAAAGCGGTAGTGGTCCACCAGCATTACCTGGCCTGCCTCGTTGACCGGCACAACCGCTACCGCCTCTTTCACATACTCGATGACGTGATGGCCCGGAATAACGCTGCCATCCGGTAGCTGGACCCAGTCCTTGTAGAGGTTTATCCAGTCGCTGCTGTATACCGGTTCCCGGCGCAGTACTTTCCAGTGGGGATCTTTATCTTTCGGTTCTTGTGACATTTTGGCTCTTTTGTACTTTCTATTTGCTGTATTCCCAGCCCGCGACCGGCCGGGCCAGGCATTAACCATTAAAGTAATAAAGGGATACCTGGCGCTGGGCCGTGGTATCCCTTTTAATTATTTACTTGCCCTGTGGCCTACTTTAGCCACTTAAGCGGATCGGTATACGCGCCGTTCACCAGAATTTCAAAGTGAAGGTGACAGCCGGTAGAAGCGCCGGTAGTGCCCTCGTAACCGACTACCTGACCCTTGGCGACCTTCTGGCCGACACTGACCGGGGGCAGGCTGACGAAGTGACCATAGCGGGTTTTGAAGCCGCCGCCGTGATCAATTACCACGCTGTTGCCATAACCGCCATCATACCGGGCGAGAATGACTGTCCCGCCATCGGAAGCGACGATAGGCGTGCCGCAACTGTTGGAAATATCCAGGCCCATGTGGATACCGTACCAAATAGGTTCACCAAAGTAGGTTGTGATTACCCCGCGCATCGGCCAACTGAAGTTGCGGGTAGCTACCCCGGCATTAGGATTAGCAGCAGGGGCCGGTTTTTGGGCCACCGGTTTTTGCACTGCCTGGCCGGGCGCAGCCGGTTTAGGTGTTGCTGTTGGCGCGGCTTTCTGGGTCGGTGCCGCCGCTTTCTGGGTTGGAGCAGCCGGTTTTTGGGCCGCCGGGGCAGGCGCGGCCGCCGCCGGAGCGGGCGCCGGTGTTTTAGCCGCCGGGGCGGGCGCCGGTGTTTTGGTCGCCGGGGCGGCCTGTTTGGCCGGTGGCGCTACCGCCGGGGCGGCCGTCTTCTTCTGCGTATTGCTGGCCGGGGCCGCTATCGCAACGGTCGGTTTAGCCGTAGGCGGAACCGGGGTCGGGACTGCCGTAGCCCGCGGAGCCGCTGTAGGAGGCGGCGGAGGCGGTGGTGGAGGCGGCGGCGGGGGCCAGGTGCCATCCGGGACAATCAGGCTGCTATTCTCTTGCAGCGGGACATTGGCCGCGACGTTATTGGGCTTGAAGTTGATTATATTCTGGGGATTAGCGCCCAGGTAATCGGCAATAGCCGCCAGAGTTTCGCCCTTATTTACCTTGTAGATTACGCCGTCTAACGGCAGAATGCGGATTTGCTGTCCGGCAATCAAGCCATCTTCCAGGTCGTTATTATCCAGCAGGGTCGAGACTTTCAGGTCAAATTTTTCGGCAATGCCTTTTAGAGTATCGGCCGGTTGGACCGTGTACATATAAACATTTTCGCGTTGCGGCATACTGCCGCCCGGCACCATTACCTCTTGTAAAGGTTTCAGGGTGGTGCTGGCGTCGAACCCTTCCAGGTTGTTGAACTTGTACGCAATAATGACTTTAGGGTCTACGCCGTACTTGTCGGCAATCTTGCCAATGGTATCGCCAGGGTTGGTGATGTGTAGCATACCGGTGGTCGGAGGTACGACCAGCTTCTTGCCGGGGACAATCACGCTATCCGGGTCCACCAGGTTATTGGCATACATCAAGGTTTCAAGGCTGACACTGCGGGCGGCGGCAATTTTGCCTAAAGTATCGCCCTCTTTTACTACAATAGTTTCAATCCGGCGCGGGAACTTTACATCGTTACCTGCCACGGCGCTGGCGTAAATTTCACGGCTGTCCGAGACGATAACCGAATTGGCCGTAGCCTGGAATTCCGGGGGAGTATCGGCATAAGCGCTTACAATCTTGGTCGCCAGGCCGCTAAAACCACCAAAAAAAACCACCACCAGGGCCAGGAGCAGCATGGCGACATGCGCGCCGTAGCGGCGGGCGTGGTGGGCCATAGCGTCGGTGGAACTGGTGCCAAAGTGCTGGGAGGCGGCTTCCGGGGCGACCCGGTTGAACCAGAAGAAGTGGCCCGGGTGTTTGAGGAATTTGCGCATTTCCCCGGCCAGCCGGAAATCGGCCCGGCGCAGGGGAGAGATAATTAATTTAATGATTGCCCATAGTACCAGAAAGGGCCAGAGAAGAATCGTACGGACAGTTTTAGCCAGTTCCGGACGGGCGGGGCGGGGTGCGCGCTGGTCATTACCCAGACCGGCGATTTCGTCCAGCATTTGCCGGGCCTCGTCAGCAGCGTTCCGGGTGGTTGAGCTATTTACCTTATGAGGAGTAGAGGGGTTAGATTGATTAAGGTTTGGCTCATCCTGGTCCATTACCCCGGTTTTGCCGTAGGAATCCGGTGTATCATTATCCTTACTGTTATTTTGTTGCACTATTGAGATAGAACCTTCCTACTCAGAGCTGTCTTAAAATTGGCGGCGTGTAATAACTATAAGTGCCGCCGGTACAAGCCTGGTTAGCTGCTATACCTGTCGCTCTTACCTTCTCAGATTATTTCTGATGTAAAAGTAAATGTTCCGTAGGGAGCAGATGTCCTCGGATGGCGCCAGTATAGCATAGATTTGTTACGAAAAGCATTACACAACTGTTAACTATAAGCTAATTAACTACCCGGGAGATTAGCGAAATGCTTTAAGGTAACCACCGCAAAGGGTTGGTGACGTTTCCGTTTAAGATGGTCTCAAAATGAAGGTGGCAACCGGTTGAGTTGCCTGTGGTCCCCTCATAACCGATCAATTGCCCGCGCGAAACCCGCTGGCCTAGCTGTACCGTCAAACCTGAAAAATGACCGTACCGTGTCTTGAAGCCGTTACCGTGGTTAATCACGACGGTTATACCGTAGCCATAAGGAGACCAACCGGCCTCAACGACCGTACCGCCGTCCGCCGCGACTACTCTAGCGCCACAGGGCTGCGAAATATCCAGACCGGCATGGGTACCGTACCAGATATACTGGCCGAAGTAAGTTGTAATCACACCGCGCATCGGCCAGACCATTGAGCCGGTAGCTTTACCGGTAGAGGGTGCTACTTCCGCCGCCGGTTTTGGTTTCTGGACCGCCTGTCCCGGTTTTGCCGCCGGGGCCGGGGCCGGTTTTGCCGCCGGGGCGGGTGCCGCCACCGGTTTAGGAGTTGGCTTGGGCAAAGGCGCGACGACCGGGGCCGAACCTCTATTCTGCGCCGGGGCAGTCTGAGCCGGTTTAGGGGTCGGAGTAGGGTCGGCCGGTTTTGGTGGAGGCGGTGGCGGCCAATCGCCACCCGGCACGATTAAACTGCTGCCTGCAACCAGTTTGACACCACGCGACACATTATTAGATTTGAAATTAATAATATTCTCAGGGCTGGTTCCCAGGTAACTGGCAATTCCGTCCAGCGTATCGCCCGCCTGCACTTTATAAATGACACCGTCTACCGGCATTATCCGGATTTGCTGTCCAATCCGCAAGCCGTTATCAAGCTCGTTATTTTTCAAAAGGGTGTCCGACTGTATCCCGAACTTGTCGGCTACCTTCTTTAGAGTATCCCCGGACCGTACAGTGTACAGGTAAAGTTTGTCACGCGGTGGCATACTGCCGCCCGGCACCATTACCTCCTGTAAAGATTTCAGGGAAGTAGTGGGATCGGTCCCATCCAGGTTATTGAATTTGTAATCAATGATAATTTTAGGATCAACACCGTACTTGTTGGCAACCGAGCCAATCGTTTCATCCGCATTGGCAATATGCAGCATACCCGTAACCGGCGGCACGACCAGTTTCTGGCCGGGGGTCAAAATACTGTCCGGTTCTATCAGGCCATTGGCATAAAGTAAGGTTTCTACGCTGATGTTGCGGTTCGCCGCGATACTTGCTAGCGTGTCGCCCTCTTTAATAACTATGGCTTCGACCCGGCGGGTAAAAGCGGTATTGTTGGCTGCCACGGCATTGGCGTAAATTTCGCGGGTATCGCCGGTAACAATCAGGCTGCCGTTTACCGACTGCGGTTCGGCATGGTGTTCATCGTGATTGGCTATCTTGGTCACCATGCCGCTAAAACCGCCAAAGATAACCACCACTACGGCCAGGGCTAGCATGGCGGTATGGCCGCCGTAGCGGCGGGCATGGTGGGCCATGGCGTCGGTGGAACTGGTGCCAAAGTGTTGCGCGGCGGCTTCCGGGGCGACCCGGTTGAACCAGAAGAAGTGGCCCGGGTTTTTAAGGAATTTGCGCATTTCCCCGGCCAGCCGGAAATCGGCCTGGCGCAACGGGGTAATAATAAATTTGATTACATTCCATACCAGGAGAAAAGGCCAGAGGATTACTGCGCGGATAGTTGTGGCAACGTCCCGGCGTGAACGCTGGTAAGCACGGTGTTCATAGTCTAAACCGGCAATTTCGTCCAGCATCTGACGCGCTTCATCGGCGGCCTGACTGGAGCGTTTAGGGCGGGCGTCAGGTACCAGGCTGGTAGATTTTTCGGTCTGATCTAAGATTCCGGCATTACTTTTCGAGTCGGATGAAAGATCCCGGTCGTTGTTATCAGTTTGCCGCACTATTAAATATCTAACCTCCTGCTGTCGCCTGCTTTAACCCGGTTTCATCCGAAATATCCTGCGAATAGCAGTACTAAAGAGGGCTTAAGCAAGTTCTTAAGTGTTCCGCGCAAATAATAGCGTAGGTTTAGACCTACTCACCGCCCGGTAAAACATTACCGGCAGGGAAAATATCGGAGAATGGCCGCCCCAAAGAATAAGCATTAGCGGGCATTTATATAATTTAAAGCAGGTAATTATTACCCAGCCAAAACAAATTACGGCCTAAAGGTATATTAGGATAAAATTCAGTATAGCAAGTCATGAATTTTTGTCAACTAGCGGGTTTGGGAGGCGGAAAAAGAAGGGCGCTAGAGCCTGGGTTTAACGGTAATTCTGTTTGTACTCTTCAATATAGGCCAGTAATTTTACCAGCTCAAAAGGCTTGGAGAGATAGGCTTTGACCTGGCTTTCTTTTGCCGTATTGATAAGCTGGCGGCTGGCCGAAAGCAATAAAACCGGTAAATCCTCGTATTCGGGGACTTCTTTGATTGCTTCCAGGAACTGCCAGCCGTCCATCACCGGCATCATTAAGTCTAAAAGTACCAGGGCAGGCCGCTGTTTTCTAACCCGTTCCAGGCCCTCTTTGCCGTTCCGGGCAAGAATAACCGAATACCCTTCATCCAGCAGGACGGTTTCTAGCATATGCCGCATTGCCTGGTCGTCATCTACCACGAGGATAGGCAAGCTTGTTTCAAGAGCTAAAGGAGCCCTTTCTTCATTCACAGGTGAAATCATTGATACAAATAATCCTTTTACAAGTTGTTACTGCATCCATAATACAATCCTTGTCACTTATTATCAATGTATAAGAGAGATGGATTTGAAATTTTTGAAAAAAAAGCCTTTTTAAGGCGAAATGTAACCCTTAAAGCCTTTTTTCGACCTTTTTTGTCCTATTGACTCGAAGCCTAATTATTGATAGATTAGGTTTCCATTAACATAAGTTACACTCAACG
This sequence comes from Chloroflexota bacterium, assembly GCA_028287745.1. Lineage (GTDB taxonomy): Bacteria > Chloroflexota > Chloroflexia > Chloroheliales > Chloroheliaceae > 54-19. The sequence continues at coordinate 36,234 of JAQBPB010000051.1, forward strand.
GTACAGCCGGGTGTTTTGCCGGATTCAGGCTAAAGATAAATGCCGATTTTTCTGATACCGGGGCGGCGTGGTCGCAATCCCCGGATTGATAATAAACCAGACACAACCTCCTCAGGAAAACGGGATATGCCTGGCCTGGGCCGGATCAGCCACCGCCTGGGCCAGCGTTTGAATGTCTTGCGCGGCCGCGCCAGGACTTCGGCCCGGCAGGCCCGTAAAAATCTAAAGCGCCCGCTTAACCGGCTCCAGCCCAAAGGCAATCCCCGTCTGGGCCAGGTTGAATTCCCGTTGAGTCGGGCGGCTTCCTTTAATATTAGTAAAACAGGCGCCCCTCCTGACCGCCCAACTATGCTGACGAACAGCCCGGCCGGGGACCTGTTGGCCGATTTCTTCCAGGATGCGCCGCCTGTTTCGCCCCGCGATTTGCTGGCCGACTTCTTCCAGGATAATCTGCCCGGACCGGAAATTCAGCTCCGTTCCACTGTCGCGGCCTATTCTACCAGGCGCGATTTTGACCTGCCGCAAGACCTGGTCGACCTGGGCCTGGCTTTACCCGCTCCGGGCGGCCGCCCGGTCCAGCGCTTTGAAACTCCTTCCGGCCGCCAATTTGTCAGCCGCGAGATGCCTGCCGCCGCGCCGCCGTCCGCTCCTTCGGACCAGCATGAGTTTCAACTGGACCCGGAAAGCCCGGCTTACTTCAGTATGCTGGACCAGGAAACCGTCCCGCTGGCGGATGGACCGCAGAGTGTTGGCGATGCCTTGCGGCAGCAGCGGCCTTTTACCGCTGTTAACAATCCTGTGAACCCGGTGGAACCGCGTGTAGTGGGCGCTTCGCCATTTGATGACCTGGAAGAAGACCCGGAACCTACCGGGGCAGTGCTGCGGCCCGTAACCAGGCCCGGTACGGCTCTGGGAGCCCAAGCTCACGAGCTTTTTGCCGAACCGACTTACGACCCCAACAAGCGCGGCTTGCGCAGGCGCGGCGGCCCCCGGCGCCAGGGCATTCGTTTTCGCAATCCTGCGGTGGCCCTGGGAGCCGCGATTATTAGTGCCGTAATGCTGCTAGTAATCGTGTCCCTGATAATCTACCTGACCGCTTTTGCCCGTAAAGCCCCGCTTGAAAAGTTTGTCGTGCATTTTAATCAGTTTGCCGATGGCGCCAGTTACAACTACAGCAACGCCCAGGGCCAGAGCTGGGCCAGAAACTTTGGGGCGAATTTGCTGGGCACCGGCAACCTGACTGACCTGGAACTTGTTTATTCCACCGACAATATTAGTAGCCCGGCCACCGCCCAGCAGCTGGCCCGTCAGCGCCAGGACGATGTGCTGGTCTGGGGGTATCGCGACCCGGCCACTAACCGGCTATATATAACTCTGACTCTTCAACCTAACGGGCCGTTCGACCCGCCGGTAGGGCGCGGGCGGCAACTGGTGGACCGCTATCTTTTCGACCCGGAGCAAGTTACTTTTCTAACGGCGCTGCCCGGTGAAGCCAATCCCGATCGGCTGCCCCTGGCTCAGTTTCTGGCCGCGATTAACGCCTACTACACCGGCAATTATGATGCCGCCATCGCCGGGCTGACCCAGTTGTTGAACAACGGCCAGCCGGAGAATGAACCGGGCCTGCGGCTGCTGCGGGGTAACGCCCTCTTTCTATTTGGCAAGTACGCCGAAGCGGTCGAGGATTACAACCAGCTTATCAATATAAACCAGGCCGCCCAGGCCAAAAGCTTGCCTATACCGGTCCTTCCGGCGGTGGTCCATAACAACCGGGGCGTCGCCCTGAACTTCCAGGGCAATTACCCGGCGGCTAACCAGAGCTTCGACCTGGCCCTTAAAAATAGCGATAAACTGCCGAAAATCTTTGCCAATTATGCCCAGTTCTTGCTGGACCGGACCGATGCCGAGTTCCGCCCGCCGGTGCTGACCGACTTCAAGGACCGGCTTTTCAGCGCCCAGAAGCTGGACGCTAAATCGGCGGCAGTCCATCAGAACCTGGGCCGGATAAATTATTACCAGGCCGATTATGCCGAAGCAATCAACAATCTTTCTACAGCGCGAGAGCTAGACCCCAATTATCTTGAAATCTATTATTGGCAGGGCCTGGCCTACCTGGGTAAAAACGACCAGGCCAGGGACATAAAAACGCTTAACTCGGCTATGGAAGCTTTCCGGGCCGGGGAAAGCCGGGTCAGCCAGCAGCAGTCTCAGAACCGCCAGCGCTGGCAGAACCTGGACCAGAACGGCAATAAGACCCTGGCGGCGGTCTGGGATGCCCGCGCCCGCGATAACCAGCTTGAACTAGAGCGGTTGCGCTTTGGCATTGCCCGTACTTTCCTGGAAATGACCCGCGTCCAGGGCAAAGACCTGGGCAATCCGCTGGACCGGATGGTGCGCTGGGTAAAAGGGGAGAAGCTGGCCTATGAGGAAGCCGGGCCGCGCCTGAAAGAAATAACCGAACCCAAACCCAACGACCCGGATGCCAATTTCCACTACGGTCCCAACAACCCCGAGGCGAATTTCTATTACGGCCAATATTTGGAACTTACCGGTGAAGGGGACCCGCAGCCCTATTACCGCAAGGCCAAAGACCTTGAAAAAGACCTCAACCGGCGCTTCCGCTACCACGACATCCTGGCAAAACGCTACGCCGACCAGGACAAGAAGCAGGAAGCCTTAAACGAGTATATCGAGTTTATTAACCTGGATAAAAACCGGGCGCAGGGCTACCTGGCCCTTTCGGCTATCGAATTCCGGTTCGGCCTTTTCAAAGAGGCGGCAGTCGCGGCCGATGCGGCCATAAAAATCGCGCCCAACGATGCAAACGCTTATCTGGCAGCCGGGGCGGCCCAGGAAGGCAACTTGCAGTTGCAACAGGCCATAAATTACTTTGACCGGGCGCTGGTGCTAAACCCGCACCTGGGTGAAGCCCACCTGCAGAAGGGTTTGTCCCTGTTTAACTTGAACCGGCGCCAGGAGGCGCTGGCCTCGTTCAGCCAGGCCCTCAAGTTAAATCCTAATTATGCCCTGGCCCATTTCTACGCCGGGATTATCTATCACGAAACCCAGATTGACCTTAAAAGCGCCATTGCAGAATGGGAAAAAGCGGTCAAAATCAACCCGGGCTATGCCGAGGCCTGGGTTAAACTGGGCCTGGTCTACAGCCAGTTAAACCGCATTGACCAGGCGATTGAGGCTTACAATAAAGCCCTGGCGAGTAACGCTAAAGACGGCCTGACCCATTATTACCTGGCTTTGCTCTACGAAGGTAAAAACACTAAAGATGACCTGGCCCGCGCCGAGACGCATTTCCGGCGGGC